>CAIVGL010000038.1 GCA_903905505.1 uncultured Bacteroidia bacterium | reverse complement strand
TCATCAAGGACATAAGCAATACCTCCGCTCATCCCAGCAGCAAAGTTGCGACCTGTTGTTCCCAGTACTACCGTACGTCCACCTGTCATATATTCACAACAGTGATCGCCCGATCCTTCCACAACCGCTCTGGCACCTGAATTCCTTACGCAGAACCGTTCGCCAGCTACTCCTTGAATAAATACATCACCACTGGTGGCTCCGTATAAGGTGGTATTACCTACAATGATATTTTTTTCTGGTTCGAAAGTCGATCCGGTTGGTGGTACAACAACGATACGACCACCTGAAAGACCCTTGCCAAGATAATCGTTCGCATCGCCTTCAAGTTTGAAGGATACCCCTTTAACTAAGAAGGCACCGAAACTCTGACCTGCTGTTCCATTGAACGTGCAGTTGATCGTGTCTTTAGGTAATCCTTCTTCACCATATCTTTTTGAAATCTGACCCGACAACATGGCTCCCACCGTACGCATGGCATTGTGTATGCTATGTGTTAGCCATACTTTTTCGCCACTCTTAATCGCTTTGTTGGCCTCTTTAATTAAGGTCTTGTCAATTACGTCGTCTAAGTTCTTCGTATTTGGATGTGTATTGCGAATAGGATATAGCTTTGCTTCTTTAGGTAGGTTAAGGAATTTAGATAAATCTACATTCTTCATCTTCCAATTGGTCACTTCATGGTTTTGCTCAAGTAGATCAACTCGACCAACTAAATCGTCAAAGTTTCTCACCCCAATCTCAGCCATATACTCGCGAATCTCTTGAGAGATAAACGTGAAATAGTTAATCACGAATTGTGATCGGCCTAAGAATCGTTTTCTTAGGTTTTTATTTTGTGTTGCAATACCGGCAGGGCAAGTGTTTAAATGGCATTTACGCATCATAATACATCCAAGTGAGATCAAGGCACCAGTTGCAAAGCCAAACTCTTCAGCTCCTAACATCCCCATGATCACCACATCGCGACCCGTTTTTAATTGTCCGTCTACTTGAAGTTTAACACGGCCACGCAGATTGTTCATCACCAGGGTCTGCTGCGTTTCAGCAATTCCAAATTCAGCGGGTAAACCAGCATGTTTGATCGAACTAGCAGGTGAAGCTCCAGTACCACCTTCGCATCCACTGACAATAATAATATCTGAAAATCCTTTTGCTACACCGGCTGCAATAGTGCCAACACCCGATTCTGCAACAAGTTTAACCGAAACTTTGGCATCTGGATTGACATTCTTTAAGTCGAAAATAAGTTGAGCTAAATCCTCAATTGAATAAATATCATGATGAGGTGGTGGTGATATCAAGGTGATTCCTGGCGTCGAATGCCTTAGTTTAGCAATGATTTTATTAATCTTAAAGCCCGGTAACTGACCCCCTTCTCCTGGTTTAGCCCCTTGAGCAATTTTTATCTGAAGCTCATGTGCATTGATAAGGTAGTTGTTGGTAACCCCAAAACGACCAGATGCAATTTGTTTGATTTTTGAATTCCGATCTGTTCCAAATCGTCCAGCATCTTCTCCACCTTCACCTGTATTACTACGACCACCAATGGTGTTCATCGCCACAGCAATAGCCTCGTGAGCCTCTTTTGAAATTGATCCGTACGACATCGCTCCGGTTACAAACCGTTTCATGATGTTCTCGGCAGGCTCAACTTCCTCAATCGGAATAGGATTGTGCTTCCATTTTAATATCCCACGAATAAAGGCAGGTTGTGCATTTTGATCGTCAACAAGTTTGCTGAATTTTTTATAGGTCTGATAGTCATCAGATTTAGTAGCCCATTGAAGTAAACCAACACTTTGAGGATTCCATGCATGAAACTCACCATGATTTCTATAGTGATATTCTCCAACTGTTGAAAACGATACTTTCTTTGTTGGGTTTTTATAGGCTTCGTCATGGAAGATCATCGCCTCTTTGAAGATCTCTTCGTAACTGACTCCACCAATACGCGATGGCGTACCTTTAAAGTAGTTGTTTATTAGCTCATCGCTAACACCAACTGCCTCAAATAGCTCTGCTCCATGGTAAGACTGTAGGGTAGAGATACCCATCTTAGAGATTACTTTTAATAATCCTTTATCAATTGATTTGATGTAGTTTTTTCGAGCCTCAGCATAAGGTAATTTAATCTCCTCTTCATTGACTAAATAATCAATAGCAGCAAAGGCTAGATAAGGATTGACGACACTAGCACCATAACCAAATAGTAAGGCAAAATGCATGATTTCGCGTGGTTCGGCACTCTCAACAATAATGCCAATCTGCATTCTTTTCTTACTCTTGATCAGATGATGATGGACTGCCGCCACCGATAATAACGACGGTATTGGAGCCATGTTCTCATCTACATTGCGGTCGCTTAGAATGATGAAATTTTTATTTTCGTCCACCGCTTTTTCTGCCTGCACTAACATGTCATCAAAAGCTTTTTTAAATCCTGCTGCTCCACCATTTACAGGGAAAAGCATAGGAATGATAGCATGTGTAAACGATTCGTGCTTTAGATCTTTAATCTTTCCAAGATCTGTATTGGTGATAATTGGACTTTCAAATTTAACTAGACTACAGTGGTTTGGAGTCTCTTCAAGTATGTTGCTGCTGACCGAACCAATGTAATGGGTTAGCGACATCACCAAACCTTCTCTGATCGGATCGATTGGAGGATTGGTAACCTGTGCAAATAGTTGTCGGAAATAGCTAAAGAAACGTTTTGGCTTATCGGATAAAACGGCAAGTGGAGTATCGTTACCCATTGAACTTGTTGGTTCTTGAGCCGTTTCAGCCATCTCTTTGATGACAATCATCATCTCCTCTTTGCTATATCCAAATGC
>CAIVGL010000037.1 GCA_903905505.1 uncultured Bacteroidia bacterium | reverse complement strand
GGCACCACTGGACGATATACCTTAACCTTTGATTTCAACCCAGCCCTCTTTAAAACGGTAATCTTAGAAGATCGTCAGGCGAAAACAGTTCAAAATTTAAACAGCCAATCGACCTACCGGTTTAGTGCCACGGCAGCCGATCAGCCCAACCGGTTTATGCTCCATTTTGCCCCTATTAAAGCCGATCAGATCTTAGAACTGCCGGCAAAGATCTCCTCCGATGGCCTCCATATCTTGGTTGATCTCACCCAAGTTGACCAATCTGCACATGTCGCCATTTACGATATCCTGGGTCGCAAAGTTTACGAACACCTCTTAGGATCAAACTCACAACATATCCTTGATTTTACTCCAGGGAAAACACTCTTAGTCGTTAAGTTAAACAACCAACAAGGAGAGATGGTCCGAAAGGTTTGGTGTAACAATTCATCTCCATAACCAATAAAAAACTAAAAAGCAACGGAAAGCGAAACAGTGAACAACGTAATCCTAGTAGGTAAGCGGCCTAGCGAACCGACTTGACATTCATTACCAGGTAATGAGAGCAAGACAATCAGGCAAAACCATTCATTTTAATTCTTACAAAACAAAAAAACAAAAAACATGAAAAAATCATTTCTTCTTTTCGCAGCTATCGCTATGAGCGTAAGCTTCTCAACTGCCGTAATGGCGCAAACTTCTGCTCAAGTAACAGGAACTACTGCAGGTGCAAAACTTATTGTTCCGATGACGCTAACCGAAACTGGAGTATTGCATTTTGGTACAATTAACATTTTAGCAGGTGCAGGTGGAACAGTTACACTTCCTACTAGCAGTCTTACACGTACTTTTTCTGCAGGTGTTTCAGCATCAGCGGTTGCTCCTTATGCTACACATGCAGCTTACAATGTTACAGGTACTCAGAATGTTACCTATGCACTTACACTACCAGGAACAATTACGGTAACAGAAACTGTTGGAGCTACTGCCACCATGACCATCGGTACCTTAAAAGCTCGATTTAATGGAGCAAGTGGAGATGCTGTAACAAGTACCCTTAGCGGATCAGGAACCGATAATTTTAAAGTTGGAGGAGTGTTAACTGTACCAGCTTCAGCTGTTGGCGGAATCTATGCAGGAACATTCGATGCGACTGTAGACTACAATTAAGCTAATGCATATCCATAAAGGGAAGTGTCTTTTACAAAGGCACTCCCTTTAGGTTTAAGAAGTTTCAGATACCTGAAATCAGTAAAAACCCAATTCTTAAGTGCCATGAAAAGATCTTTAGTCCTCCTAGTATTCGCCTTGCTAAGCAGCAGTCTGCAACTTATTGCCCAAGGCGATCTTTTGATTACCCCACGTCGTGTGGTTTTCGAGGGAAACAACCAACGCGAAGAGCTGAGCCTGGTAAACACCGGGAAAGACACCACCACCTATTCGATCTCATTTGTTGAAAAAAACATGAAAGACGATGGAAGTTTTATCTCGCTTGATAAAAAGAGTAATCAAAAGATGAGTGCAGAGCCCTATCTTCGGATATTCCCACGTACCGTAACCTTGGCCCCAGGCGAGCCCCAAGTGATTATGTTGCAATGCCGACGAACGCCCAATATGGTGGCAGGAGAATATCGATCACATCTCTATTTTCGGTCTGAGAAAGATTATACACCACTGGGTTCAAAAAATCCGTTCAAAGATACCACCTTGGTCAGCGTCCAGTTAATTCCAATCTTTGGAATCAGCATACCTGTTATTGTGAGAACTGGAACACTTAATGTGGCCTCCACCTTCACAAATCTTAGACTAAGCGTAGTCAATGACACCATTCCAACACTCGATTTTACCATCAACCGGGCGGGCAACTGCTCCACCTATGGCGATTTAGTGGTCGAATACATTTCAGGAAAAAATAAACCCATTGCCGTTGGTCTGATAAAAGGAGTTGGCGTCTATACCAACCTCGATCATCGGAATGTATCGGTCAAGTTAAACCAAGTGAAAGGCGTCGTTCTCAAGGCGGGGAACCTCAAAGTTCGCTACACCACACCCGATGATGCCAAATACATGGTTTACGCAGAGAAAGAGGCTAGTGTAGAAGACCTACAACGAGCAAACTTAGCTGTAACGACCATAAAATAAGAAGTTAAATCGGTTGTCTCCATCAGGCAACCGAAGGTGGCATGAACATTCAAACTATTAATCAGGGTGCAATGAGCGCAGGAATTATCCATAAAAAGTTCAGAAAAGGGGTGCTTTCAATCCTTTTTTTAACCCTCTGCGCAAGTGTGACTTTTGCCCAGCCGGTGCTACCCCAACGGACGATCACCATAAACCCTAGCCAAGGGATTCATTTCGGCACCTTCTGCTTAACAAGTGGAGCAGGAGGGACCGTTTCGGTCGGATGGGATGGAAGCCGATCAACAACGGGATCTGTAGCGCTCCTCTCGATAGCGCCCACTGCGCATCCGGCAATCTTTGAGATAAAACTTTGTGAAGGACGTACGGTAAACATCGATTTTGACGGTCAAATTACACTAACTGGATCAAATGGTGGTTCGCTTACGCTGAATCTTGGCCCTACAGAAAAAGGGGTTAATCATTCGACATTTTTCACCAATAGCGACTGCAATTTCGTCACTCCATTGCGGATGGGCGGAACACTAACGGTACCTGGAACCGCAATTCCAGGCGAATATTCAGGAACATTTAGCATCACCTTTAATCAGGAATAAGTCATGAAAAATTCCTCCGGCATAGACTCCTTTATCTCCAGACCAATATCTGCGGGAAGGCTCTGTTTCGTTGGAATCACACGGGTTCTGCTTGCCTGGTTCGTACTGATTAGCCTAACCCTTACCACACAAGGGTTGCCACTCGCGAATAAGGTCACTGCTCCGCTAACCTCGTACGAAGAGGTGCCGGTGCGCGTGGTGATTGAAGGGTATAAGATGTTCTACATCGATGCCATCTACGGCAATAACAAACTGCTATTTATCAACATTGAAGATCTTTTTAATACGCTAAACATCCCTTGCATCGTCGCCAAAGATGGAAATTCGGTGAGCGGGTTTATCGAAAAAGAGAGTCAGGTTTATTCCATCGACCTAAAAAGCAAACAGCTTAAAATTGGCAATCGGACCATCGACACCCAATTTGGAGTCACCAAAGAGCTGGGGGCCTTGTATATGGAGTCGTCGCTCTTCGACGAGGCGTTTGGCATCACGCTAACCTTTAACCTCCGCTCGCTAACAATCTTACTAAAATCAAATTTCGAGCTACCCATTTTCAAACAGTTGCGAATCGAGAAGTTGCGCACCAACGTTTCAAAAATCAAAGGGGAAGTGGTGGCCGATACCATCATCAAACGAAATTACCACCTCTTTAAATTTGGTTCCATGGATTGGGCTGCCGCCTCGTATCAAACCTGGAATGGCCCCACCAATCACCTGATGAGCCTGGGCGTTGGAACTGAATTCGCGGGTGGCGAGGCGAATGCGTCGGTCAACTATTACACACAATACAAGTTCGATAATCGTCAAGTCAACTACATCTGGCGCTGGATCGACAACGATCAATCGCTGATCAAACAGGCTCAATTGGGGAAGATCTCGAACCAGACCATCTCGTTTATCAATGCGCCGGTTGTGGGAGCTACCATCCGCAATTCGCCCACCACCGTTCGTAAAGCTTCGGGCTATTATATGATTAATGAGGTGACTGGTCCGAACTGGAGTGTCGAGCTTTACATCAACAATGTGCTGGTCGACTATACCAAAGCCGATGCGTCGGGGCTATTTCAGTTTAAAGTCCCTATTGTCTATGGGTACACCACCCTAAGATTAAAGTTTTACAGTCCGTTAGGTGAGGAACGAACCGAGGAGCGCACCATGAATATGCCCTACTCCATTATGCCCAAAGGAGAATTCGAATATGGATTGTCTGGTGGAGTGCTCGAAGATACCCTCTCGAGTCGTTTTGGAAAAGCCGAGTTTAACTATGGTTTAAATCGCGTGTTAACCCTCGGTGGCGGAGTGGAATATTTGTCGTCCATTGCCCAGAATCCGTATATCCCTTACGCTAAATTAACCTTTCAGCCCTTTAGTCAGCTTACCGTTAATGGGGAATATGCGCATGGGGTAAGATCGAGAGGTGTTTTAGATCTCTATTTTCACCGCGATGCCCTCTTGGAAATCGACTATGCCAAATATGAAGCTGGACAGTTAGCCACTCAGTTTAATGCCCCGGAGGAGCGAAAAGCGAAGCTCTCGATACCGCTACGGATAAAGAAACTCGCTGGTTTCTTGCGGATGGATTACACTCAATTTGTCTATTCGGCCAGCAACTATAACCAGGGAAATATGATGCTTTCGGCTTATTATCAACAGTATACAGCCAATTCAACGACCATGGTGAACTGGACAAATGACATGCAGCCATATTCAACAACCGATCTAGCGCTCTCGTACCGTTCGAAGAGTGGCTACACTTTCCGACCATCGGCGCAATACAATATCCGAGATGGGAATGTCATCACAGCCAAATTAAGCATCGAAAAATATATCCCGAAAGGAAACTTCTCGCTATCGTATGAGCGAAACATCCTCTACAATGACAATTTCATCACCGCAAACTTCAAATACGATCTACCTTTTGCGCGGAGCAATCTATCGATATCGCAGTCGGGTGGCAGCACCATTACCTCGCAGAGTCTGCAAGGCTCACTGGCTTTTGGTGGCGATAATGGATATGTCTATCGGAACAACAATTCGGCCATTAGCAAGGGAGGTCTTTTGCTCTATCCATTCCTTGATTTAAACAACAATGGGATATTCGATCAGGGAGAACATCTGGTTAAGATCACCAATGTGAATGTCATGGGAGGAAGGGTGATCTTCAATGAAAAAGATTC
>CAIVGL010000036.1 GCA_903905505.1 uncultured Bacteroidia bacterium | reverse complement strand
GATTATCTGACAGAGAGTGATTTAAATGGCCGTTATCTAATTAAAAATAGCAGAGCTGCTGATCCGGATCTGGAGTCTGATTATATTGTTGTTCATTTCTCTCTTAACCTTAGAGAGCCTTTGTCGAACAGTGATGTTTATGTTTTTGGGGGATTGACAGATTGGAGATGTCTTCCAATGAATAAAATGAGCTGGAATGCTGATTTAAAACAGTATGTACTAGCATTGCCTCTAAAACAGGGGTTTTATGATTATCAGTATGCAGTCATTTCAACTGACGAAAAGCGCATTGACAATACGGTGTTAGAAGGTAGTCATGTTGACACGGAGAACGACTATCAGATTTTTGTCTATTACCATAGCTTCTCCTCTCGTTATGATAGACTTGTCGGTTTCAGAACCCTAAATTCCGTTAAACGATAATAAAAAAGTCCGCACTATGCAGTGCGGACTTTTTGTTGGGCTAACCGAATTGGTTAAACAGTATTACTTTACTTCTTCAAAGTCAACATCAGTTACTTCGCTGTCGCCTTTTTTTCCTTTGCCTTGTGCTCCAGAAGGTTCTTGATGACCTGGTTGAGCTTCAGCCCCTTGCGCACTTGATGCATTGTACATCTCTTGAGAAGCCTCTTGGAAGACCGCATTCAATTCAGCTGTTGCTGTATCAATTGCATCTAACTCTTGAGCTTTATGCGCCTCTTTAAGTTTTTCTAATGCCGCTTCGATAGGACCTTTCTTGTCAGCTGGAAGCTTGTCACCAAACTCTTTTAATTGCTTCTCTGTTTGGAAGATCAACGTGTCGGCATGATTTAGCTTCTCAACGCGATCAACAGTCAGCTTATCTGCTTCAGCATTTGCTGCAGCTTCATCTCTCATTCGTTTGATCTCTTCGTCCGTAAGTCCAGTGGTTGCTTCAATACGAATTGATTGCTCTTTGTTCGTTGCTTTATCTTTCGCAGTTACATGAAGAATACCATTGGCATCGATATCAAAAGCCACTTCGACCTGAGGAACACCACGCGGTGCTGGTGGAAGACCATCTAAGTGGAACCGACCAATTGTTTTGTTTCCAGTCGCCATCGGACGCTCACCTTGTAGCACATGGATCTCAACCGATGGTTGACTATCTGCTGCAGTGGTGAAGGTTTCAGCCTTCTTGGTAGGAATAGTTGTGTTTGCTTCAATAAGCTTGGTCATAACCCCACCCATGGTTTCAATACCTAAGGATAATGGAGTAACATCAAGAAGTAATACGTCGGTAACTTCACCTGAAAGTACACCTCCTTGAATAGCAGCTCCAACAGCAACAACCTCATCTGGATTAACCCCTTTTGATGGAGTTTTGCCAAATAAATTTTGAACTTTCTCCTGGATTGCTGGAATACGTGTTGATCCACCAACTAGGATAACTTCGTCGATATCTTTAACGGTCATGCCGGCATTTTTCAATGCTTTCAAACATGGATCCATGGTTGCGTTAATCAATTTGTCGCACAATTGCTCAAACTTAGCACGAGTTAATGTTTTAACTAAATGCTTTGGCACACCATCAACAGGCATGATATATGGTAGATTGATCTCCGTTTGCGTAGAGCTTGATAGTTCAATCTTCGCTTTTTCTGCTGCTTCTTTCAGACGTTGAAGAGCCATGGCATCTTTGTGCAAGTCTACACCTTCGTCTTTTTTGAATTCGTCAGTTAACCAGTCTACAATAGCTTGATCGAAATCATCACCACCAAGATGCGTATCACCATCGGTTGATTTAACTTCGAATACACCATCACCTAATTCAAGGATTGAGATATCGAATGTTCCACCACCAAGGTCAAAGACCGCGATTTTCATGTCTTTGTGCATCTTGTCTAAGCCATAAGCTAATGCAGCTGCTGTAGGCTCGTTGATGATACGACGAACTTTTAACCCAGCAATCTCACCTGCTTCTTTGGTCGCTTGACGTTGTGAGTCATTGAAATAAGCAGGTACAGTAATAACCGCTTCGGTAACTTCTTGACCAAGGTAGTCTTCAGCTGTTTTCTTCATTTTCTGAAGAATCATTGCTGAGATCTCTTGAGCTGAATACATCCGATCGTCGATTTTTACTCGCGGTGTATCATGATCTCCTTGAACGACAGAGAATGGAACCCGTTTAATCTCTTTTGAAAGATTTGAAAATGGCTCGCCCATTAGTCGTTTAATCGAGGAGATCGTTTTGCTTGGATTTGTAATCGCTTGACGTTTTGCTGGATCTCCAACTTTACGTTCGCTGTTTTCTACAAATGCAACTACTGAAGGAGTTGTTCTTTTCCCTTCGCTGTTAGGGATTACCACTGGCTCGTTGCCTTCCATTACGGCAACACATGAGTTGGTAGTTCCTAAGTCAATTCCAATAATTTTTCCCATTTTGTATATTTGTTTTTAAATTGTTGATTCAAGATTTGAACTTCATATACTCTTCCTACCAATGAATATGCCAAATTCGTATAACCTCTGGAACTGGCAAAATTGACATAGCTTCAGGTTTAAAAAATAATATCATGTCATGTTTTGTGACAAAAAGACAGAATTTGCGATTGTTCAGTTGGGTTAAAGCCTTGTTGGATTGGAGATTTTATTTTTAATGCAATACAATAAAAGTCAGTAGCACTAAACCGATATAGCAACTAAAGATTTCGATCGATTGGAATTGATTTGGCACTTAATTCAAAATATTTAACTTTGAACAAAACTAAATTATTCACCAAGAAAATTAACTATGAAAAAGAAGGAAGAAGGTCAGCAATCGGAGCGTCTGCACTCGCTAGATGTGTTGCGTGGTTTTGACATGTTGTGGATTGTTGGAGGAGGCAGTTTAATTGCAGCCCTTGCAAAAGTATTTGATTGGGGATGGCTGCACGTGATTGCCGAGCAAATGCATCATGCGTCTTGGGTTGGCTTTCATTTTGAAGACCTTATCTTCCCTATGTTTATGTTTATTTCTGGAGTTGCCATTCCTTATGCTGTGACCTCTAAAGTTGAACAAGGCGCAGACAAGAAGCCACTATTGTATAAAATTATAAAACGTGGATTACTATTAGTATTGTTGGGTGTTTTCTCTAATGGGGCGTTAAGACATGAATTTACTGGTATTTCCGATATACGTATAGCAAGTGTGCTTGGTCAGATTGGATTCGGATATCTTTTTGCTGCTACCATTGTTTTGTATACCAATACTTTTAAGGCTCGATTGAGCTGGTTAGTGGGCATCATGGTCGGAATTGCGATACTTCAATTGGCTGTTCCAGTTCCTGGTATTGGCGCAGGTGTATTAAATCAGGAAGGTGTTGGAATGAACGCTTGGATTGATCAACTGTTTTTGCCTGGTCGACTTTATGGTGAAAAATACGATCCAGAAGGTTTGCTTTGCATCGTTTCGGCTATCACAGTTACCTTGATGGGTTCATTTGCAGGTTCTGTATTGCGCGATGGTGAGCCTGCCTCACAACGTAAAGCTGTTCGCATCGCGATCGGTGGTGCCGTT
>CAIVGL010000035.1 GCA_903905505.1 uncultured Bacteroidia bacterium | reverse complement strand
TTTATTGTGCCGTCAAAAATAGACTATTTTTCCAAACTAAAAGCGCCCCATCGGATAATGGAGCGCTTTTAGAGTATATGAACTGACTATTCGCTTAAGAAGAGATAGCGGGTGACCACAATGGCAAATAACAGATACATCATCCAATGGACTTGTTTGGCTTTTCCTGTGCCGACTTTTAAGATGGTGTAGAAAATAATTCCACCTGCAATACCGTTGGCAATGCTGTAGGTAAAGGGCATCAAGACAAATGTTATAAAGGCTGGAAATCCTTCGGTGAAATCATTAAAGTCGATATCCAAAACCGAAGAAGCCATTAACACCCCTACGATAATCAAGGCTGGTGCTGTGGCTGCATCTGGAATCATCCCTGCGATAGGGGCGATTAACAAGGCGAGCAAGAAAAGTAAGCCTGTCGTTACGGCTGTTAAACCAGTACGACCCCCTTCGCTAATCCCTGCTGCACTCTCCACATAAGCCGTTACCGTTGAAGTCCCCATAAATGCGCCAAACGATACTCCAACCGCATCAACCAACATGGCTTTGCCAATAACGGGTGAATTGCCATCTTTCCCAATAAGACCAGCCTTACTGGCTGTCCCTACAAGTGTTCCAAAGGTGTCGAAAAGTTCAACAAACGTGAAGGTAAACACCACAGTCCAAATACCCATATTCAGAGCACCCATGATGTCTAATTGTCCGACAGCGAGGTTGCTTAAGTTTGGCAGCGAGAAGAATACTAAATTCTCAGGCAGATGAGTCACATGCATCGGAATACCGATGATGGTGGTAACCACGATACCAATTAATAAAGACCCTTTTACTTTACGCGCCATCAGTAAGGCGGTTATCGCCAGACCGATCAGAGCCAGCACCATAATTGGATTGTGAAAGCTTCCCATGCCAATGTTCCATTCGAAAAATTGAAGCGTGGTATGACCACCTGATTTGGCCAGTGACTCCATCGTTGGTGGAATCAAGTTGGTCGAAACTGCCATGACATCTGAAATTTTCAACCCGATAATGGTGATAAATAGTCCGATACCAACCGTGATCGCTCGTTTAAGCGAGTTCGGAACAGCCACCACAAGAATCTGTCGGATTTTGGTCACAGTAAGGAGAATAAAGATGATACCGGAGATAAACACGGCACCTAAGGCGATTCTCCAAGGCATTCCGACACCCGCGAGGGCTACGGTAGCAAATAAGGCGTTTAATCCCATTCCAGGAGCCAGCGCAATCGGGAAGTTAGCCACTAACCCCATTGCAATAGTTACAAAACCAGCTGCGATAGCCGTTGCAAAGAAGACTGCATTCTTATCCATACCTGTTGAAGCGAGGATATTTGGATTCAGAAATAGGATGTACGCCATCGTCATAAACGTGGTGATCCCCGCAATAACCTCAGTCTTGACCGAAGTTTTATTTGCTGTTAGTTTAAATAGTTTTTCGAGCATCGGTTGATTTTATCGTGAGTTATAAATTCCACTTACATGCAATCGTTGGATTAACCATTAATCCATTGTGACCTCCAAAATTTGAGCTCATCTCAACTTCGCCACCCACTGAGAATTGTTTTGTGAGATTTAACCATAATTGTGGTTCAGTCAAGAAGACATAATTGGTCGCTTTTGTGTTCGCACCAACACCAACGATATTGTCTTCTCTCCAGAAATCGGCAAACCCTGAGAAGGTTAACTTATTTTTAAATAATTGAACAATCCAGACTCCGGTTAACTGAAATGACATATCATTCTTGCCTCTGATATTTTTGTACATCGCTTGAAGGGTGAAAATTTTGGAATAATCTTTGGTGTTCCACGTGTAATTTCCACCAAACAACCAAGCATCATTAATCTGATAGGCCCCATTAAAAGGTGTCGCTTTAAATTGACCGAATCCTCCATTGTATTCCACATGCAGCTCAAATGGACTATTCCAGAATTTAATTCCACGAGCAAGCTCAAAATAGGCGAGCTGTGGCCCCTGTACCCCTGAACCATCTTTCCCATAGTTCATGTCGAGAAAGTAAAAGGTGCTTCCGTACTTGTCTGTTTTAAATGACTCAACTGTGGACGTAAGGATTTTCCGAGAATCTCCCATGTCGTAATGAATTTGCACATTTTGCGCTTTTAAGGCCAAAGAGGATGAACAAATAAGGGCTAAGAAGAGTAGTTTTTTCATGCCAATAATTTAAAAAGTAAAATAATTTATCTATAGATCGAGAGACTGAACCTTCGAAGAAAGGAAAACGGAATTAATAGGGGCATCATAGGTTTAAAAATCGAAAAAAGGGATTCAACCTCTTCAGTCGGTTTTTGCAAATTGAAAAAACAAAAATTTCACTGAAGAAGCGACTTGATTGAAAATGCTGCTTCATAACGCGATTAATCTCGCACATAAAACAACGCAATAAAAATATTAACTATCTGTATGTAAATATCTTACAATGATTACTGGAGCCTAAGTTAGTTTTTTATCCTGACCTTTTTAGCAGTCCTAAAATTAGAAATTATATTTTACTTTCTAAAAACAAATGGCCAGATTTAGTATACTTTATAATGATTCTAAGCTATATGAATTCATTCGCTGAGGCTGTTCAATCGGTTGAATTTGAGTGTAAAACAAATCGACTTATGTGGTAAAATATTATGATTTTTCAGCAAATTGGTGTAAATTTGGTAGAAACGGATCAGGTTAAAGCTTCTTTTAAGCTCTGCTTCTGTTTAGGTTATAATCATTTTATAACTTGTGGATTATGGAGAAGATTTTAATTATTGATGATGATAAATTGAGTCTTAAATTAATACGAGAGATTCTTGAGCGTTCTGGTTATCAAATTAGCGAAGCTGAAGATGGTGAATCGGCACTTAAAATGATTCGCTCGGTTCATCCAAGCCTCGTGGTCTCCGATTTTCAACTCCCAGGGATCAATGGTCTAGAAGTTTTAGCTGAAATTCGCAAACTAAATAGCGGTCTCCCTGTGATCCTTCTCACTGGTCATGGCGACGTTCCACTAACAATAAAATCGATTCAACGCGGGGCTTTCGATTACCTCGAAAAACCCATTGACCCAGCCCAACTTCGGAACACGGTGCATAAAGCCTTGTTCTCGGCAAAAGTTAGTCGAGGATTAAATGAGTTACCCCATGATAATAGTTCTCCTGAGAGTCTGTTTCATCAGCATGCCTTGGTTGGAAAAACGCCCCAGATGAAAGAGATTTATAAGAATATCGGCCGAATCTCACGCACGAAAATCAATGTGCTAATTGAAGGGGAAGTTGGGACAGAGAAAGAACTAACCGCCAAGTTGATCCATTATTCAAGCATATCTGCCAATCACCCATTTATTCAAGTCAACTGTCAATTTGTTCCCGAAACACTACTCGAGAGCGAACTGTTTGGGGAGAATAGGGGAGCTTATGTCAACTCGATACAGGATAAAAGAGGAAAATTTGAGTTGGCAGGCGAGGGGACTGTCTTCCTAGACGATGTTTCGGCTCTCTCCCCTGGTCTGCAAGTGAAACTTTTAGGGGTACTTCAAAAAATGGAGTTCGAGCATGTAGGGGGAGAAGATCCTATTCCGATGCGCGCCCGATTAATTATGGCTTCAAACCAAGATCTGGAGGCTATGGTGTCCCAAGGATTATTTCGGGAAGATCTCTACTCTCGACTGAAAGTATTTACCCTTAAACTCCCACCGCTACGTGAACGAAAAGAGGATATCCGCGATCTGGTCATCCACCTCTTATTTCAACTGAATAATACCTTCGATAGCAATGTGGTCAAGATTGGAGCTGGAGTTATTGAGCTCTTAACGAACCATGACTGGCCTGGCAACCTTCACGAACTGGAAAATACCATCCTTCAAGCGATGGTCCTCTCCAAAAATGATGTGTTAGAGCTGGAGAATATATCCATTAACCAGACTCAAATTCTTCCAACTCAAAAAGCCGAATCAGGAACTCGATACCGATCAATTGCTGATTTAGAACGGTACCACATTAAACAAATCTTGGAACA
>CAIVGL010000034.1 GCA_903905505.1 uncultured Bacteroidia bacterium | reverse complement strand
CTTTATTTTTAGCGATTTACAGGAGTAAAATAACTTCTTTTCTAGAAACAGAGAAGGGAATTATTAAATTTCCTTCCTGTTTTGAAGTTTATTCTACTTCGAAATCTAAAAGTTGCATTTATTACTTGAATTTAATTTATAAATAGAGTGAATGGTTGAAATTTGTGCAATAGCTTCAGGCAGCAATGGAAATTGCTACTACATTGGAAACCACGAAAATGCTATTTTGGTCGATGCCGGTGTAAATTGCAAGCAGATTCTTTCAAAAATGAAGTTAAGTGGATTAAGTCCATCGAAACTTCGCGGCATCTTTATTACGCACGAGCACAATGATCATGTTTGCGGCGTTCGAGTGCTGGCAAAGAAACTCGACATCCCAGTTTTTATGACCAAGGGTACCTATCAGGGGCTCTATCTTACCAATCGACCAGAGGCCGTTCGACTTATTGAGTCTGACCAACCCATCGACCTAGGCTCGTTTATCATTCATCCCGTATTAAAAAATCACGACGGCAAAGAGCCCACCTCTTTCCGTGTTGAACATCAAGGGATAAACATTGGTGTATTTACAGATATTGGATCACCGTGTGACAATGTAACCACCCATCTTAACGTTTGCGATGCATTATTCTTAGAATCTAATTATGACGAGAAAATGTTGTGGGGAGGATCGTATCCCCCGCATTTAAAAGAGCGAGTTGCCTCTGATGTGGGTCATCTATCTAATCTACAAGCGGCCGAACTTTTAGAAGAACATGCAGCAGAGCACCTGAAGTTTGTCTTGTTAAGTCACCTTTCGGGGGAGAACAATACGCCAGAGATTGCTTACCAAGCGGTGAAGCATTTGGAAGACCGTTTTCAAATTATTGTAACTTCACGGAAACAACCGTCAGAAGTTATTGCAGTTGCCAAAAGAGTAAATTGAACAAATTTTAATGTTAACGCTTAATTTAGTAGGTGCATGAAAATCATATTGATCATTTTCGGAATCATAACCATAGCCTTTATAACCTTTCAATCTTTTACTGCGATGGCGACACAAAAGACAGAAGCCCGAATTTTCAAGGTTCTACATACCGAGCCCGAATTTGAAATTCGCTTTTATCCTTCAGCTACTCTAGCTACAGTATATCTTAAGGCTAAAAGCTATCGGGAGGTGTCGAGCCCTGGATTTAGACAGCTCGCTGGTTATATTTTTGGGGGCAATGAATCGGAGACTAAGATCGCCATGACCACGCCGGTTCAGATGAACATCAACGATTCGGTCTCGGAAATGAGTTTTGTGATGCCCGCTGAATATTCTCTCGACAAATTACCAAAACCCAAGGATGCCAAGGTTATCCTTCATCAATCAGCTGACGAAACTGTTGCAGCATTGCAATTTGGAGGATTTGCCTCGGATGAGCAGATCCTTCATCAATCCGATAAATTAAAAACGCTTTTGGATTCAAAAGGGATAAAATACCATGGAAATTTTAGATTTCTAGGATACAATCCCCCATTTCAACTTGTTGACAGAAAGAATGAGATCATTGTAACCGTTGAATGGCCTCAAGAAAACGTAAAATAGGCAGCGGATAAAATTCGAAACGCTAAGCCTTAAAAGCGCCAGTATCGACCCATTCATTTTTCAATAAGCTCCACCAATCAATGGCCAATCTTTTGATCACATACTGATACGGAAGCCAGCCGTATCCTTCGATACCCCACTCAGTGCCCCAAGAGTTTCGAATTAAGAATGCCCCCGTTGTTTCAGCACTTCCAATGTTTGAGTTTTTTATTTTTAGGTTATCGTCATAACCAACAACCATCACAGCATGACCGCCAATGATTTTTTCATCTGCGGTAGGAAATGGAATCTTACCTGTGACCTTGCCTTGCAGATAAGAACTATAAATGGTGAATCCACAAATCGCTGGAAGACCTGCTGAAATATTGATCTTGATCTGGTTCAATAGTTTAATTGGAGTGATTCCGGGAGGATCTAAACGATAGTAATCTATTGACTGAAAGTTTTGAGCGTAGGCATAACAAAATGCGGTAGGCTCCTTATCGAAGTCGGCAATATTGTAAGGCCAATATTCCTCCGGCACCAATCCGAACAGCACTAATGCTCCCATCATACTCCGAGTAAAAGCTCCTGAATCACCTGTCCAATGCAACAAGTTACGGGTAACTTTATAAAGGAATAATCGCGAACCAACAACATGCTTTCCAAAAGCCCGGATCTCAAAATATTCAACCATACCGACGCCTGCATGAGCCGTGCACGACCCTAACTCTCCTTGAGCTTCAATCGGGGAACACCATGGCCTTAAATCAACAGATCCAGGCAAACTGGTTACTTTAATGACCCCAATATGCCTTAGCATTCCTTTAATATCGTCGTGTTCTACCGTGTAATCTCTAAAATCTGGATAATCCGGGAGCCAGCCCAAACTATTCCGATAGATAGACTCATTCATTTGTATTGTTTTAAATTAGCACTGATTCTCAATTTCAAACTGACAATAGGTATTTATAAATTTTAAGGACATAATTCTTTCAAAATACTTCTTATCTCCAAAAAACTAATGGATCTAAAATTTATCTTTATAGCAATATATCACAGCGTTCAATTCAAATAGAAAAAGATACTTTAAGTTAGTTCGTTTAAATGACAAATACAGATTTATGAGTCATATTCTATCAACTTTCCTCTTTACGATCCTATTCATTCAATCAACTTGGGCTCAGCCCATTGAAAATTCTGGTCTAATCGTACCGTAAAGGTCAGCGGAGCCATTTCTATTTTCGACCACCACACTTACTCCAGAGGATTTAAAGTGGAGTTTAGGTTATTTTTCTAGCTATGGCGAGAAAGTAACAGAACCCTTTGGACATGCAGGAATTGGCCAACAAGTGGGAGTAAAAGGATATCTAGGAAAATAGTTTACCCTTTATGCCCATGCCACAATAGGTAATACATTTTCAGACAACGTTGCAAGCGCTCAGCAGGTAGAAAATATTCATGATTTTATTGGAGGCAAGAAAATAGGTGGATTACGAGTAGGCTTAGGACTAGGCATGCGAAGAGATTACAGCAGCACAAACTCTATTTATTAGTCGGGGAACCATGGCTTAGGATGCCCGAAATTGGAAAACAGGTGGCAATCTCCTTTTCGAAAAAGCATTAGCTGCTAATCGCGACAATATTGATATAATCTCAAGTATTGGATTTCATTACCGTCTAAAAGGAAAATTCTATGGTGGATTGGAGGCCGTTGGGGAAGACCTTGAAGGGCTTTGGGATGCTGAAGAAGCAGAAGGCGGAGCAAAAGTACTTATCGGACCATCACTTAACATGACAACAAAAAATAATCGATTATCATTCGCCCTATCTGGCGGCCCGGTATTTTATGCCTCCAATAGTCCAATCACCAATAATCAAGCTCTTCGGGAACTTCCTGGCCAATCGGGATTAAGTTTAAGAGCCAAAGTGATCTTTAACCTATCTAATTAATTGCTTAGGCAAGGGTTAATAATCTATTTAATCGACTAAATAGTTAATATACTATGTGCAATATCTAAAATTAAGGAAGTATTTAAGGTGTTGGAAATGTACTTTTGAATCATAATCGCATTCTCAAAACTTAAATCTGGATGAAACACCACTATAAACCTCTGATGTTGTTGTCGTTGATGTTTTTCATGGTAGGAGCACTCTTCTGCATGAATGACATTTTGTTGCCATCCCTAATTACTGAGTTTAAGCTAAACTATACTCAGGCAACGATGATTCAGTTTACCTTTTACCTGACCTATATCATTTTCCCAATCCCAATTGCGTGGATGATACATCGGCATGGCTATAAAGTGAGTCTTTTAGTTGCCCTTATCACCTGTGCTTTAGGCGCCGCTTTTTTCTGGCCGGCAAAAATATTTAATTCGTATGCACTTGTCTTAACGGCAATTTTTATCATCTCGACAGGATTAACGATCATCAATGTTGCGGCTAATCCATTTGCCTCAATGCTTGGTGACCCAGAAGGTGCTCACCAGCGAATCAATTTTGTTCAGGTTTTCTCTAGAGTCGGCTATGCCTTCACGCCAACAATAGCGACTGCTTTGATTTATAATAGCTTGGGAGAAATACAATTTCATTTTCCTTACTTATTACTTGCGGCAATATTAATAATGATCGCTCTCCTATTTGCTCTCTCTAAGCTTCCAGCAATGAAAGCAGAAGAGGATGACCAGTTTTCGTTAAAGGGAATTCTTGCAGAGGGATACTCGCATAAACATCTGTTTTTTGGACTTTTTGCCATGTTCTTTTATATGGGTGCAGAAGCAACAACATGCGGATTTTTTATCCCATACCTTAAATCAGTACTTGGATTTACGGATAGCACAGCGGCAAGCTATCTAACGCTTTACTATATCTTCACTGCCGTGATGGGAATATTAGGTGTAGTGCTACTAAAATATGTCGATGCACATAAGTTATTGGGATTCTTTGGCCTTGGAATGATAGCCCTATTCATGGTTATCATCCATGTAAATACAGGCTACAACGAATATCTATTGGCTGGACTTGGACTATTTCTTTCGATTATGTTCCCAACCATATTTAGTCTAGCAATTGAAGAAATTGGATCCTTTACAGGCAAAGGTTCGGCCCTATTAAATTTTGCTATTGTTGGCGGCTCAATATTCCCACCAATCCAAGGGATGATCGCCGATCAGCAGGGTGTCCAAGTCTCGTATATTATTCCGATGATCTGCATTGTCATGGTGACAATTTATGCCTTTTTCTTCACCCGAATACCGTTATTAAAGAGGATTAAAGCCTAAAGAATTCTATTCTCAAAATATATTAGAACAAGCTATTATAAGATGACATCCCCAAAAGATCCCCTAAAAGTTTACGATGCTCGATGGGAGGTTGATGAATTTAACGACCAAGAAGTGCAGCGCCTATTTGAGGCCTCCTTAGGTTATGCCCAGATTCTTGGGGTAGACACCTTGGTGATGACCAGAGATGCTCGGCTGGGATGTGCTCGCGTGATAGAGATTGGGATTAAAGTTGCTTTAGAAGCCGGATTTAGAATCTTTGTCTGCTTCGATCCTATTAGTACTCCATTGAGCTATTTTGCCACGATGCAAACGAGTGTTAACTTTCCAAATACGATGGGATTAACCATTACAGCATCGCACAATCCTAAACAATATGTGGGGATTAAATATACCGTACCAACCGTTGAAGCCATTGGCTACGACTGTGGTCCGCTAGGGGGGTTGAAAAAGGTAAGAGAACTCTATCATCAGTCAGACTTTAAACTAAATAAATCAGATGGCGGTTCGTTAACGATCCTGAAAAATCCCGTTGACGAATACATCAACTATACGTTTCAATTAGCCTCTGTTAGGGAGGGATCACTAACGGGCATTTCTGTTATCTTGGATACCTTTAATGGTTCAGCAGGACCCGAATTATATCGCGCGTTAACTTTAGCTGGAGTAAAAGTGACCGCACATCGACTAGCTCCAAACGGAGAGTTTCCAACCGGATCGCCAAATCCAACTAGTCAGCACAAGATGGATTATGCCATAGGATTGGCAAAACATGAAAATGCCGACCTTATTATTGGGATTGATGGCGATGGCGATCGCATCGTTTTCGGCGATCAGAAAGGGGTATTCAGCGCTGGTTTTGTGATGATCCCAATCTTGAGATCAATAACTTCAGGGAATGCCACTGCATCAAAAGTGCTCTATGACCCTAAAGTAAATCCACTGGCGTTACTTAAATGGGCGGAAGCAAACGCTGATCCGGTTCTATTTCGCAATGGCCATTCGCAAATCAAAGCTTTTATGAAGCAGACAAATGCGTTAGCTGGAGCGGAAGAATCAGGACATTTTTACCATCAACTCCCGCTTGAGAAAATGGTTGTCTCTGGGGAAAATTCACTCTATACCATTCTGCTATTTCTTAAATCAGTTCATCAAGATAAAAACTGCATCAACGATATCCGGGCGATGCAAGATCAGATTTTCACTAGTGGCGAGTTTAACTTTGAATTTGCAGATAACGATATTCGTGACAACGCCATGAATGCCATACTTAAACTATTCAAAGACGATCAAGCCGAGTTAACCACACATTCTGAGTCTGGCGACGACCTTGAAGGGACAGTTATTTACAAAGGGATTAGTAAACAATCAGCTCGCATTAGCTTAGACAACAATTGGTATGCAGCCTACGTGAGAACCGCAACCAATGAAAAAGGGGTTGTTCGCAGTTATATCTCAAGCGGTGATGAAAAAATAGGAAAGGAACTGCAGCAAAGAATAATTACCCTTCTTCAGAGTGATTTCGGAGGGAAGGAAATAGAATAACTGACTTTAAAAACAGATTACAAATGAAATTATTAATCACCGGTTTTAATGGGTTTGTGGCAGGCAGTATTATTGCTCAAGCGAAAGGGGACTGGGAAATTCATGGCATTGGGCGGACAGAAAATCCGATTCATGAACCTGGAGTTTATTACCATTCGCTTGACCTGCTGAACGCAGAAGGATTTAATGCCCTGTTCAAAGAGATAGCTCCTGACGCGGTTATTCATGCTGCAGCAATGGCGAACATAGATAGTTGTCAAGCGAACCAAGATCAAGCAGAGCAGACCAACGTTGAAGTAACACGAATGATCGCAAAAGCATGCCAAGAGCATGGAGTAAAAATGGTTTTCTGTTCTACCGATACTATTTTTGATGGTCTGAAAGGTGATTATATTGAATCGGACCAACCGAATGGAATCAATTTTTATGCTCAGACAAAAATCAGAGCTGAAGAGATCGTGCTATCTGCCTCTCCCAAAAATGTTGTAGGCAGACTAGCTCTGGTGATGGGAATTCCGGTTATCGGGAAAGGCAATTCCTTTCTTGCCGATACCATATCAAAACTTGAGCAAGGGATTCAAGTTCCATTTCCAGTCAACGAAATACGGACTCCAATCGATGTGATAACTTTAGGAGCTGCATTAATAGAGCTTGCGGGCAATCAATTCGGTGGCATTATACATCTCGGTGGATCAACAAAAATTAATCGATACGAGATGGGACTTGTCATAGCCAAAGCACTTGGATACTCCTCCGAATTAATTTTAAGCACCAATTCAAATGCGATGCCAGGACGTGCGCCACGGGCAGAAGATGCATCGATGGATAACTCCTTAGCAAAAAGAATTTTAAAAACCCCCATGCTTACCTTATCAGAAGGGTTAAACTTGACACTTAATTTCAAAGCTAAAAAATAACAATCATGAGTAAAATCAAATTCGATCTCGAGATAAAATTCGGATCGCAGTATGGAAAAGAGGAAGAAGAAGCGGTACTCAAAGTATTACGCAACAACGCACCCACCAGTGGTGATGAGTGTATTGCCTTTGAAAATAATTTCGCAAAATATTCTGGAGCAAAACATGCCAGGGTGGTCAACAACGGAACATCTGCCCTCTTTCTATCCATGATTGGAATTGGTCTGAAGCCTGGTGATCGAGTTCTAACAACACCAGTAACTTGGATTGCAACCGCAGCGGCACCTGTTACTTTAGGCGCAGAAGTCGACTTTGTCGATATTGATCCAATCACACACAACCTAGATCCAAATCAAATCGAAGATAAATTAACGTCCAACACCAAAGCCGTCATCCCTGTTCATCTCTATGGACAGCCTTGCGATATGGATGAGATCATGGCACTTTCAACCAAGCACAACTTTGCTGTAGTGGAAGATGCAGCACAT
This sequence comes from uncultured Bacteroidia bacterium, assembly GCA_903905505.1. Classification (GTDB taxonomy): domain Bacteria; phylum Bacteroidota; class Bacteroidia; order Bacteroidales; family Prolixibacteraceae; genus JAAFHB01. Next base: position 13,612 of record CAIVGL010000034.1, on the reverse strand, counting down.
GCTATTGGAGCAGAATATAAAGGAAAAAAGGTCGGCACTATTGGAGCCACAGGATGTTTTAGCTTTCACGAACAAAAAAACATCTCCACACTTGGTGAAGGAGGAATCGTTTTAACCAATGACGATGAGATCTTCGAACGGATCTCCCTTTACCGCTCACACTGTACACGCGTTCATGGCGCTAGCACTAAATACTGCACCCTAGACGCGGAGAAATTCCCGATTGGTAAAAAGTTCTGGTGGCAAGATTTCGACGACTGCGGCTACAACTTTAGAATGACAGATATCCAAGCAGCAGTAGGAATTGAGCAACTAAAAAAATTAGATCGGCTCAACCAAAATCGCATCGATAATGCAGCCTATATCACGCAAGGATTAGCCGGTGTTCCAGGCCTTACATTGCCGACAGTGAAAGAACATAATAAGCATGTCTTTCATCTCTATCCCGTGATGATCGATGCCAAAGAGTTTGGGATGACCAAAGAAGATTTTATCTACGATATGCTTCATAAATTTGGAATCAAAATTGGCTTCCATTATATCCCATTGCATTACTCTACAGCCTTTAAAAACCGAGGATTTAAAAAGGGACAGTTTCCAAATGCGGAGAAATTAGGTGATCAGCTGGTCACACTTCCTATTAATCCACGTCAGACAGAAGAAGCATTAGAATATTTAGTGAAAAGCATTAAAGAGATTCGAAAATAAAACGAGAAAATGGACTTTATAGATAAGGTTAAAACATTAATCAAAGCGGGTGGTTTTTTCGACCCTTCGGCCACGGTTTCTATTGCTCGATCCCCTGGAAGACTTGATCTTATGGGAGGGAATGACGATTATACCGGAGGATTAGTCTTTGAATCAACCATTCGGGAATCTACCTGGGCGGCAGCACAACTTCGGACAGATGAGTTTATTGTTCTCAAAAATCAAACGGCCTCAGAGGTAGGATGGCAAGGCGATTTAACGATTCCGTATGCTGATCTCAGCGATGAAGAGACGGTGAAAACCTTTGTCAATAGCTCGCCGTCTATCCGCTGGACAGCTTATGTCCTAGGCACATTTTTTTACCTTAAAAAGAAATTTCCAGCACATACCAAGCTAGGCATCAGTGTCTATATGGAATCTACTGTCCCGCTAAATAGAGGCGTAAGTTCTTCTGCCGCTATCGAGGTGGCTGTCATGAAGGCAGCTGCCTCGGTCTACAACATTCCGCTTGAAGGGGTTGAGTTAGCACTGGCTTGTCAATGGGTGGAGAATGTTATTGCCGATTCTGCTTGTGGTATTATGGATCAAATTGCCGTAGTAGCAGGGAAAGAGGGCTACATCCTTCCGCTGGTCTGTCAGCCTTGTCTGCCGGAACCTCTTATTCAGCTACCAACTGATCTACAGATCTGGGGTATCGACTCAGGGGTAAGTCACCAAGTTTCTGGAATTGAATATGAAGCAGCACGTGCAGCCGCCTTTATGGGCTATAAAATGATCTGTGACTTAGAACAAATAGAAGTCAAACGCGAAGAGGGGAATGACATAGAGCGTTATACCGACAACCATTGGAATGGCTATCTAGCCAATCTCTCCGCTTCCGTATTTCATGAAAAATATGAGAATCAGCTACCAATTAATATTAGTAGCGCCGAATATTTGGCAAATCATAAGCTTCACGTTGATCCTTACACCCCACTTAAAGAGGGTGTGGTCTATCATGTGCGGGCCAATACGCGTTATGCGGTAGAAGAGAATTATCGAGTTCAGCTTTTTTCAGAGCTTTCACGAGGCGCCTCATTGGCACCTACAAAAAGAGCCTTTAAGCTCATGGGAGAACTGATGTATCAATCGCATTTTGCCTATACTGAATGTGGATTAGGGGCTAAAGCGACCGATTATATTGTCGAATTATTCCGCCAAGAGGGTGCTGAAAATGGCATTTATGGAGCGAAGATTACAGGTGGTGGAGCTGGAGGAACAGTTGCCATTCTTGCTGAAAAGAGCGCTTCGGCAATAGTAAAACGCGTGTTTGATAAATATGCAGAGTCTGGTATGGGTGATCCATATCTCTTCGAAGGGAGCTCTGATGGAGCCGATACATTCGGAATTGTAAAAATTTAAACTTAAGTTTATCGTCTAACTAATTAAAGCTTAACCATGAAAAAGTATAATGTTGGGATTATCGGTTATAGCTGGGCTGCAGAAGCTCACATTGAAGCGATCAATAAAACGCCCTACGCTCAAGTTACAGCAGTCTGTTCCTCGCGAACACTTGACCCGTCGACACTTAGTGCCAAACATGGTGGTTCAATCGAATGCTATACTGATCTTTCGAAGATGCTTGCGGATCCAACCATTCATGCAGTATCTATTTGCAGCTATCCTGCCGATCATGCCAAGCAAGCCATTCAAGCTGCAAAAGCGGGCAAACATCTGATCATTGAGAAGCCAATAGCCTTAACTTGGGAAGAGTGTTTAGCCGTGGAAGCAGCAGTTAAAGCAGCAGGCGTATTTTCGTGTGTCTGCTTTGAATGTCGGTTCTCAAATCAGTTGCTAACTATAAAATCAGTGATCGACCAGGGCCTTCTGGGGACCATTCATTATGGCGAGGTTGATTATTTTCATGGCATTGGTCCTTGGTATGGACAGTATCGCTGGAATACCATTAAAGCAGCAGCAGGAAGCAGTCTATTGTCGGCAGGTTGTCATGCCATGGATGCCCTTTTACTTTGCATGGGAAGCGAGTTTGAAGAAGTTAGTAGCTATGCTTCCTATTCTGAAAACAAAGATTTTAAGCCCTACGAATATCCAACTAGCTCAGTATCCATTGTTAAATTTAAAAATGGATCTGTTGGGAAAGTGGCATCAGTGATCGACTGCCTGCAACCGTATTACTTTCATTTCCATTTAGTGGGAAGCGAAGGAAGTTTGTTGGACAACAAATATTATTCAACAAAAACAGCTGGGCTCGACAAAAACAAGTGGACCGAGATCCCAATGAAAATGTTGGATTCAGGTGATGTGTCAGATCACCCCTATCAGGCTCAGTTTGAGGCTTTCTTTAAGGCAATTGAGGAAGGCAAGGAGATGCCATTAACAAATTTAGCAGAAGCCTTAAAAACACACAAGTTGATTTTTGAAGCCGATAAGTCAGCAGAAACGAAGTAACCAAAAGATAGAACCCAAATGAAAACTAAATTACTGAGTCTTATCCTGATTGTTCTTGCATGGGGAATCTTCAACGAGGATGTTCTTGCGCAGCACTCGACAAATCAGCTTTTCAATGGAAAAGATTTAACTGGTTGGTACACTTTTCTTCGAGGGAAAGGAAAAAATATCGATCCGAATCATGTATTTACGGTTCAGAAAGGTCAGATCAGAATCTCAGGAGAAGATTTTGGATGTATCACCACGAATGAAGAATTTGAGAATTACCAGCTTGAGGTAGAGTTTAAATGGGGTGAATTAACCTATCCTCCTCGTGAAAAAAATGCCCGTGACAGCGGCATCCTACTCCATTCGACAGGTGCAGACGGAGCCTTTTCTGGTATCTGGATGTATTCAATCGAGTGTCAGCTTATCGAAGGTGGAACGGGTGATATGCTGGCAGTCGGTGATGGAACTACGAAGTTCTCGCTAACCTGTCCGGTCGAGAAAGAGATGCAAGATAAATCGTATATCTTCAGTCCCAATGGTGAGCCTGCCACGATTAACAGTGGGCGAATCAACTGGTACGGACGCGATCCTTTATGGAAAGACGACAAAGGCTTTAGAGGCGTCAATGATCAAGAAAAACCTATCGGCAAATGGAACAAGCTAATTGTCATCGCAAAAGGACCTGAGATAACGATCTACCTCAATGGGAAACTTGTTAATCATGCCACGAATGTAACACCACAAAAAGGACATATTCAAATACAATCGGAAGGAGCAGAGATCTTTTTTAAACAAGTTCGCTTATCTTCAATTAGATAAGGAAGGCTATTCAAAAAACAGTATCTTTAATCCAATATAACATAATAAACATTTAAACTAAGAACTAAAACCACTATATAAATGGACAAAATAGCATTAGGAATTTTCTCGCATCCTGACGATGCAGAATTGATGTGCGTAGGCACTCTTTCACTTTTAAAAAAGGCTGGTTGGAAAATACACATCGCAACCATGACTCCGGGCGACAAAGGATCTGCAGAACACACGCGAGCAGAGATTAGTGCTATAAGAAAAAATGAGGCAGCTCAAGCAGCAGCTCTTCTTGACGGGGAGTACCACTGTCTGGAATGTGATGATGTGTATATCGCCTATGATCGGGAGACCATCAACAAAGCCGTTGAGGTTATTCGCAAAGTTCGTCCAAGTATTGTTTTTACAGCAAGTCCAAATGACTATATGATCGATCATGAGCTAACTAGCTTGGTGGTTCAGACAGCCTGTTTTGCCGCTGGGATAAAAAACATGGAGGCCTCAGGAACACCTTTTGAGATGGTTCCTCATCTATATTATGTTGATCCTTTGGAAGGCAAAGATAAATTTGGAAAGGCTATTAATCCATCTATCTATGTGGATATAACAGATGAGATTCAAATTAAAGAAGACACACTTGCCTGTCATGCCAGTCAGCGTGAATGGTTGCGCAAACATCACAAGATGGACCAATATATTGTAGCGATGAAGGAATTTGCTGCACATCGGGGTCAAGAGATTAAGACAAATTATGCAGAAGGTTTTAGGCAGCACCTTGGCCATAGCTATCCTCAGGATAACATCTTAAAAGAACTTTTAGGCAACAAGGTCGTTCTAAAATAAACTAATTACACCATTAAAATTTAATTCGTATGGCCAGAAAATTAAGTATGTTAGCTCCTGACTGGTGGGATTTTACCACTCTTGAAGATGATTTATTAAGAGATGCCGCTAAGCTCACGCCCAAAGATATCTTACAGCTTTCAAGACCAGGGTTTAAAGTGGTCTTCTACGATACGTTAGAGGATTTTTACCTTGCCGAAGCACTTGAATATATCACCGCTTGGAAACAAGCTACTGCAAGCAATCCCGTCGGAGTCTGTGGTCCAATAGGCCCTACAGAACAGCTCCCTTTGGTCGCTCGAATGGTTAATGAGTTACAGCTTGATCTATCGAATGCCCATTTCTGGGGCATGGATGAGTGGTATGTCGATGGCAAAGAGCTAGATGCTAGTCATCCATTATCTTTCGAACGAGCCGACAGAGAGTTATGTTTTAATAAAATCGATCCTCGATATCGAATGCCAGATGCAAACATGCATTTCCCAAAAGCCGATACGAGCAAGTATATCAAAAGCTGGGATAGTGGCGTTCGCTGTGCAGTGATGCAAGGTGGACAAGGAGATACCAAACATTGGGCATTTAATGACCCCGTCAAACGTGAAGGGATCTATAAAGATGCTCCTCCAACGCCTGAAGAATTTGGCAAGCTGACTACTCGCGTAGTGGATTTGCATCCAATTACTTGCATGCAAAATGCGCGAACTAGCGCTGGAGGTGTGGTTACTGGAATACCTAGACAAGCCTTAACTGTCGGACCAGTACAGACCTGGAAAGCAGAGAAAGTATCGATCTGGCAAGCTGGAGCTCACGACAACCCATTTGGACAAAGACTAACTGCGCTGATGATCAGCAAGAATATTAGAGATAGCTCTGTTCCGATGTCACTATTAGCCGATCATCCAAATGTACAATTCAACTATTTCGTAGGTGGCATTGGAGCTTGCGAGACAGAGATGCACTAAACTGATTACAACCAATGCTTGACCACTAACTCGGTCGCTTTTTACACCTAAACTAACTGCTATACCTTATGATCCACCATCGATCATAAGGTATAGCTCTATTCTAGAATTGATTATTGACTGACCCTTTGGGATCATTTCAACCTAAATATGCCCAAGCTAAATAAATCGCATTTTAGCTTCTAGACTAACTATTGTAAACAACTTATACGAACACAAGTCAAACAAAACTAACGGACAGTTATGAGAAATAATATTCGAATTTTCAGACTTAATCTAGTGCTCTCCATTTTTCTCTCTCTCTTTTTAACCCTTAGTGGATCATCGGTCCATGCCAAGCAAACACCTGTGATGAAAGGTCAAGATATTGGAAAATGGATTGAACAGAACTTTGGCAAAGGGAAGATTCCCCCATTCTCCTTTGATTTTGGAGGTGTCAACTCAAACAAGTTTATAAAATCTTGGGGTTATCGTTCGGAGCAAATTAAGACCCTTGATTCCAACACAATTGGGCGGATAATAACCTATTCCGATCCTAAGACAAGCGTGGAAGTAGCCTGCACAGTGACTGGATTTACTGACTTCCATGCCGTTGAATGGGTTTTAAAATTTGCCAATAAGTCGTCTGAAAATAGTCCAATATTGGAGCACGTGTCTGCTGTGGATCATCAATTTAATGCAAAACAAAAAGGTCCATTTATTGTGCATCATGCCAATGGAAGCAATGCTGCAATCACCGATTTTCAGCCGATTGACGAAACCTTGTCGATTCAGAAAAGTCTTGTTATGACACCGGCTGGTGGTCGCTCTTCTGATCATACGGCTTTCCCATTTTTCAATCTAGAGATGCCCGATCAGAATGGCGTACTGATTGCCATTGGTTGGACTGGTAAATGGATTGCCGAGTTAAAGCAGCTAGACGATAAATCGGTTAAACTAACATCTGGCATGGAGCGGATGAAACTTACGCTACTTGCGCACGAGGAGATTCGAACACCTAAAATCTGTCTCCTCTTTTGGAGTGGTGCCGACAGGATGGTTGGGCACAATCAGTTTCGACAATTCGTCCTCGAACACCATACGCGGAAAATCAATGGGAAGCATGTCGAGTTACCCTTCTCCGCCTTTTTAGCTCGTGAGGGTCCGCCGCCATGCAACGAGCATACCTGTTCAACCGAATCATTCTCTGTTGCCATGATAAATAGGCACAAACAATTTGAGTTAGTACCTGAAGTCTTTTGGTTAGATGCCGGATGGTATCCTTGCAATGGAAGCTGGCCTAATGTGGGCAACTGGTCTCCTAATCCAGATAATTTTCCAAGTGGCTTTACCCCCGTCACCGATGCCGCACACAAGGTAGGAGCTAAATTTATGCTCTGGTTTGAACCAGAACGGGTCACAAAAAATACATTATTTGCGAATCAAAATCCCGATTGGCTTATAAAGATCCCCAAAAATGGGAACTTCTTATTTAACCTAGGAAATCCAGAAGCTCGGGTTTGGCTAACCGATTACATCTCTAACTTTATAAAAAAAGAGGGGCTAGATTATTACAGGCAGGATTTTAATTTTGATCCCATGCCCTATTGGAAAGCTAACGACAAACCTGATCGAATTGGCATTTCGGAGATCAGACATATCGAAGGGCTATATGCCTTTTGGGACACGTTGCTCGAACGTTTTCCTAATCTGCTGATTGACAATTGCGCAAGCGGTGGGCGACGACTTGACCTAGAGACTATTTCGCGCAGTTCTCCGTTGTGGCGTACCGACTATAATTATGGAGAGCCCGATGGTTCACAATGTCACACCTACGGATTGAATTTTTACCTACCCATGCATGGGACGGGAAATTTCACCTTGACACCTTATCATTTCAGATCGAATATGAGTACCGCTATGGCAATCAATTTAGATTTAAATAGTAGAGCGCATACGATACCAGAACTTCAGGGATTCTTAAAAACATTTAAGGATCTAAGGCCGTATTACTATGGTGACTATTATCCTCTGACAACGACGGAAAACATGACCAAAGATTCAGTTTGGTTGGCCTATCAACAAAATCGACCAGAGAATGGGGATGGTATAGTTATGGCCTTCAGACGAAAAAATTGTGAGGCAGAATCGATAACAGTGAAGCTACGCGGACTCGATTCAGTGGTTAACTATAATTTAGTAAATGCCGATACGAAAGAAAAAACGACGCTTACTGGTGCACAGTTGATGGATGGCTATACACTTATCTTAAAAGACAAACAAAGCTCACTTTTGATTCGGTATCAAAAAACAACGTTATAAAATCTAAAAACAAAATAGGATGAAAACATTGGCAATCCCAATTTTACTAACACTGCTTCTATTTTTTTGGATATCTGCTGAAGCTCAAAAACCGGTTTTGACCAAACTCCCATTTGCATTTTCCCAGAACGGGCGAACGCCAATGGAAAATACACCCATCCTTTGGGGACATCGACTATTATTAGTTTCCAACTATCGTCCTGGAGGAGCAGAAGCCAAAGGTAAAGACGCCTATCTGTACATCGATGACATGCAGACAGGTCAGGAAGCTGCCCGCTTCGGACAAGGGCATTCGTTTGTCTCGGCTTATCTTAATGACAAAGAATTAAATGTTTTTGCACTTGACTTTACTGACTTTGGTCATAAGATGACCTCCACCGGTATCGACAGAATAACCTCAACAGACTTAAAGACTTGGAAAACCGAAAAAGTGATCCTGCCAGAAGGGACTGAACATTTGTTTAATTCATCGGTTTGCAAAGATGAAAAAGGGTATTTAATGGCTTATGAATCGGATAAACCAGTCCAGTTTTGTTTTAAGTTTGCGCGATCCACCGATCTGGCCAAATGGGATAAAATTCCAAATCTTGTCTTTACTGGTCTGAAGCACGAATACTCATCTTGTCCAGTTATACGCTATATCAAACCTTACTATTATGTGATTTATGTCCATGAGCCATTTAAAGGTCATGATGGATGGAACTCATTTCTTATTCGGTCGAAAGACTTAGAGACCTGGGATTATAGCCCCTACAATCCAATCTTAGAAGCAGCTGCTGGCGAAGGAAAAAATAATTCAGATACCGATCTTTTAGAGTATGAAGGGAAAACCTATCTGTATTACGCCACTGGCGATCAGGAGACCTGGAGTACTGTTCGAGTAGCGCAATTCGACGGCCCTGAAAAAGCATTTTTCGAAGGTCATTTTCCTAAAAACAAAACCGTGTTAAGAACATCAGCAAAAACGAAGTAAGCCTTAACCTATCAGACAGAATCATACCCCATGAAAACATCCAAATCTATCCTTTGCTTGTTGATATTGAGTCTCCTATCTGGCTATGGCTTTAGTCAAGACAGTCCAACAGCACCAATTGGACAAGTTATTGACCTGGGAAATAACCGTGAACTGTTTATAGATCATTATCTTATCGAAACCCTTAAAGGAGCGCAAATAACCAAACAAATACCCCATGATGAAGGGCCAGTTCTCTCATTTGATAAACCATGGGAAGGTGTCTTTTGCGGTTACTGCACCATTATAAAAGATGGCGATATATTTCGAAGCTATTATCGCGGTTTACCCACTGATGGCAAGGATGGAAGCAATATGGAAACCACCTGTGTGGCAGAATCTAAAGATGGCATCCACTGGATTAAACCTATTTTGAAGATCTACAAAGTTGGAAAGTCACGCAGAAACAATGTAATCCTTGCCAATGAAGCACCATCAAGTCATAATTTCAGCCCATTTTTGGATAAAAACCCAAATGCAGATCCTAGTCAACGATATAAAGCTTTGGCCGGGGAAGATAAAGTTGGACTGCGGGCCTATGTTTCCCCCGATGGACTTCACTGGAAAAAATTGCAAGAGAAAGCGGTGATAACAGGCTTTGCATTTGACTCTCAAAACGTCGCCTTCTGGTCAGAGAGTGAGCAGTGCTATTTATGTTATTTCCGTTCCTGGACCGGTGGTGGGTACAATGGTTTCCGTTCGGTAAGCCGGACCACCTCCAAAGATTTTATCGAATGGACAAAACCCGTTGCGATGACCTTTGGGGACACACCCTTGGAACAACTATATACTCAACAAACAAGTCCCTATTTCAGAGCACCTCAGATTTACCTTGCAATAGGAGGGCGTTTTATGCCGGGCAAGCAGATCCTAACAGAATCGGAGGCCAAAGAATTAAATGTCAATCCTAAATATTTCAAAGACTGCTCCGATGCTTATCTAATGAGTACACGTGGAGAAAATAGTTACCAACGAACGTTTATGGAGACTTTTATTCGTCCGGGCATCGGGATGAAAAACTGGGTCTCACGCTCGAACTACCCAGCACTAAATGTTGTACAGACTTCTCCAAGCGAGATGTCAATTTATATGAATCAGGATTATGCCCAGCCGACAGCCCATTTACACCGTTACTCGTTGCGGCTCGATGGGTTCTCTGCCTTATCTGCTCCATATAGCGGTGGAGAGATGATCACTAAACCCTTTAAATTTTCAGGATCAGAATTTGAGATTAACTACTCCACTTCTGCGGCTGGAGAGATGCGATTTGAATTACAAGATCAAGAGGGAGATCCAATTCCAGGCTATTCACTTGGCGATTGTCAACGAATCATTGGGAATGAGATTTCAAGAGTTGTCCGTTGGAAAAAAGGTGCAGACTTAGGAAGCCTGATCACAAAAACTGTCCGGCTGCGAGTTCAGATGAAAGATGCAGATTTGTATTCAATAAGGTTCAAATAAACCAACGCTAAGATTAAAACTAAATTCAACCAGGAACTAATCTGAAATTCTATGAAAACTACTTCTTCCCATTTTTTGAAATTTTCCATTTCGGTTGTAAGTCTCTGGTTTGCATTACTAAATACGGCGAATGCAAAATTGACAACTAAAGATAGTCCAACGACATCTGCTTTTAATCCTAAAACAGCAACTTGGGATATCGCATGGCCAGGTCGAGTCTCACAATATGACCTAGTCTACCTCTCTCCTCCGGTTGATCCAATGCAAGGAATTCCCTTAGGAAACGGTGAAATAGGGGCTCTATTTTGGTGCGAAGATTCCAAAATAATTGCCGTGATCAATAAGAGCGATCTCTGGGATGATGCTGCCTTTGGCCCCTTTCACAACTGGGATGGGAAAGAAGAAGATGTGAGCACCACGCAACGCCATGCCTGTCGTATAATTATTGACTTTAAATATCCAGTCTTTAACACGCTATACATCTCAAGTTTTAAAGCCAAACTAAATCTTGCCGATGGCTCCTTATCTCTTGAAGGCTCCAGTCCGTTTGGACAAGTTGGACTAAAAGCATTTGTGGACCACAAAACAGGCACACTACTGTATGAGCTAAAAAGTGATCTAAAGGAAAATGTACCTGTTGACATTACAGTTGAGCGATTTGGATCGCGAACCTTTTCACATTGGTATCACCAGATTAATCGGGATGCCACCATTGGAACAACAGGGACCGAATCATTCGCCGATAAAGATGGGGTTTCCATTACACAAAAATTATCTTCCGGCACCTTTGGTATTGGCGGAAGCGTCCTTAAAAACAATGGATCAACAGTTACCTACTCACGTGACCATTCTCATGCAGCAACTATACAACTAAATGGGAAACAGCAAAAAGATGCCCAACTAGCGTTTAGTGTGACCTCCCCTACGAAAGGTGATCCCACTGAAATACTAAATAAAAATACTCAGTCCATCCATGACTTAGGCTTAGAAGCGTTTAGACAAGCCAATGCAGGAGCCTGGAAAGAAATTTGGAACCGCTCGCTAATGGACTATGGCGACGACTACCTAAATAGTTTGTGGTATCTCACTATGTTTTATGCCAATGCCTCACAAGGGGGGAACTATCCTGGTCGATTCAACAATGGCATTTGGAGCTGGAGTCGCGATGTCCAAAACTGGAATTTTTATTTCCACTGGAACCAGCAACAGATAAGCTGGCCCTTAAATGCTGCAGGATTTCATGAGCTAGTAACTCCATATCTCGATTTCAGATTTAACTCGCTTCCCGAAGCAAAAAAAGATGCGAAGAAACTGTTTAATGCCAATGGTGCATTTGTCTCCGATGTAACGGAACGGCGTGGATACAACTCGTCTGGAGAGAAGATCAACCATACTCCAATTGCCGAGATTGCGCTCGATTTCTGGCGCCAATATAAGTTTACCAACGACAAGAAATTTCTACATGAAAAAGCGCTCCCATTTATCCTTGAGGCCGCGCGGTTTTATGAGTCTATCTTAGTCAAAGAAGCCGATGGACAGTACCATGCCAAGGAAGGGAGTGGTTATGAGGGTTGGATAAAATTAAAAGATGGACTTACCGAACTTGTGTATGCCCAAGCGCTTTTTACTGCGGCCTTGGATGCGGTGAAAGTTGCAGGTTCTGCGGCTCCAGAATCTGCAAGATGGAGAGATATCCTAGCCCATTTGGCCCCGCTACCTATACTTAAATACGACGAGGAGACCATCGGTAAAACGGCTGATGGATATAAAATGAAACGTGGATTTTTCAGAGGTGAAACCTCCCCAACCAATGAGATTTTCGCTGCAGGATGGGGGATCAAAGAGCAGCAAATGCTCGTCACCTATAATCTACTTGGCAAGAGCGACACCATCAAAGACCGCAACTATCCGAATAATGGATTGAAACTTTTAGATGGCATCTTCCCATCTGTCCCCTCCTCTCCCGTCTTCCCTTCCGGTGTTATAGGGCTAGCGAACAAGGGTGATCAACGATTTGACCATGCCAAAGCCACCACTCTATTGTATGGTGCTGAGATTACAGGATGGGACCCAGTACCCATTGTCATGGCGCGACTTGGGATGGCGAAGGAGCTCGCTATAGATCTCGAACGATTCCCAAGCAGATGGCAAATCTACCTTAATGGCTGGGGTCATTGGGGCCTCGAAGTAGAGGTCAATAAAGATGCAGAATGGTTCTTCCGAACGAATCAAGTTGTGGATGTAAACTCAAAAGTTAAAGATGAGAAGTTCCCACTACCGATGTGGCCATTCCGACATATGTCAATGGAGGCGACCTCGGTGTTGACAACGGCTATGAATGAGTCACTCCTTCAAAGCTATAACGACATCGTGCGTATTTTCCCTGCTTTCCCAACCAATAAATCAGGCCGATTTACCCTTCATGCACAAGGAGGTTTCATTGTCTCTTCGGAGATTCAATCGGGAAAAGTGCAATGGATTAGCATTAAGAGTCTGTATGGAAACAAATGCAATCTGGCACTCCCTTGGAAGACCGGAGTGGCTCAATCAAGTTTAAAGAGATCTAACCAAATGCTGAAAGGGCCTATTTCAGTTATCAGCACAAAAATTAATGAAGTGATTACAATAGTTCCAGAAGGAAAGAGCCCGAACTCGTGGACGATCGTTGGGGAAAAACCAACAGAAAATGAGAAGGTGAAATATCACTCGACAGGAAAAACACAGCTCGGTATTCCGAGGATGTATTAACCACAATAGGCACAATAGGACACAATAGAAATTAATGATTCGTCATAATCAGAAAATGAGAAAATACCAAAAATGATTCCTACAGCTCATACCCTATTGCAATACTCACCCTAATGTGCCTATTGTGGTTTATTTTTACAAATTTTATAAACTATTTTTTTACTTATTTTAAAATTTCAGATTTACTTAAATGCTGAATTCAAGCTACAAATGCAACTTTTGGGTTAAACAATAATTTTTCCATTACAAATATAGGAGATTCAAATCCAAAACGTTTTCTTGGTCTGTTATTTAAGATGTTTTCAATTTCAGTAACTCTCTGATCACTAAT
>CAIVGL010000033.1 GCA_903905505.1 uncultured Bacteroidia bacterium | reverse complement strand
TGATCCATCCCCAGGCTCTTGGGGCTTAGAAACAGCTTTTTCAGTTGATCCATTTGAAGACTCCAAAACTTTAAGTGCTTGCTGGGCCGCTTCGATTATTCCATCTTCTTTTTGCTCATAATTTTCTATAATACTTTTCAAAGTATTAGTCGCCTGAAAAACATCATTTTGCTTCTCATAAACCTTCGCTAATAGCAAAAAACTCTTCCCGAGCCAATACTGATGAGGAGTATTTTTTTCAATAAAATCATTCACCTCATCTTCAGCTTCCTTCAATTTATTTTCGCCCAGATAATATTCGCAAACGCGATATTTTGCTTCCGCACCTTCTAAGGACTTTGCATCTAAGGCAAGTTTACGCCAAAGTGGAAGAGCTTTTAAAGGTTCGTGCAGCTCAATAGCCGATTTTGCAGATTTAAAAACGACTTCTCGATCAAGCTCTGGTGGAATTTTATCCATACTTCTGACCCTAAGTCCAATCTTAAAAGCTTCATCAAACTGTTTCAATTCGAAGTAGCAACGCAGACGACCAACCAAGGAAAGTAATGAGCCGTCGGAATTGCTTGCGGCTGTTTCTAAACGCTGGTAATAGTCTAACGCTTTTGGATAATCGGCAGCTTTGTAGGCGAGTTCAGACCCTTTCAACAAGGCATTTTCCGTAAAAATATTTACTGGTTGAGTAATGATAAAATTGTAATTAACCATCGCTTCATCAAACTTACCTTCATTGTATGCCATTTCCCCTTTGTAAAAATTCACATTTAGGATAAAATTTCCAGCAGGAAAATCAACCAGGTACTTTGCTAGCTCAACAGTAGCTCTTGGATCTTTCGACATATAAAGCTTTTCAGCGGCATAGTAGGTTAGAGAATCTTGTTCATTCTGTGATGGTGTAGCTGACTGACCAAGGGACTTTGCATAGCTGATATAGTCACCAACCTTATTGGTCTCTACATAATTATTTTTTATTCCTGCTAAGGCACTTTTGGCCTCTGCGCTATTTGGATAATTCTCGGCCACTTGTTTAAAATAGGCCGTTGAAGTATCAAAATCAGTCCCATTATAGGCCAGCAGTCCAAGTTGTATCAAGGCCTTGGGCTTATAAGGACTTGAAGGATAAGTAGTGATCAAGGCCTTGTAATTTTCAATAGCCTTCGCGTTATCTTGAAGCCTTTCGAAAGCGCGACCAGTCTCAAACAGAGCATCATCTAAATAATTTGACTTTACAAACTCCGTGCTGAGCTGACTTAGCTCGCTAATTTTAGCAGAATGATCATTCAGTAATCCATGGCAGAAAGCCTTTTGAAACAGGGCATAATCGGCATCCGTCGATCCATTCTCATACGCCTGTTGATAATAGCCAATGGCCTCTGAGAATCGACTTCCGACAAAGCTACAGTCACCCAATCTATTTAAGGCATCCGAATAAAGCGGGAATCCCTTGTTCAGTTTACTTTCGGTAAACTTAACAAGCCAACTGGCTGCTCCTTCGTAATCTTCTTTATTAAAGAGAATGTAGCCGATATTATAGTTCGAAACAGCCAACTCTTTTAACCCATTTGAAGCTGGAATAGCTTGAAATTTGTGGTAATACACAAGGGCCTCCTCCGTTTTACCTAAACGGAAGTAGGCTTCGGCTCTCCAATAATAGCTTAAGGCATAGAAATTATTTTTAGCTCCGTTGAAGGTTATCAGATTGTCGAATAAACTTATTGCATCCTCAAATTTAAGATCTCTGAATAATTCGATTCCCCGATTTAACACAACGCGCTGATAGGCTTTCTTGATGGAGCTGCTCTTAATTTTAATCTTATCCAATGCTGTTAGCGCATCTTTATAGTTGCGCGTTGTCATAAACACCTTGCTCAGATATTCATAAGCCACCTTGTTATTCTCCGAGTTTGGATATTCAGAAATGTAACGGTCAAAGGCTTTTATCGACTCATTAAACGGAGAATAGTTAAGCTCATAGGTTATTTTAGCATATTGGAAAAGAGCATCTTCCTTGATTACAGGATCAAAATCCAAGCTAGACGCATTTTGAAATGCCATCATGGCCTTTTGCTTATCTTCCAACTTTACATATAATCCAGCCAGCTCATAATAACTATTTTGACCTAAAGCATCTTTCTTCTGCGTCGATTTTTCTAGATTCGAAATCGCAGCCTCCGTAAGACCAACCTTACTTTGACAATACCCTGCAACATAATATTGCAGCAACGTGATATCTTTTTCCTTTGCATATAGGTCAATATAGGGGATTGCCGACTTATACTCACCTAACTTATAATAAGATACAGCTAAGATCTTAGCCAGCTCAAGTTTTCGCACCGCATTGGCAGAGTTCATTAAAGCTGGTCCCATGTCGACTACAGTCTGATATTTCTCTTGCGCAAAATAGATCTGTGCGTTGTAAAAGGGAATCTCTGCGCGAAACAGAGGTGACTTCTCGATTTTTTGAAATTCGGTTAATGCTAGCTCATACTTACCATCCAAAAAGCAGATATGTGCCCAATAGTATTTCGAGACCTCAGCATACTTACCTGACTGATCCTTTAGTTCAGCAAAATTAACTTTGGCGATATCCCGATTCCCGACTTCAAGATTGCAGTATCCTGATTTATAAATAAATTCATCTTGATCATTATTCGTCAACCCTTGTTGTTCGATCTTTTTTAAGGATTCTAAAGCTAGTTTATAGTTTTTGCGACCAAATGCAGAATTAGCAAGGCTTAGATAAGCCTTATTGATATGTGGAGAATTTGGATTCTCTTGAACAAACTGTTCCATTAAAGCTTTACCATTGGCATTACCCATCTCTAAAGCACAAAGTCGAAGAAAATAGTCAGATTCCTCGGCGAAGGTAGAACCGGCTTCTGCTAGGGCCGCTAATTTCTGAAAATCTAAAATAGCAGCACCATAGTTATCTGTTTCAATGTAATTTAGTCCGGATCGATATAGTTCGTTACAGACTTCAGAAGTCCGATTAGTTTGAGCATTCAGAGCAAGAGTGAAAAGCAAAAAGAGCACGAACACTTGTATTATCTTGCAATTTATTTTCATTTTTTAAATTTAAGTATTCTAAAATTCGTCAAAGTCAATTAATAAATTTACCTGAATTTAATGCCAGAACAGACGTACTAAAAAAACCGATGAATATCATTAGTTTTGCAAATAGGTGCTTTTACAAATATAGACTTAATAAAAAACTATTTGAACCGTGGAGCCAATCATTGAACTAAAAAATACCGACATTTATCAACGTGAACTGTTGGTGCTAAAAAACATCAATCTCTCGATAAACAAAGGAGAATTCCTCTATATTATTGGGAAGGTAGGGAGTGGCAAAACTAGTCTGTTGAAAACTTTGTACCACGAATTACCCATGCGGGTAGGCGAAGGGTCGATATGTGGCTATCAGCTGCACAAAATCCAATCGAATGAAGTTCCTTTGTTGCGACGTAAACTAGGGATTGTTTTTCAAGATTTTCAGTTACTGACTGATCGTACAGTTTTGCAAAACCTTCAATTTGTGTTAAAAGCTACTGGCTGGCACGATGATAAATTGATTCAAAAGAGGATTGAAAAAGTTCTAAATCAGGTTCAGATGGAAAATGCGGGTTCACGCATGCCTCACCAGCTTTCTGGAGGAGAACAACAGCGAATTGTTATTGCTAGGGCTTTATTAAATGATCCGGAGATAATTCTTGCGGATGAACCCACAGGAAATCTTGATCCAGAAACATCAGAATCGATCCTTAACCTGTTCAAAGATATTCATAATCAAGGGAAGACCGTTGTCATGGCAACTCACGATTATCCACTTATTCAAAAATTTCCTGCGCGCACCATGATCTGTGAAGCAGAGAGTATCAAGGTATATAACAGTGACTTACCATTGATTGATTTCGAATCATTGCTAGAACCAGCGCCGCCAAAAAAAACTAAAAAAACTAAAAAAGGCATTTAACAGACAATGCATATCTTACAGCAAAACTACTCTCTGAAATCCCTTAACACTTTTGGGATCGATGCGAAAGCCAAATACTATCTGACCTTTACTATTGCGGAAGACTTTGCTCAATTTTTTGATCAATACCCGTCGTTCAAACTGGAGAAAAAATTATTTCTTGGTGCCGGCAGCAACTTATTATTTGTGACCGATTTTGATGGCTTAATCGTTCACCCAAAAATCGAAGGGATAAAATGCATTAAGGACGATGGTAACAACGTAGACTTAGAAGTTGGGGCTGGTGTTAACTGGGATTACTTTGTGAATTATTGCGTTGAAAATGAATATTACGGCATTGAAAATCTATCTTTAATTCCGGGAAATATAGGTGCCGTTCCGGTCCAAAACATTGGAGCTTATGGTGTCGAAGCCTCTGCATTAGTCTATCAAGTAAATGGCATACGATTAGACACACTTCAATCCAAATCCATAAATGGAATAGATTGCGAGTTTGACTATCGGACCAGTTTATTTAAAGAAAAACTTAAAGACAACTTTCTTGTTACCTCGGTCATATTCAGACTTTCAAAGCAACCTAATTTCAAGATTCAATATGAAGGGTTAGTCGATAAAATAGCTCAATTTGGGCCATTAAATATCCAAAATATTCGTAAAGCGATCATCGCTATACGGCAGTCCAAACTTCCAGATCCTGCGGTATTGGGTAATGCTGGTAGTTTTTTCAAAAATCCCATTGTAACAGAGTCTCAATCCATAGCTTTAAGACAGCAATATTCCGATATCCCTTTGTACCCATTTAAACCTGGACTTGTCAAAGTTGCTGCAGGATGGCTTATTGAGAAAGCTGGATGGAAAGGAAAATCACTTGGAAATGCCGCTGTTCATGATAGGCAGGCGCTAGTTTTAATCAATAAAGGAGAAGCAACTGGAGAAGAGATCTTTCAATTGTCACAAACTATTGCAGCCGATGTTAGATCTAAATTCGGTATTGCTTTAGAACGGGAAGTGCAACTTGTCAAGGAAGATTAAAGGAAAATATAGGAAGGAAAATCAACCGAGAATTTGATGCAAACGCTCGGCTATTTGAAGATCTTCCGTTTGTTCAAACCATTCTGATACCGTGCAGCATTCTGGTTATGCTCAGATAAAGTCTTGGCGAAATTATGAGATCCAGAAAAATCTTCTTTCGCACAGAAATACATATACTGGTGACTCTCCGCATTCAACACAGCATCAACACTGGCAATTTCAGGGAAATTAATAGGACCTGGTGGCAGTCCAGCATTTTTATAGGTATTGTAAGGCGAATCAACGGTTAAATATTGGGTTAGCACACGTTTGATTTGAAAATCTCCTAAGGCATATTTTATGGTCGGATCAGCTTGTAAGGGCCACCCACTTTTAAATCGATTGATATAGACCCCTGCGATGCGTGGTTTTTCACTATTCATATTCGACTCTTCCTGCACAATTGAGGCTATCGTTACGACTTGAATA
>CAIVGL010000032.1 GCA_903905505.1 uncultured Bacteroidia bacterium | reverse complement strand
TCATCATTCAGCTTCTTAATCCAGAAGCCATTGTTTTAAGTGGTCCACTATCAAAGACCAAACAAGATGTCTTGTCCCCCATTCAACAATCATGAGATCGATTTTGCTTAGAAAAAATCTCGGAAAGCACCTTAATTCTTATTTCTGAGATGGGAGATCAATCAGCATTTTTAGGAACTTCAGAAATAATCTTTAAGAAAGTCTTTAACGAGGTGAATCTTATTTAGTCAATGATCTGGCAATAAGTACTTAGAAATTGAAGGAAATTGAAGTAAATTGAAAGAAATTGAAGTAACTTGAAGGAAATTAAAATAATTAACTAACCAATTAAACTATTTAATGGATTAAAAAAGACTAAGACATCAGCCCTATAATCTTCAAATTTGAAGCAAATTCGAAGATTAACATCGTAGCAAAGCGATGAAACGAAAGTGAAATCTAAATTAAATATCAGAGTTAAACTAAAATTAAAAACGTATGCGTAAAATTTTATTATTGACTGTCTTGACGATGGGATTATTCTGCTCGTGGCAGGTGGCCTTCGCTCAAAAAACAATCACCGGTAAAGTAACGGATGAAAAAGATGGTACAACCATACCGGGTGTAACAGTTGTTATTAAAGGGACAACTATTGGTACCACCACTGACAACTCAGGGGCGTTTAGATTAGCAGCACCTGATAATTCAGTTACATTAGTATTTTCTTTTGTTGGATTCACCTCGAAGGAAGTAGCAATTGGAAACCAAGCCACAATCAACGTGAAAATCTCAAGTGCAGAAGCGAAATTGGGCGAGATTGTAGTTACAGCATTGGGTATATCCAAGAAAGACAAAGCTCTTGGTTATGCGACAACTACGGTGACTTCAAATGACATTATCAAAGCCAGTCCAACCAGCTTTGCAACAGCACTTTATGGCAAGGCACCTGGACTTCAAATTTCCGCTAGTCCAGGAGGTTCAACTTCTGGTGTTAACATGGTTATTCGTGGTATCAGCTCAATCACTGGAAAAACACAACCACTTATTGTAATGGATGGTGTTCCAATTCGGGATGGCGAATACAACAACGGTAACTACTGGGGCGACCAACGTTTAAGAGGTACTGGATTATTAGATATCAACCCTGAAGATATTGAGTCTATTTCAGTCTTAAAAGGTGCGTCTGCAGCTGCTCTTTATGGTTCAGAAGCGGTAAATGGAGTAATCCTTGTAACCTCGAAAACCGGTAAAGGGAGAAAAGGATTTGTCGTAGATGCAAATCTATCAACAACGGTTGATAATGTTGCCTACATGCCAAAATATCAGAATGTAAGAGGCGCGGGTGCCCAACCTAACGTAATCTCGAACACACAATCGGCTGATGGTTTCTACCACTCGATCATTAATGGCGCTGACACCCGTCAGATCCTTGATCGCAATATTAACTTTGGTCCTAAATTCGATGGATTGCCCGTAATGGCTTGGGATGGCGTGATGAGACCTTATTCCGCACAACCAAATGGGCTTGCGAACTTGTTTCAAACAGCTGTAAGCTCAAATGTTAACGTTGCATTTTCAAATTCAACAGAAAATTCAAATACCCGTTTCTCATTTACACGTATAGACAACGAAGGTGTAAGTATTGGTTCCAAAGATGCGAAGAACAACATCAACTTGAATAGCACCTACCGGTTCAGCAAAAAATTCTCTGTTGATATCAACCTAAGCTATCTGAATGGTCATATCACCAACCGTCCATATTCTACCGATCGTTTAGTGAATAACTTTACGGGGATGATGGGAACATTCGACAATGGCAACTGGTATTTAAATAAATATCAAACTAGTCAAGGATGGCGCTACCAAACTGGCGGTGGTCAGAGTATGACTCCAAGTGAAAATATCAAGTACAATGGTTTCAAGGGGGACTTGATGGACTTTGTATGGAGAGTAAAATCCAATAACCAAGATGAGTATAACGACCGTTTAATTGGGAATGTTACAACCAACTACGAAATTGTAAAAAACTTTAAATTAAGGACTCGTTTTGCAACTGATGTTACTTCACGCAAAACTGAAGATCGCAACAGAAGCGAACAACCGATTCTATTCTACAACTCCGGATACTTCGGATTGTCAAACTACAAAGACAATATTTTCTATGGTGATGCATTATTAACCTATACCAAAAAACTTATTCCAGATCTTGAGCTTAGTTTAATGGCCGGTTATACGGCTAAAAAACAAAACTACATCACCACTTCAGTAGGTACAAATGGTGGATTAAGTGTTGAGAATCGCTTTGATTTATCCTCTTCAGTTAATACCCTTTCTGCAGGTGGCTCACTAGGATCATTTGTATCCGATGCCTTCATCGGTACAGCGAACTTAAACTATAAAGATTATTTATTCCTTGAAGGAAATGTTCGTCGTGACCGCTATTCAACCATGGCTCCATCGAATAATACATTTGTCTATCCTTCGTTGAATTCAAGCTTTATCCTATCAGAAGCATACCAATTACCTGAATTCATCGGTTTTGCGAAACTTCGCGCTTCTTGGGGTATTGTAGGTAACTATCCTTCTCAATACGCTGCCAATGTGGCCTACAACCAAAATACGTTAGGTGTACTTGCAGCTGGTGGATCTCCAGTTATCTATACACAGCTACCAGGAAGTATGGGCAACGATGGAATCCGTCCGGAGAAAAAGCATGAGTTTGAATTTGGATTGCAAACAAAAATGTTCAAAAGCCGCTTGAGCTTAGATATCGCATACTACAATGCACAATTAAGAGACCAAATTCTTCCGTTGACCTTGCCTGTATCTTCAGGAGCAGGATCCGTTCTAACAAACATTGGAACCATGAGAAACACCGGTCTAGAAGTTGCGATCAATGGAACTGCGATCCAAGCTCCCGATTTCAAATGGGAAACAGGTGTAAACTGGGCGATTAACACCAATAAAATTGAGCAATTAGCAAATAATGCCCCTGAACTAATCCATGCCGATTATGATGGGAATGCAGCTGTTTTAAAATCAACTGTTGGTCAAGCAATGGGAGATCTTTATGCTCATGCTGTATTGACGAACACCGCAGGACAAAAACTAATTGGTTCTGATGGTCTTTATCAATTGGATGCTGATCATTTGAAGAAAATTGGGAACGTATTACCAAAAGCTACCGGTGGTATTTTCAACACCTTTACATACAAGAGCTTCTCTTTAGATGCAATGGTAGACTTCCGCTTAGGTGGTTATACGATGCCTACGGGTATTAACTGGATGACTAGCCGTGGTTTGACCCCTGAAAGTTTAGGCTCCATGGATACAGCTCATGGTGGTTTAAGTTATTACAACCAAGGAAATGATGGATCTAAACCAGGTATTGCAACATCAAACAGTGCAGGACCAAATGGAGAGAGAGTGTACAACGATGGGATGTTGCTTGATGGTGTTAATCCGGACGGCACGCAAAATAACAATATCGTTTCTCAAGCTTACTACTACTGGAACGTTTACAACTGGGGAGGTCCTCAATACAGTGTATCTCGCTATGAGCTATACATCAAAAAGAATAGCTTCTTCAAGATGAGAGAGATTGCGATTGGGTATGATCTACCGAAGAACCTTATCCAAAAAATTGGAGCCACGAAGCTACGAGTTTCAGTCTATGGACGTAACTTGTTCTACATCTACAGAACACTTAAGAATATAGATCCAGAGGCTACAACTGCCGGATCGAGATGGTACCAGAATGTCAACAATGCAGGTCAGAACCCATCTACCCAAAGTTACGGTATAATGTTAAGGGCAAGTTTCTAACTCCATTTATAAATTTTAATAACATTTAAGATATGAAAAAAATATTTATAATACTTGCTGTTGCAGCACTCGGATTGATCTCTTCTTGTAAGAAATCCGAATTTGCAGCTTCTTACCCAGATCCAACAAAAATCTCGACAACAACTGTTGAGAAGCAATTTGCTGGATTTATGGTTGCAAATCAGGATTATGTCCTGCCAAATTATTGGAACTACTTCGTAGTCCTACGAACTACTATTCAACATTACACGCAAGCAACTGGCTGGCAAAATGTTGGTGCTCAATATGTTCCTGGGGCAGCTTCAATTGGAGCGATCTGGGGTAGTTACTATAACTTCCTTGCACAATACCGAGCATTCCAAAGTGTATTTGCGGCTCAAGCAACAGCGGATCAGACCTCTAAACGGATCTTTATGATTGCGGCTACTATTTATTTGTATGACCATACCGAAAAGAAGGTCGACCTTCATGGCGATATCCCTTTTAGCAAAGCAGGTATGCTAAGCACAAACAATGGTAACTATGGAGACTCTTATGCCGCCTACGATGATGCAGCTGGAGTTTACACCAAAATGCTTGATGATTTAAAAGCCTTCGCCGATGAACTTAACTCAATCTCTGTAGCTTCAGGTGTTCAAGTTGGATTCAACAATCAGGATATTGTAAATCACGGTTCAATTGCCATGTGGAAGAAATACTGTAACTCTTTGCGCCTAAGAATGCTCACCAGAGTATCTGGGGTATCAACACTTAGCGCAAGAGCATCTAGCGAAATTGGTTCCATTCTTGCAAGTGCAACGACTTATCCAATTGTAGCTACGAATGCGGACAATGTTCAGATTACGGTTTACAATCAAAATACGCTAAACTCGCAAGGATTTAAAACTGGTCTTGAAGACTGGAACGGTAACTTAGCTGGTAAAAAGATGATTGATCATATGAATACCAATGCTGATCCTCGTCTTAGAGCTGTTTTTGAGCCAGGAACTAGTGCAGTTGGAGGCGTATATACCGGTCTTGATCCAATGGCAGATGCTGGAACTCAAGGAACATTGATCAACAATGGCGTAATTGCATTCTATAACCGCTCTACCATTAGCCGGAACCAATTCTTCCCTGGACTACTAATGACAGCTGCTGAAGTGCAATTCTATATTGCTGAATACTATGTCAATGCGGGCAATATGTCATCTGCGATTACTGCATACAATAATGGCATCGAACAATCTGTTAAATTCTACTATGCGGTCCGCCAAATAAGTAATGATAACACAGCTCCTGTGCTAACGCCAACATCTGATGCTGAAATAGCTACTTATGTAGCAAAGCCAGCGGTTATTATGACGAACGGTTTAGCTAAAGCGGCTGCATTGAATCTAGTTGGAACGCAAAAATGGTTGCATTTAAATGTAGTTGAACCTTACGAGAACTGGGCTGAGATTAGAAGACTTAAATTACCTGTGCTAACATTCTTGCCAGATAATTCAAACACACTAAGCTTGCCTCCTTCAAGATGGGTATACCCTACAGAAGAGTCGACTTACAATGCTGCAAACTATGCTAAAGTTTCAGCCAAAGACAAGTCTACAACCAAAATTTTCTGGGACGTAAATTAAGTTTAAGCACATAGTTGTTAAAGAGGGTATTCGATTATGGATACCCTCTTTTTTTAGGTCCACACCATTTCGAATCCGTCGGCTTCAGAGACCAGACAATCTAAACTAGAATATAAAAAAATGGCCAATAGGCAAAATCAAAAAATATAATCTTTTTAATAATTAGTGAATTAAGTCAGATCAGCAGTCTTTTTAGACTAAATAAGCGTATTGTTCGATAGATTTTTTATTACTTTTAGCGCTTTAATTCTAACTACTATATCAACATAATGGGAATTCTTCATACTAAACTATCACATTATCATTTACCGCAAAAGCTTATCAATGCTGGTCTATACCCTTATTTCAGGGTTATCGAATCGGACCAAGATACAGAGGTTATCATCAATGGTAAAAATGTTCTGATGTTTGGTTCTAACAGCTACCTTGGATTGACGTGTCACCCCAAAGTTAAGGAGGCGGCGAAAAATGCCATTGACAAATATGGAACTGGATGCGCAGGATCAAGGTTCTTAAATGGAAATCTAGATATTCACATTCAATTGGAGGAGCGGTTAGCGAAATTGGTTAACAAAGAAGCTGCATTATGCTATAGCACAGGCTTTCAAGTCAACCAAGGGGTGATCTCCTGCGTGGCTGGACGAAATGATTATGTCTTGCTGGATGAACTTGATCATGCTTCAATCATAGATGGAAGTCGCTTAACCTTTGCGAAGGTGCTTAAATTTAAACACAACGACATGAAGGATCTGGAACGCAAACTGAAACTTTGTGAACCAGATAAAATAAAACTTATTGTAGTAGATGGAATCTTCTCCATGGAAGGGGACATCACAAAACTACCTGAGATTGTTAAACTCTCGGAAAAATACAAAGGGTCTATCATGGTCGATGATGCTCATGCCTTGGGGGTTTTAGGCAAAAATGGTGCCGGCACTGCTGCACATTTTGGACTAACCAACAAAGTAGATCTCATTATGGGGACCTTCTCTAAATCACTTGCGTCTATTGGAGGATTTATTGCAGCTGACCAAGTGACCATAAATTTCATCAAACATCATTCCAGATCGTTAATGTTTAGCGCGAGCATGACCCCCTCCTCGGCAGCAAGTGTTCTAGCTGCCATCGAAATCATGGAGAGTGAGCCCGAGAGAATGCAAAAATTGGCAGATTTAACCACCTATGCCCGCAATCGATTTAAAGAGAATGGATTTGATACTGGAAAATCAGAATCTCCGATTATTCCCCTGTTTATTCGCGATGATATAAAAACCCTTCAAATGGCTCAACGATTGCTCGAAGAAGGAGTGTTCGTAAATCCAGTTGTTTCGCCTGCAGTACCAAAAGAAGATTGTATCATACGATTCTCACTAATGGCAACACATACCTACGAGCAAGTCGACCGAGCAGTCGAAAAGATAACCTCTATCGCAAAAGAGCTTGAGATTCACATGGCCGATAGTAACTCACTCGAGCATTATAAATAAGAACTTAAGAGAAGTCAAATGGCAAAAACGGTATTAATAACCGGAATTTCATCTGGCTTTGGTAAAGCCATAGCAGAACAGCTCGCAGCCAGCGGTTACAATGTATATGGTTTTAGTCGAAAACAAAAGGAAGATCTAACAGGTAAGATTAAGGTTCTGCAAGCTGATGTTACCGACGTATCCTCTGTGAAAAAAGGGATTGAGTCGTTGTTAGCGCAAGAAGGCAAACTAGATATCCTAATTAACAATGCAGGCATGGGTATTTCAGGTTCCATCGAAGATTCGTCCACAGAGGCCATTCGGTTGCAGATGGAGACTAATTTTATGGGATATGTGAATATGATTCAAGCGGTTTTACCCGCTATGCGCAGTCAAAAAAGTGGCACAATTTTAAATGTCAGTTCAATAGGCGGATTAATGGGCTTACCTTATCAGGGATTTTACGCAGCGAGTAAATTTGCAGTAGAAGGATTAAGTGAATCGCTCCGCATGGAACTTAAACCTTTTAAAATTAAAATCGTTGTCATCCAACCAGGCGACTTCTTAACAAGCTTTACCGCGAACAGACAGCCTGCAGAATCGGCTACGGGGGCCTATCAAGAACAATTCAGTAAAACCCTAGCCTTGATCGAAAAAGACGAGAAAGGCGGTCTAAAGCCCGAATACCTCGCTAAAAAGGTTGCTAAAATACTCGAGAAGAAAAACCCGTGTCATAGTTACATCATTTCAACATTAGAACAAAAAATGGCCGTAGTCTTAAAACGGATCCTCCCAGGATCATGGTTTAGTGCAATTCTATCCGATCACTACGGAATAAAATAATTTCCAATAGCCTACAAGTCAAACTTAATCAACTTGCGTTACGGATTAAGTCACACAAAATAAAAGGAGGCCTGCAAAACAGGCCTCCTTGGCAATATATATAGTGATTAGAGAAAATCAACCACACTTGGAGGATCCGCAATCT
Organism: uncultured Bacteroidia bacterium; assembly: GCA_903905505.1. GTDB lineage: Bacteria > Bacteroidota > Bacteroidia > Bacteroidales > Prolixibacteraceae > JAAFHB01. The sequence goes on along the minus strand of CAIVGL010000032.1, from coordinate 16,566 downwards.
TGACAGATCAAACAACCCTCTTGGTAGATTACATTTGAAGATTCACATCCCTCGCACTTCGCATCTTCTGCTGCAGTACCATTTGGAATATATTTCTTTAGCGCACGAGCCACCCCATTCTTCCAGGTATTGATCGATTCATCATCAAACTGCAAACTAGTTACAAGATCAACCACTTTCTGAATCGTCATACTGTGCCTTAACACACTTGAAATAAGCTTCGCATAATTCCAGAAGATCGGATTAAACTTAAAGGACAATCCTTCAATAGTCGTTTTATATCCTCTTGAATTACGGTATTGGAAGTCATATCGTGACGCACCATTCTCATCGCGACTCTTAATAATCCAGCCATCCGTTACTGAACGTGGCAATAATATACCATCCTCATCATCGGCCAATCCAGTAAAGATCTCGTAAGGCTTGCCATCAATAAGTCCAATAAAGGCAATCCATTTTTCTTTATTATTCTGAAGACGGACAATATCAGCTTCAAGAACCTCAGGTCTGCGAGTTGGAAATACCCCATTGGCATCCTTTGGTTTCTCTCTATTTGAGATTAACACACCCGATCTTGACCCTTCACGGTATACCGTAACCCCTTTACATCCACTCTCCCACGCCGCAAAATACAACTTGTTTACAAGCTCTTCATTGGCTTCTTCAGGAAGGTTGATCGTAACAGAAATAGAGTGATCGACCCATTTCTGGATCTGCCCTTGCATTCTCACTTTCGATAACCAGTCGATATCATTAGACGATGCTTTATGGTATGGAGACTTTGCAATTAGCTCATCGAGCTCATCATTCGAATAGTTTCTTTTTAATTCAAACCCATTGATATCCATCCAGGTTTTAAACTTATGATGGAAAACCATATATTCTTCCCAGCTATCGCCCAATTCATCAACAAAATCAACCCGAGCATCTTTATCGTTTGGATTAACTTTCCGACGTCTTTTATAAACGGGCATAAATACAGGCTCAATACCAGAGGTTGTCTGAGTCATTAAAGAGGTAGTTCCAGTGGGAGCGATTGTCAACAAGGCAATATTTCGACGGCCATATTTAGACATCTCTTTATAAAGCTCTGGATCAGCCTCTGCTAAACGTTGCACGAATGGATTATTCTTTTCACGTTTTGAGTCGTAAATAGGGAATGCACCACGTTCTTTAGCCAGATTTACCGATCCACGATACGCCTCTAAAGCAACAATCTTATGAACTTCTACAGAAAACTCAACTGCATCTTCAGAGCCATAGGTTAATCCAAGTGCTGCAAGCATATCCCCTTCAGCCGTAATGCCAATACCGGTCCTACGACCATTGATTGCCATCTCTCTAATCTTCTCCCAAAGATTAAGTTCAACTCTCTTGATCTCAATATTCTCTGGATCAATAACAATTTTATTATAGATCGCATCGATCTTCTCCAACTCAAGATCAATAATATCATCCATGATCTGCTGCGTTTGACGCACATGCTTTTTAAAGAGGTCGAAATCAAACTTGGCCTTTTTCGTGAATGGCTCATCAACATATGAATATAAATTCAAGGCTATAAGTCGACAACTATCATATGGACAAAGGGGAATCTCTCCGCAAGGATTTGTAGAAATTGTTTTATAACCTAGATCTGCATAACAATCAGGCACCGACTCGTTGATAATCGTGTCCCAGAAAAGAATCCCTGGCTCAGCCGATTTCCAAGCATTAAAAACAATCTTGTCCCATAATCCAGCAGCATCAATCTCTTTCGTATAGGTAGGAGTTTCGCTATCGATAGGATATTTCTGACGATACATCGTCTTATCTCTAACCGCCTTCATAAATTCATCATCAATTTTCACAGATACATTGGCTCCGGTAACTTTACCCTCTTCCATTTTAGCATCAATAAAATCTTCTGAATCGGGGTGTTTAATAGACACCGATAGCATCAGAGCGCCACGACGACCATCTTGGGCTACCTCACGCGTTGAATTCGAGAATCGCTCCATAAACGGAACAATACCGGTAGAGGTTAGGGCCGAATTTTTTACCGGAGATCCCTTCGGACGGATATGTGAAAGATCATGACCTACGCCACCTCTTCGTTTCATCAATTGAACCTGCTCTTGATCGATCATGATGATCCCACCATAAGAGTCTGCACCATTGCCCACCACAAAACAGTTAGACAATGATCCAACTTGAAAATCATTGCCAATACCAGTCATTGGTCCCCCTTGCGGAACGATGTATTTAAAATCTTTAAAAAGATCAAATAATTCATCCTCCGAAAGCGGATTTGGGTAGTTTTTTTCTATCCGAGCAATCTCTTTGGCCAACCGACGATGAAGATCATCTGGCGTTAACTCAAAAATATTCCCGTATGAATCTTTTAATGCATACTTATTAACCCAAACACGAGCTGCAAGATCATCCCCCTTGAAATAATCTACCGAAGCTACAAATGCCTGATCGGGAGTATATGTCGTGGGTATGTCATCTTTTTTCTGGGGGGTGATCTCTTTTAATTCCATTATCTTAATTTTTAATAGTGATTTCATTGCGATTCTTGCCACTTAAAGAATCTTGTTTCTATGAAGGCAATATAGATAGAGCACACCACAAATTGTGTATATTTTTTTGTAAGTTTTAAAAAAGTTATCAACTTATCCATGTTAGTTGCTTGATTAAAAGGATTTTAGATATTTCAAAAACTAAAAAAGTTTACAAAAATAAAATTCCTAAAAATTATTTTCTTCAGAATATGCAGATTTTTAATCAGATAGGAAGAGCAAGAAAGGGAGGGAAAGGGACAAAATCTATTTGCCCAATTTGAAATTGTTAATAACTCCAGAAGTCTGAAATCAGACCGTCAAGTTAAATCAAGAGGGGGAAGAAAAACTGAAAAGAAAGATCTTGCTAGCTTTGCCTAGATCGACCAGCTTAGGATGGGAATAAGAATTTTACAATTGCTTTTGATGCGCCTCTATTTTTATTGACGTAACCGCTAGCCATTGAAGAGGCGACACGTAATTTCTCGTGATCGAACAAGTAACTATCCATTTGGCTATTAAATTCCTCGGCCTTGTTGATGCAGCTTGCGGCACCAATAGCGAGCATATCGTGGGCCTCCTGAAATTTATGATAATCAGGTCCAAAGAGGACAGGCAATCCAAAAACTGCAGGTTCCAAGATACTATGAATGCCGGAAGTAAAACCACCTCCAACGTATGCGACATGACCGTAACGATAGATAGAATTCAGGGAACCATAGCCGTCGACGATTAACACATCGGCCTTTAGGAGTTCATCCTTCGTCGCAGTTGAATAATAGACATATGACTTCTCTATCGCACTACTGATTCGGGCCAGCGATTGAGGCGTCACTTCATGAGGTGCGATCACAAATTTTACACCCTCGGGGAGTTTATTCATATAAGGAATCAAGAATTCCTCATCTTCCGGCCAGGTACTTCCTGCAATAATAATTTTCTGTCCGTTGCAGAAAAACTCCAGCTTCTCCAGTTTAGGAGATGCATCTGCAATTTGACCGACTCGATCCAGACGGGTGTCTCCAGAGAGAGAAACATTGGTGAAGTTATATTTTGCAAGCAGATCGTAGGAATCTTGATTTTGAACAAAAATTTGCTCAAACGTCCGAATAGCTTGAAGATACCATCTGCCCCAAGGCTTAAAGAAAATCTGAGATGGACGGAAAAGAGCAGAGAAGATATACGTAGGGACTTCTGCCTTTTTTAGTTGGGTTAGATAATTATACCAAAACTCATACTTGATAAAAAATGCCTTTTTAGGTTGTACAATTTCGATAAATCGAGCTGCATTTTTTGGTGTATCCAACGGAAGATAGAATACATAATCTGCAAATGGATAGTCCTTTCGTAATTCATATCCAGAGGGGGAGAAGAATGTGAGTAAAATTTTATACTCGGGGGAGAGGGCTCTAATAGCCTCAATGACAGGACGACCTTGCTCGAATTCGCCCAGCGAAGAGGCATGAAACCACAGAATTAATTCACCAGGGGCAATTGCTTCCTTAAGCCTCACAAAGATCTCTTTCCGACCAGCGATCCATTTTTGGGCCTTTTTATTCCGAACCGAAACAACCCTTAATAGCAGGTAATATCCCCAAATCCCTAAATTATAAAGCAGCTTCATTCGGTATTAATTTTGACATACAAATGTATTCTATTTCAGAATATAATTAGCGCATTACACGCCAGGTTGGTAACCCAAATCCTTCAAGAGAGTTGGATTCCAGGAAGCCTCAACAGCCAATTGATCACATCTCTCGTTCTCCGGAATACTAGCATGACCCTTAACCCACAAGAATTTCACCTGGTGTTTTGAATATATTTCGAGAAACCGCACCCAGAGATCGCTATTCTTCTTCCCTTTAAACCGAATTTTAACCCAGTTAAAAACCCAGCCTTTCTCTACAGAATCTGCTACATATTTAGAGTCGGTATAGATGGTCACCTTTGAGGGCTGCACCTTAAGAGCCTCAAGTCCAACAATGGCAGCTAAAAGCTCCATCCGATTATTGGTTGTTAGTAGATACCCTTGTGAGATCTCTTTCCGATAGCCACCAGAGATTAAGACCACGCCGTAGCCTCCAGGGCCAGGATTGCCTCTAGCCGCGCCATCGGTATAAACAATAATCTCTGGTAAATTCTGCTGAGTCATAGCCGTTAAGTAAAAATGAATGACCGGCTACTAAACCAGTCATTCTTTGTATCACAACAATACTGTTGCTCTAGTATTTAGTTGTTATTACCGAATAATCTTCATCTCTTTTATGAGATTCGTTGCGCCAGCATATTTATCAATAGTCCATAAGACAAAACGGATATCGACATTAATACATTTTTGTAATTTGGGCTCATACGCAATATTGCCGCTCATCGCCTCCCAGTTACCATCAAATGCAATGCCGACTAATTCGCCATCTCCATTCATAACTGGGCTTCCTGAATTACCTCCAGTAATGTCGTTATTTGTGGTAAAACAGGTATGTAATGAACCATCCTTATCCGCATAAGGACCAAAGTCTTTCGCATTGTAGAGCTCTAAAAGTCTTTTGGGATAATCAAAATCAACATCGCCAGGAATTCCCTTTTCAGCATACCCTTTTAGCGTTGTAAAATAATCAAAGTAAGTAGCGTCATGAGGAGCATAACCATCCACGACACCATAGGTTAAACGCATAGTGGAGTTCGCATCAGGGTAAGCCGATTTATCTTTGTTCATCTCGTTTATCCCTCCAACAAATAGTCGTCGCGCTCGATCAAGCCTAGATATTGTGCTGCTTAAATCATGTGAAATAAGGTTCATCGCCTCAAAAATAGATTGCATCGCAACATACACCATATCCTTATCCAATACTTTAAGAGTTGGTTTAGCTAAAAACGCCTCCATCTTTGCTTGACTTGAAAAGATGGACTTAGCAAACATCTTCTTTGAATAAGCCTCGTAGTCCCCTTTATATTTCGACTGAATCTCTTTAAAAAAGGTGGGCATATATTTTGGATGAACCTTTTGTGCATAAATCTTCAATAGGGCCGCGACAATTTTCTGATCCGTATTCGCGTCGTAGTCTTTAAAAAAGTCATTCAATGAAGATTTAAGACTATTTGCAGCATTCTGAATCTTCACTTGATCATTGTCTTTTAAAAGATCTTTCAACGAATTGGCCTTGCCCGCAAAAGCAAAAATATCGGCACCGCTTAATAAGGCTTCCCGAACATACTCCATGGCAATCTTCTCATCTCTACTCCCAAAAGCTTCATTGATAGAATCTAAAACCGATCCGTATTTAGCTTTGCGCTCAGGTGTTGCATTGGCCCATTGCAGAAAGTCACGCTCAATGCCTTGCTTCTGACCAATTGTGTTAAGCGCGGTAAGACCTTTATTTTCTCCAATAGAATACTTGTAATAGTTAGAGCTACGTGCAAATTTTGAAGCATACTGAATTCTTGCCTTCTGACTCGTTGCCATATACGAACGAAGAATTCCCAATTTTGCTTCGCGCGCAGTCACTCTAGCTTCATTCACAACCTCCATGGTATATTTAACTTCCGTAGATGTTCGATAACGATTTGTTCTGCCAGGATAACCCATCACCATGGTGTAGTCATTCCTGTCAAGACCTTTTATTGAAATAGGTAAGAAATGCTTTGGATGGTAAGGGACATTTTGCTTCGAATATTCTGCAGGAGTACCGTCAGGAGCGCAGTAAACCCTAAACATGGAAAAGTCACCGGTATGACGGGGCCACATCCAATTATCTGTCTCCCCCCCAAATTTACCAATCGACTGAGGAGGTGTTCCAACAAGACGAACATCTTTAAACGTCTGGGTCACAAATAAAAAATATTTATTGGACTCAAACATACTTTTGACACGAACCTCTAAAGGAGAATCGCCTTTCACCTGCTTTTCTAGTTTCGCAATTGCAGCATGAATCTTTGAAGTTCGATCTCTTTCTGTCATTTCATCCGTAACTTCTTTAAGCACCTGATTACTTACATCTTCCATGCTAACCAAGAAGGTCACTGTTTTGCCGGGATTTGGAAGCTCCTCTTCATGCTTCTTGGCCCAAAATCCGTCTCGCAAATAATCATGTTCGACTGAGCTATGCGCTTGTATCTCCCCAAAACCACAGTGATGGTTGGTTAACAATAATCCATCAGCAGAGATCATCTCCGCAGTGCAAGAGCCCCTGTCAAGTGCCACAACGGCATCTTTTAGACTGGAAGTATTAATGCTGTAAATTTGATCGGCTGTCAGCTTGCATCCGATCGCATTCATCTTCTGAATATTAAGCTTTCCAACGAGCGAAGGAAGCCACATGCCCTCATCGGCTTTCGAGGTTAAAAACGATGCAAAAACAAGTAGGGCAAGTAAAATATTTTTCATCTTAACTAGATTTTATGGTGCAAAGGTACGCTTATTTATAAAATCCATTTATAGCAAATGGGATTATTAATGAGTTAGGACTCAAACTTATTCATAAACTGGCGAACTTTCCCTTCAATTCTTCCCTCTCCAGTAATTGCAGTAATAAAAGCACTCCCAATAATAGCACCGTTTGCATAACTGCAAGCTCTTTGAAACGTGTGCTTATCCGAAATACCAAATCCGATCAACCGTTTTGAACGAAGCTCCATCTTGCTGACTCGCTCGAAGTATGCAAGCTGTTCTTGATCCACTGCATCTTTGGCACCTGTGGTAGAACTTGAGGAAACCATGTAAATAAAACCTGATGAAAGTCCGTCAATCTTACGAATCCGTTCGTCTGAGGTCTGCGGCGTGATTAAGAAAATATTGCTTACCGAATAGGCTTCAAAAATCGTTTTGTATTCCGTCTCATACACTTCTAAAGGAAGATCTGGAATAATAGTCCCGTCAATCCCGATCTCGCTACATCTCTTGCAAAAATTCTCAATCCCAAACTGCATCACCGGATTGAGATAACCCATCAATATTAGCGGCACGGAAACGTGTTTGCGAATCTCTTTTAGCTGCTCGAACAAAAGATGAATGGTCATGCCATTATCCAAGGCAATTTCAGAACTCTGCTGAATAACAACGCCATCGGCAACAGGATCAGAAAATGGCATGCCTACTTCTATGAGGTCTGCTCCATGTTTCTCTAGCTCAGAAATTATCGTTTCGGTATCGTTTAAATCAGGATAGCCAGCTGTAAAATAAATAGACAAGATCTCTTTGTCCTTTGTCGTAAAAAGTTTTGTAATGCGATTTTCCATTGTTCTTATTTTACAGATTGGTAATAATTGAGGAAGGTCTCCATATCCTTGTCTCCGCGACCCGAGACGTTCACAACCACAATATCATCGGGTTTAAATGCGATCATATTGAGCGCTGCAAGGGCATGTGCAGATTCAAGAGCTGGAATAATCCCCTCTTTTTGCGATAAGTATAAAGCTGCTTCTAAGGCCTCGGTATCCGTGGCGCTTAAAAATTGTGCCCGTTGGGTAGTAAATAAATTGGCATGCATAGGTCCGATGCCGGGGTAATCTAAACCAGCCGAGATCGAATAAGGCTCAATAACCTGTCCATCGGCTGTCTGCATCAATAAGCTACGACTTCCATGTAAGATTCCGGGTTTCCCTAACTGAGTCGTCGCTGCTGATTCACCAGTATCAACCCCTTTTCCAGCCGCCTCAACAGCAATCAATTTAACCGATGGCTCATTTAGAAAATGGTAAAAAGCACCTGCAGCATTACTCCCTCCTCCAACACACGCAATAACATAATCTGGTGTTTCACGACCAACTTTTGACTTAAGTTGAACTCGAATCTCTTCACTAATAACCGATTGAAAACGAGCGACCATATCGGGATACGGGTGCGGACCAACAACAGAGCCAATAATATAATGAGTATCTACTGGGTTGTTGATCCAATCACGGATCGCTTCATTCGTTGCATCTTTTAATGTTTTGCTGCCACTCTGTACGGCACGCACTTCAGCACCCAACATTTTCATCTTCTCCACATTCGGCGATTGGCGCGCCACATCAACGGCACCCATATAAACAATGCATTCCAAGCCTGCTCTTGCACAAACAGTAGCCGTAGCAACTCCATGCTGACCGGCACCAGTCTCAGCAATTATTCGCGTTTTGCCTAACCTTTTGGCTAATAGAATCTGCCCAATGGTATTGTTAATCTTATGTGATCCAGTATGATTAAGATCCTCCCGCTTAAGGTAAATGTGTGCGTTATAATGATCGGAAAGACGATCGGAATAATACAGTGGCGATGGCCTCCCCGCATAATCAGTAAGCAGAAGTTTAAATTCTTCCTTAAAGGACTCACTTCCTATAATCTCCAAATAAGAATTTTGAAGTTGATCAATATTCTGATGCATCATCTCGGGAATAAAAGCTCCCCCAAATATGCCATAATACCCCTTATCGTCTGATTGATAATTCATGATCGTCAAATTTTAATTTTTCCAAGTTGATCTATCCTCTTAGCTGGAGGATAAAGGATTCTAATTTTTTAATGTCTTTAATTCCCGGCTCTACTTCAAATCCACTGTTAACATCAACGGCGAATAATCTGGGGTGATTCAGCGTTTTTAGTGCTTCAACATCCCCTGGATTAATTCCACCACTAAGAAAGAAGTCATTTGCCCCCCGATATTCATTTAATTTTTTCCATTCAAACTTCACCCCAGTTCCACCCCTTAATTCACTTGAGGTATCAAATAAAAAATAGTCGCATACTTTTTCATAAGACACGATTGAATCGAAATCAAAATCGGATGAAATACCAAAAGCTTTGATGCAGGAGACACCTAAAGATTTTAGTGATGTGCAATAATCGACACTTTCATCCCCATGTAATTGAACAATATCAAGGTTATTAAGTTTAATTTTTTCAATTAAATCGTCAAAAGATTCATTCACAAACACCCCCACTCTTGACAAGCTCCTAGGGATCAGCAAGTCAATATCTGGAGAGATCTGGGGACCCACAAACCTTTTTGATTTTGGATAAAAGATTAAGCCAATAAAATCGGGACAGAGCTTTACCAAGGCCTCAATATTTGAAGCTTGGCGCATTCCACAGACCTTTATTTTCATTGACATGATCTTAATCTTTAAATCTTTAACGAAGAGATGAAATCGGCACAAGCAGCTGCTGGATTTTCCATCTTCATAAAATTCTCTCCCATCAGAAAGCCCTGAAACCCATGATTTCGCAAGAAATCTACGGTCTTAGGATCACTAAGTCCGCTTTCAGAAATTTTAATTGCTGTAGTCGGAAGCTGATCAAATAATCTTAGGGATTGCTCCATATCGACTTTAAAATCTTTTAGATTCCGGTTATTGATGCCGATCATATCCACGCGAGGATCGATCTTCTCAAGCTCACTCTCATCATGCAACTCCAGTAAAACTTCCAATCCTAGCTCATGAGCCACCGAAGTATACTGTGCGATCTCGGATTTATCAAGAACAGCGGCAATCAATAGAATGACATCAGCTTGCATAAATCGAGCTTCGTGAATTTGATATTCATCAACCATAAAATCTTTGCGAATCATCGGCGTATTAGGATTGACGCTTCGAGCCGCATTAAAATCGGCCGTGCTTCCACCAAAATAACGACTATCGGTCAAGACGGAAATCCCAGCCGCACCAGCCTCGGCATAACCTTTGGTCACAACCTGAGGCTCAACTCGATCGTTGATAACTCCTTTTGAGGGTGACATACGCTTAAACTCTGCAATAATACCACTGCTGCCAGTTGCGATTAGGCGTTGAGCCAAGGATAGTCTTGGGATATTAAAGTCAGTCTTTGCAGTTAGCTCAGTCTGCGAAACAAGCTGTCGCTGACGAATAACTTCCCCCCTTCTATTTTCAACTATATCGTCTAAAATAGTTCGCATCCCTAAGAGATTAATTTTGAAAATACGTTTTTCGCTTTACCTCCAAGCAACGAAGAAGTTGCCATTTCGATACACTGCTCGAGACTCTTATCTGGGAAGTAGGTCGCTAAAGCCATCGCTGAATTAGCAATGACAACTGAGTTTTGAGGGACCGTTCCTTTTCCTTCGAGCACCGTTGTAAAGATCGCTGCAGTACCAGGTACATCGCCAGTTCCAGCGAGCTCTTCGGCCTTAACCAAGTTCATTCCTAGCTGTTCAGGAGAATAAATACGATCCGACTTATTCGAGAGCACCTTAAAATCCCCCGTCAAAGAGATCTCATCGTACCCATCTAAGCTATGGATGATGGCATAGTTAACGTCGCTTTTCTGATAAAGATAATTATACATTCGGGCCAGTTCAAGGTTAAATACACCCACGATCTGGTTCTTCGGTCTGCCTGGGTTTACCATCGGTCCCAGCATATTAAAGAATGTTTTCAAGCGCAATGCTTTACGCACCGGCGCCACATTTTTCATAGCCGGATTGAATAACGGCGCATGCAAGAAGGTTATCCCGCAGGTATCAAGTTCGCGGCGTAACTGGTCGTGGTCGCTGCTAAATTTATACCCTAAATATTCCATGACATTGGAAGACCCACAGCCTGATGATGCGCCATAATTGCCATGTTTTGAAACCGTTGCACCTGCACCTGCCACAACAAATGCCGATAACGTGGAGATGTTAAAGGTGTCTTTGCCATCTCCCCCCGTACCGCATAAATCGATGGTATTAAAGTTTGTCAAATCAATAGGAATGCAGGTCTTCAACAACGCATTCCGAAATCCTGCCAACTCATCGATACTGATGGTTCGCATATTAAAAACGGTGATAAATGAAGCAATTTCGGAATCCGAGTGCTTGCCTCCTGCGATCTCAATCAGAATCTCTTCTGCCTCTTGGATCGTTAACCGTTTATATTCGAATAAGTAGCTTAATATCTCTCTCATCTCTAACTTTTTGAATGTGAAGCAAAATGCTTAAAACTTAATGTCTAACCCAGTTTTCGAGAATCTGCTCTCCAATGGGGGTTAGGATAGACTCCGGATGAAACTGCACCCCTTGGATGTCAAACTCTTTATGCTGAAACGACATGATGCGACCTTCGTTATCCAAGCTAGTTATTTCCAATACCTCAGGAAGTGAGTTTCGTTCAACTATCCACGAATGATATCGACCTGCCTCAAAAACTTCAGGCATATTTTCAAAGATATAGCTCTTCGCAACAATTGTAATTGGAGTTGCAATACCATGCAAAACATCATTCATGTTTTCTAAAGTCCCGCCAAAAGATTCCCCTATCGCCTGATGTCCTAAACAAACACCAAGCATCGGCTTTTTACCAGCGTATTTACGAATAATTAAGGGCATCAACCCAGCTTCTTCAGGAAGTCCAGGGCCAGGAGAGAATACAATTTTATCATATCCATCTGCTTCGTTTTCGCCAATTTCGTCATTTCGTCTTACATCAACCGTTACACCCTCTAATTTTCGCAAGGCATGCACCAGGTTATAAGTAAACGAATCGTAATTATCTAGTACTACTATTTTCATCTTTAATTTTTTTAATTTCTTCTTCGCAATGAAGAACCATTATTTAATGTCGGCAGCCATAACGATTGCTTTCTTCAGAGCAGCTAACTTATTAACCACCTCTTGCAGTTCACTCTCTTCATTTGAGGCTGCCACCACGCCAGCGCCTGCCTGATAAAATAAGGTGTTATTCTTACTCAAGAATGACCGGATCATGATCGCATGATTAAACACGTTATCGAATCCAATAAAACCTATACAGCCTCCATAATATCCGCGATTTTGATTCTCATATTTATCGATCAGCTCCATCGCCTTAAACTTAGGAGCTCCAGAAAGAGTCCCTGCAGGGAACGAATCTCCCATAACTTGAAGCGGGTTTGAGCCTTCAGGGAGTTTCCCCGAGACCTTAGAAACTAAATGGATCACATGGGAATAAAATTGCACCTCACGGAAAAGCTCTACCTCAACCTCAGAGGCATTCCGACTAAGGTCATTACGCGCAAGGTCAACAAGCATCACATGTTCGGCATTCTCCTTGGGATCTTTTGAAAGCTTCTCCGCCAACAGTCGATCTTGCTCATCATTTCCTGTTCGACGGAAAGTCCCCGCGATAGGATTGATAGATACCTTTCGCCCATGGATCTGCAATTGAGCTTCTGGCGATGACCCAAAGATCTTATAATTGCCATAATCGAAATAAAACAGATATGGAGAAGGGTTTATCGAACGAAGAGCCCGATAGACATTAAAATCATCCCCCAAAAATTGTTGAGAAAACTGCCTTGACAAAACAATCTGGAAAACATCACCACGGAAGCAATGCTCTTTTCCTTTGGTAACCATAGCTCTAAACTGATCGTCGGTAATATTAGACACTTCGTCTGCTACTGGCTCAAAGGAGAAGGTCGCAAAATTCCGACTAGTCAATAAGTCCTCAATAACGTTCAGTGAAGAGTTCTCCCCTTCAAAGAGATTCTCGATAAGCTGTATTTTATTTTGATAATGGTTTATCGCAATAATATAGTGGTAAAAAGAGTAATGGACCTCAGGGATCTCATACGCAGGACTTACCGGATTATTAAATTTTATGGTCTCAAAATATTGAACCCCATCATAGCTGACATAGCCAAAAAATCCATTGGCAGGAAGACCTGGAATCGTGTTCTCTGCTTTAAATCGGTCAAAAAAGGCTTCCATCTCTTCGGCCAGCTGACCAGCTTTGGTGATCGAATTTAATTCTATGCTCCCATCTGGGAACTTCTGGGTCGAGTTAAACTTTGCAACTTCAATAGATGCTTCTGGTTTTAAGCAAATAAATGAGTAGCTATTTTCAAGACTATGGTGATCGGAGCTCTCGAGCAAAAGCGCATTAGGAAAGATATCGCGCATTTTTAGATAGACGCTTACCGGGGTAACCGTATCTGCTAAGATCTCTCTGACGCTTGTTGTGAACTTATAATTTTTCATAATTGTGGTTGATATAAAAATAAAAACGGCCTATCATGATCCGATAAACCGTACTAATCTGCATAACGCAAAAAATGTTTATCCATTCATCTGATTAATTTACTCGCTTGCCAACGCCAATATAGCTGATTCCAAAATTTTGTTTCCATCACGAACGGTTTAAAATTGATCAAAAATAAAAATCCGGCTTACCTGTAGCAGGTAAGCCGGAACTATATTTTAAAAAATACAATATGGCTTCACCTCTAACAGAGGAAAGTGTTGCCCCACCAAAGCCATATTGATTTATTTTTTGTCATCTTTTCAATTGTTAAAGTACAAAGAAAAACAAAAAATACCATTCGAACAATAATTTATCTAATTTTTCAGCTATTTATATGCTGAAGCAGAACATAGCGCTTAAGAATAACCCAACCATCTGTTTTTAAATACACTAAGACCGTACCAAAAAAGGATAGAGAGCCAATTATCTACGAGACTAAAAGAATCGAATCGAAACATTTTATAAAACTGCTTGTTTAACTTCTGAATGTCAGTTGTCGGTATCATTAGAAGATGTATATTTAAAACTCAAATTAGACTTAGCAGCAAAAGATCTAATATATTGTGAAACAACTTAATAGCTAATTTTAAAATACGTACCATGTCAATCAAACAAAATTCACGTCGCGATTTTTTCAAAAAAGCATCGCTTTCTGGACTAGCAGTCGTTGTATCTTCTGCTTTCTCGTTTGGATCTAAATCACAATCACCCTCTATCCCAGCTGAGAATCTAGGGATTGCAAAGCTTGGTGATTTTAAGCTTACGCCTCAATCAAAACAAAATCCACTCCCTTATGCATATGGTGAATTAGAGCCATATATCGATGCGAGAACCATGGAGATTCACTACTCGAAACATCATGCAGCTTACACCAAGAACATGAATGAGTCCTCTTCAAGTACTGATTATGCCGCAAAACCACTCTTCGAAGTCTTTGCAGAGATGGAAAAATACCCTGTATTTCTTAAAAATAATGCAGGTGGTTTTTACAACCATTTGCTTTTCTGGACCATTCTATCACATGGAACAGGACAGGCGCCAGAAGGAAGTCTAGCAACTGCTATAAATGAGACTTTTGGAAGTGTTGAAAAATTCAAGGAGCAATTTGGGACTGCCGGAAAGAAACAATTTGGAAGTGGATGGGCATGGCTCTCTGTTGATGCAAAAGGAAAACTGGTTGTAAGCTCAACAGCTAACCAAGATAACCCACTGATGAGCACAACTGAGATCAAGGGAGTTCCAATTTTAGCGCTTGATGTTTGGGAACATGCTTATTACCTACAATATCAAAATCGCCGCCCCGATTACGTCGATTCATTCTGGAAGGTAGTCAACTGGAAAGAGGTAAGCCGACGCTACAAAGAGGCTTTAGCAGCGAAATAAATCAAACCCCTTTTTACATATTAACCCCAAAAACCAAACATCTGAATGGTTTTTGGGGTTAATTATTGCCTAATTACTGTATTTGGCTAATGGCCTTTCGGATTCGCGAAATCGTTTCCTGTTGACCAATCGTCTCACAGATCTCAAAGATATCTGGACCAAAACCACCACCCACCAAGCAAAGGCGAAGAGCATTCATGATTGTGCCGAAGTTCCACTCTTTTTCCGTAACAAAATTCGAGAATGGCTCTTTAATCTCAGCAGCATTCCAAGCCGTTAGCGTCTCAAAGAACACGGCTATATTTTCCATTAGAACTGGCACATCATCTTTCCAGCGTTTCGCGACAATTTTCTCGTCATAAGCAGTGGGTGCTTGAAAGAAGAAATAACTCTGATCCCAGATGTCAGAAACAAAATTGCAGCGCTCCTTAACCATTCCACACACTTTGATCGCTAAGGATAATGGTGCAACAACCCCCTTATTCTTAAGTTCTATAGCAAAAAGTTGAGCTAACTCCTCATCCGATTTCTGGATAAAATATTGATGATTGAACCATTTCGTTTTCTCAGGATCAAATCGAGCCCCTGATTTACCTACTCGCTCGAGTGAAAATATCTGACCTAACTCTTCCATCGAAAATAGCTCTTGCTCGGTTCCAGGATTCCAGCCTAACAAAGCCAGCATATTTATAAATGCCTCTTTAAAATAACCATCTTCACGATATCCTCGCGACGATTCACCCGTTGCAGGATCAGTCCACAACAAAGGAAAAACAGGAAAACCAAGCTTGTCGCCATCGCGTTTGCTGAGCTTCCCTTTCCCTTCAGGTTTTAAGATAAGTGGAAGATGGGTAAATCGAGGCATCGTACTCTCCCAGCCAAAAGCTCGGTAAAGAAGCACATGCAGCGGCATCGAAGGGAGCCACTCTTCACCCCGAATAACATGGGTAATCTGCATCAAATGATCGTCAACAACATTCGCCAAATGATACGTTGGCATTCCATCGCTTTTAAATAGCACTTTATCATCTAAGGTGGCCGTATTAAAGGTTACGCTTCCTCGAATTAAATCGACCTCCGTCACATCTTCATGATCGGGCATTTTAAATCGAATAACATAATGCGTTGAGGCGTTGAGTAAGGCCGTGCTCTCCTGTTCAGGAAGCGACAACGAGTTCTTCATGGCTTGTCGGGAAAGCGCATTATAAGTGAACGTTTCCCCTTTTCCCTCAGCTTGAGTTCGTGCCAAGTCGAGTTCCTCCGACGTATCAAAAGCATAATAAGCATGTCCACTTGCAATCAGCTGCTCGGCATATTGACGATAAAGATCTTTGCGTTCGCTCTGTCGATAGGGTGCAAAAGGGCCTCCATTTTTTGGTCCTTCATCGATTTTTATTCCACACCACTCTAAGCTCTCTTGGATATAATTTTCAGCACCTGGGACATAGCGTGCTTGGTCGGTATCTTCAATACGAAGGATAAAATCGCCTCCGTGTTTTTTTGCAAATAAATAATTAAACAAGGCAGTCCGAACACCTCCGATATGCAAGGGGCCTGTAGGACTTGGGGCAAAACGAACCCTAACTTTTCTTTCACTCATAATAACCTATTTGGGAAATTTTATTCGTTGGTAAAGATAGGGAATTAGCCGCTATTCGGCACT
>CAIVGL010000031.1 GCA_903905505.1 uncultured Bacteroidia bacterium | reverse complement strand
ATCAAATACAGTTGCTTTGATCTCATTCTCCGCCAAAGGAAACGGGATGTCAGCCATAGCAGCCAACGCCTCACTCTTCGGCTTCACCTGAGAAACGGAAGTGAAATTTACCGCTTCAGGCGAACCTGCTTCTGCCGCCCATATCCCCGACGATTTTTTTGTCCAATGCAGCGGAATATCTTGGGCATAGGTCTGAATGGAAGGAGATACCAACAAGATTAAAATTACAAGACGACGTAATCTAATCCATTTAATAGGGTTGTTCATAGGTGGTTATTTAGGTTTAATAGGTTACAAAAGAGCCATGATTAAAATATCACCATTCAAAATGAGAATATAGTAATCATGGCTCCAAATTTAACTGTTAAAAAGACAAGTTATTTAACAATCAGTTAGATTTAATTTTCATTCAGCAACTTGATTCTTCTCAAATTCTTTCTCCGTTTAAATTTCAAGCGGATGATGTAATCAAGATAGTACAATGCTGGCACAAGGATCAAGGTTAAGAATGTGGCAAAACTAAGTCCAAAGATGATGGTCCAAGCTAATGGTCCCCAGAAAGCGACATTGTCACCTCCAAAATAGATATGCGGATTAAGCTCGGTGAACAACGTGACAAAATTGATGTTCATCCCAACTGCCAAAGGAACAAGTCCAAGCATGGTCGCAGTGGCAGTTAAAACAACAGGTGTGATACGTGTTCTTCCAGCCTGAATAATGGCATCACGCGTCTTTAATCCTCGCTGCTTCATCACATCGCAAAATTCGACAATCAGAATTCCATTCCGAACAACAATACCTCCTAAAGCTACAATCCCAAGACCAGTCATCATGATAACGAGATCCATTTTAAACAGCATCACCCCAAGCAGAACTCCAATGATACTAAACAGAACCTCGCTTAGAATAATGATGGTCTTGCTGATTGATCCAAACTGAGTGATCAGGATAAAGAAGATAATCCCGAGTGCAATAATCATCGCTTTCATTAAGAATATTGAGGTCTCCTGCTGGTCCTCCTGCTCTCCGGTTAGCTTAAATTCAGTCCCTTCATGCTTATTAAACTTCAACGCTTCCTTTTTAATCAATGGGACAATATCATTAGCGGCATAACCTGAAAGAACATTCGAATAAACCGTAATAACCCTCTTCTGATTTAGTCGTTTAATGCCGGCATATGAAGTCTCATATTTTATCTTGGCTACCGTTGAAAGCGGAACACTTTTCAGCAAGCCTGAATTCATATCCCGGTAGGTAATCTGCAAGTTGATTAGTGAATTGATGTTGTCGCGAGTAACTTTGTGATAGCGCAACGTTATCGGATACTCATCTTCGTCTTGCTTAAACTTTGAGACTTCTTTGCCAAATAGCGCTGTCCTAATTTCCATACCGATCTGTCCGGTGGAGATCCCCTGGCGCATAGCCCGCTCACGATCGATATCAATAATGATCTCAGGGGAGTTCATCTCAAAATCAGCCTTTAACTCCTCAATGCCTGGAATTCTTAGCGAGTCAAGATATACTTTAAACGCAAAAGCATCAGACACTAAATTCTCTAAATTCTGACTAGTGACCTCTATGTTGATTGGCTTACCCGTTGGAGGGCCATTACTATTCTTGTTCACAGTAATCTCTGCCCCAGGAATACGACCCACACCTTCTCTGATCATATTCATATATTTGGTGGTAGAGATTCCTGTTGTGCGTCTTTTATTCTCAATGAAATTAACCGAAACTTTTCCCTTGTTAAACGCTTTCCCTGTCGAAGCAAATCCTTGCTCTTCAGCACCAATGGTAACATTAGAAATAATCGACTCAACATCTGCATTATTCCTTCCTAAAACCTTATAGACCCTAGTCTCCGCAATTTTTGTAACACTATCGGTTACTACTTGATCGGTTCCTCCAGGCATCTTAATATACACATACACGTTATTCGGGTCATTCTCTGGAAAGAATAAAACTTTTGGCTTGACAATGCCAACAAGAAATAGGGTGAAGAAGAATAATGCCACCATAGAAATAAGCATCCACACAGCCCTGTTCCCTTTTAGGACCGTCCGGATTGCTCTTTCATAAGAATCCATTAACGATGGCCATAGTTTTTCTTGAAATCCTAAAATCCAAAAACGAATCGCATAGTTGTAAGCCACAATAAGAATTATGGCAATCACAAGGAAGTTAGCCAGTCCATAAGACTTTGATGCATAGCAGACCAGTGCAACACCGAAAGCACCAATCAAGTACTTCCGTATCTTACGCCATGACTTTTGGTTATCGACCTCTGCATCATATTCGTGCTGCATAAAGGAGACCGCAAAAACTGGATTAAAAATATAGGCTACAAACAATGACGCAAAAAGCGTTATGATTAAAGTCACTGGTAAGTAATGCATAAACTGTCCAACGATGCCTGGCCAGAAGGCAAGTGGAAAGAACGGCGCTAAAGTTGTTAGCGTTCCCGATAAGATCGGAAGAAAGACTTCGCCTGCAGCTAACTTAGCCGCCACTTTGATATCTGGATTTTTTCGATGCAATCGGTGGGTATTCTCTATGACCACGATAGCATCGTCTACCACAATCCCGAGGGCAAAAATAAACCCAAACATGACAATCATATTCATGGTGAACCCAATGCCTGGAAGAACTAAATAAGCCACCGCCATGGAGAGGGGAACTGAAAGACCCACAAAGAATGCATTGGTGAATCCCATAAAGAACATCAATACAATCGTCACTAAAATAAATCCAATAATGATGGTATTATTTAGCTCTTCAAGGGTATTGCGAGTTAATAGGCTCTGGTCTCCTGTGACAGAAAGTGTAAGATCCGAAGGAAAAACTTTCCCCTTTAATTCATTGTCAATAATATCTTTAATATGATCAGATGCATCTAAGAGGTTCGCGCCACTCTTTTTTATCACATTCAAGGTGATCACATTATTGCCATCTAAACGAGCAAAACTCTCCTGCTCTTTAAAATCATCCTTAATATCAGCTAAGTCACTCAGCCGAATAAATGCACCGCTAGACGAATGGACAATGATATCTCTTAGGGCTTGCACCGTTTGAAATTGCCCTTTTAAACGAACCGTATTTTTTGTTCCATTGGTGGTGATGATACCTCCAGAAATGGTAATATTTTCACCTGCTACGGCTCTTTCAATATCACTAAACGTAACCTTTGCAGCCTGCATCTTAAAGATATCGGCCTCAATCTGAATCTCCCGTTCCAAAGCACCCACAATGTCAACACGAGTAATCTCTTTTATTCCTTCAAATTTATCCTGAGCTACATCGGCATATTTCTTAAGCTTATCCAGACTATAGTTCCCTACGATATTGATGTACATTACCGGAAATTCCGATAAGTCGATATCCATTACTTGAGGCTGATCAGGCAAATCATTGGGAAGATCGGGCTTCGACTTATCAACCGCATCGCGCACACGCTGCTTGGCATCAGAGATCGAGACGTTAGGATCAAATTCAACAATGATTGAAGAGAAATCGGGAACCGAATTACTCGTTACCTTCTTCACATCAGCAATCGACTTCAACTGCTTCTCAATCGGACGAGAGACTAAATTCTCCATATCCTCAGGTGATGTTCCTGGGTAAGGCGTGTTCACCACGATATAAGGGATAATGACCTGCGGGAATTGCTCCTTTGGAATGATCAAGTAATTCATCAGACCCAACAAGGAGATTAAAAACGCAAGTACATAAATACTTGTCTTGTTATCTATCGCCCAACTGGTGGGAAGAAATTCTTTAATTTTATGTTTATCTATTGACATAACTTAATGTTGAAACCGATTAATAGGTAATTTGTGAACCTTCATTTAAGCTCTGGAATCCTGCGGTAATGATCTTGTCACCATCAGCTAATCCTTCAAGAATTTCAGTAGTTCCATTGTAATCCATCCCCAATTTTACAGAACGACGTGTCGCAATAGTCTGATTATTCTTTTGAATTGCAACATATAAATATTTGCCATCCTTATTATTCTGGACAAAGTTTGCTGGAACACAAATCGCCTTCTCGTTTGTGTAATCATTAATCTTGACATAGGCAATCATATTGGCTCTCAACTTAACCTCGCGCGATTGTACCTTGCACTCAATTTGAAATGTTCGGTTGGTCGGATCGATAAAATTACTAGCAAAAAATAGCTTTGTCTCAATCTCTGAACCTAGGTCAGGAAAACGAACGATAGCCTTATTCCCATTTTGTATTCTTGATGCATAGTTCTCTGAGACCTCCGCTTTTACCTTCGCAATATTCATGTTAATTACCCGAATAATAGAGGTCGGCAAACCTGGACTAGCCATCTGACCTACCTTTAATGGATTACTCTCGACCGTTCCAGAGATTGGAGAAATAACTTTCGCCATGTCTATCTGACCTTGAAGCGTCTTCAGTCTATTTTCAAGTGCCTCTTTATTTGTCTTAGCTTGCAAATACTGTACCTCACTGCCGATATTCTTTTCCCATAACGCCTTCTGCTTCAAAAAAAGATTGCTAACCAAATCATATTGTGTCTTCACCTCATCAACCGTTTGTTTTAGGACTGCTGCATCTAGCTCAGCCAAAACTTGTCCCTTTTTCACGTTGGTTCCTTCTGTAACATATACTGCAGTTACAATACCTGGCACTTGTGGACTAACGGCAACATTCTGATCGCCATCAACGACGCCCTGCACCTCAACATAATGATTAAAAACCGTTGACGAGACCGACAAAACTTTTACAGGAACCGACTTTATTTCGACTGATGCCGGATCCACTTCTGCTTCAAGTTTTGCAATCTGTTTGTTTAAGGCTTCACGCTGAGCTTTTAACTGCTCTAAATTGCCTTTAGGATCGGTTGGCTGACTGCATGCTGTTAAAGCGGCAGCAAGAACTAAAACATAGATACTATTTTTCATATGATTGATTTATTTGAATTTCGTTGAATTGACATTGTATAATTTTTCCAATTTAGTTCTAGCACCAACTACATCATATATTCCTTGATAATAATTGGTTAGGCTATTTAAATATTGATTTTGAATGGTCATCAGCTCCATGCTTGAAGAGACGCCTTGCTTGTATTTTTCAAGCGTTCGGAGATAAATATTATCAGAAAGTTCCTTACTTTTTTTCTGGATCTGAAATTTCTCCAGTTTCGTGCGCAGGTCATTCTGACACTGAGCCGCCTGCATTAGCAAAGTATTACCGATGTATAATTTATTGTTAGTCGCCTTTTCATAGGTCAAACGTTTTTGATAAACGGCAGCCATACGCTGACCACTGCTAAAGATTGGGATACTAAGATTAACCCCAAAAACGTTTTTTGGTACAAAATAAAATACGGGAGTCTTCCATGTCTCTTGATGGTTATAAAAGGCATTAATCGTTGGATAATAGTTCGAGATCTCTCTTTTTAAGTCGTAATTTGCGAGGAGCTCATTTGTGGAGAGCAACTTATAATCAACACTCTTCTCAATAATAAATGGCTCTTTCACTAAGGCATTAAGTTTTACCAGTTGAGGTTCTTCCATCCGCAACGGATCCGAAAGAACAAAATTGGTCTTTTCAGCTAGCCCCATCTCGATCTTCAATAAACGCTTGCCCATCTCTAGGTTATTGTCAATTTGCGAGATCGCATTCGCGATGGTGTTGGCTGTTAATTCCAACTGCTCAACATCGGTCTTCTCCACAAAACCTTGCTTGTGCATCTCTGTAATATCGGATAGGGTCTTGGTCACATTAACAAGATTTGATTGCAAGACTTTACGACTCTCTTGTCCAACAAGCACCATAAAATAGGTGTTCGTGACCGATTCGGTAATGTCAAGTATCGATTTTTCTAACGACTCTTCCGAAAGATTGTAGTAGACTTTCGAGGCTTTTAATCCAATCAGATAAGCGCCATTAAAGATCAGCTGCGATACGGTAAGATCGTACACAATATTTTGTTTAACGCCTAACTCAATAACAGCATCAGATGCTGCCTTTGGATCAAAGTTCGAAGCAGGCAAAGTTGGCACAGATGGAATATAATTATATTTCGCTGTTCCATCCACATGAGGCATTCCGATAGCTAAGGTTTCCCAAATTTTCTTTTGGGCCATCTTTAGATCAAGCTGTGAATTTTTAATGTTGAGGTTGTTCTCCTGCGCAATCTTTATCGCTTCACTCAATGAATAGCGAAGTGTATCTTGTGCATTCCCACCTTTAAATACCCCTAACATTAGAAGTACAATCAGGATAATCGGTTTTTTCTGCAATAACATCCTAGTCCAATTTTTAGTTTCTACTCTTATTTAGTAATTCTGTAATCTCATTTTTTCTAGTCTCAAAATAGGCAACGCCAGCAGCGGTAGATATCGCTCTGATATGTTGTTCAAACATGATTTTAAACAACTCATCAAAAGATAAATCAGCCCCTTTGCAATAGTCCGAATTGTGAATTTCAACTAGATAATTCATGTAAATAGCGATGATAGCCTCTGCATTAAGGTCGCTTCGGTATAGCCCCTCTTTTGTCCCATTATCAAGATTCATGCGCATGGACAAAGCCACATGAGCCATTTTCTTCTCTTGGTATTCAAGAAAAAGTGGCTCATAGTATTTCCTAAGTTCAAATAAAATAATGGGATTAAATCGCTTCATCTCTTCGTAAACCATCAAGCTGACCTTGAAAAGTTTCTCGATGGCGTTTACCTCCTGAGCGCTAATAGAACGAACTACTTCAACCCATCGTTTTTGTTCGTATTCGAATATCCGTGCAATCAAATCCTCCTTGCTCTTTACAAAGCGATAGAGCGTTTTCTTGGAGATACCTAGCTTGTTACTGATATCATCCATATTTAAATTCTTAATCCCGAATTCAAAAAACAACACCTTGATCTGTTCGAGCATCGGCTCAA
The DNA here is from genome assembly GCA_903905505.1 of uncultured Bacteroidia bacterium. GTDB lineage: Bacteria > Bacteroidota > Bacteroidia > Bacteroidales > Prolixibacteraceae > JAAFHB01. The sequence goes on along the minus strand of CAIVGL010000031.1, from coordinate 29,473 downwards.
ACTTCTGGTTCAATAGATCTGTTTCTTCATCCATTTTGCAATTCAATTATTTGAGCTACAAAACTAGAAAACAATTTACACAAAAAACGTTTCCAGTGTGTTAAATTTATCTTAATTCTTTTAGTTGATAGGTTATGCTCTTAAATTCTCCTACTTTTGCAGTCAACCTTTTACATAACTTTGATTTTTATTCGACAACATTAAGCCATGTCCAAAACTAGAGCTTACGCTATTATTCAAATCGTTGTCTTGGTCTTTTACCTCTTAAGACCAATCATCCCTTATGTCGAATACTCTGTTCAGAAAGCCTACATTGTAAAGAACCTTTGTGTTAACAGAGACAAGCCAAACAGCAGCTGTGAGGGGAAGTGCTATTTAGAAAAACAGCTCAAGAAGAGTGTGGAGACGGATGAATTACCAGACAAGTCTACAAATCAAAAAATTCAGAATAAAGAGGTTAAAGATTTTATAGGTACTCATATTACAGTACCACAAGCCACCGAATGCGAGATTGTCTTACTCGATTTATCAGAAGAAAAGACCACAACCCCATTTCTCCCATCCCTTTTTGTCCCTCCTCAAGAGCGAATTTTAATTTAGTTTTTGCAAGCTATTCATGTGAGACTCCAATTAAACTTGGAGTAAATCTTTATTGTGGCTGCATATCAAGTCAATACACATTGACGTTGGAGCATTGTGGGTTATGTTTGCCATTTAATCAACCAGAAAACTCACTTAATAATTAAATTTACATTAAGTACATACTAAAATGAAACGATATATTTTAATCTGTTTGATTATGTCCATTTGTCATGTTCAAACAGAAGCTCAACAATTTAGAGCAATAAAAGGGAAAATTTACGATGCGATAACGAAGGAGCCAATCGCAGGAGCTCTCATCTATGCTAGTCCAACAAATCAAACAATTAGTAAAGAAAATGGATCTTTTAGCCTTTCCTTCAATGGCACTTCGATTGCTATAGAAGCCAAAGGATACGATGCTAGAAGAAACATTCAGGTCAACAATGAGGATAATGCCTTGGAAATCTTTCCAACACATAATCTATTAGAACAAGTTGTTGTCACTTCGAATAGAACCGACGAGAAAAGGAGTGAAGCTCCAATCGCAATTTCGACAATTAACAAGCAAATTCTCAATGAAACAAAAGCTCAAAGAATGGACCAATTGTTGAATAAAGTGAGCGGTGTATTTATGGCTAGTTTAGGCAATGAACAGCACATGATGAGTATTCGCCAGCCGATGACCACTAAGAGTGTATTTCTCTATTTAGAGGACGGAATACCGATTAGAACCACGGGGGTATTCAACCACAATGCATTATTGGAGATGAATTTAGCATCGGCCAAGAGTATCGAAATTATAAAAGGTCCATCATCGGCCTTTTATGGAGGCGAGGCCATTGCTGGTGCCGTGAATGTAATTACACAATCGGCTCCTGCCTATACCAGTGGCTCGATTAGTACCCAAATGAATGGCACTGGATACAAGAAAACAGATCTGCAAATTGGATCAACTTTAGGGAAGTGGGGCCTATTAGCAAGTGGTTATTACGCCACAAGAAAGGACGGACCGATAGAGCATAGCGATTTCAATAAATCGGCTTTCTCGCTAAGATCTGATTACAAACCTAACAGTTCTCTTACTTGGACCAATACGATTGCCTATGTTGACTATTATAGCGACATGACTGGTGCGTTGGATAGTATTAAATATGCGCAGAAGAATTTTAGTTCCTTACAATCATTCACCTATCGATCGGTGAATGCCTTAAGGATTAAATCAATATTGTCGAAAACCTGGAATGAAAAAAGCAGTTCTTCTTTATCATTCTTATTTCGGGATAATTCGGTCAAACAAAATCCTTCTTACACAATAGCTAGTACGGGCTCAAAAACTCCAACTCTATTTAAAGGTCAATTAAACAATAACTCCTTTAAGACTAATTCAATCCTTGCACAGCACACCCAGAAATTTGATTGGTTAAACAGCAAGCTGATTGCTGGTGCAAGTTTAGATTACAGTCCTCAGACCTATTTCGCTCAGTTTATATCAATTACAAAAGATCTAAGTCTGAATAAATATGTGAGCTATAGCAAGCCTGCAAAAGATTCCATCTTAAGTAATTATCAGACCAATATTGTTAATGTTGCAACGTATATAGATTATGAGATAACTCCGTTGAAGAACTTGAAGATTGTAACGGCAGTTCGATATGATGCTTTTAAATATGATTTTAATAACAGCTTAAAAGCAGGGGCCTCTACAGGAGCTCCCTCATCGATAACCACTTTCGAACGACTAACACCTAAAATCGGCTTTACCTATAATTACCAAGGGTTAGGAATTTACGGAAACTATTCTGAGGGATATGTTCCACCACAGATTACCGAATTATTTAATAGCGTGGTCGTTCCTTATCTTCAGCCACAAACATTTAAAAATTATGAAATTGGTGGCTGGATTTCAATAAGTGGCAGCAAGCTTTATGCCGACTGGAGTCTTTATAAATTAGACGGAACCAACGAGATCATCTCTGTTAAGCTACCCGACCTAAGCACTGCGAATCAGAATGCAGGAAAAACAAGTCATAAAGGGGTTGAATATGGTCTTAATTATCGCCCAAACAGCGAATGGTTATTCCGAATTAGTGGCACTAATGCCAAACACACCTATGTCGACAATGTAGTTAAAGGCATAAATTACAATGGGAAAGAGATCAGTGGAGCGCCTCATTTTATTGCTAATGCTGAACTTACTTATAAACCAGCTGCAATTAAAGGCCTGCGAATAAGCACTGAATGGCAACATCAAGCTAAATATTTCACAGACGATTTAAATAATTATACCTATCCAGGATTTGATATTTGCAATGTTCGAGTAGGTTATCAACTAAAAAAAGTTGAATTATGGGTCAATGCTTTAAATATTTTGGATAACTATTACGCTGTTTACGCAACTAAAAGCTCAACCAGCAAGGGCAGTTCATCCTATGCATATAACATGGGCGATCCGAGAGAAATAACCTTAGGAGTTGCCTATCGATTTGGGAAATAACTTCCAATTATAAATTTATTTGCCGGATATCACATTTAAATAAAGGGTATCCGGCATAAACAAGTCTAATATTTACCTGATTTATCTTTTAAGCATATGAAGCTAAAACAAGTGTATCAATTGCATCGCAAAGCATCTCTAATTATTGCTATTCCAGTACTAATTTGGGCTATTAGTGGTTTTATGCATCCTATTATGTCGACTATTCGACCTCAAGTTACAACCCAGTTTATAAGTGCAAATGCGATTGAAGCGCAGGCAATTAAAACACCGTTAGCGCAAGCATTAACGATTAACAAGATTGATTCATTTAAAACGTTTAGGTTTGTTCAAATAGCAGACAACTGGTTTTATCAAATACAATTATTGGGCTCAGAGGAAATCGTTTATCTCAGTACAATAAACGGAATGAAGTTAATAAATGGCGATCAACTTTATGCTCAATATCTCGCCCGAATTTTTCTTGAAGGTGGTGCAAAAATGGGAAAATCCCAGCCTATAAATACTCCAGTGAGTGAAAATGCAGAATCAATAAAAGATTGTTGTGAAGTAACTACAACAGCCGTTTTAAACTCTAGATCTGGAGCCCAAATAAAATCGATTTCACCCTTAAAAAATTTCGATGATGAATATCGAAGCATAAATAAGCTACTACCAGTTTATAAAATAGCTTTTGATCGAAAAGATAGCATTAAAATATTTGTTGAAACTAGCCAAAATCGGTTTGCTTTCGCAGTAGATCATAAACGTGCGCTCTTCTCTAAATTTTTCACGCTTTTGCACAATTGGGAATGGTTAAATTTTCTTGGAAACGGAAGGTTGCTAGTCGAGCTTCTTTTTGTCGGATTGACATTCTTGACATCCTGTTTAGGAATCTATTTATTTTTCACCACAGGCTCAAAGAGAGTTAAAGATAATGATCTGGTTCGCACAAGAAGAAATCATAGGTATAGTGCAATAGTAATTGCGATTTTTACTTTGATGTTTAGTTTTAGTGGCTTTTATCACGCATTTGGAAAATTTGAGAAAGACACACGGGATCAATTTTATTCAAAAGCCACCTTCCAAACAAATGATATCGATTTAAATTTTGACTCCATTCAGAATCTAATTCAGAAACCGATTGCAAACCTCTCATTGGTAAAAATCAAAGAAGATATCTACTACCAAATTACACTGAAAAGTCAAAAACCATTTGGCAAGACAAAGCCCAATGACTTAATGAAAGAGATGAATGTTCCTAGGCCTGTTATAGAATATGTTAATGCCAAAGACTTTTCGATACTTGAACATGGAGATAAAAGCTATGCCCATTATTTGGCCAATACCTTCAGTGGCCAATCGGAAAAATCCATCCGATCAGATACCCTAATCACTAAATTTACAGGAGAATATGGCTTTGTAAATAAACGATTGCCCGTATGGAGAGTTTCCTATTCAACAAATGAGCATGACACATATTATGTGGAAACCTCCAGCGGTAAACTCGCCGCAAGAATTAATGATGTAACCTTACGTGAAGCAACGAGCTTTAATTTCTTACATAAGCATCATTTTATGGATTTTGCAGGTAAAGAAGTGCGCGATTTTAGCACGATGTTTTGGGCGATGGCACAAATTATGCTTGTTGCAATTGGACTACTCTTATTTTATAAGTCAAATAAAATTCGAAAAATAAATCTGAAAAAATAAATCACACCTTTATTTAAATCTATAGCTAAATTAGTCACTGTATACGATTGTCAAAAATTACAACCATCGTTCTGATAAATAAAAAAGATTGAGGCTAATGAGAAAAACCAATGCTGTGCGGATTTTAGATCAACTTAAAATCGGTTATACGCTCCTAGAATATCAGGTTGACGAATCCGATTTAAGTGCGGTCCATTTGGCTCAAACCGCGGGAATACCGATCGAATTAGTCTATAAAACATTGGTTTTAGAAAGCGATAAACATGGACACCTGGTTTGTATTGTGCCTGGCGCGGAAGAGATTGATCTGAAGAAAGCCGCATTAGCGAGTACGAATAAAAAAGTAGGTCTGTTAAAAATGAAAGACTTAGAACCACTAACCGGTTATATTCGAGGCGGCTGCTCACCATTGGGATTGAAAAAACCTTTCCCAATTCTACTAGATAATTCAGCACTTGCATTGGAAAAAATCTATATCAGCGCAGGCATGCGGGGGATGCAAATTTGCCTATCGCCTTCAGATTTAATTAAGGCATGCAACGCTAAAATTGCAGCTCTTATTTAATTGAAAGTCATCTTAATTTAGAATAAACAAATAAGCTTTTTTATCCCCTTGTGATTAGACAGGAAAAGTTATATTTGTTTATTCTAAAACTAGCACTTATGACAACTTCCCGACGGACCTTTTTAAAAAATAGTGCCTTGCTGCTTGCAGGCACTTCAATGCTCTCTAAGGGAGCTTTTGCAACCTCTGCAAAGAATAAAACATTGGGCATCCAACTATACTCGGTTCGGGATGATATGCGAGCTGATCCTATCGGAACACTCACTCAACTTGCAAAAATTGGCTATAAACATCTTGAACATGCCAACTATGTCGACCGCAAATTCTATGGTTATCATGCCAAAGAATTTAAGAAGATACTTGATGATTTAGATCTTAAGATGGTCGCCGGTCATACCGCAATGAGCGTTGATCATTATGATTATATAAAAAAGGATTTCACCGATGCGTGGAAATATACTATTGAGGATGCTGCAGTCTTAAATCAAAAATATGTGATCAGTCCATCCATGCCCCAAACTATTCGAGGGAGTTACGACGCCATGGCCAATTTCTTAGACCTGTTTAATCTATCTGGAGAACTTTGTCGTAAATCTGGAATGAAATTCGGTTACCATAACCACTCATTCGAATTCATTCTAAAGCTTAATGGCAAGAAAGTATTCGACCTATTTATGGAACGAACAGATCAAAAATTGGTTTCTATGCAATTGGATATTGGCAATATGTTTATCGCAGAGGCAAAGGCCATTGATGTGCTAACACAGTACCCGGGTCGATTCGAGTTGATGCACGTCAAAGATGAAATCGCCGTTAATACACCAGAGAAATTAGAGAGCGCGGTTCTTGGAACTGGAATTATTCCGGTTAAAGAAATTATCGATCTTGGTCGCGCAAAAGGAAATACCAGCATCTTTATCGTTGAACAGGAATCGTATCAGAATATGTCAGCCATGGAGAGCGTTCGGAAAGATTACGATGTGATGAAAGGCTGGGGGTACTAATTCTAAGCTAGAATAAAGCTTTTGGAACTATGCTTATTGTAATCTCACCATCGAAAACACTTGAGTTAAATGGGCATATTCCTGCACTAGATTTTGCACAACCAATTTTCCCCAAAGAGGCTGAACTGCTGATCAAGCTCTTGCGAAAGTTATCCGTTGATCAACTCATCGAATTGATGGATGTTAGTCCGAAGTTAGCTCAACTAAATCAAGAGCGATTTTATACTTGGCGACCAGAATTCTCCATAGGAAATTCTCACCCTGCCATCTTTGCTTTTCGAGGAGAGGTGTATAACGGAATTGATGCAGATACGCTATCACTCGAGGATTTAAAAATGGGCAATGATCAGCTTCGAATCCTTTCGGGCCTTTATGGTGTGATCCGACCGCTTGATTTAATTCGACCTTATCGGTTAGAGATGGGTACTAGTTTCAACGTTGGTAACCACCCGAATTTATACCCTTTTTGGCAACAAAAAATAACCACCCAAATCCGAGAAGATCTAGATCATACAAATACAAATTTGCTAGTTAATCTAGCCTCAGTCGAATATTTTAAGGTCCTGGACCAAAAAAAGCTAAAGGCAGAGGTCATCACTCCCGAATTCCGCGAAGGCAAAAATGGAACCTATAAAATGGTCACCATCTTTGCAAAGAAAGCACGTGGACTGATGACCCGTTATATTCTCCAAAATAAAATTACGGAAGAAGAGGAGATCAACACCTTTGACCTTGCTGGTTATTGCTATAATCCCTATCTGTCTCAAAAAGGGAAGCCCGTATTTACCAGAGGTTAAGATCACGTCGTAAAAGGAGTCCTCATCTCCCGGTGATACAATTTATTCGCCTCTAAGTCGCCAACTACCTCTCCAGATTTTGGATTCCAGGTGACTTTTCGCCCAGTACGAATAGCGATATCGCCCATATGACTAATCGTATCAGATATTACAGCTTCATCAAGAGGACACAACTCAGGTTCTTTCTCCTGTATGACGGATATAAATCGACGGCCCATCATATTGTTTTCGCTGTTTATTGTCCCATTTTTATTCCTAGCGAAGTTGTTAAGCTTATGGTCAATCTCTGGAATATTCGACTGAACCGAAGAACGACTAAGCGAGATCCACCCTTTGGTGCCATAAAATGTGGTCCCGTTAGATTCCTTAATCGTGCGATGATTAAGCATATTTTTAGAAGCCACATCGCTACTTACAAAATGAACCTCCAACCCATTTTCATAGTTGCAATTCACATCCCAAGAAAGAATATTATTATACAATCCACCTGCAGGCCAAAACTCCCCATTTCCTTGGCATGAGTAAATCCCATCAACTTTCTCTTTTAAGATCCAGACCAAGATATCCAAGGGATGAGCGCCCCAGCCTGCTAAAAATCCAATGCTATAGTCGTTGGTAAACCATGAGCTATTGTTGGTAACCCGATCAGGGCAATAAGGATGCAATGGCGCAGGACCACTCCAGCGATTAAAATCGAAATCAGCTGGTACTGGAACTTCATTACACCCTGGGGAGGGGACATCATTCTTTCCTGGTGCCCAAACATCAACATGACTGATCTCTCCAATGGCACCACTCCGAATTAAATCATATCCAAGTTGCATATGTTCGAATGAACGTTGCTGAGTGCCGTAATGAAACTTCACGTTATTATCCTTAAGCTCTTTGGCAAGAACAACATTCTGTGCATAGCTCAATCCAAGTGGTTTAGCAAGCATAATATGTTTGCCCGCTCTTGCCGCTTTAATGGCAGCAAGCACATGCCAATGATCAGGCGTAACAATATGTACTGCATCAATATCCTTGCGAGCAATCAACTCATCCATATCCAAGAAAGAGATACATTTATCAGAAGTAAAGTTCGTCTCCTTATAAAATTGATTAATCTTTTGGGCTGCAAATTCTCGCCGATCTTTAAACGTATCGCAGACGGCTCTATTCATAACCTCTTTAAGAGGGAGGAAATAGCTCATAAGCTCGCCATAACCACGAGAACCAACACCAATATGGCCGACAACAACTCGATCATTTGCTCCTTTCCAATTCGAGCATGATCCTAAAACAGTCGGCAAGACTGCAGCTCCTAAAAGCCCTTTTGCCGAACGCATTACAAAATCCCTACGAGAAATCTCTTTAAGCAACGTCTTCTTGTTCTCCATAATGGTTAGTTTTAATGATGGATATAGTTTAGATATTTTTCTTGAAAGTCATCTTTTGAAATTAGCCCAGGCAAAATCCAAATTCGATATTTAAGGTTAAGCTTCTCTCCCTTTTGCAACTCTAAAGAGTGGTCAAATAATGCCGCAGGGCTGTAGTAATAAAATGGGATTTGAGGATCACGAATAACATACCAACTTGTAGATGAGGTCGAAAATTTTGGATCTGTAAGAATTAACATTCCAACCTTTTTCCCAATAACATTGTTAAAACCCATATACATCCAATTACTTTTGTTTAGATGCAGACTATCTGATGAAGCAGAAATTTCAGGAGCGGTTAAATCCTGGTTAAACCGAGCCGATACTCCTGCATATCCGCCCCATGATTGACCGTGCGGTTCGCCTTGCAATGGAGTTCTATCGAGCAAAATATGATCCTCTAACGCAGTAAAAACATGACTTTCATCGATATAATACCGACCGTCTGACATTGGCTTAGAGATAAAAAAACGGCGATCTTCGGTCATTACATCTTTCCCATCATGCGGATGATAACGAATATCAAGTTGAATATCTGCCGTAAAATCGCGATTCAACTTCTGCTTGATATGGGTGATAACCGTTGAACCCTCTGCTTGATAGCCGTTCTTAGAGGTGTTAAATTTCTTATCGTATTCCCAATAATTAACTCCATTGATATATTTCCACGAAAACCAGAATCCCAAATGCCATGGATGATCGACTGGAGAAACACATGTTAGGGCAGTCTGGTTCGCCATTAAAGGATGGAAATAAGGTTTTCCAAAGCGATTATTAAAATTAAATTGCCAGACCGTTTCCGAATGATTGATTAAAGCAAGGGTGGTATCTGTCTTAGTCCACCTCAATTTCGAATCAGCTGTTTCTTGCTTTATCTGTAAATCGGTGGGGATCTCCCCAGTCACATCTCTTCCCGCACACCATTGAGCAGCCCGAAGCAATAAAGTTTTCAATCCTGAGTTTAGCAGCGCACGTTCATCATGGCCAAATGCCGTGTAAAAACACCTCCCTTTCCCCATTTGACCCACAAAAATAGCTGGCTCCAAAATTGAATGTCCATCCTTCTCACTTGTCGCCTTGACCATCCCTAATACAGTCGCCTTAGAAGAGATATCCGTCTTTTCCCAGATCTCATCCATCAAATAAAAGTTAGCTACTCCTTTAGTAATCGGGTGATACTGATCTAAACTTAAAACGTATCCTTTCGTACGTGGCCCATGCTTCGTTGCTCTGCCCCATCTGCCAATGCCAAGATCGTGATAGTCTTGCCAAGAATAAAACGAGCTTGCGCCAGCGTGAAAAGCGATAAACCCACCTCCCTCCTTAACATACCGAAGTAGATCGTTCTCCCATTTAGAAGAGAGTCGGGAGCTGGTGTCGGGCCAAGCATTCCAATTGCTAACGACTAAATTATATCGACTTAAAGAGGCATAAGTAAGGGTGTCGGGCTTTTCGGTTAAGGAGACAGTCGCAAGTTTTGAATCTTGTAAAATGCGCACAATAGCAGGCGTAGTCTTATGCCATTCGTGATTATTCTGACCGCTAAGTACGAGCACACGAATATAGCTCTCTTTAGAGTTTACCGAGGAAAAGTCATTTGCTGTCGAGGAATACGCTAAAATGAAATTACAAAATAGGAGTAAAAGAATTTCAGCAAAACGATTCAGATTGAATCTGCTATACATAAGGAAACGGGATTAAATTTCGTTCAAAACCTTGGCCTTACTCTGTCTCCTTCAAAGGTATGAAATGTTTTTTGATACTTGTGTTTGATAGTATTATCTTTGTGCCATAATTATAGGGATATCCCCTAATTTAGATTCAATTTAATGAAGCATTTTAAAAGAACGTTAATTACCTCGGCATTACCTTATGCGAATGGTCCAGTACATATTGGTCATCTGGCAGGGGTCTATGTTCCTGCCGATATCTATGCCCGTTTTCTTCGCTTAAATGGAGAAGAGGTCGCATTTATCGGAGGGTCTGATGAGCATGGCGTTCCCATAACACTAAAAGCAAAAAAAGAGGGCGTTTCCCCACAAGATGTTGTCGATAAATACCATGGAATGATCAAAGATTCTTTCGAGAAATTCGGAATATCTTTTGACGTTTATTCCCGTACTAGCTCGAAAGTTCACCACGAAACAGCATCTGAGATATTCAGAACATTATACGATAAAGGTGCATTCATCGAACAGACCTCCGAACAGTTTTACGATCAAGAAGCAAATCAATTTCTAGCCGATCGTTACATCACAGGTACTTGTCCTAGATGCAACTATGAAAAAGCATATGGTGATCAATGCGAAAGCTGTGGCAGCACGCTTAATGCCACCGACCTCATAGATCCCAAATCTGTTCTTAGCGGCAATAAGCCACTTATGAAGCAGACAAAGCACTGGTTTCTTCCACTGGATCAATACGAACCTTGGCTTCGCGAGTGGATCTTGGAAAATCACAAAGAGTGGAAACCCAATGTCTATGGTCAATGTAAATCATGGATCGATGGAGGTTTAAATCCAAGAGCCGTCACCCGCGACCTTGACTGGGGAATACCTGTTCCTGTTGAAGGTGCTGAGGGGAAAGTCCTTTATGTTTGGTTTGATGCCCCTATTGGATATATCTCAGCAACCAAAGAATGGACCCCCGACTGGGAAAAATGGTGGAAAGATTCAGACACCAAGATGGTCCATTTTATTGGGAAAGACAATATCGTGTTTCACTGTATCATCTTCCCTGCAGTATTAAAGGCAGAAGGGTCTTATATCTTACCTGAAAATGTACCTGCCAATGAATTTCTTAATCTCGAAGGGGATAAAATCTCTACTTCACGCAATTGGGCTGTATGGCTACATGAGTATCTCCTTGATTTTCCAGGGAAGGAAGATGTGTTGAAATATACACTAACAGCCAATGCTCCTGAGACCAAAGACAACGACTTTACGTGGAAAGATTTTCAGACTAGAAATAATAGCGAACTAGTAGCCATATTTGGCAACTTTGTCAATAGAGCATTAGTCCTTACCGAAAAATATTATGATGGCATAGTCCCTGAAAAAGGAGAATTAACAGACTATGACACTCAAACTTTAGCAGAGATTAAAACGCTCAAAGGAGCTGTAACCCGTGCCATTGAGACATATCACTTTCGGGAAGCGTTAAAAAATGCGATGGACATGGCTCGTTTGGGGAATAAATATTTGGCCGATATGGAGCCCTGGAAAGTCGTCAAGACGGATCCAGAGCGCGTAAAAACGATTATGCATACGGCTCTTCAGATTACTGCTAATCTAACGATCGTCTTTGAACCTTTCTTGCCTTTTACGACCAATAAGCTTCGTGGATTCTTAAATCTTAGTCCATTAAATTGGAGCGAACTTGGACGCACAGACCTAATAAATGCAGGGCATAAGATCAATACCCCTGAACTATTATTTGAAAAAATAGAGGATGATGCCATCCAAGCCCAGGTAGATAAACTGCTAGCAACCAAGAAAACAAATGAACTTGAAGAAGCTATGACCAATCCAGCGAAGTCCAATATTGAATACGAAGATTTTGCAAAGCTAGATATTCGTATTGGAACCATTATCGCTGCCGAAAAAGTAGCCAAAACAAAAAAACTATTAAAGTTGACCATTGATACTGGCCTTGATAAACGAACCGTTGTATCAGGTATTGCAGAATATTTCGAACCAGAGAAAATTATTGGACAGCAAGTCTCGATCTTAATCAATTTAGCGCCTAAAGAATTACGAGGAATTGAATCGCAAGGGATGATCTTAATGGCTGAGAATCCAGATGGATCGCTAGAATTTGTCACCACACCAAATAAGACGAAAGAAGGATCTGAAGTGCGCTAAACACCCTTTCAAACAGAAAATTTTAAGCGAAAAAAACTCGCCGAGTATATAGAAGGAGAATTCCTAGAGACAGTAAGAGGGATTGGATTTCAATTCAATGAATTAAATAACCCACTTTAAATAAACTTGTGAGACACAAGTTGTAAGGTATTTCAATCTCGCTCTTCGATTAAAAAACGATCTGAGATATATTTAACTGGCAACCAGGCGGCAAAAAAGCCAATTAAAACAACCGAACAAAATACAAGCAAGATATCAAGGGGGATAATCTGCATCGGGTAAGCATCAATTATAAAAGAACCGCCCCCTTGCAATTTTACAAACCCATAAGAGATCTGTGCTTGACAAATTGCCAGCCCGAATATCGTTCCCGCCAAAGCACCAATCAAAGAGACTGACCACCCTTCAAAGAGAAAGATATTTCGAATTAGGCTCTTATCGGCACCCATACTCTGCAAAATAGAGATATCCTCTTTCTTGTCTAGAATTAACATGGTTAACGATCCAACAATATTAAAGGAGGCAATAATTAAGATCAGAATTAAAATTAGATAAACAGCATATTTCTCTCCCTGCATGGTCTTATACAAGTATTCATGCTGCTCATATCTATTTTTTACAATAAACCCAGGACCCAGAAGAGCTGAAATTCTTTTCTGCGCTTCAGCACTACTTACCCCCGATTTTAACTTGATCTCAACCGCATTAACCTTATCTCCCATCTCAAAAAGATGACGTGCAAATGAGATTGGAACCAGCACATATTTTGAATCTAATTCTTGCTGAACCGAAAATATGGCGGCAGGAAATATCGTCGCTTGATTAAAATTATCTTCAAGCGATAGGGCTGACTTCCTCCCTTTTTGAGGAACATAAAGACTAATCGGATTAACACCTTTAATACCCGCCGATAGAGCATACGCCACTCCCTGTCCCATAACGGCAAATGAATTGTCGTTTTCCTTGAGTTTAAACTTCCCCTCAACAAGCATGGTGTCGAGTCCAGTCATTTGGGCATACACATCACTCACCCCCTTTATCGTCGCTAAAACCTGTCGAGATTCATATCTAAGCAGGGCATTTTCTTCGATAATCTCCGAAAAATACGCGACATCTGGCAACTTACGGATTGTTTCAAAAGATTGATTACTCACCTCAAAACTCTTCCCTTCTGCAAGGGTTATCCTTAAATCAGCATCGAAAGAGGAAAACAAAGACTTTATCAAACCGTCAAAACCATTAAATCCTGACAAGCCAATAATTAAACCCATCGTTCCAATGGCCATGCCTGCAGCAGAGATGGCAGAGATGACATTGATCAGGTTAGCTCTCTTTTTAGCAAAGAGATATCTTTTTGCTATGTAAAAAGACAGGTTCAAAATTTGAGAATTAGGTCTTACTTTTTATAGGCCTTTACCAAAAGGCCAGTACCGGTAACGTTTTTGGAATTTACATCAATTGCATTAAAAAGGGCGCAAAAAGGGAATGTTAATAGGTAATAAAATGGCAAAAGAACAAAGAAGGCTTTCGATTTTCCAAGCATTAAGATCGGATATTTCATCGATAACTTCCAGGAGAAAGACCCAATTTTGCCATAGGTATATCGAGCCTCAACAACTGAAAACCCAGCCCGTTTAAGCTTATCTGTAATGTCTTGAATTCCATAACCATCACGCACATGCTCCCCGATAAACCCATTTACCGCATCCTCCTCATGGTCGTGCGTATCAGAGCCACCTTGATCAGATGGGGTAGAGATCAAAAGCATCCCATTATTCGAAAGCGATTTATACAGATTACTAAACACGAGTTCATCTTCTTCGATATGTTCCATAACATCTACCGAAAGAATAAGATCGTATTTGTGTGGTTCATTAAACGTTGTAAGGTCAGCATATTCAAATACAACTCTTTCTTGCAATCCAATAGCCTGGAAAAACTGATTGCAATCGGCTATCTGCTCCTCTTTTACATCAACGCCTTTAATTGTCGAACCTTTAAAGGTTCGACTCATCTTATAGCTGTACTGGCCAAATCCTGAGCCAGCATCTAGAATATTAATTTTTCGTGTTGAATCAATCTTTCTAATCTCTCGCAGTTCCTTGTGAACATGCCACGCCCGAAGCAATAAGAGATCAAGCAACGAATAGAATGTTTTACGCAAAAATGGAGTCCGGTTAAACACATTCCCCAATCGCCTTTTTATCGGATCATACTCCATACTACAATGCTCTAAAAAATTCTAAAAATGGACTACTTTAATAGTTTATCTATTTTTTCAATGTAATCAAGACTATCGTCGAGATAAAATTCTAATTCAGGGACATGGCGCAACTGAAATCGAACGATATTTCCCAATTCACCTCTTAACTTGCTTTTGTTAAGTTTTATCTCAGCTAAGACATCCTCAGCTCCTGCAGAAGGGAAGATGCTTAAATAGCACCTGGCAATGGAGATATCACGAGTTACTCGAACCGTGGTTAGGGAAAGTATCCTACCCTTTGCCAATATCTGCGTATCGCGACGTAATAATTCGCTTAGCTCCTTCTGAATTAATCGACCAATCTTATTCTGTCTTGTTGAATATTGTTCCATTTAAACTCTTATTAAGTTGCAAATTTAAATAAAATCAGCAGGTTCTGAATGGAATGACAATTATCTTTAACAAGCGATCAAGCGAGAATTAGCCATTCTTACAAATTCGCTCCATGGTATCCGATACTTTCTCAAATAATTAGAATTGATTTAAGAACAAAACATTCATTCCTTTTTAATATCTTTGACTAAACAGAAAATTTAAATCAACCGATATGAAAAAGAATGAATTTCGACTTAAGCTGTCTCAATTAAAAGACATTGCACTTAATCTTGGACAAAAGATAGAGACAGGACTTAAGGAAGATAATACGGAAGTCAAAAGTATACCAACCTATATTCACCCATTATCAACAGGTGCCGAAGGTCAAGCAGTCGTCTTAGATTGGGGAGGAACAAATTACAGAGCTGCTGTAATCGATTTTAAAGATGGGAAGACAGCCATTACGCCTGAAAAAGGGGGGACAAAAGAGCTTTCGGCAGCTACAACTAAAGGATTTAAAAAGGGTGATCTTTTTAAAGCTCAATCTGAATTTGTCAACGAAATAGAGCTCCCCGCTAAAGCTCCGATTGGATATTGCTTCTCTTATCCAGCTAGCTGTTTGCCAAATGGGGATGCTGAATTACTTCAGTGGACCAAAGGGATGGACATCAAAGATATGGTTGGCAATCCAGTTGGACAACCACTATTAGATGTGCTAAATAAAAGTGGAAAAACAGAATTTACTGGCATTAAAGTGATCAATGACACGGTAGCTTCCTTATTCGCAGGACTAACAAATCCAAAATTTGACGCTTATATTGGGCTAATCGTTGGGACTGGAACAAATATGGCAGGATTTGTAGATGCTGATCATATCCCGAAGATAGACCCTAGCCTAAATTGGAAAGGACTTACCCCAGTAAATCTTGAGTCTGGAAATTTCAAGCCGCCTCATCTAACTAAATATGATGCTTTAGTAGACGAGAACTCTACGAATACGGGTGCACAGCTGTTTGAAAAAGCAGTCTCTGGACTCTATATTGGACAAATTTTAAAAGAAGTATTTCCAGAAGACGGGTTTGATGAAAATACAGATGGGAAAGCATTGACTGATCTGATTAATCAGTCTTCTTCTGCAAAAAGTAAACATGTAAAGGTTGCTAAAGCTATTTACAAAAGATCAGCAAAGCTAGTTGCGGCCTCTTTGGCAGGATTAATCGATTTACTTGCGAAACACGATAAATCAATACGCAAAGTTCGAATTACCGCTGAAGGAAGTCTATTTTGGAGTGAAGTTTCAGGTTGCAAAGACTACAATAAAGTTGTGAAAAGCACCCTTAAGGAACTTTTAGCAGAAATGGGACATAAAAAAATAAAGATCAATATTGCAGAGATAGCGAGTGCAAATTTAATCGGTTCTGGAATCGCCGCACTTTCATAAAAATATAATTCAATTAAAAATATAGGGGAAGCACTCGCTAGTGCTCCCCCTAATTTTTGCCCTTTAAAATTGCTCAATCAGCCGAAAGCCATCAGTTCATTCTTATCTTCCAATTTTTGCTAAATTTGATTTATGAGAGTTGTCATTCAACGAGCCCTAGAAGCATCTGTAACGATAGAAGGAGCGTTTACATCTTCTATCAAAAAAGGGATGTTAATCCTAGCAGGATTTGAAAATGATGACCTTCAGGAAGATCTGGAATGGATGGTGAAAAAAGTTACTCAAATCAGAATCTTTAATGATGAGTTGGGTGTTATGAACCTATCGATCAAGGAAGTTAAAGGGGAACTCCTGGTGGTTAGTCAGTTTACACTGCATGCCAAGACTAAAAAAGGGAACAGACCCTCGTATATACAGGCTGCAAAGTCAGACCTTGCAATTCCACTTTACGAAAAATTTAAACAATTATTGGAAGCGGAATTAGAACAACCAATTCAATCTGGTATCTTTGGTGCAGATATGAAGGTTCAATTAATCAACGATGGACCAGTTACGATTATCATTGATTCAAAAAATAAAGATTTATGACCGACGATATCACGCTTAAAAACGCACAAAATACGGTTGATGAATGGATCAAAAAATATGGAGTGCGTTACTTTAGCGAGCTAACCAATATGGCAATTTTAACAGAAGAAGTGGGAGAAGTTGCCCGAATAATAGCGCGTAAATATGGAGATCAATCGTATAAGAAAGAAGATACAGTAGTAAATCTTGCCGATGAGCTTGCCGATGTTTTATGGGTACTTATGTGCTTAGCTAATCAAACGGGGGTAGACTTAACGGATGCATTTCATAAAAATATTGCCAAAAAAACACATCGAGACAAGTTTCGTCATATCGAAAATGATAAACTTAATCGCTAAAAATATAAAAATATGAATCTGAATTTAGAAAATCTAGAGCAAGACTTCTTAACTGAGGAAGTACAGAAAATAGTATTAGAAATACTTGAAAAATCGCATGAGCTAAGTAGTTTTGAATGGTATACATTTATCTTTTCATGCATTGATCTAACCAGTCTAAATGCAACTGATTCAGCTTCTCAGGGGGAAAAAATGGCCCTCAGAGTAGCTGAATTTAAACAGAATTTTCCTCAACTTCCTAATGTTGCCGCAATTTGTGTTTATCCTACTCTGCTAGGGCCAATTAAGAAAATTCTTCCAACAAGTGAGGTCAAACTTGCATCGGTTTCGGGAGGCTTTCCCTCATCGCAAACATTTTTAGATGTAAAAGTTCTTGAAACAATGTTGGCCATTGATAATGGAGCCAATGAGATCGATATCGTCCTTAATCTAGGCGACTTTTTGCAAGAAGATTACGAGTCGGTAAAACGGGAGATAAGCACCATAAAAGCAGCGATAGGCACTACCCACCTAAAAGTCATTTTAGAAACCGGAGCTTTAAAAAGCTATTCGAAAATATGGAAAGCCTCAATGATCTCCATGGAGGCGGGTGCTGATTTCATCAAGACCTCAACCGGGAAATTTGACCCCGCAGCAACCCCTGAAGCAGCATGGATTATGTGCCGAGCCATTAAGCTTTTTTACGAAAAAACTCAAATCAAAGTTGGCTTTAAGGCTGCAGGTGGAATAACAGAAACCAATGACGCCTTAGTATATCTAGCTATTGTAAAAGAGGTATTAGGCGATGAATGGCTAACGAAGGACCTATTTAGGATTGGAGCAAGTCGACTAGCGAACAACCTGCTAACCTCTATTATGAGAGAGAAAGTAAGCTATTTCTAATTTAGCTTACTCGAGAAGAGATGTAGTCAACATAGCCGATTAGAGCCGATTTAATTGCGGAATCAGGATAGCTATCTAATAGCGAAGTTGCTTTCTGTGCATAATCAAGCATCACACTCTCGGCATGTTTAAATCCATTATTCTGCTCAACAAAGTCTCGAACCATATTCAAGTCAGAGGTGGACTTAACACGCTTCCGCACAATCTTTATAATTCTAGATTTTTCAGAACGTCCAACTTGATTCAGCGCATAAATTAAAGGAAGTGTTATTTTCTTTTCGTGAAGATCATTTCCCGTTGGCTTACCTAAAAGATTCGACTTCTGATAATCAAAAAGGTCATCTTTAATCTGAAAAGCCATCCCCGCATATTCGCCAAATTGCCTCATTCGCGAAATAGCCTCTTCGTCAGTTGTAACCGAACAGGTTCCCACAGCTGCACTAGTGGCGAGTAATGAGGCTGTTTTTTTTCGTATAATCTCAAAATAGACCGCTTCGGTAATATCTAATTTACGCGCCTTCTCAATTTGAAGAATCTCCCCTTCACTCATATCTTTCACAGCCGTGCTAATATGACCTAAAATATCGTAATCGCGATGGTCAATAGACCATAAGAGTCCTTTAGCAAGGATATAGTCGCCAACTAAAACGGCAATTTTATTTCGCCAAACTGCATTAATTGAGAAAAATCCACGTCGCTGGGAGGAGTCATCAACCACATCATCGTGAACAAGCGTAGCCGTATGAAGAAGTTCAATCGTTAAGGCAGCATGGTAGGAGCGCTCATTAAAATCCCCATTTAATTTCGCGGCTAAAAAAACAAGAATAGGTCGCATTTGCTTCCCCTTGCGCCTCAAGATATAATTGATAATCGTACTCAAAAGAGGCAAATCACTCTTCGTCGCCTTTTGAAAAAATGGCTCAAAGTTTTTTAGCTCTTGCTGAATCGGTGCAGTGATTTGATCTTTAGATGACATCGGTATGAAATTGTATGCTTTTCGAATCTAAATATGGCCAAAGGTAAGCAATAATTTTACTTCAGAACGATACCAATTCCGCATAAAGAAGCTGGAAAAATCGGACATCAAGCCATTTGATAAATCATAAAAGTAAGCCACAAAAGATGAAATAGGATAAAATCTAATCCGATCAAACGGTACGTCATCCAAGTCCAAAATGTGAATTTCCAAACACAAAACAACTAAAAACTTAATAATCAAGGTACTGTCAAATTCAAAACTCCGTTTTAATCCCCTCCATTAAGTTTTACGTACAGCAGAAAAGAGCTCTAAACAGAAGGGATAGAGATCCTCAATAACCAAAGTTTTTATCTCGTTATTTAGACATTTTTGCGTAGTTTTGATTCTTTCTTAATTATCCTTCTTCACGATGAACCGACTGTTTCTCCTCGATGCCTATGCATTAATTTACCGCTCTTATTTTGCATTTATTAATGCCCCACGTATAAATTCCAAGGGGCTTAATACGTCCGCGATGTTTGGATTTGTGAATACGCTAGAGCACCTTCTAAAGACGGAGAAGCCGACTCATATTGCTATTGCATTCGACATGAAAGGGCCTACATTTCGGCATGATATGTTTCCCGACTATAAAGCCCATCGCGATGAAATGCCTGAGGATTTGAGAAAATCGATCCCTTATATCCGAGATATTATAAAAGGGTACCACATTCCAATCATAGAAAAAGCTGGTTTTGAGGCCGATGATGTTATTGGAACCCTCGCTAAAGTTGCAGAGAAAAAAGGATTTCAAGTTTTTATGGTCACGCCTGATAAAGATTATGCCCAATTAGTCTCTCCAAATATCTTTATGTATAAGCCTAAGCGAATGGGGAATGAGATGGAGATACTTGGGGTGGAACAGGTTTGTGAGAATTTTCAGATTCAAAATCCATTGCAAGTCATCGACATCTTAGGCCTTATGGGCGATGCGTCAGACAATATTCCAGGTTGCCCCGGTATTGGCCCCAAGACCGCCATGAAGCTAGTCGGAGAATTTGGAGGGATTGATGGGGTATACCAAAATTTAGAGCAGCTAAAAGGGAAACAAAAAGAGAGCCTAGAAACTTTCGAGGAACAAGTGCGACTATCTCGTAAATTAGCAGAGATCATCCTAGATGTCCCCGTTGAGTTTAACCAAGAAGACTTGCTCCTTTCGAATCCCGACACCTCTAAATTACGGGAGCTATTTCTGGAACTTGAGTTCCGCACGATGGCTGACAAGCTAGGATCAGCTCCCCCTCAGCCAATCGAAACAGCTCCTCTAGCCTTTGAGCAAGGGACACTTTTTAGTGTCGTTGAACAAACGCTTCCAGAATCACCTACTGGACAATCAAACCTAAACTCTACAGATCATCACTATATTTTAATCAATTCGGAAGAAAAAATTAGGGAGTTAATCGAAACGCTAAGTCTACAAAAAGCATTCTGCTTTGATACCGAAACGACCGGATTAGATACCCAAAATGACCAGCTTGTTGGATTATCTTTCTCCTTTAAAGCCAAGGAGGCCTATTATGTGCCAATCCCATTCGAACAAGAAGAAGCGCTAAAACGAGTGCGCCTGTTCAAAGACCTTTTTGCAACTGCCCATATTCTGAAAATAGGTCAGAATATGAAATTTGATATTCTTATGCTAACTCGATATGGCATAGAGATCAAAGGTGAATACTTCGATACCATGGTGGCCCATTACCTAATCCAGCCAGATCTTCGTCATAACTTAGATTATCTTAGTGATGTTTACCTAAACTACAAAAAAGTTTCAACCGAGGAGCTAATCGGGAAAAGAGGGAAAAATCAACTTTCGATGCGCGATGTTGAGCTTGAGCAAATCAAAGAATATGCTTGTGAAGATGCCGATATTACTTTTCAGTTAAAAGAGATCCTAGATCAAGAACTCTCCAGCGCGAATTTAAAAGAGCTCTTTGCCACTGTTGAGATGCCTCTATTAAAAGTCTTGGTGCAGATGGAGATATCAGGTTTAACGATAGATCCAAAAGCACTCGATGACTACGCGATTATCTTACGCGAACAGATCGATGAGCTTGAAAATACAATCATCGAATTAGCTGGTGAGCCTTTCAATATCTCATCTCCAAAACAGCTGGGAATCATCCTTTTTGAAAAATTACTTCTTGATCCCAAGGCTAAAAAAACAAAAACAAAGCAATATTCAACGGGGGAAGAAATCCTAGTTAATCTTCAAGATAAACACCCAATTGTCAATAAGATTCTGGAGTATCGCGGATTGAAAAAATTGCTCTCTACCTATGTCGAGGCCTTACCTAAATTAATAAATCCGCGAACAGGTAAAATACATTCCTCTTTTAATCAAACTATTGCAGCCACCGGACGTCTAAGTTCCACCAATCCGAATTTGCAAAATATCCCCATTCGAGACGAGAGTGGTCGTGAAATCAGAAAAGCCTTTATCCCTAGCGATAGTGATCACTTGTTTTTATCGGCCGACTATTCACAAATTGAATTGCGCATTATGGCTGCTGTCTCAGGCGACAAGGTGATGACTGATGCCTTTCAAAATGGGGAAGATATTCATGCCGCCACAGCTGCTAAGATTTTTGATGTTAAACTGATCGATGTCACTTCAGATATGCGTCGAAAAGCCAAAACGGCCAATTTTGGCATTCTATATGGAATATCCGCTTTTGGTCTTTCACAAAGACTTCAAATCTCCCGAGCAGAAGCCAAAAAGCTAATCGATGATTATTATGCCAACTTCTCAACGATCAAAAACTACATGGATACTCAACTTGATCTGGCGCGAGAAAGAGGTTTTGTGGAAACAATTATGGGTCGTAAACGTTATCTTAGTGACATTAATTCAGCCAATGCCGCAGTTCGATCATTCGCAGAAAGAAATGCGATAAATGCTCCAATCCAAGGCTCCGCTGCCGATATCATCAAAGTAGCAATGATCAATATATACAACCGATTTGAAGAGTTAAACCTCAATTCTAAGATGATTCTTCAGGTACACGATGAGTTAAATTTTGATGTCTTAAGATCCGAGCTGGAAGTTGTCAAGGAGATCATAAAGACCGAAATGGAACAAGCCGTTAAATTAACGGTCCCTCTCGAGATCGAACTTAAAGCCGCAGAGAATTGGCTCCTTGCCCATTGAGCTGCTCATTTTATTTAATGTTTTAAAACATAAAAATGCCGTATTGGATAAAATAAAAAAACCACTATGTTTGCAGAACGGATCAGAACGGCTTAAAACATCTTAATTTACTGGTTAAATGAGCTGTAAATAAGGTAAAATTCTATAAAAAGACAAAAAAGACAAAATAAATTTAACAGAACGGAATCGAACACTTGCGTTTAAGAATACAACTCCAATAAAATGAATATAAAGAATCTTATAGATCGAGTAAAACAAGGGTCAAAAACACGTTTATGGTTGATCATCTTTGGTGTCCTAATAGGCCTTATTGGCATCGGGACGATTAACACGGTGTCAGACAAAACCTCAACGGATACCTATTGTATGTCGTGTCATGTGCATCCTTGGGCGGAGCAAACATGGCGTTTGTCGCCTCACAATTTTAACCGCACTGGGATAACTGTTCACTGTGTTGATTGCCATCTTCCGCCCAAAGGTGAAGGCTATCTGTTAGCGAAAGCAAAACATGGTGCTAAAGATGTGTATGGCTACCTTTTTAAAGATAGTGCTAAAATCAATTGGGCAGACAAACGATTATTGGAGAATGCAAAAACATTCACCTATGAGGCATCATGTATTAAATGTCACTCTAATCTTTTCCCTGTTACCCTTTCGGTAAATGGAAGTAATGCCCATATGCAATATAAGAATGCGAAGGAGGATCCAAAACCCACTTGTATCAGCTGTCATCTTAACGTAGGCCATTTCGATAAGAATGCGAAACATGATCATGACACAAATTTTGGTGTTGATGCTGCTGCTAGTCAAGAGAAATTTGCCAGCGCTACAAAAGTTTCGAAATTTGAAAACTTCACCGAAAATATCCCTGGAACCACCGTTGCCTTTGACATGGTTGCGATACCAGAAGGGACCTTTAACATGGGGAGTGCAGATAACGAGCCACTTCGTAAATCAGACGAAGGTCCGGTTCGAAAAGTCAAGCTTTCAAAGTTCTGGATGGGGAAAATCGAAGTCTCCTGGAATGAATACCTAGCCTTTTTTATGGCTACCGCTTCTCAAGGAAGAACCGAAGGTCAGGTTGTTACCAATAAAAAAGTTGATGCCATTACGGGTCCGACCCCACCTTGGGGTGCTCCTGATCAAGGATGGGGAAAAGGATCTAGACCTGCAATCACCATGTCATGGCGTTCTGCAAATACTTATTGCCAATGGCTTTCCAAGGTTACAGGGAAAAAATATCGCCTTCCAACCGAAGCAGAGTGGGAATATGCTTGTCGAGGAAATACGACAACTCCATATTTCTTTGAAGGCGATCCATCAAAATTCACCTCAAATGGTCTTTTGAAGAAAATATTTGGTCCCGATACCACAAAAATAAATTCGTATATTGTATATAAAGAGAATGGTTCTTCTAAAACAATGGATCCAAATTCAGTAAAAGCAAACCCATTTGGCCTAAAGAATATGACGGGTAATATTGCAGAGTTTTGCTCTGATTATTATGCGCCTGATGCTTATAAAGCAGGAACTGGCCTAGTGGTAAATCCACAAGGACCCGAATCAGGTCAAGAACATGTGATTAGAGGAGGTTCATTTAAAAGCGATGCGAAGGATGTTCGAAGCGCAGCAAGAGATTTCACCAAGACAAAAGCTTGGTTATCAACTGATCCTCAGATGCCAAAAAGCGTTTGGTGGTATTCCGATTGTGTAGACAATGGGTTTAGGATTGTATGTGAAGCAGATAGTATTTCAGGTCAATAAAAGTATAGTACAATGAAAAACGATTTAAAGAATATCAACAGAAGGAAATTTTTAGGTGCAACCGTTTTGGCAGGCATTGGAGCAGCTAGTGCAAGTGCTATCCTCTCCTCTTGCGGTCCAAAAAAGCTAGATAATTTAGCTTTAGGCTTGCCTCCAATATTAAAAGGCGCCCCTAAAGGGAAAAAACTCCGCGCAGGTCTTGTTGGAGCTGGAAACCGTGGAACAGGAGCAGCCATTAACTTTATCAGCGCAGGGCCTGACCTTGAGATTGTTGCAATCGCCGATGTCTTTCAAGATAAGATTGACAATTGCCGGAAACGATTTGCTTCGTTTGATCTACCTATTCCAGCGGAGAACTGCTTTACAGGATTTGATGGATACAAAAAGCTAATGGCGATGCCAGATATTGATGTGGTAATTCTAGCTACCCCGCCACAATTTCGTCCTGAGCATTTTGCAGAAGCGATCTTAAATAAAAAACATTGCTTTATCGAAAAACCGGTCTGCGTAGACCCCGTAGGTGCGCGACTTATGATTGCCACATCTAAAAAAGCTGATGCACTCGGACTTTGTGTTGTAACCGGCACTCAACGACGTCATCAAGAAGATTATATTGAGACGTATAAACAAGTCATGAATGGTGCTATCGGTAAGATCGTATCAGCGAAAGCATTCTGGAATCAAGAACATGTTTGGTTTAGAACTCGGGAAGAGGGATGGAACGACATGGAATATATGATCCGAAATTGGAATAACTTCAGCTGGCTTTGTGGTGACTTTATCCTTGACACACACGTTCATAATATCGATGTCATCAATTGGTTTATGGGTAAACCACCAGAAAAAGCAATCGGTTATGGAGGTCGCGCACGCCGTGTGACTGGAGATCAATACGACTTTTTCAGCGTCGACTACGACTATGGGAATGGGGTGAGTTCTCATAGCATGTGTCGAGAATTAGATAGCTGTGCCAATGGAACCGGAGAGCTAATCAATGGAACAGAAGGGTATACAAACTGTATCAATACGATCTGGAATCTTGATGGAACAGTTAAATGGAAATTTGATTATCCAAAAGACGAAAATGGCAATGCGATGAGCACTTTAAAAATTTCGCCCTATGTACAGGAGCATATGCACCTTGTGTACGCCATCCGAACAGGTAATACTGTGAATCAAGCAGAAACTACTGCCATTTCAACACTTACGGCCATCATGGGACGAACAGCCGCCTATACTGGACAATTAATCACCTGGGATGCGATAATGAAATCAGACATGGATCTAGGACCGAAGAAAATAGAATTCGGACCTGTGGAGATGGTCTTTGAAACACCTATTCCTGGAACGGATCCGCACGTTTAAAGACCATAAATCCTATTAACAACTAAAATCAACTGACATGTTAGACAAATCTACCAGAAGAGATTTTCTGAAACAATCAACGGCTATAGGCACTGGCGCGATAATATTGCCTCAATTAATCCCCTCAACAGCATTAGGTATGGGTGGGAAAGTTGCCCCTAGCGATCGAATTGTGATGGGATGTATCGGTACCGGATCTCAAGGGACTGGAAACCTCCGCGAATTCTTGAAAAATCACCTCGACAAAGTGCAGTTTGTTGCCATCTGCGATGTTGATTCAAAGCATGCCGCAAATGCAAAAGGAATTATCGACACCGCAAATAAGAACGCAGACTGTCGTGCCTATGGCGACTATCGCGAATTTCTTGAAAAAGAAAAAATTGACGGAGTATCAATTGCATTACCTGACCACTGGCATGGTTTGATCTATACCGCAGCAGCAAATAAAAAATTAGATGTTTATGGCGAAAAACCTTTGGCTCGTACAATTCATGACGGACAAGCTATTGTAAGTGCAGCCAAAAGTAATAATATTGTATGGCAAACAGGAAGCTGGCAACGATCTCGTGAGAATTTCAGACGTGGTGCTGAATTAGCCGTAAATGGCCGAGTTGGAAAAATTACTCGCGTTGAAGTTGGTCTACCAAACGGAAACAGAGGCGTTGGAACTCCTCCAATTAAAGAGGTTCCAGCTGACCTTAACTGGGAAATGTGGCTTGGTCCGGCATTAAAAGTCCCTTATCGTGGAATTAGCCATTGGAACTGGCGTTGGATTTTAGATTACTCTGGAGGACAGTTAACAGACTGGTCTGGACACCATATCGATATCGCACAATGGGGTATTGGAATGGAGCGCTCTGGTCCAATTGAAATTGCTTGAGAAGCTGTATATCCTACCGATGGAATCTACAATGCACCGGTTGAATATGATTTCCTTTGTAAATATGCCAATGGTATTGAGATGCGCATAGCCAATGAGGATCGTATTGGAAAAGGTGCTGGAGCAACTTGGTATGGAGATAAAGGCTGGATCCATGTCAATAGAGGAAATACCCTAACCGCTTCAGATCCTAAAATTCTTGAAGAAGTTATCGCGGACAACGAAATTCACCTCTATAAAAGTACTGACCATATTGGAAACTTCCTTGATTGCGTAAAATCACGTGGAGAAACTGTAGCACCCGTAGATATCGCACATCGCTCAATATCTGTTGGACTACTTGGAGAGATTGCAATGTCAACTGGACAAAAAATTCAATGGGATCCGGTGAAACAAGAGATCATTGGAAACCCTAAAGCGAGCCGATTGCTAACTCGTCCATATCGTCAACCTTGGAATGTACCAACCATTTAATCTAAAACTGAAATGAAAAATCTAGTTAAATATCTATTTGTATGCATCGGATTAGTAGTTGTATTGACTGCTTGCAATGGTGGTGCTTCATACAAAGCATTAATTGTCACAGGGCAAAATAACCACAATTGGAAATCTAGCTCGCCAATTCTAAAAGAAGTGCTATTGCAAACCGGCATCTTTACCGCTGAGATTGCAAAAACACCAGAAAAAGGTGGCGACATGAATACTTTTAATCCCGACTTCTCGAAGTATAACGTAGTGATCATTGATTACAATGGAGAATCTTGGTCTGAAAAAACCAAAGCTGCTTTCGTTGAATATGTAAAGAATGGCGGAGGTGTGGTCTCTTATCATGCAGGAGATAATTCATTTCCTGAATGGAAAGAATACAACGAAATGATAGGCCTAGGCGGATGGGGGAATCGGTCGCAAAAAGATGGTCCTTACGTTTACTACAAAGGAGATAAAATGGTCATCGACACTGCTGCAGGAAGCGGAGGCGCACATGGGAAAAGACATGAATTCGAAATCAAGGCACGCAATGTTGAACATCCAATCACGAAAGGATTGCCTCAACGTTGGATTCATGGAACCGATGAATTGTATGCGAAACTGCGAGGTCCTGGAAAAAATATGGAAATCATCGCAACTGCATTCTCAGACACAGCTAAGGGTGGTACAGGCAGAAGCGAACCTATCCTAATGGTTATCAACTACGGCAAAGGAAGAATATTCCATACGACCTTGGGGCATCCTGATAAAGAAGGGGGTCCAGCATTACAATGTGTTGGATTCATAACTACCTTCCAAAGAGGTGCTGAATGGGCTGCATCAGGAAAAGTAACACAAAAAATACCGTACGATTTCCCAACAGCTGCAGGTTCATCATACCGCCTTGACTATAAAGAACTAACGCTAGAAGAGGATCTTAATAAAATCTCACAGTACGATATCACAAAGAGCACAAAATACTTTACCGACTTACAAAATCGTATTCGCAAAGAATCAAAAACAGCGGATGATTATGCAAAATTCGAAAAAGCAATGGTAAAAGTGCTTGAAAACAAAGGTGCCTCCGATGATGGAAAAAAATTACTTCTTCGCGAACTAAGCTGGATGGGATCAGAACTTAGTGTCTCAGCCATTAAAGAACTTGCTAAGAATCCAAATCTAAAAGACGAGGCTGAATTTGCCTTAGCTCGCCTAAGTTCTTCAAAGTAATCTTTGGAAGAGCCACGATAAATTAAACTTTGTTTTAATAATCGTATAAATTTGACTAAAATAGCCTCAGTTTTTTACTGGGGTTATTTTATTTTATCCAAAGATATTAATGTAAATTTACCCCTAAATGCCGACCTAACTATTTAAGGATATGCTTTCAATTGTCATTCCAATCTACAACGAAGAGAAACTAATCGCCGACTTGGTGAAAAGAACTCATGCCGCATTAAAAACTTTTACCTCTAGCTTTGAGATCATAATTGTTGACGATGGAAGTGACGATACTAGTTTAAACAACTTGAAAGCATCTCAGGTGCAATTTCCCGAACTTAAAATCGTCGCCCTGTCTCGGAATTTTGGCCACCAAGCTGCTTACACAGCCGGACTAGAATATGCCTCAGGTGAGTTCATTGGCATGATGGATGGCGACTTGCAAGACCCACCTGAATTATTTGCAGAGATGTATCGCAAAATTAACGAGGAAGGGTTTGATGTGATCAGTGCAAAACGAACTGGACGGAAAGGCAACTATAGCCGCAACCTATTAACATTCATCTTTCATCGCATCTTTAGAAATATCGCGGTACTAAAAAATATGGAAAATACCGGTAATTTTTCCATGATGAACAGGGAGGCCTTAACCGCACTATTATCTTTAAAAGAAAAGATTCGATACCTGCCAGGACTGCGAACATTTATTGGATTTAAACAAGGCTATGTTGAGTTTATTCGTGAAGATAGAGTGAACGGCGAGCCTAAAATGAGCTTATCGAAGTTGTTCACACTTGCTGCCGATGCCATCTTCTCGTTCTCGAAACTACCAATTCGGATGTGCTTAATTCTTGGAATGATCGGAACTTTCGTATTTATGTGTGCAGGTCTGTATGTGCTATTCGCTAAAATAATGGGATTTGCCATTGCTGGATGGCCCTCAACAATGCTAAGCATCTACTTCTTAGGATCTATTCAACTTGTAGCACTCGGAATCGTAGGAGAATATGTCTACCGAATTTATAAAGAATCACAAGAGAGACCCCTTTATTTTGTGAAGAAAATCTATGATGGAACGCCAATAGCCAAATGAATCAAAAAAATCTGAAATATCTATTTTTCAGTTTAGCCGCTCTTCTGCTCATTTTTATGCTTAAGAGTTCAAAAGATGCTGGCATATCAGGCGACGAATACCTCCATTACGATCAGTCGAAAGCCGTTTACAACTATTTTGCCACCCTTGGCAAAGACTCTTCAGCGGTCAATACCCCAAATACTCATCTCAAATATTACGGTCAATCATTTGATAACGCTACAACCATTTTAATCAATTGGTTCAACATCAAAGAGGTCTTTTTATTTCGTCATAT
>CAIVGL010000030.1 GCA_903905505.1 uncultured Bacteroidia bacterium | reverse complement strand
TTTATCACGTTGCCCGTTGAGATCAATGCTAGTCACCGAGCAATCGTTTGGATTAGAACTTCTGGTGTAACAAATGCTCAAACGCAGCTAAAAGCCGAGGATGCTTTAAAATGGGCTGGCTACACTTATATTGTTGCAGCGCTAGGTTCACTGGCAACGTTGTTGTATTATGTGATGATCTTTCTCGGAGTTCGAAGAGATTAAGAAGAATCTTACTAAAAAAAAAGGTGGGTAGAATAAAGAGATCTCTTTGTGCTACCCACCTTTGTTTATTAAAAGAGGTTATTGATGTAATCACGTTCAGGATCAATAGGATATTGAGTATCCATCGCAAAGCTTGGACGACGTTTGATCCATTGACCACGGGTAAAATCTGGAAAATCGACCAGCTCGCCACCTCTAGCTACGGACATTTCAGATAGGGCTGAAACAGCGCTCCAGGCAGCAGCATCATACGCATCTAATGGAACTTGTCTTTTGTGACGAACGGTATCATAGAAGTCACTAAGCATAATAAAATCCATTCCACCATGACCGGCTCCTAACGCCTTATCGCCCTTTTCACGCCAGTATTGATGATCGTACTTCTGAAGCCAAGGCTCTGCTTTATCCCATTGATGCGGTTTGCTCTCTCCTTCAATGTAGATTTGCTCACCCGCGTCTTGCCAATCCCCGGCACCTTCACCTTTCCAAAGGCCATTGGTTCCCTGAACACGGAAACCCAATGAATAGGGGCGAGGTAAATTGGTATCGTGAGTAACAATTATCGTTTCACCATTGGCACATTTAATCATCGAAGTGACAATGTCGCCTGAATTAAAGTTCAAGGACTCTAAACTCTTGTCGTTTTTAGAGTGATCGGTGATATACTTTTTCAATCCTCTAGACTTGGTGGCCATTGAGGCAATATTTAAGAACCTGTTTCCACGATTGATATCTAGGTAGACACCAATTGGGCCAAGACCATGAGTGGGGTACAAGTCACCATTACGTCTTACAGAATGTAAGCCTCTCCAATTGGCCTCACTTCTGGCTTTTTTGCCTATGGTAAGGACTTCGTTTTTAAAACCAAATTTCACTCCACGTAAATCATGCTCGTAGCCACAACGACAATGAATAAGCTCGCCAAAAAGATTTTTACGGACCATATTAAGAATTGCCATCACATCTCTTCGGTAGCAGACATTCTCCATAATCATAATCTGATTGCCAGTTTGTTCATGGACATTCACAAGGTCCCAGCACTCTTCTAGTGTATTGGCAGCTGAAACTTCAACACCAGTATAAGGAACGCCAGCTTTCATAGAAGCTATAGCCATTGGAACGTGCCATTCCCAAGGAGTGGCAATAATAACAGCATCGAGATTTTCATTTTTCAGCATCTGCTCGAAGGCGCGATCGCTTCCGGTATAAGCTTTGGCTGGCTTATGACCATTTTTAGCCAGTAAGGCCTGGACATTGTCTATCGCAGATTGACTGATATCACAGATCGAAACCACTTCAAGACCTCCTACAGTAATTGAATCGTGCACATGGCCAGTGCCACGACCACCAATCCCAATAAATCCAACTCTTACAATGCTTGGGTCTGGAGATTTACTAGCTTTTGTTTTAGATTCATGTTGACCAAATGCAGCGGCATCGGTTAACGATAATCCAGCAATTCCGACACCAGCAATGGTCCCTGTTTTAACAAATTCCCTACGGCTTTTTTTCATGTTAGTTGATTTAGTTTATGTATGATCAAAGGTTTAAATAATAGCCTTTATTATTCAATCTTTAAATTAGGTTAACATCGGTTGGTAATCCTTTATTTCTGTTGTAAAAATGTGGATTCAAAACCAGATTATAAAATGTTTGGATAACTTTGCGACGTTAAATTTAAAAAATAAATTAGATGAATAAAAAAGTTCTGGTGCACAAGGCAGGACGCGTGTTAACTTTCAAGAAATTTGGACGAAAAGGATTCTCTATTTTCCAGAGTCTTAATCGCGTGGTTAAGATAGGCTGCTTAAGCGTGGCTTACCTGCTATTTGCGATCCCTTCCAATGGTGAAAGAAACATGTTAATTGCCGGTCACGACACGCTCAATGCCATTAAAGAGGTGGCTGTCGATGAGGTGGTCGTGAGTGCACAGCGTGTTCCTGTTGTCTTTTCACAGGTTGCACGCGTCGTTAAAGTGATAAGTAAAGAAGAGCTTCAATCGGCTCCAGTACAAAGTCTTCAAGACTTGCTCAGGTATGCCTTAGATGTCGATGTTCGACAGCGAGGAAACCTTGGAGTGCAAACAGACTTAAGCATTCGCGGTGGATCATTTGATCAGGTATTAATTTTGCTCAACGGAATAAATATCAACGACCCGCAAACAGGACATCACTCTTTAAATCTTCCCGTAAGTTTCGATGCGATTGAGAAGATCGAAATATTAGAAGGACCAGCCGCTCGGATCTATGGTCCAAATGCCTTCAGTGGAGCAATCAATATAATTACTGGAACCGACACTCATTCCAATCTTAAAGTTAAACTTTCAACGGGTGAACAGAACTACCGTGATCTCGGTGGCTCAGCGACAATCATCTCCGGAAAAGTGAAAAACTTCCTTTCTGTGGATCATCGGGAATCAGATGGTTACATTAAAAATACCGATTTTAAACTTACGGATGCCTTTTATCAAGGAGGTGTTAAAACCAAGATAGGTGATTTAAATTGGCAATTGGGAAATTCAACTAGAAGATTTGGAGCCAATAGTTTTTATACTCCTGCTTATCCCGATCAATACGAGCAAGTTAAGACTACTTTTACATCTGTGAAACTTGAGACGAATACAAAAATACATTTCACACCATCGATTTATTGGAGAAGAAATCAAGATCATTTTGCACTTTTCAGATACCCAGAACTAATGCCAACATGGTATAAGACAGACAATTACCATCTAACAGATGTTTATGGTGCAAATCTCAATACCTGGTTCGCTTCGTCATGGGGCAAAACAGCTTTTGGTGCCGACTTTAGACAAGAGGATATTTTGAGTAATGTGTTGGGAACTGCCCTCGGTATACCAATTGCTGTTCCTGGTGAGAGAGGACATACATTTACCAAATCAGATGAACGAAAAAATATTAGCCTATTTGCTGAACACTCCATTTCCTTTAATAAAATAAGGATATCTGCAGGTGCAATGGCGAATTCTAACTCGCAATTAGGATCTAGCTGGAGCTTATTTCCTGGCGCTGACCTAAGCTATTCGATTACAAAACAATATAGATGGTACACATCGATAAATTCCTCTTTGAGAATGCCAACCTTTACTGATTTGTATTATTCAAGTCCAACCAATATTGGAAATGCCTTGCTTAAGCCAGAGAAAGCCTTGGAATTTGAAACAGGCTTCAAATATCAAATCAATGGAATTGAAGGGCATTTAGCCTACTTTCATCGAGATGGAACGGATATCATAGATTGGGTTAAAAAACCTTCAGATAACGTCTGGTATGCCGAGAATATTACCTCATTGAAGACCGATGGAGTTGAATTTTCAGCTAAAATAAACCCAAGTAAGCTATTGAATCAGAATACCTTTATTCAGTCCATTAATTTTTCAATGTCCATTCTAAATCAAGGGAAGCAATCTGGTATCTATTCCTCGAAGTATGTGTTAGATTATTTAAAGAACAAGGTCAATCTAGGACTATCGCATAAAATCACCAAAAGTCTAACAGCAAATTGGCAGTTTTCGTACCAAGATCGGAATGGGACATACACCTACTGGGATGGTTCAAAATATGGTGCTGAAACCGCCTACAAGCCTTATGTATTAGTTGATACGCGAATACAATACCAACCAAGGAGAACGACTTATTACTTAGAAGCAGCCAACTTACTAGATCAGAAATATATCGACTTTGGAAATGTTTCTGAGCCAGGAAGATGGATAAAGTTTGGGGTAATCCGAAAATTCAATCTTTGATTAAAGTCTGTAGATAATAAGAAATCATTGCTGTAGATTGAAAAAGTATTATCTTCGGCGATCATAAAAAAATAAAGAAACGAATTTATGTTAAAAGGAATTTTAGCCATTTCAGGGCAACCAGGTCTATTCAAAGTTATTTCAGAAGGTAAAAATAGTGTCGTAATTGAATCGCTCCTTACAGGCAAGAAGTCAACTGCCTATGCCGATGCAAAGATGAGTGCATTAGAGGATATAGCTATTTATACCATTGTTGAAGATGTTCCTTTGCGTGAGGTCTTGAAGAAGATATCAGATAAAGAGAGTGGAGGAGTTTCTATTTCAACTAAATCGACACCTGATCAATTCAAAAAATATTTTGAGACTATTCTTCCAGATTACGATAAGGAACGAGTCTACGTCTCAGACGTAAAAAAGGTGATCGCTTGGTATAACCTTTTGCATGAAAAAGGGTTGCTAAACTTTGAAGAGCCCAAAGAAGAGGTTCCTGTTGCAGAAGTTGCACCTGCTAAAAAGACAAAAGCCAAAAAAGCCGAATAAATTAGCTCTGTAATCAGCTAATAAAAAGGGCGGAAATGATTCATTTCCGCCCTTTTTATTGAAGATAGACAATCAACTTGATTGGTTACATTTTCTGCGCTATAAATTGACGTATGTTGGTTTCAATTCTAGATCCTGCACTGGCTACGTCTCCTTTGACAAATTTATCACCTGTGATATTCTCATATAACTCAATATAGCGCTCCGAAATCTGGCTGACAATCTCTTGTGTCATCTCTGGCACTTTCTGTCCTTCTAGCCCTTGAAAACCATTCTCAATTAACCATTGACGCACGAACTCTTTCGAGAGTTGTTTCTGATCTTCACCTTTTGCTAAGCGATCAGCATAACCTTCTAAATAAAAGTATCGAGAAGAGTCTGGTGTGTGAATTTCGTCAATTAGGTAAATCTGATCACCTTTCTTTCCAAACTCATACTTAGTATCCACTAAGATAAGACCCTTTTCTGCAGCCATCTCAGTGCCCCGTTGGAACAGTGCTCTGGTATAGTTCTCCAGAATCACATAATCCTCCTCTGCCACTAATCCTTGTCTGATGAT
The DNA here is from genome assembly GCA_903905505.1 of uncultured Bacteroidia bacterium. Classification (GTDB taxonomy): domain Bacteria; phylum Bacteroidota; class Bacteroidia; order Bacteroidales; family Prolixibacteraceae; genus JAAFHB01. Next base: position 13,351 of record CAIVGL010000030.1, on the reverse strand, counting down.
CTCTTCTCTAGAAATATCCTCGTCGTGCCCTTCAGAAGCTTTGGTCGTTGGGGTGAGAAGTGGTTCAGGGAATTTCTGACTCTCCACCATGCCATCAGGCATTTCGACTCCACATAAAACACGCTTGCCTGCTCGATATTGCCTCCAAGCATGACCAGTTAAATAGCCTCTGATAACCATTTCAACTTTAAAGGGTTCGCAAAGGTGACCCACAGTGACCATTGGATCAGGCGTGGCTATTTTCCAGTTTGGTACAATATCAGAAGTGGCATCTAAGAATTTAGCAGCGATCTGGTTTAAAACCTGTCCTTTAAAGGGAATGCCCTTAGGCAAAACAACATCGAAAGCTGAAATTCGATCCGTTACAACCATCACAAGATAGTCGTCGTTAATGTTATATACATCTCTAACTTTTCCCTTGTAAAAGCTTTGCTGTCCGGCAAATGAAAAATCGGTCTTAACTATTGCATCACTCATCTTATCTAAATTTAAACGTTATTAATAATCTTCATTGTGTAGAATATTGTATTGATCATAGGCCTCCACAATATCTTTAACCAATCGATGTCGAACGATATCATTCTTATCAAAATGAATTGTTGAAATGCCTTCAACACCTTGGAGTATTTTCAAGGCCAGGATTAAACCCGAATGTTGCTTACGTGGCAAGTCAATTTGGGTCACATCACCGGTGATAATATATTTTGTATTTAACCCCATCCGAGTTAAGAACATTTTAAGTTGGGGAATTGTTGTGTTCTGTGCTTCATCGAGGATCACAAAAGCATTGCTCAGTGTTCTGCCGCGCATGAAAGCTAATGGTGCGATTTGAATGACTCCGTCTTTGAGGTATTCCTCTAGCTTTTTTGCCGGAATCATATCTAATAAAGCATCATAAATAGGCTGAAGATATGGATCAATCTTCTCTTTTAAATCGCCGGGTAAGAAACCGAGATTTTCTCCAGCTTCAACCGCAGGTCGACTAACGATAATCCGTTTGATGGTTCGATTTTTCAGTGCCCCAATGGCTAAGGCAATGGCCACGTAGGTCTTACCAGTTCCTGCAGGTCCAATCGCAAAGACTAGATCATCTTTTTTTGCTCCATCGACAAGCTTTTGCTGATTTTTTGTGCGAGGACGAATGGGCTTGCCTGAATTTGCAAAGACCAAAACGTCACCGGTATTTAACAAACTTTGTTCAATCGAATTGATATCGTCCATCATGATCTGATGGATTGTCTCATCAGATAAGGCGTTAAAATGATAATAATGTTCAATGATGAGTTGAAACTTGCGAATAAACTCACCAACTTCTAGTTCTTCGCCTTTAACTTTAATGGTATGACCTCGAGCCACCACAAGAATTTTGGGACAATACGATTTAATCAACTCCATTTTGGAGTTTCTAACACCGTAGAATTCTGTGGGTTCTATCCCTTCTAACGAAAAAGTATGCTCAATCATATGGTTCCTTAAATGCTGTTACAAAATAAACATTTTTTCTTTCTTGATCTTGAAAAACCGAAGTTCATCCAGCAATTATTTTCAACTTATTCGCCCCCGAATTGGGTCCACTCAAAAGAGCACGAATTTTCATCTATTTTGAGTTCATTTCAATCCATCCAATTGGAAATTGATTCAAATTATTACCTTCGCTTTTCATAAAAATAAATCATTGTGAACAGTCGAAAAGAGCAGTTGGAGTCATTTGAAAAGCTCCTTGATATCATGGATGAGCTGCGGGAGAAATGCCCGTGGGATAAAAAGCAGACTTTTGAGAGTCTACGAAGACTAACCATCGAGGAGGTTTATGAGCTGGGAGATGCCATATTGAAAAACAATTTAAATGAGATCAAGAAAGAGCTTGGCGATCTTTTACTCCATATTGTCTTCTATGCTAAGCTTGGCTCAGAGGTCAATTCGTTTGATATTGGAGATGTTATCACCCAATTAACAGATAAGTTAATCTACCGCCATCCTCATGTCTTTGGTGAGGTTTCGGTCGCCGACGCCACAGAGGTAGAGCAAAATTGGGAAGCGTTAAAATTAAAGGAGAAGGGGAGGAGCAACCGAGTTCTTGAAGGGGTGCCTGCTGCACTGCCCGCCCTGGTGAAATCAAATCGGATTCAGGAAAAAGCGCGTGGCGTAGGCTTCGACTGGGAGGTGAAGGAGCAAGTCTGGGACAAAGTCAAGGAAGAACTTGCTGAATTTGAGCTTGAGATGAAAGCCGGTGAAGTGGTGAAAATGGAGCAAGAGTTAGGCGATCTAATTTTTTCGCTTGTGAATGTGGCTCGTCTTTACGATATTGATCCAGAGAGTGCGCTAGAACGGACAAATCAGAAATTTATACGGCGGTTTAATTACCTGGAAGAGCAAACGCTCCTAAAAGGGCAATCGCTACATGATCTATCCTTGGCGGAGATGGATGTTCACTGGGAAGCGGCTAAGAAGCTAGAGAAGAAAATTTAAAAAAGGAAAAAGCGACTATTTGTCGCTTTTTCCTTTTTTAATCGATACCAAATCCTGAGGGACAATGCGCACAGCAATCTTCTCTTTGGTGTCGTCTAAATCGATCTGAATAGTATCTCCTTCTTTAACCGTATTTCCAATGATTGACTCGGCCATCTCGTCTTCCAGATATTTTTGAATCGCTCGTTTTAATGGACGTGCACCAAACTGAGGGTCAAAGCCTTTATCTGCAATGAATTTTTTGGCAGCTTCAGTAATTTCCAGCTTATATTTCAAGGTCTCTACACGTTCGTAAAGCCCTTTTAATTCGATATCAATGATTTGTTCGATGTGTTTCTTTTCGAGTGGATTAAAAATTATCACATCATCCACACGATTTAAAAATTCGGGGGCAAAAGCACGTTTAAGTGCTTTCTCGATCACGAATTTCGCATATTCATTCTCCTCATCGGCAGTTTTGCGCGTGGAGAAACCTACACCCTGACCAAACTCCTTCAGCTGGCGTGTTCCAATGTTAGAGGTCATAATAACAATGGTATTTCTGAAATCGATCTTCCGACCCAGACTATCCGTTAAACGACCTTCATCCATCACTTGAAGCAAGATATTGAAAACATCGGGGTGTGCTTTTTCAATCTCATCCAATAAAATTACCGCGTAAGGCTTGCGGCGTACTTTTTCGGTTAACTGACCCCCTTCTTCATATCCTACATATCCTGGAGGAGCGCCAACCAGACGAGAAACGGAGAATTTCTCCATGTATTCAGACATGTCGACACGGATCATCGCATCGGATGTGTCGAAGAGGTATTTGGCTAAAACCTTGGCAAGCTGCGTTTTTCCAACCCCCGTTGGACCAAGGAAAATAAAGGAACCAATCGGTTTGTTTGGATCTTTTAATCCAGCCCGATTCCGTTGAATAGCTTTCGTGATTTTCAGCACCGCATCATCTTGACCGATGATGTTTAGCTTCATATCTTCAAACATATTCTGAAGCCTTTTCCCTTCAGCTTGGGCAATCCGTTGAACAGGAATGCCTGACATCATGGCTACAATATCGGCCACTTGTTCTTCGCCAACAATCTCGCGATGATTCTCAAGCTCTTTCTCCCAGATCTCCTTCTCTTTTTCTACGGAGGCTAGTAAGTTCTTTTCTTGATCCCTAAAGCTGGCCGCAAGTTCGAAGTTCTGACTTTTTACGGATTGAATCTTCTCATTTCTAGCAACTTCAATATCCTCTTCTAGTTTTAGGATTTTTTCAGGAACAGTAATATTCGTGATGTGAACTCTAGATCCCGCCTCATCCAACGCATCAATCGCTTTGTCAGGTAGATGACGATCTGAAATATAGCGAGTTGTTAATTTCACACAAGCCTCAATCGCTTCGTCGGTATAGGTTACGTTATGGTGATCTTCGTAACGCTCTTTTATATTATGTAGTATTTCAATGGTCTCTTCAACGCTAGTTGGCTCCACCATAACTTTCTGAAAACGACGCTCTAAGGCTCCATCTTTCTCGATGTGCTGACGATATTCATCTAACGTAGTGGCTCCAATACATTGGATATCGCCTCGCGCCAGAGCAGGTTTAAGCATGTTCGCTGCATCGAGTGAACCAGTTGCTCCACCAGCCCCAACAATGGTATGAATTTCATCGATGAACAAGATGATATTGTCAACCTTTGCAAGCTCGTTTAGAATCGCTTTCATCCGCTCCTCAAATTGACCTCTATATTTAGTTCCAGCCACAATAGAGGCTAGATCTAGGCTTATCACTCGCTTGTCAAATAATACCCGAGAAACTTTTCGTTGAGATATGCGTAGGGCAAGTCCTTCAACGATGGCCGATTTACCAACACCAGGCTCCCCAATTAAAACTGGATTATTTTTCTTGCGTCGACTCAATATCTGCGCTATACGCTGAATCTCTTTCTCTCTGCCCACAATTGGGTCCAAGCTACCTTCAATTGCAGCTTTGGTAATATCGATACCAAAATTATCCAATACTGGAGTGTCTGTCTTAGGGGCCGCAGAGGCTTTTGAAGCAGATGAACCGCCAGAGGTGCTACCACCTTTGCCAAACATATCATCTCCGTCGTCACTATCCTCCGGAAAATCTGATTTATTTTCAATCTTGGAAAGCTCCTCTATTTTAGTCTTAACATCTTCATAACCAAGATTATTTAGCTTGAATATAGAGCTAATTAAGCCTTGTTTCTCTTTGAGAATGGCGAGCAGTAAATGACCGGTATTCACAATGTTTTCGTTCATTGCACGAGCTTCAAGAAAGACTAATTTCAAGACCTTTTCTGTATTTTTCAGCAGCGGTATATTGGCCTCCAATTGCAAGGAGGTCTCTTTACGAATTTGCAATTCCAACTCTTTTCGCATCGACATATAGTCGAGCTGTAACTTATTCATAACGTCAATTGCAATACCTTCACCATCTCTAATAATTCCTAGAAATAGATGCTCTGTACCAATGTAATCATTTCCCAAACGTATTGCCTCTTCTCTACTATAGGAAAGTACATCTTTAATACGGGGAGAGAATTTTGAATCCATATTCAATGAAAGGTTTGTATGTTGTTTTATGAACTGCTTAATTTTGGGACTAAATTACGGAATAATTCACAATAAATCATCATTAATCTATGTTAAATGAATTTTAAGAAAGTAATTAATATTGCCTTATTTAGCTATAATACAATATATTACAAGTTTAGAAGTCGGTTACTTTAAGAATCTAAAAAATGGGAAAGTCCTGTTTTTCAAATCATTATTCTAATGTGTTTTATAACGGCATAAAAAGTCTAAATTGGTTATGATTTAAGATAAAATTTAGTATTTTTGTAAGACTTTTTACTATTTAAACAAAATAAGGCATATATGTCTGATTCAGAGAGGATTATACAGATAAACATTGAAGAGCAGATGAAAACTGCCTACATCGATTATTCGATGTCGGTGATTGTATCAAGAGCACTTCCGGATGTCCGTGATGGACTTAAACCTGTGCATCGCAGGGTTTTATATGGTATGAGTGAGTTAGGCAGTGCGTCTAATAGACCCTATAAAAAATCGGCAAGAATAGTGGGAGAGGTGCTCGGTAAGTTTCACCCCCATGGTGATTCATCGGTCTATTTTGCAATGGTTCGTATGGCCCAAGAGTGGTCCTTACGTTATCCTTTAATTGACGGACAAGGTAACTTTGGTTCTGTTGATGGAGATAGTCCGGCGGCCATGCGTTATACTGAAGCCCGTTTAAAAAAATTAGCAGAGGAAGCACTTGCAGATTTAGATAAGAATACGGTTGATTTTCGTCCGAACTTTGATGAGACGCTTCAGGAGCCAACTGTATTGCCAACAAAATTTCCGAATCTTCTTGTCAACGGAACATCTGGTATTGCGGTAGGTATGGCAACCAATATGCCACCTCATAATCTTTCAGACACGATTGATGCGATCATAGCCTATATAGCAGACAGCAATATTGAGATTAGTCAATTAATTGACATTGTAAAGGCACCGGATTTTCCTACAGGAGGAACTATCTATGGATATGCCGGTGTTAAAGAGGCATTTGAGACTGGTAGAGGGCGTATCGTTGTTCGTGGAAAAGCGGAGATCGAATCGGTAGAGAGTGGGCGTGAGAAACTTGTGATCACGGAGATTCCATACATGGTTAATAAGGCAGAATTGATTATCAAAATTGCCGATTTGGTCAATGAGAAGAAGATCGAAGGGATTTCAAATATTAATGATGAATCGGATCGTACTGGAATGCGCATTGTTGTCGACATCAAACGCGACGAGATGGCCAGTGTGGTACTAAATAAATTATATAAGTATACTCAGCTGCAGACTGCCTTTAACGTGAATAACATTGCGTTAGTCAAAGGGCGTCCACAGATGTTAAACTTGAAAGACTTGATCCACTATTTTGTGGAGCATCGTCATGAAGTTGTTGTTCGTCGCACGCAGTACGATCTAGAGCAGGCGGAGAAAAAAGCACATATCTTAAGAGGTCTTATCATTGCCATCGACAACCTAGATGCAGTTATTAACCTGATTCGTAGTGCTAAAACTCCAGATGAGGCTCGTGATGGATTGATCGCTAATTTTGAGTTAGACGAGGTACAAGCTAAAGCAATTCTGGAACTTCGTTTACAAAGACTTACTGGTCTTGAGCGAGATAAGATCCATGCTGAATATGAAGATCTACGCAAACATATTGAATGGCTAAAAGAGATTTTAGCTGATGAGTCGATCCGAATGGGCATTATCAAAGATGAGCTTATAGAGATAAAATCTCAATATGGTGATGCTCGTAGAACGGAGATCGTTTATGCATCGGAGGAGTTCAATCCGGAGGATTTCTATGCTGATGAAGAGATGGTGATCACGATATCGCATTTAGGATATATCAAACGGACCCCTTTGAGTGAGTTCAGAACGCAGGCTAGGGGAGGAACAGGTTCGAAAGGATCAAGCACTCGTGAAGAGGATTTCTTAGAGCATATGTTTATTGCCACCATGCACAATACTTTATTATTGTTTACCGAGAAAGGGAAGTGCTTCTGGCTTAAAGTTTATGAGATTCCAGAAGGGACCAAAGCTTCGAAAGGAAGAGCCATTCAAAATCTTCTTGGCATAGAGGTTGACGATCAGGTTCGGGCGTATATCAATGTAACCTCATTGAAAGACGAAGAGTACATCAATAACAACTATATTATTCTTTGCACCAAGAAAGGGGTCATCAAGAAAACACCTCTTGAGGCTTATTCACGACCACGTCAGAATGGGGTAAATGCAATCACGATCCGTGAAAATGACCAATTGATCGAGGCTCGCTTAACAAATGGCAACAATGAAATATTGTTGGCTATAAAATCAGGAAAAGCGATTCGTTTCCACGAGAAACATGCCAGAGCCATTGGCCGTACTGCATCGGGAGTTAGAGGTATAAGTTTAGCTAACGAGCAGGATGAATTAGTTGGTATGATTTGTGTTGAAAACGATCTGGAAGATGTATTGGTTGTTTCGGCACATGGTTATGGCAAACGTTCTAAAATCGAAGACTATCGGATCACAAATAGAGGTGGCAAAGGTGTTAAAACCATTAATGTTACCGAAAAGACCGGTTCTTTAGTTGCCATTAAAAATGTAACAGATAAAGACGATTTGATGATTATCACACAAGCTGGGGTAACCATCCGACTACCGATCTCAAAAATTAGAATGACCGGACGTGCCGCACAAGGTGTTAAGCTAATCAATCTGAGAGATGACGATTCAATTGCATCAGTTGCTAGGGTAGAGGTAGAAGAGGGTGAGGAGCTAGATCCAGAAACATCTGAATTACCAGAATCTGAAGAAGAGTCACCTGAAGTTGAGTTGGATTAAGTTCCGCTTAGTCGAAATACTTTAAAATTTTTAATTGTTAGTTTGATATTTTAGAATTAATTATTAACGTAAAATAGCACAAAATGACTAAATTACTTTTCACAACAACACTCGTTTTGCTTAGTGTTCTAACTTTTGCTCAAAGAGGAAAAGTTTCAACTGCCTTATCTTACAAAGAATCGGGAAAGCTTGATAAAGCTTGGGAAGCCATTCAAGAGACTATTGATCCGGCCAATCCAAAATCGGAAAAAACGATCAATTGGAATGGAACATGGCAAGCTCGCGGAGAGATTATTGAAGCGATCATCCTTTCGAAGGATGAAAAATACAAGAATCTAGTTGCAGAGCCAGTAGAAGAAGCGTACAAATCGTATATGAAAGCGATTGAATTAGACGAAAAAGGGGGCAATCCAATCTTTAAACTTAAATTAGTTTCCTTCTCAAATGTGCTAATTAACGCGGCAGTTGCTGCCTTCCAAGAGAATTCCTTTGACAAGTCTACTGATTATTTCGAAAAGAAATTGCTTATCGACAAGTTACCGTTATTCAAAACGGATGCAACCATTGATACGGCAATCATTTACAATACCGGCTTGTCTGCCATGAATGCGAAGCAATATACGAAGGCTATCAAGTATTTTACTGAATGCACCAAGTACGGTTACAACACCGATTCACCATTTTCTCAAATTATTAGTGCGTATCAACTGCTAAAGACGAAAGAAGATACCGCTGCATCTGTTGAAGTGATGAAACAAGGGTTGGAGAAATACCCAAGCGCGCAGAGCATCAATGTGCAGTTGATCAATTACTATATCATGATTAGACAAGATAGTGTTGCGATGCAATACCTCGATAAAGCCATTGCGAAAGAGAAGGATAACGTTTCGTTCTATTTGGCTAAAGGTGTAGCACTAGACAGACTTAAGCGTACTGACGAGGCTATTGAGGTCTACAAACAAGCGATTGAAGTTAAACCGGAATCAGCTGATGCTTATTACAACATTGGTGTTATCTACTTTAATCGTGGCGTGAAACAATTTGACATCGCCAATAGTATACCAACCTCAGATCTTGTGCGTTACGAAGCAGAAAAGAAAAAGGCTGATGCGTTATTTGCTAATGCTGTGCCATTCCTTGAGAATGCCGTTAAGTACAATCCTGCTGACACCTACATTGCCGACCAGCTTAAGAACTTATATTATCGTCTAAAAATGATGGATAAGTTCAACGCTTTAGACAAAAAATAACAATAGAGAGGGTTAATCTCCCTCTTTATTTTAACTTACTTTATTTAACATAATATTAATTATAAGACAAATTATTCAGACCGAAAAACAGGGATTTATACTACCTTATAGAAATGTTTAAATAAGTGATTTATAGCACGTATTTAAACAATAGTAGTACCTTAGGCGTTACGTATTCAAAAAGACTAAATATGAACTATCTCTATTTAATACTAGTGGTAATAGGCTTAAATCTAAATACACAAGTTATGTCGCAAGATAAATCAGGATCACAAGAGCTCAAAAATAAACAAGTGGCACCAAAGGTGGTAAAATCAGCCGATGAGTGGAAATCCATACTAACTCCGCTGGAATACGAGGTTACGCGTAATAAAGGGACCGAGAGACCATTTACAGGACAATATTTCGACTTCTATGAAAAGGGTCATTATAACTGCTCCAATTGTGGCAGTGTGCTATTTGATTCTGATTCGAAATTTAAATCTGGATGTGGCTGGCCCAGCTTCAGTGCCATTGCCGATACAAAGTCTATCAATGTCATTGTAGATAAGAGTCATGGAATGTTTCGGACAGAAATCACCTGTTCCAATTGTGACGCTCATTTAGGTCATGTATTTAATGATGGTCCACCGCCAACAGGATTGCGCTATTGTATCAATTCGGTCTCTATTAAGTTTGTAGCTGCCACCAAAAAATAAAAGACTGAAATTTCAGTCCTTTATTTTTATTCTATGGTGCGTGTGATATATACGCTATAATCTTTTAAGATTGGCTTATAATCGAGATGAAATAAGGGTGACGAGATTATAAAATCAGCCGTCGAGCGATTTGAAGCTGTAGGGATATTGTACAAAACAGCGATTCTCAGTAGTGCTTTTACATCAACATCATGTGGTTGTGGTTGCATCGGATCCCAGAAAAATATAAGCAAATTAACATTTCCTTCACAGATCATGGCACCTAACTGTTGATCTCCACCAAGTGGTCCAGATTTTAATTTAATCACCTTTGGTGGCATCTCATCGTGCTCCTTGCATTTCAGACTGATGGTATCTTCAACCATTTTACCAGTGGTACCAGTACATACAATGCTATGTTGAGCTAATTCTTTCCAATTGTATCCAACCCATTCAGCCATATCTTTCTTACGGTTATCGTGGGCCACGATAGCAATCGTTTTCTTTACTTTCATTCTCATTTTTTATAAATTATTGGACAAAGGTAGACAATCCATTGGACTTAGCTTAGCAGTTTGATTATCAAATTGTTAATATTTCATTTAATTCATCACCAAGCCATAATAAACTTTCTCTTGAAAGTGCAGCATTATCTATAGCCACCAAGGCACTAAGACTCCAAAAAATATTCAGAAAACGAATTGCCACCAAGGCTCCAAGGCACCAAGAAGGCACTAAAAAAAACAAGGTGTAACAATTATTTTATGGTCACTTAGCCAACCTATTCGTCCCTTCGTGCTTTAGTGGCAAAACTTTTAATACTTCATTAAAAATGATTTCAACGAAAAATTCTCTTTGAATTTAGGGTCAATAGAGATCACGTCGTATTTTTCAAGGTTGTTGCTCGCTATAATTGACCGTGCCATAACGGAATACTGGTCCGTATCTTCGTGGTAGCTATTTAGGTATCTTATTAACTGAGAAGAGGAACCTCCCTCCCACCTTTTCTGTCTGAATTTCTTATAGGATGAAACGGTTGAGATAAACTGGAAATAGTGTTCAATAGACTCAATTACAGATCCATACATTCTTAGATATCGGTCATCATTCCCCTCGTTGAATCGCATAAGTGTACGAGATTCATCGGGAGAAAAGGACATAATACCAAAGATATTATTCCCATGACGAAATATGCTTGAGGTTCCCCAGCCCGATTCAAGAATAGCTTGGGCTAAGGCTAAGCTTACAGGATGTGGATAGATCCGTTTTCTTAATTCACTGATGGAGTCTGTTTTGTATTTGGTTTTTATCTCAGACATAAAGGTTGAATCGAACTTTGAAATCGTTTTGTGTTGATTCATCCGATTCGAAATAAACTCAACGTGATGTAAGTCATCAAGTAACCGTTCTCGAGTAAGAACAATAGCTGGAAGGATATGCATGATAAAAAGATCCTTTCTCTTGTCGTCATCCACAGAGCGAAAATCAATCGCTCCTTTATAGTCAATTGGAATGATCGTAGACCCTTTTTGACTGATGATAGAATCAGGTGAAGTAAGTTGAATGGTTCGGGTGCGAACTAGCCTAGACCAATAACTAGAATAGTAGATATCAACCTTAACACCGAAGTATAAGGCGAAGATTAGAAGTGAAAAATAGAGTACTTGACGAAAAATTTTAAGCATAAAACACCTGGTTAAAATGCTACCTATCTGCTAAAATATCAGCCGTTAAATCCCAATAAATAGGTCTCCAGTCTTACTTCTTGAAATCTTTTTTCAGAAGCTCAACCCACTGTTCTATTCTTTTAGTCGAAAGTCTAGCTTGGTTCTCTTGATCCAAAGGGAGACCTACGAATTGTCCATCTCTAACTGCTTTTGACCTTTCAAAGGTGTAACCTTCCAAGGGGAAACTACCGATAATCGTTGCTCCTTTATGTTCGAAAAAAGTAGCCATTATCCCAATCGCATCACAGAAATTTTCGGTATAACCAATCTGATCTCCTAGTCCAAAGATGGCAATTTTTTTATTGGAGAAATCTTCATCTTCCAAAGCTGGAAGAAGTTCGTCCCAATAATTTGGCAACTCACCATCAAACCAGGTTGGTACGCCAAAAATCATTCGATCGTATTCTAAAAAATTTTCGTGATGCACTTCATCAACATTAACTGACTCAACATCAACGCCCGAGAATGCATTCAGAACTAGTCCGGCAACCTTCGCGGTTTTTTTTGATTTAAAGCTATAAAAAAGGCCTATTTTTCCCATTCGATACTTCTTTTTATATTGGTGGATGAGCTTATTCAGCCCACCCAATTTGATTTGACGAATATAATAACTAAATCGTTTATACCATTAGTAGTTTAATAAATCCTTAGCAGCCTCATAGATCTTCTGTTCGTTGATCAAAATGGCAGCTTCAAGGATCCGACTAAAGCCGACAGGGGTATTTTCAGAACCAACGCGGCGAACTGGAGCATCTAGAAACTCAAATGCTTCTTCACCAATAATTCCTGCTAATTCACCACCGAAACCACCGAATACTTTATCTTCATGTACAATTAACACGCGACCAGTCTTTTTAACGGTTTTCAATATTGCCTCTTTATCTAATGGAATTAGAGAACGAAGATCCATCACTTCAATGTTGATCCCTTCGCTTGCTAATCTCTCAGCGGCTTTAAGCGATAGATGTGTGGTATTGCCATAGGTTATTAGACTAAGGTCAGTTCCTTCGCGGCGTATACGAGCTTTCCCAAACGGAACTTCAAAGTCATCTGGTACCGGAGTCGATGCTACAGGTGAGTTATAAAGAGCTTTAGGCTCTAAGTATAATGTTGGACCTTGAGAACGTAAGGCGGTTCTTAATAATCCAGCAGCATCATCGGCAAATGATGGATATACAATACGAATGCCTGGGAAGGTCGACAATGTCCCTTCGGTAGTCTGAGAGTGGTACAATCCACCTCCAATATAACCTCCTGAAGCCAAGCGAATGGTCACATTTGGACTGAATTTTCCATTTGTTCTCCAGTATTCGTGAGTCATCTCAACATACTGTTCCATGGCTGGCCAGAAATAATCGGCAAATTCAGCCCCTTCAACAACGATTCTAATTTTGTCGCTGTAGCGTGACATGCCATTTGCAGTACCTGTGATAAAATCTTCCGCAATAGGACCATTGAAGACTCTGGCTGGACCAAACTCTTGTTGCAATCCTTTAGAGACATTAAAGATCCCCCCTTTTTCTTTATTGGCAATATCCTGACCCCAGATGAATGTATCTGGATTTAAACGAAATTCTGCTTTCAGAGTCTCGTTGATTCCCTCGATTAACTTTTTCTTCTCTCCCTGGAAATCGTGCAAACCTTCAGGATATTTTGAGGCTGGATAAGCATCCGCAATAATAAAGTCGTAAATAGAAGCTGGATCTGGATCTGGAGAAGCCAATGCACTTCTGTGGGCTATTTGAACCTCCTCTTTTGCTTGTCCCTCGATGGTATCGATCTCTTCCTGCGTTAGACGCTCATATCGGAGCAACATCCGTTT
>CAIVGL010000029.1 GCA_903905505.1 uncultured Bacteroidia bacterium | reverse complement strand
TTACTTTGCGTCTTTGGATCGTAAACTTCAAAATCAGCTGGTAGTTTTAGTTTTGGTGCATTTATTAGTTTGATATTCCCATTTCCGTTAACATCCAATTTTAAAGTTATCGCATCATTCTCTTTGACATTAGCTGAAGTTATGGATGAGCGGAGGTCAAATCGACCAACTGCACCTGAGAAATTAGCAGGAGCACCTGGTAATGGATTGACCGTAACCGTTATAGGATCGCTAGTAACTGTAGCTTTTACATTGGCGAAATTGTCAAAGAAGTCATCGAAGAAGCTTTTCGATTGTTTTACCCGTTGTTGAACCACACAGTCGATCTTGACTTTCCCTATGGTTATCGTGCCCGTTTGTTGCGGAAACAGAAGTGTCTTTTTCAATGTCCCTACGTTGTAAATCTCTCCATTGTAGGATTCCCGTTGAAGTGATATCTGCTGTGGTAATACAATGTCTTGCGACCAGAACCCTTCGAAACTTGGAAGGCTAATATCTTCAAATCCGTTTAGATTAACTTTCGAGTAGATCTTTATCGTCGCCATGGCATGATCACCCTTGTATAGGCTTTTGCGATCTAGGATCAGGCGAACAAATAGATCTGATTTAGGCACAGATCCAGGAGAGGCTGTTGGTTGTTCCGTTCCGCCTCCGGTTGGTTTAGCCGAACCCTTAACAACTTCAATGGTTATGGAATTAGAGGATATGGATTGCCCATTCACTGAAATGGTTGCAGGATTAAGTGTAAATCGACCAGCAGTTTTGGCTTTTAGAACAAATAAGTAGGAGAACGAAACAGATTGTGAACTAACTCCATTGATAATTTGAAATGAGCTACTTTGAGACGTCGAAGGTCCCATAAGGACGCTGAAATCTGATAATTCGGGTAGTTTTAAGTTCTGACCTTGTGCATTTACGGTAAAGGCAAGACGAAATTGTTCGCCTAGCTCAACTATTTTAGGAGCTTCCATGGTGAAATTCACCTGTTGTGAAAATCCAGGTATGCTTAGTAATAGAACACAGACTAATAGATAGATATTTTTTAACCTCATTGTACTCTTATCGCTTTATAGGTTTCAATACTGTTCAAAAATAGTTATTCTTACCAGTTTTTATCAACTTTTCGTTTTTCAGCCCGTTGTGCCTGTGCTTTTTTAACCTTGTCTTGCGTCTGCTTCTCATCATTCTCTAACGCTTTTAAAATCTGCTCAGCACTCTGCTTAGAGATCTTGTTCTCTTGCGGCTTTTGTTGATCTTTATTCTCTTGGTCTTTATTCGGATCTTTCTTGTCTTGATCTTTATCCTGATCCTTCTTATCCTTGTCTTTATCCTTGTCTTTATCCTTATCCTTGTCCTTATCCTTGTCTTTGTCTTTGTCTTTGTCTTTCTTTTTTTGTTCTTCGTCTTTCTTTTTCATCTTCATGGCATAAGCCAGATTGTATTTGGTCTCTGGATCGCTCGGATTGATGCGAAGTGCTTTTTTGTAAGCGACAATGCTAGGATCGAACTTCTTTTGCGCCAGCAACGAATTTCCCATGTTGTGATAGACCAAAGTTTTCTCCAAGGAATCTTTAGTCTTATCCAATAGTTTTTCAAATTCACTAGCTGCCTGCTCGGGTTTATTTTGCTTGTAAATAGAGTTCGCAAGGTTGAATTGCCAATGAAAATCCTCTGGTTTAAGTTCAAGAGCTCTGCGATAGGCCACCTCTGCTTTACCAAAAGAAACCGTATCTAATTTTGTGGTGTCTTTCAGTCCATCGTTGTAATAGCCATTCCCCTCGCGAATAAACTTACGTTCTTTCTGGGCGAATGAGTTTAAGGCCAGCAAGCAGATCAAAACGATTAGTATATTTTTCTTCATCACCATACTCATTTTTGGTTGCCAAATAACCTGAAGTTACGAAGCCATTTATTTCTTCGATCTAGGATTAAAAAATCGGTTAAGATTAAAATGAATGCCAATACTAGGAAGAGTGGAAACTGGTCGTCGTATTCGGAATAATCACGCGTATTTAATTCAGATTTCTCCATCTTCTCAATTTCATTAAATAGGTTGTTTAAGCCAACTTCTGCATTGTTGGCTCGAATGTAACTTCCTCCTCCTGCTGTAGCTATCTGCATCAACATATTTTCGTCGAGTTTAGTAACCACTACATTGTTATCTTTATCTTTCATGAAATCTTTATTTCCTTCACCAATAGGTATTGGAGCCCCTTGAGGTAGTCCCATTCCGATGGTATGAACGATAACCTTTTTCTCTTGGGCTTGTTTTGCTGCTCCAACGGCATCATCCTCATGGTTTTCACCATCTGTGATCACAATCACAGCTTTGCTACCATTAAAGGTGGGTGTAAACGATTTCATGGCTAGTTGAATGGCCGATCCAATCGCTGTCCCTTGTACAGGGACAATACCGGTGTTAATAGCGTCAAGGAATAACTTAGCAGATACATAATCTGTTGTTATAGGGAGCTGAACATAAGCTTGTCCAGCAAAGACAATTAATCCAAGCTTGTCGTCACGGAGTCTTTCCGTAAGCTTTGCGATAGCTCTTTTAGCCCTTTCTAAACGATTAGGCTTTATATCTTCAGCCATCATACTGTTGGAGACATCTAAAGCAATCATCAGCTCAATACCTTTTCTCTTTGAAGTGAGTAACTTAGAACCAAATTGTGGCTGAGCTAATGCGATAATAAGAAGTCCAATTGCTGCGATCCAGATGCTAAATTTGAGTATTGGGCGACCGTTTGATACACTTGGCATCAATTGAGTAATTAAACTATGATCCCCAAATTTTCGCAATAATCGGTGTCTGTTTACTCTGGAAAGAATAAACAGCACAACAAATACTGGGATCAACAGTAAGAGGTATAAATATTCAGAATGTGCAAATCTAAATGATTCCATAATTCACAATTTTTTCTTTCTTCTTAAGGAATATGTCGGAAAACAACTAGTTGTAATACTAAGGCAAATAGTGCTAGAATAAGTGCAGCTAAGGCATAGCGCCGATACTCTTCGTTCTTTTTGCTAAATTCCTTGTTTTGAATTTTTGATCGTTCAAGGCGGTCGATCTCTTTATAGACATCAGCAAGCGTCTTGTTATTTGTGGCACGGAAATATTTACCATCGGTCAAGGTGGCTATTTCTGACAGTGTTTTCTCATCAATTTTTACCTCTACGTCACGCATCTGTACTCCAAAGGGTGTTTGAACAGGGTAGGGGGCAGTTCCGATCGTACCAACGCCAATGGTATAAACACGAATTCCAAAGGTCTTGGCAATCTCAGCTGCCGTGATTGGAGCAATCTCGCCACGGTTATTTTCACCATCAGTCAGAAGAATAATAACTCTACTTTTTGCTTCGCTGTCTTTTAGTCTAGATACTGCATTCGCAAGTCCTAAGCCAATAGCAGTTCCGTCTTCAAGCATTCCACTCTGCACATCTTGCAGTAGATTAACTAGTACCGAGCGATCCGTTGTTAGTGGACATTGGGTAAAACTCTCGGCCGAGAAAACAACTAATCCAATTCGATCGTAAGGTCGACCAGAGATAAATTTTGTAGCCACAGCCTTAGCCGCCTCTACTCTATTTGGTTGGAAATCACGAGCAAGCATAGAGCTTGATAAGTCAAGGGCAATCATGATATCAATACCTTCAACCGTTTGGTTTTGCCAGTTATCCGCTGATTGTGGTCTAGCTAAACAAACGATTACCAATGATAGGACAGCTATTTGAAGTGCAAAAACTAAGTGGCGTAAAGCATGCTTCCATGTTTTTGGCGATTGTTTGAGTGATTCAATAGAGCTAATCTGTATGCTTGCCTTGGATCTTGTCTGACGAAGGATATACCACACAATCATTGGGATTAACCCAATTAGCAGGTAGAATAGTTCGGGTTTGGCAAATGTAATCTGGTCCATAACTAAACTTCTTTCTTAGGTTCTGCCGGCTGAGCAAACTGTTCTGTTGTTATTTCAGGCTGAGCAGGTTCTATTTTTTCAGGAGCCGACTCAACCGTTGTCTCTTTGACGAATAAATAGGCGTTGTTGAGCATATTGAAATTCTCATCTGGCAGCGGATTAAGCTTTGCAAATTTCACCAAGTCGGCAAGTTCTAAGATCTGCTTTAGTTCAAGGATTGATTTATTCTCAACCTTTGTTTGGAGATTCTTAAAGCCTTGCAATATCTCTGGAGTGGTCTGCTCCATTGCTGCCATAGTAAATCGCTCTTCGATATACTCTCGCACGATATCGGTTAGCCTTGTATAGTACTCCTTAACTTTTTCTTGTTGCCATAGCTGCTCGCTTTTTAGTTTGTCTAACTCTTGAATAGCTAAGATATGCGCCGGTATTTTCGGTTTTGCTGGTCGCTCAAACAGTGGTCTATTTTTATTTCTACGACTGATGTAATAAATAACCAAAAACACGATGGCAGCCAAGAGTATGATTCCCAGTATCCAAGGTGCTATCTCCTTAAACGTAATTGGAGCGGCGAATGGTTTCTTGATGTCAGTCGGTCCTTTTTTAAGATCTACCGGAGGGAATTTAACGTTTAAGGTTAATTCTCCACTTTTTAATGAGTCGGTAAGAGCGCCATTTACAACCTTGAAATAATACGAAGGTATCTGATGTGCACCGCT
>CAIVGL010000028.1 GCA_903905505.1 uncultured Bacteroidia bacterium | reverse complement strand
ATTGCGATTCGATACTCAGCATTAACGGTCTTAGCAACACTCACCCATGATTTAAACTGATTGTCTAATGAATCACAAGGTATGCCAAGGACA
Organism: uncultured Bacteroidia bacterium; assembly: GCA_903905505.1. GTDB lineage: Bacteria > Bacteroidota > Bacteroidia > Bacteroidales > Prolixibacteraceae > JAAFHB01. The sequence continues at coordinate 42,562 of CAIVGL010000028.1, read as the reverse complement.
TTTTGAGGTAAATCACGCTCTTCGGTTTTCAAAGCCAAGTACGATTTCATCATCGTAATTGGAACTCCAAATTTATTGATCAGACTAAACTCTTTTAATTCGGCAGCAGTAAAAGTTACATTATAGGCAGCTCCCATTTTAGTAAGCATCTGGATTCTATTGTCTTGTCCATCAGCTCCAAAGAAGACTTTACCCTTCGCATCTACAAGAATAGAGATAACATTCCGTTCTGGAAGTTTGATCTCTGATATAGAGGCTGGTGTGCTCACCATAACGGGCTCTTTTTGAGTAAAGTTAGAGGTAAGCATAAAGAAGGTCAGCAATAAGAACGCAACATCACACATCGCGGTCATATCAATAGCTGTGCTCTTCCTTTTGATTTTTACTTTTGGCATAATTATAAATTATAATACAATTAGCTTAGTGCTTAGATGCAAATGTTTGTACGATGCTATAACCAGCCTCATCAATTGAATAGGTTAACTTATCGATTTTCGTAGTGAAATAGTTATACATCACAACAGCAAGAGCACCAGTACCAATACCAAATGCCGTGTTGATAAGCGCTTCAGAAATACCTGTTGACAAGGCAACCGAGTCAGGAGCACCTGCATTCGCCATCGCAGCAAATGAACGGATCATACCAATTACAGTTCCTAATAGTCCCATCATAGTAGCCACCGAAGAGATCGTAGCTAAGATCGGAAGATTCTGCTCTAAGCTAGGAAGCTCAAGTGAGGTAGCCTCTTCGATATTTTTCGTAATATCTAATAGCTTTTGCTCCTTAGTCATCGAGTTGTCTTTATCTAACTGCTGATATTTCAATAATGCCGCTTTAGATACACTCGCGATTGAACCTTCGAAACGATCACATTCAACAATTGCACCGCTGATATCATTCTTCGCAAGAGAACCTTTGATTTTTTCAACAAATTCCACTGCAGATCCTTTACCACCTGCTTTATTGATGGTTAAGAAACGCTCTAAAGAAAAAGAAATAACAGTCAATAACAAAGTCATGATGATTGGAACAATCATTCCACCTTTATAGATTAAACCTAAAAAATTACCTGGGATAGGAGCGTTAGCACTATTATTCCCTTGGAAATTGCCAGAGGCACCCATTATCAAATTAAACACAAGTATCGCAACGACAAGCGAAACGGGAATAACCGACATCGAAAATACCTTTTGAAATTTTAAAAATCCAGTTTGTGATTTCATACTCTAATGATTACTAATTGTTTAAATGATAGTTTAAGATCTGTTTAGAAAACATACAACATTAATAAAAAAAACGAAACAAAAACACCATATCTGTATTAAAAATTCAGAAAGATCTTTAATGTAACTTAATCTTAAAAATTAACGGTAATTTAAAAAAATCGATTGTCAAGCATTCGGAACTTATTTTAGAGATGCAATTAAAATTTCATCCACTGGAAAACAAGAACGGTTACTCGATAAGTTTTAGTTTGAAAGCGATCAATTTTTTTAAATCGTTGACAAAATTAATAATCCAATTCAATTCGCATCAGAAGGGCCGTACAAAAATGAGTTTTTGTTAAAATATTAACATATTTTAACAAAAACAAACTAAGCCAAAATCAACCTAGGAGTCACAATAATCTATAAGCTAGTACTTTTGCCTAAAAGCAGACAATTTAAGAATATATAGCAAATTCGTCTCGCGAGGAAAGACTTTCAAGAACGTCGAGGGAATTAAGACAGACCTGCTAAAATAAATTTAGATCTCAACAAATATTTCTATTGCAAGACAAACCGAAAAGGAAGAGAATAAGCAACGAGTACAGGTATCCCAGCTTGTCTTCCAGGACTCCAGGCAGGCATTTTTTCAAGAATACGTACGGCCTCTTCGTCGCAGCCGCCCCCGATACCGCGAATAATTCGAATCTGGGTGATCTTTCCATCCTTCCCGACCACAAAATTTACAGTCACCGTCCCTTTAATCCCCATTTCAATGGCGGTAGTCGGGTATCGCAAGTTTCGTTTAATGAAGTTAATCATCTCCTTCTCGCCTCCGGGAAACTGAGGCATCTGCTCAACAAATACGAAAGGCTTTTCAGGCTCTTCGGCCACATCTTTCTTAGATGTGGTTGCTATAGGTGCAGCAATATCGTCGGTACCCTTGTCGTATGTTACATTACTAATTGCAGCCTTAGCATCTACAGCTTCCTTTTGCGAAATCGGCTGCTCCTCTTCTGAAACTAATTCATCAGGCTTGATCACTGGAGGGGTAAACTTAATCGTATTACGCAAGGGAGGGGGGGGAGGAACTTCTCGTAATATCGAAGGTTCTTTTGGTTTTTCTAATTTAATAGTGGAGATCATCCGAACAGAGACATCCTTCTCGACCTCCTGAGGAATAATTTGACGAATCAAAGATGGCAATGAAACAATAAAAACAAATAATACGATTGCCACTATTAGACCCCAGAAATGCCTCGATTGGGAGTTTTTACGAAGCTCATACGCGCCATAAACATGGTTTTGAGAAGGCTGAAAAATTAATTCATACCACTCTTTCGAAAATATATCATTGTTTGCCGCCATGTAGGAAATAAATTTTAAATTTAATTCTCTAACACCTATTAAAACAAACCCGAGATCAAGGGATATAGACCCCTAAAATATCCTAAACATCAAGAAAATGAACTAGCGTGACCAAACAGAATTCATAGAATTAGCGCACCATTAAATATACGAAATAAATTTTAAAATAGTACAAAACCATGATTAAATTCATGCTTTAAATTAGACACTAAAAACCTAATGAAAATCATAAAATTAGGTCCGAACAAGGAATAAAAAAGCCATCAGCAAGTGGTCGCTGATGGCTTAAAACCAATGTTGTATAAAGAACTATTCTGAGGAGAGCCAAATTTTATGCTGCTTAAAATCAATAATAGCGTTATGCGCCAACAAGAAATCAGCTCCAAGTAATCCAATTATCTTCTTGTTAGTGAATTTCGAATACTCTGCATTAATATGGTGAAAATCAACCAATGCAACCCTTAGTATCCCCCATGAGACGCCGCCTAAAACCAAGTCGGAAACTGATCCAGATCCAGTCTCTACCATCTCTTGACCAAGCCCAGTAGCCAGCACAGAATCACTATTCTCTTGAACATAGAGTGCCGACATGGCCTGATCAAAAACACTGCGTGAGGCACCAGTATCAATGATCCACCATCCATTTTCCAATCTATCAAATTCAGCCTCAACTAAAATATGATAAGCCTGTTCTTCAAGCTCTACGACGTCAAAAGTGATCTCAACCATTATTAAATCGCTAAAAAAAAGGGGTTTAAAACCCCTTTTTACTATAAATACAGAACGAACCTCTTTATGCTTTATTCAAAGCATCTAAAACGCTCATAACTTCTTTCACATGACCTTCGCTTGTACGCATCATTTGCATCTCCTCTTTATTCAGCTGTAGTTCGACTATCTTCTCAACACCATTTTTGCCTAATACAACTGGAACACCCAAATAGCAATTATCCACACCATATTCGCCTTGAAGCTGAATACACACCGGGAATATTCTACGTTGATCTTTTACAATTGCTTCCACCATCTGCGCTGCAGCTGCACCAGGTGCATACCAAGCTGAGGTACCCATTAATTTCACAAGCTCTCCACCACCTGATTTGGTGCGTTCAACGATTGCATCAAGTGTCTCCGCATCTAACAATTCGGTCACTGGAATACCACCTACAGTTGTATAACGGGTTAGAGGAACCATTGTGTCGCCATGGCCACCTAATAACATCCCCTGAATCTCTTTTTGTGAGATATTCAATGCATCGGATAAAAAGGCACGGTAACGAGCAGTATCTAAAATTCCTGCCATTCCCATAATCCGGGTGCGAGGAAGACCTGAAGCTAGATGAGCCTGATAAGTCATCACATCCAATGGATTAGAGACAACGATAATGATCGCATTCGGTGAATACTTTACAATATTTTCAGTTACAGACTTTACAATTCCTGCATTGATTTGAATTAAATCATCGCGAGTCATACCCGGTTTACGTGGCAATCCTGAAGTTATGACAACGACATCAGAATCTGCAGTGCGTGCATAATCATTTGTTACACCAACAGTGCGCGTATCATAACCAATAATAGGGGCTTTTTGCCACATATCAAGAGCCTTGCCTTCGGCGATACCCTCTTTAATATCCAATAAAATAACCTCGTTTACAACTTCTCTATATGCTAATGTATCAGCACAAGTTGATCCTACATTTCCTGCTCCTACGACTGTAACTTTCATAAATTGAATTATTATCTGTCTAATTAAATATTAACCGTGTTTAAAAATCGATGCAAACTTACATAGTTTAGAGAAACAATAAAAACTAAATCGTTAACACTTTACGATTAGTTTAAATTATAAGTTTAAAGATCACTTAACAATTCTCCAAACTCAAAATTCAGAAAGGCAAATCACATTACGGACCCGCTTATCATGTAAAAATCTATAATCCAGCAATCTGCTTTATAATTTCAATCATCTCTTCTGCTAAAGCATCAGCTCTTTCCATTGACCGACTCTCGGCATAAATTCGGATAATCGGCTCGGTATTCGACTTGCGCAAATGAACCCACTCCTTATCAAAATCAATTTTTACCCCATCGACCGTATTTACCTCTTCGTGTTCAAAGCGAGCTTGAACTTGAAGAAGAATATTGTCTACATCAATAGTTGGCGTTAGCTCAATTTTATTCTTCGAGATAAAATAATCGGGATAAGTGGCTCTAAGTTGTGTGCATTTCAATCCTGATTTAGCCAAATGAGTGAGAAAAAGGCCTATGCCGACCATCGAATCACGTCCATAATGGCTCATCGGATAGATCACGCCTCCATTTCCTTCTCCACCAATAACGGCATTGGTATTTTTCATCATCGTGGTAACATTGACCTCTCCAACGGCAGATGGATTATAGGTTGCACCATGCCTTTCAGTAATATCTCGCAAGGCTCTTGAGGAAGATAAATTCGATACGGTATTTCCTTTAGAATTTGACAAAACATAATCCGCCACTGCAACCAGGGTATATTCTTCATTAAACATTGATCCATCCTCGTTAATAATAGCCAGACGGTCGACATCGGGATCGACAACAAAACAAACGTCCACATTTGCTTTTGCAATGGTCGCAGATATCTCTATTAAATTTTCAGGTATTGGCTCTGGATTATGGGGGAAATGACCATCGGGAGTACAATTAAGTTCTAGCACTTCAGCCACTCCTAACGCTTTTAGAAGCTGAGGCACAATAATCCCACCAACAGAATTTACCGCATCTACAGCCACTTTAAATTTTTTCTTTTTTATCGCCTCAACATCCACCAGTGCTAAATCGAGAACATGTTGAATGTGATATTGGGTATAATCAGAAAAGGTCTGAGTTCCTAAATTGTCGACAGAAGCAAATTCAAAACTTTCATTTTGAGCAATCTCCAGAACAATCTTCCCTTCTTGGTCGTTCAGAAACTCGCCATCGGAGTTGAGCAACTTAAGCGCATTCCACTGCTTCGGATTATGACTAGCAGTAAGGATTATTCCGCCATCGGCCTTTTCAGCCAAAACAGCAAGCTCTGTCGTTGGCGTGGAAGCCAAGCCAAGGTTCACCACATCGGCACCCATTCCTAACAAGGTTCCAGTAACTAAGGCATCAACCATCGCTCCTGAGATTCGAGCATCTCTGCCGACTACGATCTTGATCTTCTTCGTCCCATTTTGATTTGACTTAGCCCAGGTAAGGTAGGCGGCCGTAAATTTAACTAGATCAAGAGGGGTCAACCCATCGCCAGGCAAACCTCCTATTGTACCCCGAATACCTGAAATTGATTTTATAAGTGCCATATAGTGTGGTCTATTATACTTTTACGATTTAGTCTACAAAGTTGTTAAATTGAGTCAATTAATCAAAGGATTATTCTGCTTCCGCTGAATTAAAGTATAACTCTCCATTTTTTTACCGATATTTGTACCCGAAATAATAACAAGTCAAGTAATTACCACATGATTATCAGAAGAGGCAGAGGACAGGAGCGCGAGGATAAGCGTACCGTCGATAAAAAAGAGCCCGGAACCAGACCACGAGTAAGAAAAGGGAGTTCCGCGCCAAGCGACCAGAGCAGAAAATCTAACACAGGTCGAAGTGAAGCAAAAGATGCAACCGCAGGTAAAAGAGTCGGCAAGACTAAAGTAATTAAAACGGCCTCCGGATCGAAACCCAAAAGTCCAGTTTTAGGAAGGAATGGAAAAGAACGGACCTCCGATGTATTTCGGAGAAACGTCATAGAAAAACGTCCTGCAAGAAAGTTTGAAGGGGCAGAATCAGATCAATACCTCAATAAAACAGGTAAAGTATTACGCGGAAGACTTGGAAATCAAAATCTAAATAACGAGTTTGAAACTTCAGGGAAGAGAGGCAAATCAGCCCCTACAAAAAAGGAGCAAGGTGCCATGCGACTTAATCGATATATCGCGAATGCAGGATTATGTTCGCGTCGTGAAGCAGATACGTTTATTGCAACGGGATGTGTAACCATCAACGGAAAAATAGTTTCGGAGATGGGCTATCAAGTTATGCCGGGCGAATCAGTTAGTTTCAATGGCAAGATTATCACGGCCGAAAAGAAGATGTATGTTCTTTTAAATAAGCCAAAGGGATACGTAACCACATCAGAAGACCCGAACGCCGACAAAACGGTGATGGAACTCATCGCAAATGCTTGTTCAGAGCGCATTTATCCTGTTGGTAGATTAGACAAAGCCACTACAGGACTGTTGCTTTTCACCAATGATGGCGATATGACCAAGCGATTAACGCATCCTAAATACAATCGCAAAAAAATATACCACGTATTTGTGGATCAGAAGGTTACAAAAAATCACCTGCAGGAGATTGTGGATGGTATAACCCTTGAAGATGGTTTTGTTGCGGCTGATTCAGTAAGCTATGTCAGTGAAGATGACAAAAAGCAAGTTGGAATAGAGATCCATTCAGGCAAGAACAAAATTGTAAGACGTATTTTTGAGCACCTTGGCTATAAAGTTGAGAAGTTAGACCGAGTCTATTTCTGCGGTTTAACGAAGAAAGATCTCCCAAGAGGAAGATGGAGATTCCTTAGCGAGGATGAGGTCAATGTCCTTAAAATGAGCTCTAAATAATCGGGACACAATAGGCCGATTCTCAAGTTAATTTCCCAACAAAACATCAAAGTTAGTTTCTACTCGTAGCGCAATGCATCGATAGGATCTAACTTTGATGCTTTAATAGCAGGAAGCACTCCCGCGCCAAAACTTACCAGAAGACACAGCAACACCCCCACCATCATCCATTGCCAAGGAACAACGAAGGAGCTACCGATAATCAGTGAGACTCCATTGCCTGCCAAGATTCCTAAAAAGATTCCTAAAAGACCTCCAAGCTGCCCAATGATAATTGATTCAATCATAAATTGATTCTTGATGGAGCGAGAGTTTGCCCCAACGGCCTTATGAATTCCAATCTCTCTGGTACGTTCAGCAACGGTTACCAGTAAGATATTCATCAAGCCAATGGCTGCACCTAATAAGGTTATAAAGCCAATAACAGTAGCGGCAAGAGTCACATATTTGATGTTATCAAGCAGTACATTGACAAGATTATCGCTCTTCTCGACTAAGAAATCGGTATCGTCAACGACGCTTAATCCCCTAATATTTCGAAACACGGCTTCTGCTTCACCCATAGCCGCATCCATCAGCTGTGCACTTTTAGGCATAACGCTGATTCTAAAGTTCATCGATGGCCTTGCGAAATACTGTCTGACATTCGAAAATGGGAGCAGCACAATCTGATCCGCCGAGTTCCCAAATCCACTTCCCTTATCTATTAAAACCCCTACAATTTGATATTTACCACTACCAACAGAGATATATTTCCCAATGGGATCGAGGTCTGCTGGAAAAATCTTTTTCACCAAAGCAGCTCCAACCATGGCCACATTATCCCCTTCAAAAGATTCATTAAAGGTCAGACCTCTCCCCGACTCTAACTCATACCCCGCAGTGGTTAAATAATTCTCATCCACACCTCGTACCGTTATATTAGGATTGCTTTTCTTTGTATCAGACTTAACTGTTGCAGCTTGACTCGCCATTACAGAAATTGAAACTGTTGAAGGGAAATTGTATTGTTCACGAAATGCGCGAGCTTGCGTATAACTGATATAGCTATAGTTCATAGTGCGACTCGATTGGCTCCCAATATGAATGCGCGTGCCTCGACTTTGAATGCTAAAGGTATTAGCTCCAAGTCGTGTAAACTCGGTAGTAATCGAATTTTTTATCGAGTCAATAGCTGTCAAGATTCCCACTAAGGCCGAAATACCTACGGCTATAATTAAAATAGTTAAGACAGATCGCACTAAATTACCGCGTATAGACTGGAAGGCGATTCGAATATTCTCAACGACCAAGGGCTTAATCCAAATCATACTTAATTTCAGGGTGGGTAAAAACTGAATTAGGATGCTAATTTAAAATATCCTCTCCATAAAAATAGCACAAAAAACAGTAAAGTTCACTATTTTTTTCTCATCAATAATCGTTAATATTGCAGTTCTTTTATAATCTTAAAACAGTACCGCATGGCTTATGACATTGAGATGGTTCGCAAGGTATATGCTGCGATTCCAGAACGCGTAAAAAAACTACGTGGATTAATTGGCAGACCAGTTACATTAACTGAGAAAATTCTGTATTCACACCTCTCTGGAGAGCTTCCTACTCAGGCTTTTGAAAAGGGTGTTTCGTATGTAAATTTCGATCCGGATCGGGTGGCAATGCAGGATGCGACAGCTCAAATGGCACTATTGCAGTTTATGCAAGCAGGGAAAAATATTGTCAGTGTACCTTCCACTGTCCATTGCGATCACTTGATTTTAGCACAAACTGGTGCTATTGAAGATTTAAAGAAAGCCGAAGAGACCAATAAAGAAGTTTATAGCTTCCTCTCTTCTGTATCCAAAAAATATGGTATCGGTTTCTGGAAACCAGGAGCAGGAATCATCCATCAGGTCGTATTAGAGAACTATGCTTTCCCTGGCGGAATGATGATTGGTACCGACTCACATACCGTTAATGCTGGCGGACTAGGAATGATTGCCATTGGTGTTGGCGGAGCCGATGCGGTAGATGTGATGACGGGTATTCCATGGGAATTGAAATTTCCTAAATTAATTGGGGTTAACTTAACCGGAAAACTTAGTGGCTGGGCCTCGCCTAAAGATGTCATACTAAAAGTTGCGGGTATTCTTACTGTAAAAGGGGGAACTGGTTGCATCATCGAATATTTTGGTCCAGGAGCTGCAAGTCTATCTTGCACAGGCAAAGGAACCATTTGCAATATGGGTGCTGAAGTAGGCGCTACCACCTCAACTTTCGCATTCGACGAAAGCATGAGCGAATACTTAAAAGCCACTGGCCGTGCGGATATCGCGGAGATGGCGACGAAGATTGCCTCTGACTTAAGGGCTGACGACGAAGTCTATGCCAATCCAGCCAACTATTTTGATCAAGTTATCGAGATTAATCTTTCTGAGCTTGAACCACATATCAATGGACCATTTACGCCAGATTTTGCAACTCCACTTTCTCAGTTTAAAACAGTGGCAAAAGAAAAAGGGTGGCCAATGGAGATGAAAGTTGGCTTAATTGGATCATGTACCAACTCATCGTATGAAGATATTAGCCGTGCAGCATCTGTAGCCAGACAAGCACGTGAAAAAAACTTAAAAGTAAAAGCAGAATTCACGGTAACACCAGGCTCTGAGCTTGTTCGTTATACGGTTGCTCGCGATGGCTTCCTAGACGCATTCGAACAAATGGGCGGTGTAGTTCTAGCCAATGCTTGTGGACCTTGTATCGGTCAATGGTCAAGACATAATGCAGCCAATCTTCCTGAAAACTCAATCATGACCTCTTTCAATAGGAATTTTGCAAAACGAACTGATGGAAACCCAAAAACACATGGATTTGTGGCTTCTCCGGAGATTGTTACTGCTTTTGCTATTGCCGGAACATTGGATTTCAATCCAATAACTGACTATTTAGTGAATGAAAATGGGGAGAAAGTAAAACTTGATCCTCCAACTGGAAATGATTTACCTCAAAAAGGGTTTGCGGTTGAAGATCAAGGCTTGATACCACCATCCCTTGACTATCAAGGAATTGAAATCTCGGTGAGCAGTAGTTCAGACCGACTTCAGCTTCTTGAACCATTCAAACCTTGGTCGGGAAAAGACTTGAAAGGACTCAAGTTGTTAATCAAAGCCAGAGGCAAATGTACAACCGATCACATCTCGATGGCTGGCCCATGGCTTACCTACCGAGGTCACTTAGACAATATCTCTGAAAACCTATTAATTGGTGCCGTAAATGACTTTAATGGGAACACGAATTCGGTGAAGAATCAATTGACAGGCGAATACGGACCCGTGCCAACGACAGCAAGAGCCTATAAAAAAGAGGGTTTAGGCTCTGTTATTGTAGGTGATGAAAATTACGGCGAAGGTTCATCTCGTGAGCATGCGGCTATGGAACCTCGTCATCTCGGCGCACAGGTTGTCTTAACACGATCATTTGCTCGTATCCATGAAACCAACTTGAAAAAACAAGGGATGCTAGCCCTTACCTTTGCAAACCCATCAGACTATAGCAAAATCCAGGAGAATGATTCAATCGATGTCATTGGCCTAGAATCGTTTCAGCCTGAAAAACAGTTGCAGTTAGTTCTGCATCATGCCGATGGATCATCAGAAGAGATTGGTGCGAAACACACCTACAACGAAGCACAGATTGAGTGGTTTAAAGCCGGATCATGTCTGAACTTCATTAAAAACAATCAATAAAGATCTGACAAGGAGCAGGGGAAACAACCTGCTCTTTGTCAATCAGTATTTCATCTCTTGAAATTTGCATATCTGATTATTTAGTAGTAGATTAGACCTAGAATTTAGGACGTTAAACGGTTCTTTTGCACCCATTATTCTAGGTTAGTTTTAGCTAAGTTAATCTCATGGTATTTAGATTCAAAATCATATCAGATCAGGTGGGAGATTTTGTTTTGCATATCAATACTGATGCAAATCACACCTTTCTCCAACTTCACAAGGCCATTCAGCTTGCCTGTAGATTTGACCAATCAGAGCTTGCGACATTCTTTTGGGCCGATGAAGAGTGGGATAAGATATTGGAAATTCCGATGCAGACCAAAGGAATCAACCCTAGATTAGCACTGCGATCAATGAAACAGGTCAAACTAGGCGAACTCTTAAAAGAACAGGAGCTGAACTTAATTTACGTTTTTGATATCCGTAATCAGAAGTCATTATACATTCGAATAAAAGGGATTGACCCAGAAAAACAGTTACGGGTTCCTATATTGGTTCAGAAAATTGGAAATGCACCACTGCAGCACTCTTTTAATGAAGACGACTCAGATCTACTATCGGATCAAGACCTAGCCAATCAGATTGACTATTCTGATTTCGGAGAACTTGAAGACCTCGACTTAATCTATGGTGAGGCAGAAGAAGTCAAATAATTTCCTAAAACAATGTCTTGCAATTCAAAACCTTTACATGACTAAAACACTCGTTATTCTTCTCGGGCCAACGGGTGTTGGCAAGACCGATTTAAGTATCGATCTAGCAACTTTCCTGAAAACAGAAATTATATCTTGCGATTCAAGACAGATATTCCAAGAGATGAACATTGGAACTGCTGCTCCAGATCAACAGACCTTGGAGGCTATTCCTCATCATTTTATTCGAACTCATTCCATTCATGATCCATACAATGCTCGACGATTTGAATTAGACGGACTGCAAAAGCTAGAACAACTTTTTAACACTAGAGACAACGTCTTAATGACAGGTGGATCGATGCTTTACATTGATGCACTGGTGAATGGGCTGGATGATCTACCGAATATTGATCCCGAACTACGTCTAGCATTGATGAATAGGCTTTCAGCGGAAGGTCTTGAACCATTGCTTGACCAACTACAAACCTTGGATCCGAATTATTACAACGAAGTTGACCGTAAGAACCCTAAACGGATTGTTCATGCATTAGAAGTTTGTTTAACTACCGGAAAACCATTTTCCGAATTACGAACGAATAAGATTCAAAATCGGCCATTTAAGATTATCAAAATCGGATTAAACTGCGATAGAGCGATCTTGCACAATCGCATTAATGATCGGGTGGACAAAATGTTTAAAGATGGATTAGAGATAGAAGCGAAAGAGCTCTATGAATTTCGAAATCTAAATTCATTAAATACCGTTGGATACCGGGAATTATTCGATTATTTTGACGGAACAATTACCTTAGCGCAGGCCAGTGAAAAGATCAAAGCAAACACTCGAAAATATGCCAGAAAACAATTAACCTGGTTTAGACGAGATCCAGAGATTACGTGGTTTAGTCCAGATCAAAAAGGGGAGATTTTAAGCTATTTGAAATCAAACCTTGTGGTATAGAAATAAAAAGAGCTGGATAAACCAGCTCTTTTTATTTCTATCTAAGACTAAACATCGTCTTCCATATCGTCCTCTTCATCCTCCGGCATATCGTCTGGGATATCATTAACATCCTCTTCGACGTCATCATGTCCCTCAAATTCCTGCAAGGCAAAATCATCACGTAAAACACCTTCATCGTTAAAATCATCATCGTTTTCAACAATGTTATTGGCCTCTTCTAAGGTCATCCGAACGAGGTAATAAAACTCCTCCGTTTCATAGGGCAAAGCGGAAACGACTTTGCCTTTTGCATTAATATACGTGATAAGACTTCCGGAAAATCCTTGCGGATAAGTAAGCTTGATTTGACCCTGCACCTCGAGTGGGAGCTTATCGTAGTCCTTAACAACGCGTGGTTTGTTGATTTTTGCCATAATATATTTAGATTTAGGATATCTCTAATTAATTGAACATCAATTTTTTAAATTATACACCATCACTAAAACCCTCATTAGTTTTGGTGATGCAAAATAATAATTCAAGTTATTAATACTATCTTTTTTAGAAAAATATCTAAAAAATTATCAACACTCTTAATTAAACACCAAAGAAAGGGTTGTTTAGATCAAAATCACAAGATAGTTGCTGAAATTTAAGCAATCTAATGTTAAGGATGTTATATTGGGCAAGACTTGTAAAATACCTATATTTGCGAAGCTAATTTTTATCACGTAGACAACACAGAATGAATATCTCATACAGCTGGTTAAAGGAATACATCAATCTAAAACTATCGCCTGCCGAAGTTGCAGCCACCTTAACCCAATTAGGACTTGAAACGGGCAGCATAGAAGAATTTGAATCCATTAAAGGTGGGTTAAATGGGTTGGTTGTTGGAGAAGTTTTAACTTGTCAAGCGCATCCTAACTCTGACCATCTAAGTGTTACCACGGTAAATATTGGCGATCAAGAAGCGACACCGATTGTCTGTGGAGCGGCAAATGTGCGTGCCGGACAAAAGGTTATTGTTGCGACCATTGGAACAATCCTTTACAATGGAGACGAACAATTCACGATTCAAAAATCGAAGATAAGGGGTGAGGTATCGATGGGAATGATTTGTGCTGAAGATGAGATCGGCATTGGGTCAAACCATGATGGTATTCTTGTTTTAGATCCAAAAGCTATACCAGGCACTCCAGCAAGTGATTTTTTCAATATTAGCAGCGATTTTATATTGGAAGTTGATTTAACTCCGAACCGAATAGACAGTGCTTCACATCTTGGAATTGCGCGAGATTTATCAGCCTTTTTAAGTCAAAAAGAGAAAACAACCTATACCCGACCTGATATTACAGGGTTTAAAGTGGAGAATAATTCAGTCCCAATCACCGTTAAAGTTGAAAATCCAGAGGCTTGTCCTAGGTATGCTGGACTAACAATTTCGGGGGTGCGAGTTGCTGAATCACCCGAATGGTTACGCAATAGACTAAAAGCCATCGGGCAAAGTCCGATTAACAATATCGTAGACATCACAAATTATGTTCTACATGAAACTGGACAGCCGCTGCATGCCTTCGACACCTCTGCCATTCAGGGAGGATCAATAATCGTAAAAACAGTAGCAAACGAGACTAAATTCACCACCTTAGATGGCGTTGAAAGAACCTTAAACGAAAAAGATTTAATGATCTGCTCAGCCAAGGAAGCCCTTTGTATTGGGGGTGTTTTCGGCGGTCTTCATTCTGGGGTGAAGGATACCACAACTTCAATTTTTTTAGAAAGTGCCTATTTCAATCCGGTATCAATACGCAAGACTGCTCGTCGACATGGGCTCAACACAGACGCATCATTTAGGTTTGAGCGTGGTGTTGATCCAAACGAGACTATTTACGCCCTTAAACGTGCCGCCTTACTCATTCAAGAGATTGCAGGTGGAACTATCTCCTGTGATTTAATTGATGTCGTATCAGAACCTACCATTCTTGAATTCTTTCCTGTTGAAGTTCGCTATTCAAACATAGCCCGATTAATTGGCAAGGAGATTCCAAAAGAGATCCTTAAACAAATTTTAGTTTCATTGGAAATTAAAATTACAAAGGAATCCGAGCAAGGGCTAAGTCTTGAAATCCCACCATATCGGGTTGATGTCAAAAGAGAGGTTGATGTGATTGAGGAGCTATTACGTATTTATGGGTACAATAACATCGAGCCGAACACAGCGACTAAATCGACTATTCAGCATGCACCGCGACCTGATAAAATCAAATTACAGAATTTAATTTCCGAACTATTTACGGCAAGAGGATTTAATGAAATAATGTCAAACTCGTTGACTAAATTAGCCTATTACGAAAATTTAAGCTCCTATCCATTAAGCCACAGCGTTCAACTATTCAATCCATTAAGCAATGATTTAAATAGCCTGCGACAGACTTTACTCTTTGGTGGATTAGAGGCCATTAATCGGAATACAAACTTCCGGAATACCGATCTTCGCCTATTTGAATTTGGCAATGTTTATAAGTACGACGCCTCCAAGGTGACAGAAAATCCCGTTAAGAACTACAGTGAGGCAGAACATATTGGAATTTGGATTACGGGGATTAAAGAGACACCGAACTGGAATACCAAGGAAGAGGCGACATCATTTTTTACGCTCAAGGCAAATGTGGAAAATATCCTTGTTCGACTTGGAATTAGTTTAGACCGTTGTGCCATTGAATCGATCTCTAACGACCTGTTTACAGAAGGACTAGAATATAAACACAACAATGTAACTGTCGCGCAATTGGGATATCTCAACAAAGGACTAATGAAATCGCACGACATAAATGCCACCATATTTTATGGTGACATTAACTGGACAGTCATTTTAAAAGCCATTAAAAATCACAAGGCTAGCTATACTCCATTGATGAAATATCCTGAAGTTAAAAGAGACTTAGCATTGCTGTTGGACAAAGAAGTACTTTTCAGCACCATTAAAACGCTAGCGTTCAAAGCGGAAAAAGAGATTTTACGAAGCGTTAACCTATTTGACGTCTATGAAGGTGAAAAACTTCCGAATGGAAAGAAATCATATGCCATAAGTTTCATCCTACAAGATGCCGAGAAAACACTTACCGACAAGCAGATTGAGAAAACAATGAGTCGACTCGTCAGCATTTATGAGCGTGAGATTGGGGCACAAATAAGGCAATCTTAAAGGACTTTATTTAAACACTTTTGCTAAGATTAAGTTGCGACCTTGCAAGAACAAACCTTAGATATTAAGATAGAGAAAGTTGATTCGGAAGCTGACATCCATTTAATTGTTGCCTTGGCATCAAAGATATGGAACGAGCACTATGTGCCATTCATCGGACAGCCACAAATTGACTATATGCTCAATACATTCCAGTCATTCGAGGCCATCCAAGGGCAAATTAATCAAGCCGATTGCGTTTACTATACCATTCGGCAACATTCAACTCTTGTTGGTTATTTCGCTTGTAAACAATCAAACACAGAGATTTTTCTAAGCAAGATCTATATCGTCAACGAGAAACGGAGAATGGGATTTGGAAAAGCGGCACTAGACTATCTGATCAAACAAGGTCGAGAGTCGATAATCAAAAAGATAACCCTAACGGTAAACAAGGATAATTCTGGGAGTATAGCTGCTTATCTAAGAATGGGGTTTGTAATCGATGAACCAATCGCAACCCCGATAGGACATGGATTTATTATGGACGACTACAAAATGAGCCTAACCCTTTAAAAATTATGATTCAGCCTGTATTTTAATCAAACAATTCGCTTAGGCTGCCAAAATAATCGGATTCCCAACCCTCAGCAATATTTTCATAAGCCTCATCAGGTATATTTGTTTGATGCACCTCAACATTCGTTCCTTGCTTATCTAGGTGCAATTTTATGGTCACAATAGACTCTACATCTTCGCCAAAATACCAACTCTGAACAATTTTCTGATCTTGTACAAACTCAATATTACGACCGACTATTTCGCCGTCCCAAAGTGAGAATTCACTCTCTGGCTCTGTGCTCATTACTGCGGCTTCGCCAGTCCAGATCTCGATCATGGACGAATTTGTCAAGGCATTATAAAGATCAGCAGGGGAAGCATTCAGCTTGAAATATTTTTTGAATTCTTTCATGGTATGAATTTATTATTTAAATCTAGATTAGAATTTATAGGTTAATCCGATGGTAAAAAGCTCCTTTGCTTGCAACTTAGGCTTCTTACCAATCACAACCCCTTGATCATTTAAAATTGGAAATTTTGTATTGTAATCATAGATCAAAGAGGTCATAATTCGAGTGGTAATAAAACGATTAATTTGCATTAAAAGAACTTGTTCCCACTCTACAGCCACCTTTTGAAAGGGGTACTTGTAATTATTAAAGAACTCACCTTTGGTGTCGTATCCAATATTTTCAGACAATTGATAATGCCAATTTGCTTTGACGATAATACCGGGCTCCACTAATTTTTTTGTTCCAGGTAGCAATCCATATCTTGATGGTGCAATAAGAACAGTATCTTGAACATAGGTTGTTTTAGAAGTTAACGGAGAGAGGAACAGTGAAAAATCCCTACTCGGCTTATAGTCGAGTCCCAAGGAAACGGTTAAAAATCCAGGAGCCATAAATGCGGATATAGGGGTTAACTTATTCGGAAAAGCATACCCATTAGCCAACTGTGTTTTAAAATTAGATTCTCCAGAATAATACCATTTCTTAAATGCAGAGATTCCAAATCGACTTTGCAATTCAATCTTATCTTCATTCTTCTCTAAACCCCTTGACGGAGTCTGGCTTACCCCATAACGAACCTCTGCGCTATTTTCCCATTTAACCTTATTCTTTGAGTAGTTGGCGATGTATTTACTGATTAAAAGCATCGACAACGTACTCTCGCCCCCTTTCGACCAGTTAGAAAGTGCGGTTTGCGTAAAACCTAATGAGCCATTTCCATTAAGTGTCCATGGGGGATAAATAACTTGCTTCAAGTTGACTTTTTGCAGACTAGGATCAAGTGCCTTGGTTTGAAAAGAGACAGAGCGACCTTTAGATTCCGTAAACCTGGTCAATTTAATATTATCATCAATAATTAATTTAAGCTCTCCTTTTTTATTGTTTAACAACAGTACGCTAATTGAGTCGTTCTGAGCATTTTTTAAAAACATTCGAATCGGCCTCATATCTCTGTTTGCAGTCCAGATTTCAGTCTTAGAATCCGTAAGATTTGCCAAACGTACAAGGGCAGAATCAGCATCGGCATGACGGGCAAGAAACCGAAGAGCAAGTCGCAATGAATCATTTACTAAGCCAACGACTTTTTCATTGTAGGTGCTAAGCAATTTCATATTCTGTTGCGCTATTTGGGCTTGATAATTTATAATTCGGTCTGTAGTTATTTGATTGATTTTCTTAGATCGATAACCAAAAGTAGTCTTGTCTCGCCAGCGATTCAAGACTGAATCATTGAAGGTATTTCGATAGTTAACAAAGATGCTTCGAATTATAGAGTCCGTTGCAGCCCCAGTAGCAGATGGAGGAAATTGAATTGCTGCCAACTGACGATCTAAATTTGATTTAAATTCCTCGGGCAAGGTGTTTTTCTTCGCAAGCAATAGCATAGGATCACCATCAGGAACAACTTGAGCTTTCTGAAGTTCTGAATTTAAAATTTTAGCCGGAACTTGTAGGTTTGCATTATTCAGACTATCAAAAAGCTCTTTCTTGATGGATTCAATCTCTTTCTGAATATCAGCTTCAGAAACATACCCTTGTACATCGCTTACATTGCGAACATCTTGAGGATATCGATCAATTAAATACATCGAACTTCCCTCAATTAACATTCGATGAAGCTTCGTAACGACGGTATCTAATGGATCATTCTCTGCATAATTTAAAACACCTTGAATAGGTTTCTTCAGTTGATTATTTGACAAATACCATTCATTGCAAGAGTATAGGATCTTGTTTAAAAAGACAACGCTCCATTTCAGCGAATCCGGAGCTTGGCTCTCAACTTTAGTCACTAAATTAGAATTCATACTTTTTGAATTCTCCGCAGGAAGCGAAGTTGAAAAAACAAGTGAAAGAAATAATACACCAAGTCCAAAAAGTTTCTGAATCATAATTTTGATGTTCTAAATATTAAAAGTCAAAAATAGCTAAAACAAAGTTATATTTGAAATCTAAAATGCGCATCAATCTAAATTCGAGCTATCTAATTCTATCAGAATAAACTACAAACTTAAAAGAACCTATTAACTGAGATAATTATGAAAAAATCCTTTTACATCCTAATCGTTCTTTCTGCCCTACTCTTAAACCTGAAAAATAGTTCTGCCCAAGTTCGTCTGCCTTCCATCATTGGCAGCCATATGGTTTTACAGCAAAAAAGTGAAGTAAAGATATGGGGCTGGTCTGGTCCAGGTGAAAAAGTTGTCATTAAAACCAGCTGGGATACTACCACCTACTCAGGCACAAGCAGTTCTCCAACACGGTGGATAAGTAAAATAAAGACGCCTGCAGCTGGGGGGCCCTACACGATCACGATCAATGGCACGATCATCTTAGAAGATATTCTGATTGGTGAAAATTGGCTTTGCGGTGGTCAAAGTAATATGGAGTGGAGTGGCGATCAAAATCTGAAACAATGTCTGGATGAGATGCCACATGCGACCAATCAAAAAATCCGTTTTTTCTATGTTCCAAAGTCAACATCCAATACTCCACAAGACAACTGCATAGGATCTTGGAAGGTTTGCTCTCCTGAAGAGATGAAACATTTTAGTGCAGTAGGTTATTTCTTTGGAAAACAATTGCAAAACGATCTAAGCATCCCTATTGGATTAATCAATTGCAATTGGGGTGGAACATCTGCTGAAGTTTGGACGCCGAAAGAATTAGTGGAAAATGACACTCAACTTAGCGAGGCTTCCAAAAAGATCGGTCCCTTACCTTGGTGGCCAAACCTTCCAGGAGAGGCATACAATGCGATGGTCTCCCCCATCAAAAATTTCGAGATCGCAGGTGCTATCTGGTACCAAGGAGAGAGCAATTCAGGCACAGCTTTAACTTATAAAGCACTAATGGCTAAAATGATCCAAGCTTGGCGCAATGACTTCCAAAAAGATTTTCCGTTTTACTACGTTCAGATTGCGCCATTCTCTGGCTATGGAAACTATAATGTAGATGCCCTTTTACGTGAAGCACAAACCAACTGTCTTTCGATACCGAAAACAGGCATGGTGGTCATCTCCGATTTAGTCTCAGACTTGAAAAATATTCATCCAGCCAATAAAATTGATGTCGCAACTCGATTAGCTAAGCTTGCCTTAAGTGAGACTTATGGCAAAACTGGACTTGCCTATAAATCGCCACTCTATAAATCTATGCAGGTCGAGAAACAGAAGATTAGAATCCTGTTCGATAACGCGGCCAATGGTTTAGTTTCAAAGGACAAAATTATCACTGAACTATATATTGCCGGCGAAGACAAAATCTTCCAACCTGCATTAGGTAAGATTGAAAAGAATTCGTTAGTAGTTTGGAACAAGGCCATTAAAAATCCAGTTGCAGTTAGATTTGGATTTTCCAATGATGCCATTCCTAATTTATTTAGCTCTGAGGGTCTTCCTGTGAATATATTCCGTACGGATAATTGGAGTGTCGACACCTCAAAAATTAAGAAATAGGTGAATTTTTAATACCGAATCTATTTATCCTGAAACATCGGGGGCATCGCTGCTACACTTAAAACAAGCAGCGATGCCCCCGATCTTGTTTATTACACAGTCAATTAAAACATCCGAGGAATTCCTAGTTGTGTTTTTCCAGATTCGTGGTATTTCACTTGCTCATTTGTCGATGGGCTCTCACCAACAACACTCCACGATTCAACATCCGTTTCATTAGGCACGAGAAGGATTTGTTCGTCTGGCTTAGTCTTTAGATCAACGATCGCTCCTCTTACCTCTCGACTTTTGCGATTGCGATTAGAGGTCACAAATACCTTATCCCAAGGTAATTCCAACTTGCAATCTTGTCCATTGATACTTTTCAGTGCTATCCAAACTACTTTACCCTCTCGCATCTCTGAGGAGACTACAAATCCACCTTGAGCATGCAAGGTAAATCGTCCATTTTTCGCTGAATTAAATGCTGGAAACACCCGTATTGTCCCATCGTGACTCTGCAACATTGACTCATTCATCGCAGTCGCCAGTACCGACATCGCCTCCATCGACATATGCCGGAATGGCCAAGCCGGAACAGGTACCTTTTCCCCGGTGACAGATCCGACAACATTTACTGAATTAGCTTTAAAATAGGATGTTCCATGAGCATCTTCCTCAACTTCGGGGCTAATATGTCCCCAGCCATTGACAAAAAACTGCCACTTAGCAGGAAATTGAGATAAGTTAATAGCCAACTCCTTCGCTAAACCCAGACGTGCCATAACTATTGGAACTGGTTCCCAGCCCATATTCTCAGTCCCATACAACCGTAAAGTAGAGGTCATAACCTTGAATAACGACTCCCCTTTTTGTTTCAATCCCACTAATCCAGAAGGAAATACCGGCGACCACGGGACTGCAGGAAAAATGCCATCTAATACTTTAAACTCTGCTGGCTTATGGGTTTTATCATCTCCGGCAAGAAGATAGGCATATTGAGGATCATCAGTTTGATACCACGTCGTTAACCAATTCTTCTCTTTAATACCCCATCCAGCAGCTATAATTTGGTTTCCCGGAGCCAAATATCCTTTAAAAATGCCTCTATTTATGATCGCTCCATGCTCATCCAGCTTAATCAGCCCCTGAGCAGCCTTCACAACTGGCAGAGGAGCTAGATGATCGATGATATCTCTGTAAATTTTAGCCTCAGGAATATCCACCTTAGCTAGTTTAAGTGCCTCAAGCGCCACCATAAATAATTTTCGAGTATAGACTAATTCAGTAAGTCCGTCATGTAACTTAATGACCCCTTCGTAGCCAGTACCCTCTTTGGCATGATATAAGCCATCACTTTCTTTAACCAACAACGATTGAAAAAATCTTGATGCTTCCAAAATAAATGGCAGGGCTTGCTCTTTTAAAAACTTTTTATCATTTGTGAATTGATATTGACGCCAAAAATCGAGAGCTACCTCAGCCACTGGAGTATGGTTGTACTTAACATCAGCATCAATTCTATTGTAACCATTTCGATTGGTAACATCCGAAATAAAAGCGCCATCGGCCTTGTATACCTCTTTTGCATCTTTCTTTGCAAATCGAAGTGAATGAAATCGATAATCAAGATAAGGGGTAATTAAATCATGAAATCCTGCAGCATTCAAAGGCCAATAGAGCTGTTGCTGATTCCAATGAAAATAAAAATTCCACTGCTGAACATCGTGATTCCATCCCCATAACCCGTTATTAAAACGACCAGGATATTTACCCCCTTGCGAAGCATGTGCGTAATACATGGTTAAATACCAGAGATTATTGAGATAATCATCGCCATAATCGACAAACGAGCGGTTCCAGATCGATTTCCAGTAGGCTGAATGAGTCAAAGATCTTGAATCTAAATCTTGTTTTTGCAACGCCGAAATCTTGTTCTTAACCTCCAAAACTGGATCACCATTTACAGGAGAAGTAACAGCAAAAGCCAATTGGACGCTCTTCTCGCTCTTTCCAGAAAGTTGAATCGAAGCCAAACGTGAATGATCGCGCGTAGTGCGAACGACCAACCCATTCGTTTTTACCACTGAGCCTTCAACTGCAAAAGTCCCACTGGTTAGTTTCTGAGTGATATAAACATTCGTATCGTCAGTGATGGCCTCCGTTCCTGCAAGACCAAGCTCTGCATCACGTCTCATTCGGGTGTACCACATCGAATAGGTTCGAGAACCAAATCTATCAACTGAGATTTGAATAGGTACATCCTCTTTAAAGGCACTTTCTAAGTTACAAAGCAACAATCCAGATTGATGATCAATAAATGCGTTAAATGCCAAATGACCAAATGGCGTTGTGCCATCTAAAATAAGTTTTGCATCAGAAAGACTAAGCCGAGCCTTGAAATCTGTCAGATAAAGAGTATTAAAAACTGGATATTTAAAATCTATTTCAATACGGCATGCTTGTCGTTGAGTCGTATAAAAGTCATATTTCTCATCCCAGATTTCCGGCTTTCCTGTCTGTGAATCATCCCACAAGTCACATTTATTCAGCACCACAACAATCTTAGAACCTTCGCACCACACTAAAGCCGACACATCTCCATTACCTAATGGAATACCTTGCATCGGATCAACAGGAGGACTTAGATATACCAGATCATAGCGAGAGATACGACCAGGCCAATCCAAGTTCCATGAAAAATCTTTTGGATTAAATGGAGAAGCTAAGGCTCTGGTTGCAGTCTGCACAGGATCTGGAGAGTTAAATGCCGACGCAGTAATGCAGCCAATTAGAATAAGAAATAATGTCCCAACCAGGTTGCAAATGGTCTTAGATATCCGAGTGCCTAATTTAGTTTTCCACTGCATACTTTTTAAATTATAGTCTAGATATTTCAGACAAAGATTTGATTAATCAGGTGTAAAAATAAGGAAAAGAGTGCTATAGTTCTTCAATTTTTTCACCGAACTATTTTTCAAGGTAAAACAGAGAGTTGGGAGAAAATACCAATTGAACTGAGCCATTCAATCGAACAGGCACATGACTAAAGCCTCCTTACTTGCCTAAAAATTACTATCTTTGCAAAAAATTAAGGAATTACAATGGCACATAAATCTGGATTTGTCAATATCATAGGAAATCCCAATGTTGGCAAATCAACGTTGATGAATGCGATGGTCGGAGAAAAACTTTCGATCATCACCTCCAAAATGCAGACTACTCGACATCGCATCAAGGGCATTGTCAATGGTGAAGATTTTCAGATTGTTTATTCAGACACCCCAGGGATTTTAAAACCACTCTATAAGCTGCAAGAATCGATGCTTGGCTTTGTAAATACAGCCTTAGTGGATGCCGATGTACTTTTATATGTCACCGATGTAGTCGAAGATTTTTCCAAAAACGCCGACTATCTTGAGAAAATAAAATCAGCAGAAGTACCAGTATTGGTCTTAATTAATAAGATTGACCTCACCGATCAAGAGCAGTTAATTGCCCTTGTTGAACGTTGGAGGGAGCTTATTCCCAATGCGGAGGTGATGCCAATCTCGGCTAAAGAGAAGTTCAACCTTGAGTATGTTTTCAAACGAATACTTGCGAACCTTCCTGAAGGGGCTCCATTTTTTCCGAATGATGAATTGACAGACCGCAACGAGCGCTTTTTTGTTCAGGAGATCATTCGAGAAAAAATACTCCTATTTTACGATAAGGAGATCCCGTATTCCGTTGAGATTGAAGTGGAGGAGTTTAAAGATGAACCAAAACTTTTGCGCATCAGAGCAGTAATTAATGTGGCCCGCGACACTCAAAAGGGGATCATCATCGGACACCAAGGCAAAGCCCTAAAAAGAGTAGGCACCGAGGCCCGACTGGATATGGAAGAGTTCTTTGAGAAGAAAGTATTCTTAGAGATGTATGTTAAAGTAGCTAAAGACTGGCGGGACAAAGAGAGCCAGCTTCGTAATTTTGGTTACGAAATTCAATAATAGGTAAAAAAAGAGATGAGCAATATAGTAGCAATTGTCGGAAGACCTAATGTAGGAAAATCGACATTTTTCAATAGATTAACAGAATCGCGTGCGGCCATCGTGGATGACACGCCAGGGGTAACGCGTGATCGAAATTATGGAAAATCGCTCTGGAATGGAGTGGAATTTTCAATTATTGATACCGGAGGCTACGTCTCTGGCTCGGATGATATTTTCGAAGAAGAGATACGCAGACAGGCGAACTTGGCTATTCAAGAAGCCGATGTCATTATTTTCTTAGTCGATGTCGAGACCGGACTTACCGAATTAGATATTTCTGTTTTCGATCTACTCCGTCGCAATTCAAAGCCTGTAATAACGGTTGTCAACAAAGTTGATAACCACCAACGCAGTCTAGATGCGAATGAGTTTTATGCCTTAGGCATCGAGAAACTATTTTGCGTTTCATCAGTCAATGGCTCAGGAACGGGCGACATGCTTGACGAAGTGGTAGATATGCTACCGAATAAAGCGGATGAAGAAGTTGATGATAAAACGCCAAGGATTGCTGTAGTGGGCAGACCAAACGTAGGTAAATCATCCATCATCAACACGTTAGTTGGTGAAGATCGTCACATTGTAACTGATGTTGCGGGAACTACTCGTGATGCGGTGGCACAGAAATACACTAAATTTGGTCATAACTTCATCCTTGTTGATACTGCAGGTCTTCGAAAAAAGACGAAGGTGGCAGAGGATATTGAGTTCTATTCGGTGATGCGTTCAGTTCGGACCATTGAAGACTCGGATGTTTGTGTGCTCGTATTAGATGCCACCCGAGGGGTAGAAGGACAAGATGTGAGCATTTTCCACCTGATTCATCGGAACAAAAAAGGGATTGTTGTGGTCGTTAATAAATGGGACTTAGTAGAAAAGGACAACAACACCATGAAGAAATTCGAGGCAGATATCTTTGAGAAATTCGCCCCAATTGTTGACATACCTATTGTATTTACTTCAGCCTTAACGAAACAAAGGATTTTGAAGATCTTAGAGGATGCCATGATGGTTTTTGAAAATAGAAACCGACATATTGCAACTTCTAAATTGAATGAGTTACTACTCGAACTGATTGAGGCCTATCCCCCACCGGCCTACAAAGGGAAGTTCATTAAGATTAAATACATTACTCAATTGCCGACTAAGATTCCAAGTTTTGCATTCTTTTGTAACCTCCCGCAATACATCAGAGATCCATACAAGCGATACCTAGAAAATAAGATTCGGAGTAATTTTAATTTCAAAGGAATTCCAATTCAGCTCTATTTCAGACAAAAATAAGGAAATATAAAAGTTTGAAAATGGACTATTCTGACCTCATTGTCAAATAATTAAGTCCAGATCATATTCCAATCAAAAAATTAATACCTTTGCAAAACTTTTGCCGAGTGGCAAAAAGTATTTTTTAGAACATAAATAAGACGGGTAATTGGTTCATTTGGGAGCTAGCAGGCCCGTCATTAAAAAACAGAAGATGCAATTTAATGAAATGGGACTCGACCCAAGAATCCTAAAGGGGATTCAAGAAATGGGCTTCGAACAACCTTCGCCAATCCAGGAACAGTTTATCCCTTTATTCCTGAAAGACCCTACAGACATTGTTGGACTAGCGCAGACCGGAACCGGTAAAACTGCCGCATTCGGTCTTCCAATCCTACAGAAAATCGATTTGAAAATCAAATCACCTCAGGCACTTATCTTGAGTCCGACCAGAGAACTTTGTGTTCAGATCGCTAGAGAAATTTCGGATTACGCTAAGTATATGCCAGAAATTTCAATCCTTCCAGTTTATGGAGGTGCCGATATCAGCGGACAGATCTCTGCCTTACGTAGAGGCGTTCATATTATCGCTGCTACCCCTGGTCGTATGCACGATATGATTCGCAAAAACAAGGTCGATCTCTCTCAAATAACCATTATGGTTCTTGACGAGGCTGACGAGATGCTCAACATGGGCTTCCAAGAAGATGTTGATGCTATATTAGAACAAACACCAAAGACAAAGAAAACATTACTATTCTCGGCTACCATGCCGCGTGAAGTAGCTGCGATTGCAAAAAACTACATGACTAATCCTGTAGAGGTTGCAGTTGGAAAAAAAGGTGGCGGTGCTGATAATGTAGAGCATATCTACCACATGGTTCACGCAAAAGACCGCTATTCAGCACTTAAGCGTGTGATGGACTTTGTGCCCGAAGTATATGGAATTGTTTTTTGTCGCACCCGCATGGAAACCAAAGAGATAGCTGCTCAGCTGATCACAGATGGTTATAGTGCCGAGGCACTTCATGGTGACCTTAGTCAACAACAGCGTGATTTTGTGATGGAGAAATTCCGTTCAAAAGGTGTTCAGATGCTAATTGCTACAGACGTTGCCGCACGAGGAATCGACGTTAATGATCTTACTCATATCGTAAATTACAATTTACCTGACGATATTGAAAACTATACTCACCGAAGCGGTCGTACTGGCCGAGCTGGGAAGTCTGGTATTTCGATCTCAATCATTCACATGAAAGAGCAAGGTCGGATTAGGATGATCGAGAAAGGGATTGGAAAGAAATTCCTTCGTATGCCTGTACCAACGGGTAAAGTTATATGCGAGAAACAATTGATGTATCTTATTGACAAACTGGAAACAGTAACGATCAACGAGGAGCAGATTGAGCCATTCCTTCCAACGGTTTATCAGAAATTGGAAGCTCTTTCAAAAGAGGATCTTATCAAACATGTTGTATCTCTTGAATTCAACCGTTTCCTAGAATATTATGGCAATACGGCTGACTTAAATGCTCCCGACACACACGATGCAGGGAGAAGAGAAGTTCGTGAAGGACGTGAGATGCGCAGAACCTCTTCGGAGGGGATGACACAAATCCGACTTAATATTGGATTATCACAAGGCCTTATACCTAAAGATATCATCACGTTTGTTATTGATGCTACTGGACGGAGAAATGTTGAGATTGGCAAGATCGATCTTTACAAGACTTATGCTACCGTAGAAGTTGAATCAGCTTATGGCACTACTCTACTTAAAAACAGTCGCGGAATGAACTTCAAAGGATCGTTCTTTGATGCTGAAGTAAGTAATGCTGGCCGTGAAGGTGGCAGATCCGACAGAGGCGGAGATAGAGGTGGTGACAGAGGTGGAGATAGAGGCGGACGTTTTGAACGTGGCTTCAGAAAACCTGAAGGCGGCAGAGAAGATTTCATACGCCGAGACAGAAAGAAAAGATACTAATCATCGATATATTTATTAAAAGCCGGAAAGCAAAATTCTTTCCGGCTTTTTTATGCCCTTAAACAGCAACTAAAATTCAAAAATACTCCATCAAATTGGCTGGTCTAAAGAGTTTGTCGCGATTGATGCGTTGAAATACCGACCAGTGTAATGACTCATGCGTATCGAACTCTTTCTCCCCCAAATCTACTAGACGAAAAAAACGAGGCCACAGCTTATAAAATCCGCTAAACGATTGATGAATCCTCGCCATCACATCCACATTTGTATGAATAGTTTCAAACCTCAACTGACATTCAGTCGCCTTCGTCAACATCCAACACAACGAAATATCAGACAATTCAGATTCTGAATATCCACCTCCGATGTCCGAATGCACCCCTACAAACCAAGCTTGCTCTAGAACTTGAGAAATCGCTCCAGGCTGCTGATGCCAAATCGAAGGTTTGAAATTCACCCGTTGTTCATCAAGAGCCAATGCTTGATAGGCAAAATCAACCGTAGTTGACAATTTTGTATCATGAAAACGATTCCGACTATTTACAACTCCATTCAAAACAAGTGGATTGCCCAGCGCACCTACTGTATCCCAGACACCAATAAATTTAATGCGAGTTGTCTCAGCCACTGCGAAAGAACGTCGAAACAAGGTCGCCTCTAACTCCTTCGGATGATACCGTTTGCTTCTAAATTGATACAGAGCATAGGCCTTAGTAATCATTCCTCTATTCTCTCTCCGAAGAATTCCCGAATTTCGAATTAAACCAGCTAAGCTACGGACCGTAAAGGCACCACGACTAAAGCCAAAGAGATACAATTCATCACCTAGGTTATAGTGATCAATAATAAATCGATAGGCTTGAAGGATGTTCTCATTTAATCCAGCACCAGTGGCACCCTCGTACAGTCGATTTAACAATGGACCCTCGGTACCAATTCCAGCATCATAATAAAGCAATTGAGTTACACCATCGGCAGAACAAGGGGCAAGTGCATTAGCCATCTTGACAACGTTGGTTTGGCATTCCGAAATACTCGCATTCCCATCGGGACTATTCCACGTGCCATCGCAAAACAATACGATTCTCTTCATAGAGGTTCAGCTATTAATTCATAGACATCTATTCAATTTACAACTATTTCCTGAAAATAATTTATCTGAACTCCGAATGACTATCTGCTATGAACTAGCCGATTAGTTCAAATTCTTAAAATACAGGCGAATCCGGATGGTAAAAAAAGGTTGTTTGATTGAACAATTATTCCAACACGACCTTATCTTTGTATCGACACACATCAAAATGGCTACTATTTCAATTTAGAAAACCATTTATTTCACTACTCTAAATAGAAGAGCCATGAGCACCTCCGATAATTCGACTAAAAATTCTCCAACTTGGATGGAGATTGTCTCCAGATACAATTTCTCCGATCCATTAAGAAGTTGGTGGCAGATTGCAAACTCGATAGTACCTTATATCTTGCTCTGGGTCTTGATGGTCTGGAGTCTAAAGATCTCTTATTTCCTGACCCTTTTTCTTTCGATTTTTGCCGCTGGATTTTTGGTTCGGATCTTTATAATTTTTCACGACTGTGGACACGGCTCATACTTTAAATCAAAACTTCTGAGCCGAATCATCGGTATTATCACAGGAATATTAGCTTTTACCCCCTATCACAAATGGCACAACGAGCATCAAGAACATCATGCTACGGTTGGCAACCTCGACAAAAGAGGTGTTGGCGATGTTAAAACACTTACCATTGAAGAGTTTCTTGAGCTTTCCCCTTGGCAGAAATTCACTTACCGACTTTATCGACATCCCCTATTTCTATTTGGACTAGCCCCATTTTTAGTTTTTGTGCTTCAAAATAGAATGCCTCGAAAATCATTTAAGCTTAAAGACCATGTTTATCTAGCTCTTGCAAACCTCGGTTTGATAGTTGCCATTGGACTTACCATCTGGGCGATAGGTTGGAAAGACTATTTATTCATACAAATACCAGTATTGTATATTGCTTCGGTTCATGGCATCTGGCTGTTTTATGTCCAACATCAATACGAGCATGTGGTCTGGGCAAGAGCTAAAGATTGGAATTACAAAGAGATAGCCTTAGAGGGGAGTTCCTACTTTAAACTCCCTAAAGTACTCCAGTGGTTTACTGGAAATATCGGGTTTCATCATATTCACCACCTGAGCCCGAAGATTCCTAATTACAAGCTTCCAGAATGTCATGAGGAAAATCCAGTCTTTCAAGACATTAAACCAGTAACCTTTTTCTCAAGTCTCAAATCGCTTAAACTTAGACTTTGGGACGAAAAAAGTGGAAAACTGGTGGGATTTAAGGCGTTAAGATATTACACTCGATAACAACTGAAATGTGCTTTTCATTCAAAACATAGCTAATACGACACAATAAAGCATGAGTGACAACACATTACGAAATCTAGCATCTTTCGGAGAGCACACCGAAAAAATGCCCGTACTCTTTGTGGGTCATGGGAGTCCGATGTATGCCATTGAAGAGAACGAATTCGTATCTGAATGGAGAAAACTGGGCGCATCGATGCCGAGGCCAAAAGCCATTCTTTGCATCTCAGCACATTGGGAAACGAAGGGAACACTTGTCACCGCGGCCTCTCAACCACCTACAATACATGATTTTGGAGGTTTTCCGCGTGAGCTTTATGCGGTCCAATATCCAGCACCGGGCAGTCCAGAACTTGCTCAACAAACCAAGGAAATAATTAAAAGCACCTCTGTTGGGTTGGATGAAAGCTGGGGATTTGATCATGGAGCCTGGAGTGTTATTCGAAATATCTATCCCGAGGCGGATATCCCAATTATCGAAATGAGTCTGGACTACACCAAGCCGCCCAAATTTCATTATGAGTTAGCTCAAGAGTTATCTATCTTAAGAAGCAAAGGGGTTTTAATCATTGGCAGTGGCAATATCGTGCATAATCTTCGCCTCGCGGCTTGGGATAAAATGAATGAACCTGAATTTGGATTCGATTGGGCGATTCATGCAAACGATCAAATCAAACTTCACATCCTGAACCATCAACACAGGAGTCTAATCGATTACGCAGCTCTTGGAAGAGAAGTTTCAATGGCCATTCCATCACCTGATCACTATCTTCCCTTACTTTATGCGCTCGCCTTACAAGGAGAAAATGAAAAACTTAATTTCTTTAATGATAAAGCAGTCATGGGTTCACTAACTATGACTTCATTAAAAATCGGTTGAATTTTGTATCTTTGAGCCATCAATTAAATTCTCTTTCAAGGGAAAACCGGGAATAATATCCGTTTAATATGAGTGTAGAAAAGGTTTTTAAAATTGCAATCGCCGACTCTCAATTTCTTATTGTTGAGGCGCTGCATTCTCTTATTCAGTCTGAACCGAACTACTCCATAATAGGTGTTGCCAACACCCACCTAGAATTGATAAAACTACTTCAAGAAAAATCGCCTGATCTCCTTATCGTAGATACCGCCAACATCGATTTCGATGGACCAGACGATCTGAAAAATATCAAACTTAAAAATGCTCAACTCGGCATATTGATATTGACCAACCTAGTGAGCAAGCAGGAGTTTGCAGACATCAGTCGAATCGGGATCAAAAACATCAGCTATAAATCAGCTGATAGAGATGAGATCTTTGCGGCTATTGATGCGACCCTTAAAAACAAGAAGTTTTACTCCGAGGACGTTTTAGACCTTTTAATTGATTTAGGAGAATCAAGAAATAGTGGAGAAGATAGTAAAACATTAACGCCATCGGAAATCGAGATCGTCAAGCTCATTGCCGAAGGGTTAACAACCAAGGAGATCGCCTTAAAACGAAATATCAGTTATCACACGGTAAATACCCACCGCAAGAATATCTTCCGCAAGATGGAGGTCTCCAATGCCTCTGAATTGATTATGCTTGCCATTAAAGCAGGCTGGATCAACAATATCGAATACTATATTTAGACTGAAGAAGCTTCGTGTTCAACACTAGTCTAGACTCTTTAACATCCATCTTTCACACCCAAAGTGACCCGTATTGCCCAATGGGCCTTGAAGGTATTGAAATCCAAATTTTTCATAAATAGCTAAGGCGCCAGCTAGTTCAGGCATCGATTCTAAATAGACCTTTTTATAGCCTATTGCTTTCGCATTCGACAAACATTGTTCCAGTAGCATGCTCCCAATCCCTTTTCCTCGAAATTCTGGCAACAGGTACATCTTAACCAACTCACAAGTATCATGGGGCAAACCTGAGGTAGGAAATAATCCACCACCACCGACCACTTGACTGTCAATAAGTGCTACAAAATAGACTGACTTCTGGATTTCAAATAGGTCAGAAAGATGATCTGTTGACTCATCATAATAGACTGTACCTTGATGATTCGCGCCAAACTCTACCAATGCCGCTCGAATAATTGCAGCTAGCTGCTGGTTATCACTGGGTAAAATTCGACGTAAAATAACAGGGTTCGTGTACATAACAAGTTTCTAAAAATTCAATATTTGATCTAAAATTAATCTAAATACCTAATATTCTGCATCCCCGAGAAAACCTTAGATCCCAGCGGCATACCATAAAAAGGGTATATCAAAATACGCAATTTATGGGATTTTTAATTTCTTTTAGATAATGGATATTTGTACCATATAATAAACTCATAAAGCCATGGCAAAAATTGCAAATAGTATTGCTGACCTTATTGGTCGCACACCATTAGTTCGCTTAAATCGTTTAACTGAAGGATTAGACTGCGAAGTCCTTGTCAAATTAGAGTCACAAAACCCTGGTGGATCCGTAAAAGACAGATTAGGGATCGCCATGATTGAGGACGCAGAAAAAAATGGATTAATCAATAAAGATACGATCATCATTGAGCCTACTAGCGGAAATACTGGTGTTGGACTAGCTTTCGTTTGTGCGGCAAAAGGATATAAATTAAAAATTGTTATGCCTGACACGGTAAGTGTTGAGCGTCGTTTAATCGTTGCTGCTTATGGCGGCGAAGTGATTCTTACTCCAGGTAAAGATGGCATGAAAGGTGCTATCGCGAAAGCTGAAGAGCTTAAGCTAGCCACTCCAGGAAGCTTCATTCCAATGCAATTCAATAACCTTGCAAATCCAGAGATGCACCGTAAGACAACGGCAGTTGAGATCTGGGACGACACAGATGGCAAAGTTGATATTTTCGTTGCAGGATCAGGCACTGGAGGTACAATCACCGGTGTTTCGGAAGTGATCAGAGCAAAAAAACCTTCATTCTATTCCGTGGTTGTAGAACCAGAAGATTCACCAGTTCTTTCGGGTGGCGCTCCAGGTCCTCATAAAATTCAAGGAATTGGTCCAGGTTTTGTTCCTCAAGTATTAAACACGGCCTCATACGATGAAATCTTTAAAGTATCAGCAGCTGACTCTTTCGATACTGCTCGCAAGCTTGCGAAACTTGAAGGAATCTTCTGTGGTATCTCTGCAGGTGGAAACGTGTATGCTGCATTAGAGGTCGCTAAACGTCCGGAAAACAAAGGAAAAACAATCGTAACAATTATCTGTGATACTGGCGAGCGCTATTTAAGCACTCCCCTATTTGCTCCTGAAGTCTAAGTAAAGACTGAATAATTTGGGTTATTGAACCGAATAGGTCAGATATTTACCTATTTTTATACGGTGTCAGCAACCTAGATTAAGATGTTAGCAGGAAAATACAAAACGCTTTATAAGCAGTTACTAAAATATATCGATGCGGAAAGAATTTTTCACGATCCGCTTCACACCTTGGCTTATGGCTCTGATGCCAGTTTCTATCGACTAATTCCCAAATTAGTCATAAAGGCCAAAGACGAGCAGGAAGTTTCGTGCATTCTGAACCAATGCACGAGACTCTCCTTGCCAGTCACCTTCCGAGCTGCAGGCACGAGTCTTTCTGGGCAAGCAATTTCCGACTCTGTATTGATCATTGCCGGAAATGACTGGAAGAAATACACCATCCTCGACAACGGACATACCATAAAATTACAACCTGGTCTTACTGGCGGTCGTACCAATGCCCTACTGGCCAAATATGGTCGTAAGATAGGTCCAGATCCAGCCTCCATCAACACCGCAATGATCGGTGGCATTGCCGCGAACAATGCAAGTGGAATGTGCTGCGGAACAGCTGAAAACTCCTATAAAACGGTGGCAAGTATGCGCATTATTTTTGCCGATGGCACCATCCTTGACACGGCAGATCCTGAGAGCAAAAGCAACTTCAGAATTAGTCACCCAGACTTCCTTTATGAAATTGAGGCGATGGCTATATTAGTCAAAGCCAATAAACCACTTGCTGATCGAATTAGCCATAAATACAAATTAAAAAATACTACGGGGTATAGTCTAAATGCCTTGGTTGATTTCACCGGTCCCTTTGAGATTATCGAACACCTCCTCATCGGATCGGAAGGGACGCTCGGATTTATCTCTGAGATTACCTACCATACCGTTATAGAGCACCCTTTTAGAGCCAGCTCTTTGATGCTTTTCCCATCACTCGAAGCAGCCTGCAAAGCAGTCATACAGCTTAAAAAAGCACCAGTATCGGCAGTAGAGCTTATCGACAGAGCAGGGATTCGGGCTGTCGAAAATCAAGAGGGAATGGGTGCTTACTTAAAAGAACTAAGTCCATTAGGATGTGCCTTATTGGTTGAGACCAGAGCCTTGACCAAGAGCGAACTTAGCAGTCAGATCGAGAGGATCACAAAAGAACTCGAGACGAGTGGACCAGAAAATCGGATTCAGTTCACGAGTATCCCTAAAGAATACGAATCACTTTGGAAGATTAGAAAGGGATTATTCCCCTCAATTGGAGCGATTCGTAAAACAGGAACCACAGTGATCATTGAAGACGTGGCTTTTCCATTAGAGCGCTTAGCGGAGGCCACCCTTGACCTTCAAAAAAGTCTTCAAAAATGGGGCTATTCAAATGCGGTGATCTTTGGACATGCCCTTGAAGGAAATCTTCATTTTGTGTTTACCCAAGATTTTGGATCCTCCGAGGAGGTGGAGCGGTACAGCCAATTCATGGCTGAAGTGACAGACTTAGTGGTCTCTAAATACGATGGCTCATTAAAGGCCGAACATGGTACTGGCCGTAACATGGCACCATTCGTTGAATTAGAATGGGGCACCGAAGCTTTTGGACTGATGAAGCAATTGAAATTACTTTTCGATCCAGAAAATCTTTTGAATCCAGGGGTGATTATAAACGGGGATCCAAAAGTACATCTTCAAAATCTCAAACCACTACCTCCAGCACACGAGAGCATCGACAAGTGCGTTGAGTGTGGATTCTGCGAACCCTCTTGCGTTTCGGCCGACCTAACCCTAACGCCACGACAACGAATCGCGGTCTACCGTCAAATAACACACCTAACCTCAACAGGCAGCGATCCCAAACAATTAGCCTATTTAAGCAAAGGCTTTGAATATAGTGGGAAAGCTACCTGTGCAACCGATGGGCTCTGTGCCACTAGCTGTCCGGTGCAAATAGATACTAGTCAACTCATTAAAAACCTTAGAAGTCAGAGCGCCACCTCAGCTCAAAAAGCCCGATGGATATCTAAAAGAATTGGAGGTACGTCGAAGGCCATTAAAATTTTATTAAACACCGCTAACCTCTTTCATACACTCTTAGGGGGCAGAATCATGCAAGGAATTAGCACTTCTTTACATATTTTGTCCCTCAAACGAATTCCTAAATGGAATCGTTTTCTCCCCAAAGGTGCTCATTGCATTGACGTAAACCGTCCGCAGGATCAAAACCTACCACGCAAAGTGGTCTATTTCTCCAGTTGCATCAATAGAACGATGGGGATTTCGAAAAGTCAGCTAGACAAAAGAGAATTGTCGGACGTCCTGGTTCATTTGCTTAACAAAGGTGGTTTTGAAGTCATTTACCCTGAAAATATGACTCAACTATGCTGTGGCATGGCTTTTTCGAGCAAGGGATATACCGAAGTTGCAGATCAAAAGGCAAAAGAATTAGAACTAATCTTGATTCAAGCAAGTGAAGGAGGAAAGTATCCTATTCTCTGCGATATGAGCCCCTGTCTCTCTACGATGAAAGCAACAATAAAAAACCTGAAGCTTTACGAGCCGACTGAATTTATCCTCGACCAGCTAATGCCACACCTTACGATCACACCTTTGCAGGAAACGATTACTGTGTTTCCAGTTTGCAGTGCCAAAAAGATGGGATTAGAGGATAAACTGATCGAGCTGGCAGAAAGGTGTGCCTCAAAAGTTATCGTAACGGAATCGAATTGCTGCGGCTTTGCAGGCGATTTAGGATTCACTACCCCTGAATTAAATGCGCATGGATTAAAAGGGTTGAAAGAGCAGTTGCCAGAAGATGTCAAACGAGGATATTCCACGAGTCGCACCTGCGAGATTGGTCTTAGCGAGCACACGGGGATTGACTATCAATCGATAGTTTATTTAGTTGATCAAGTAAGCACCTAAAAAAAGCCCGTTTTACAACGGGCTTTTAGTATATATCTTCAAGTAATTATTCTGGAGAAATTGCATCAGTAGGACACACCTCAACGCATGAACCACAATCGGTACAAAGACCTGCATCAATTTTGAAAATATCACCTTCACTAATTGCTTCTACTGGACACTCATCTATACAAGTTCCACAAGCAATACATTCATCTGAAATTTTGTAAGCCATAACTACTGGATTTTTGTTTATAAATAACCTGAACTCAATTTTATAACTACAAAATTACAAAGAATGACCAAATAAAAAATCAAAAATGTAATTTTTACTAATTTTAAACTGCGAGCTTTTTAATTCGTTTCGAATACATCGAACACCACGCTTGAAGTCCGCAACTGTCGCATTTAGGTTTACGAGCCACGCATACATAACGGCCATGAAGAATAAGCCAATGGTGTGCAAT
Source organism: uncultured Bacteroidia bacterium (assembly GCA_903905505.1). GTDB lineage: Bacteria > Bacteroidota > Bacteroidia > Bacteroidales > Prolixibacteraceae > JAAFHB01. Next base: position 6,065 of record CAIVGL010000028.1, on the reverse strand, counting down.
TGGGATGATCTCATCCGGAATATACGCCACTAATTGCCGCTCAGTTTCGCGTGGAGTTTTAGATTTAGTCGACAACCCTATTCGAGCGGCAACTCTAAAAACATGTGTATCGACAGCAAGGGCCGGTTTATTAAAAACCACCGAAGCAATTACATTAGCGGTCTTCCGCCCAACCCCAGGAAGTTTAACTAGTTCCTCCACCTCACTTGGAATAACCCCTCCAAAATCAGACATTAGCTTACGGGCCATTCCCACCAAATGCTTCGCCTTATTGTTCGGGTACGAGATAGATCGAATATATTCAAATACCTCAGCCGATTCTACTTCAGCCATTTTAGCTGGAGTGGGGAAGCGCATAAGCAACTCAGGCACAACCATATTTACCCGTTTGTCGGTGCATTGAGCTGAGAGGATTACTGCAACAAGAAGCTCGTAAGGATTTGAATAATTCAACTCCGTCTCCGCAACTGGCATATTGATTTTAAACCAGCTTATAACCTTTTCAAATCGCTCACTTTTGCGCATCGTATAACTTTTAAGCTTTGCCCTAAAATTAAGATCTCTTTTGTAGATTATCATGCTAATTTTGTCGCCAACCTTATAATTCATTATGATCACGTATCTACAAGTCGAAAATATTTCAAAATACTGGGGCGAACTAGCTCTATTTAAAGATATTACCTTCTCTATCAGCGAAGGCCAAAAGGTGGCCTTAATAGCCAAAAATGGAGCTGGAAAATCGACTTTAATGGATATTATTGCCCAATTAGAGACACCAGACACGGGAAAATTAACGATTATGAATCCCGGATCGATTGGATATTTACGCCAAAACCCCGATCTGAATCCAGAAGATACCGTTTTAGAAGCAGCATTTAATGCCAAAGGAGAGTTAATACAAGCGGTTAAGAATTATGAAAAAGCGATTGAAAATCACGATCCTAAACTTTTAGATAGCGCTATTGAGCGGATGAATGTGCTTAATGCTTGGGATTTTGAGCTACGTATCAAGACCATTCTGAATCAATTAAAGATCACGAACGTTAATCAGCAGATTAAATTTCTTTCGGGAGGCCAGAAAAAACGGGTCGCCTTAGCACATATCCTTATCAACGAGCCAGACTTTTTAATCCTCGACGAGCCAACCAATCACCTCGATTTAGAGATGATCGAATGGTTAGAGAAATATCTGGAGAAAGCCAAATGCACTCTGTTTATGGTCACTCACGACCGGTATTTTTTAGATCGAGTTTGCAATGAAATCCTTGAGCTTGATGGCAATTCAATGTTTCGGTATAAAGGGAATTACTCGTATTACGTCGAAAAAAGAGAAGAACGGGTTCAGGCTCAGAATGCCGATATCGACCGGGCTAAAAATCTCTTTCGGACTGAACTTGAATGGCTGCGTAAAATGCCTAAGGCAAGAACGCACAAATCAAAATACAGAACAGAGAATGCGTATAAGCTGGAAGAGAAAGCATCACAAGGTCGTGTAGAAGACAATCTTGAGCTAACGATACAAGGAAAAAGACTTGGAAGCAAGATATTAAACGTCAAAAATCTATCTAAATCATTTGACAAGCTCGTTATCCTAGACAAGTTTAGCTACAATTTTTCACGCCTTGAAAAGATTGGCATCATTGGAAAAAATGGAAGTGGAAAGTCAACAGTCCTTAACATGTTCACTGGGGCATTAGCTGCCGACAGCGGAACTATTGACGTAGGCGAAACCATTAGCTTTGGTTATTACCGTCAAGATGGCATTAGTTTCAAATCTGGCGACCGAGTAATTGATGTTATCAAGGAGATTGCCGAGGTTATTGATCTTGGAAACGGAAACAAAATGTCAGCCTCTCAGTTTTTGAATTATTTCCTCTTCCCGCCGGAAACACAGTACAATTTCGTTGATAAGCTCAGTGGCGGAGAGAAGCGACGACTCTATTTATGCACGGTTTTGATGCGCAATCCTAATTTCTTAATCCTTGATGAGCCCACAAACGATTTAGACATCATGACGCTTAACGTCTTAGAAGATTACCTCCGTAATTTTCAAGGATGTGCCATTGTGGTCTCGCATGATCGATTTTTCATGGATAAGATTGTCGATCATCTATTTGTCTTTGAGGGTGATGGTAAGATAAAAGACTTTCCTGGCAATTACTCCGACTATCGCGACTGGTTAGAATATACCGAAAAGGAGGCTCGTTCACCTGAAAAGAAAGAGAAAGTTGTCGCACCTATCCCAGTAAAAGAGCAAGCTAAAAAGCTAGGCTTTAATGAAAAACGGGAGTTAGAACAACTTGAAAAAGAGATCCAGACCTTGGAACGGGAGAAAAAAACGCTTGAATTAGATTTAGAGCAAGGAAGCTGCTCACCCGAGGAGCTGGTAAGTAAATCGGTTCGACATGGCGAGATCTCCGAGTTGCTTGGTCAAAAAGAGATGCGTTGGCTTGAGATAAGCGAAGAAGCTTAAAGAGGAAAAAACCAGGGCAGGGTCCTTTATTCCTACTTACTGCCAAATTGATGGTCGTCAGCGAGATCAGAAGTCTGATAGCTCTCACGTTCCATAATAAATGCGCCGCCAGTACCTTCGGAGTCAATGCTACTTCCAACGATCTTACCATTGGGCAGAAGCTCACCCGACCAGGTATCTAACTCATAAATAATATCCTCTTCACTAAACAGGATTTCGCATGAGTGTGATTTTAGATCTATTTTACGCCCGATAATCCGACCCGCGACCTCTTGCTTGACGATAAATGTTTCTTCACCATCTATTTGCTCTGAAAAGCGCAGGATACCCGTAAGAACATCACCGCTCTGATTAAGATCGGCATAACCGCTATCTTTACCAAAGCCAAAATCCTCTTCAAAGCGCCAGCGTCCTGTCAAGTTTAATTTTTCGGTCATACTAATTCGAATTAATCAGAAGATCTACATCTCAAAAGCCAAATACTACAGATTCTATCGATACGATTAAAATTAGTGAATAAACAGAAAGAAACCCCCTGTTTATTCACTAATTCATTGAATTATTTTACAAATGGTGCATTGTTAAGATAGTCAAAACTTTTCTGAACGCTTACCAAAGGCTCGTAATCATATTGTTCAACCTCTACTATTGCAAATTTAGTGCCAGCTTTTGCAATGTTATCATAAATCGCTTTAAAATCAATCTCACCACTAGCACCAACTTCTTTTTCATCTTTGATATGTAAAAGCTCAAAGCGTTTTGGGTATTTATTAAAATACTCTACCGCTTTTTGTCCACCTTTATAAACCCAATACACATCCATTTCAAAGGTTACTTTTTTAGGATCGGTATTTTTTAGCATAAAGTCATATATTAGCTCATCAGCATCAGAGATCTTTGAAAATTCACGATTGTGGTTGTGGTATCCAAAACGAATCCCTTTGGCGTTACATTTGGCTCCAATGGCGTTAAAATATTTGCAGGTATTCTTTATTGATTCTAAGTTCTTGTATGGATAATCGCCCATAGAAGGTTTGACAATAAAAGAGCAACCCGCACGTTTATGAGCGTCGATGCTAATATCCCACCATTTCATAGCAGCATCCCAAGATTCCTGATCGCCAGTATAGTTAGGGCCACCATGTGAACTAATTACTTTCATGCCATTCGCTTCGACTAACGCTTTAAAAACTTCTGGTTCCAGACCATAAAACTTACCATCACTATAACCGGCAGCTTCTAGCGAGGTATAACCCATTTTGCCCATCTTCTCGATAGTTCCCTTAAGATCCTTTTTAAGATCATCGCGAAGTGAATACATCTGAAGAGCAATCTCTTTCTTCCCTTTGGCTAATCCCACATTCGAAATACATACAATTAAAATGGCGGCTAGCACCAATACATTCTGCAACTTACCTAGATTCATCTTGTTTAATTTAAAGTTTAAGTACAATGATTAAATTCTAATTTAATGCTACACAAATTTAAAGCTATAATCTGTTAAAACAAATCAATAGGATGCATTTGACTGTTTTTATTCCCTTTAAATGATTATGTTTATAACCTCAAAAAAATATTTTTGTCCTAGTACAAAATTCTCATCAACCTAATGAAAAAAGTAAAAATAGGGTTTACCATCGGACTTTGTCTTGCAGGATTGTTTGCCGCAGGGGCTCAAAAAACGGCCAAGCAGGCGCCGCCTAACATCTTATTTATCATGAGTGACGACCATGCCTATCAAGCGATTAGTGCGTATGGCTCTGGTTTAAACTCAACACCCAACATCGATCGAATTGCCAAAGAGGGGGCTATTTTCAATCGAGCCTTTGTGACCAATTCCATCTGTGCTCCATCTCGAGCAGTCATGCTGACCGGTAAATACAGCCATCTGAATGGGAAAATTGACAACTCTGGTCCCTTTGATTGGACTCAGCAGAGTTTCCCCAAAATTTTGCAGCAAAACGGTTACCAAACTGCGCTAGTAGGTAAAATACACTTGCCCGGAATACCAACAGGTTTCGACTACGCGAATGTATTACCGGGACAAGGAAGTTATTACAATCCCGACTTCATTGAAAATGGGGTTAAAAAAAGAGTCCCTGGTTATGTGACAACGATCACCACTGAATTTGCCCTAAGCTGGTTAGACAAAAAGCGTGATAAATCGAAACCATTCTGTTTGCTCTATCACCAAAAAGCGCCACATCGCAATTGGCTACCGGAAGAGAAATACCTAAATCTATACGAGGATCAAGACTTCCCTGTTCCTGAGAACTTCGATGATGATTATTCAGGTCGCGGAACAGCTGCTCACACACAGGAGATGGGTATCGTCAAAGAGATGATGTGGGGGCACGACATGAAATTTGAGTTTGACCCATACACAGGTAAACCTGGAAATTTCGCAGAGATCAAGCGGATGGACGACAAGCAGCGGGCGGCTTGGAGAGCAGTATACGATCCAAAAAATAAAGCATTTATCGCAGCAAATCCGAAAGGAAAAGATTTCGCAAAATGGAAATACCTGCGTTACATTCGCGACTACTTAAAATGTATCAAATCGGTTGATGACGGCGTTGGACAAGTTCTTGACTACCTCGATAAAAATGGATTAACGGAAAATACGATTGTCGTCTACACCTCCGATCAAGGGTTTTATTTAGGCGAGCATGGCTGGTTCGACAAACGCTTTATGTATGAAGAATCTTTCCGTACCCCACTATTGGTCCGTTATCCTAAAGAGATAAAGCCAGGAACAGTAATTGATCAGATGGTACTAAACCTCGATTTTGCTCCAACATTTTTAAATTATGCGGGCTTGAAAAAGGAGAAAGAGATGCAAGGAGAATCGTTTAAAGAGTTGCTTTCCGGCAAACGAATTAAAGGGAGAGATGCGATCTATTATCATTATTATGAATATCCAGCTGTTCATTATGTTAAGCGGCATTATGGAGTTCGGACCGATCGGTATAAACTCATCCATTTTTATGGCGGCTTAGACGAGTGGGAACTTTTTGACTTAGAAAAAGATCCGCACGAAATGAAAAGTGTATACGGAAATCCAGAGTATGCCAAGATTACAGCAAATTTAAAACAAAAACTAACTGAGCTTCGTGTTAAATATAAAGATACAACGGAGGACACTCGGCCATTAATCGAACCTAAGCCAGTGCCAGAATAGTGAAAATATCTTATAAAACAGACCAAATATGTTCAGATCCTTTTCGCTAGAATCTCTATTTTTAAAAAATTAAGAAATTAAGCAAAAAAGAAAATTATATTCTCAACCAAACAAAAAAAATAAATTTAAATTATGAAAAAAACCAACACCTATTTTAGGATGCTTTTTATCTTGGCACTAATCATTGGGTCAACCAATGCCTTGATTGCGAAGAATGAAGTAAAACAACTTGTGTGCGAATACAATGTTAATCCTATCGGAATTGATGTAGCCAAGCCTCGACTGAGCTGGCAAGTCACTTCGACTGAAAACGGGCTTCTACAAACAGCCTATGAGATTCGTACTGCTGGATCATCAGAGCAATTAAAAGCTGGCAAGTCACTTTGGAGCACAGGGAAAGTAGCAAGCGCT
>CAIVGL010000027.1 GCA_903905505.1 uncultured Bacteroidia bacterium | reverse complement strand
TAACGGCAGAGCAGAAGAAGCAACTGAAACAAGTCAATGAGGAGCTCTCATTGCTTGATCTGAAATTTGGGGATAACATGCTTGCTGAGACCAACGCGTATAAGATGGTTGTGGATAAGAAAGAGGACCTTGAAGGTCTTTCTGAAAATGTTATCGCTGGAGCTGTAGCAGATGCTAAAGAGGAGCATTTAGAGGGTAAATGGGTGTTTACACTTCAGAAACCAAGCTGGATCCCTTTCGTTACCTACGCGAAAAACCGCAGTTTACGCGAGAAACTTTATAAAGCGATGTATAGCCGCAGCAACAATGGCAATGAGCACGATAATAAATCGGTTATCCTTAAGTTGGTGAATCTGAGATTAAAGAAGGCGAATATCATGGGTTTCGATAGCTGGTCAGCTTATGTGTTGGATGATTGTATGGCTAAGACACCTGCCAATGTATATAAACTTCTCCATGAAATCTGGACTCCTGCTATCAGCCGGGCTAAGGAAGAGGCGAAGGATATTCAAGCTATGATTGATAAGGAAGGTGGAAAATTTAAACTGGAAAGCTGGGATTGGTGGTACTATTCTGAAAAAGTAAGAAAAGAGAAGTTCGATCTGGATGAAGAACAGATGCGTCCCTATTTTGAGCTTAACCATGTCCGCGATGGGGCCTTTTATGTGGCTACTAAATTATATGGACTTACTTTTTCACGCCTAAAGGATATGCCTCTTTACCATCCTGAATGTGAGGTTTATGAGGTGAAAGATGCTGATGGAACAGCTAAAGGTATCTTGTATATGGACTTTTTCCCACGCGCCTCTAAAAAGGGTGGAGCCTGGATGACGAACTTCAGAGATCAGTCAGTGACTAAATCGGGCAAAGATATTCGTCCGGTGATCTCAGTGACCTGTAATTTTTCAAAACCCACTGGCGATAAACCGGCCTTGTTAAGTTTTGATGAGGTGGAGACTTTGTTTCATGAGTTTGGTCATAGTCTGCATGGGCTGTTATCGAAATGTCATTATCAAGGGCTGTCAGGAACGAATGTAGCGCGTGATTTTGTGGAGTTGCCATCTCAAGTGATGGAGCATTGGGCTTCTGAGCCAGAGGTGTTGCGTGTCTATGCCAAGCATTACAGTACTGGAGCCGTAATTCCGCAAGAACTGGTCGAAAAAGTGGTGAAGGCAGGTAAGTTTAATCAAGGGTTTGCTACTGTCGAATATCTGGCAGCCGCCATTTTAGATATGGATTATCATACCATCACCAAGAGTGGCGATTTTGATGTGGAGAAATTCGAGATCAATTCTATGAATAAGGCTGGGCTAATGAATGAAATAATTCCTCGGTATAAATCAACCTATTTTGCACATATCTTCTCAGGTGGAGGGGAATATTCTAGTGGATATTATAGCTATTTATGGGCTCAGGTTCTCGATACCGATACTTTCCAGGCCTTCAAAGAAGCGGGCAATATCTTCGATCCGAAGGTGGCAACATCCTTTAAGACGAATGTTTTGGAACGAGGTGGTACAGAAGATGCGATGAAGCTTTATGTGAAATTTAGAGGCAAAGAGCCGTCAACAGAACCTTTGTTGAAAAGCCGAGGTCTGAAATAACTTAGTTATTTTTACGGCTTAGACGGTTCTCTAAATTTAAAATTCTCATTTATGTCGAATGCAATTGAGCAAGGCTATTTAGTTCATATACAAGAAGTTAAGATAGTTAAAGATCGGTTTTTGCAAAAAGCCAAATTTCTGCCAACTTTAAGGTTGATTGCCTTTTTGCTTATCTTTATTCTGTTTTATAGGTATCTGATAGTTAGTAATATACTTTATTTACCTGCTTCGGCTTTCGCTCTTTTAGGTTTTGTACTTCTGACTTGGCGTGATGGGGTGCTTAAACGGAAGATCGAACGCTGCGAGCGCATTACACAGCTCTGCCTGAATGAAATAAAGGGTCTTAATGGCGACTATTCCTCATTTGATCACGGTGCTCAGTATGTCGATTCAGATCATGAGTACGCTTTTGATTTAGATTTGTTTGGTTCCAACTCACTGTTTAATGCGGTATCGAGATGTGTCACTGTTTTTGGCAAGGATCGATTAGCCTATTCACTTACCAATTCTCTCGAGTTAAGTGGGTTACTTAACCATAGGCAGGAGGCGATTGCGGAACTTTCAAAAGACAAGCCGTTTATTCAAGAGTCGCAATTGATTTTTTATGACCAAATTACTTCAACTAAAGATCGAGCAGAGCTTATAGAATGGCTGAATTCAGAAAATAACTTTTTAGATAAAAAGCTATTTCATGTCGTACGAATAGCCCTGCCTATTTTTACCATTACCTCCATAGTACTAGCCATTTTGGGACTTGTTTCAGTTAGTATTCCATCTGCATTGGTGCTGATCCAGCTTTTTATTGTTTCTGTTTTTGCACCGCAACTCATTAGTAGTCAGGCTGCAGTAACTTCTAAGGTGAAGATACTTTCCAAATTTGCTCAGTTTTTAGGCCTTATCGAGTCGCGTCAGTTCAAATCGACCTATTTAGTGAAGTTAAAACAGCAGCTGAAATTTCAACAGCAGGAGTCTTCCTCGAAAATTATTAACCATCTGTTTCAACTCTCTAACTTGTTGGATGCAAACTTGAATTTGCTAGTCGCCATTCTTTTAAATGGACTTTTTATGTTCAACCTTCACCTGTTGGTGTCAATCGAAAGATGGAAGTCCAAATATCGCGAGGTTGTGCCACTCTGGTTTGATACCATTGGTGAGGTGGATGCGCTAATCTCGATTTCCAATTTTGCCGCCAATAATCCTGATTTTACTTATCCGACCGCCAGTGATGACCCGTTTAAATTTGAGGTTTCAGAGCTTGGTCATCCTTTGATTAAACGAGACGAATGTGTTAAGAATGAGGTGTCAATATCGGGGTGGAGTCAGTATGGTATTGTTACGGGGGCCAATATGTCGGGTAAGAGTACTTTCTTGCGCACCATTGGCGTTAATTATGTCTTGGCTATGATCGGTTCTCCAGTTTGTGCTTCAACGATGGTGTTTACCCCTATTCAGCTCTATAGCAGCATACGAACCAGCGATTCCTTAGCTCGCAAAGAGTCGTTTTTCTTTGCTGAATTAAAGCGATTGAAACTTATTATTGATCAGATGCGCGAAGGTCATCGGATCTTTATCCTCTTGGATGAGATCTTAAAAGGGACCAACTCCACAGACAAACAATCGGGTTCGATGGCTTTGATGCGACAATTGGTTAATTACGAGTCGGTGGGCTTAATTGCTACTCATGATTTGGTATTGGGTGAATTAAGCAATGAATTTCCTAACCATATTCGCAATTTTTGTTTCGAGATTGAGATCGTCGGTGATCAGATGAAGATCGACTATCGTCTTAAAGATGGGATTTGCCAAAATCTTAATGCAACTTTTCTAATGCGAAAAATGGGTATTGTTATCAATTCGTAATCGTCACATCGAATAATATAAAAGAAGTCAATGGAGTCAATTTGGAAAGAGTATTTTGAGATCAAATCATATAGCGTAGATTTTCAGCAACAGCTTAAGCCTTCAGCGTTGATGCAATTTTTTCAGGAGGTGGCAACTAATCATGCCGCTAGTCTAGGTGCTGGCTATGATCCATTGATGGAGAAGGGGCTTTTTTGGGCCCTTTCGCGGCTGAAAGTTGAAATCACACGAATGCCCCAGATCGATGAGAAGATTTGCATCGAAACCTGGCCTTGTGGCTATGAAGGGCTATTTTTTAGACGTGATTTTATCATTTATGATCAGGATCAAAACGTCCTTATTCGAGGGATCTCTGCCTGGCTGCTCTTGGCTGTTAATACCCTTCGGCCACAACGCCCTAATGTGTTAACGATTGATATTCCAACGAATGAAGGGAAAAGAGCGCTTGCAGACTTCCCCGATCGGTTGATGACCCAAACCATGCGCACCGCATACTTTAAAACAGTTGGATACAATGAGATCGACCTGAATTTACACGTGAACAATACCCGTTATGTCGATTGGGCGACCGATTGTTTTCAATTAGATCAGTATCAGAATTTTAATCTTATCGGATTCTCGCTCGAATTTTTAGCTGAAACGCATTGGGGCGACGAAATTGAAATGCGATTAGGTCATAATCAAGATGATGCAGACATTGAAGCTGTTGATCAGACTACTCAGACACCTCTTTTTAGAGCTGTATTGAAATGGAAAGTAAAGTCCATCTAATTATTTGTATTTTAGATCGAAAAAGTTTAAATTTATTTAAATTAATTTTTCTTGTAATCACTGGGTTATATTCGTTTTTGAAGGGTGAAAACTGCAATTGTTAATATCTTTTGGTAGGGTAAAATCAATCTGAAACGGCATTAATATAACAACGGAAAATAGTGAAGTTCTCCTTTGATTTTCTAAGGATATTTTAAAGGGTGGATTGAAATATTAAAATGAATGTGTAGTTTCGCACTACACTAAGTTATCGAAAGATTGACACGCGAAGAATTTAAAAACGTATTCGATATTCATTTTAACCATATCCGCAATTACCTTTACTATAGGTGTGGCGATCAGGAAATGGCCACCGATGTTGCACAGGAGACTTTCATTCGGTTGTGGGAGAAAAATTCAGAGTTAGTTGTTGATAATCTGAAAGCTCTTCTCTATAAAATGGCAGGCGACTTATTAATCACGCACATTCGCAAACGCAATGTTATGTTGAGGTATAAGAGTAAACCTATCGAGGAACAATTTAACGAGAGCCCTCACGACCAGATGCGGTACAAAGAGCTGCTAATGAATTATGAAAAGGCCCTTGAAGCAATGCCGGAGAAGCAAAGAACAGTGTTTCTCCTTAGCAGAATGGATGGGATGAAATATAACGACATTGCTGAGAACTTGGGTTTAAGTGTTAAAGCAGTTGAAAAAAGAATGAAACTAGCCTTGCAAAATCTAAGGCATGTGATCGGTGAAAATAGAGATAATTAAAAAATAAAATGATTAAAGAAGAGCCAAATATGTCCAAGAAACTGCCTGAAATCGAATTGAATTATTCGACTTCAAAGGATAGCGTATGGGATAATATCGTCTCTTCGATCTCTGAGCATGTCTTTATTAAGCCTTATCAGCCGATTACTAGAACGCTGCTCTTTAAGTTTGCCGTAGCGGCCTCACTTCTTTTGTTTGTAAGCGTGACAAGTTTTATGCGCTTCTATATTACTTCAGTTCATGCACCAGCCGGACAGCATATTGCATTTTTATTGCCTGATGATTCAAAAGTTGAGTTGAATGCCCAATCAAAAATTAGTTTTCATCCCTATTGGTTTAAAACAGTTCGTACCTTAAACCTTCAAGGTGAAGCTTATTTTGAAGTGCAAAAAGGTTCTCAATTTAAAGTTGTTTCAAAATTGGGTGAGACTACCGTTGTCGGAACTAGTTTTAATATTTTTGCTCGTAACACCGACTATGCTGTAACTTGTTTTACCGGAAAGGTTAGCGTGTTTTCACCTCGTAGCAATGAGAGTATATTGATAAAGCCGAATGAAAAAGCTTACCTTACCAATGATGGGAACGTTCTTCTAGCTTCAGAGTCTGATCTAAATGGTGCTAAGGCATGGCGCGAGAATATGTTTGTCTTTACTGGCTCATCAATAGTCGACGTATGTCAAGAAATTGAACGACAATACAACATTAAAATTCAGGTAAAAGCTAACCCTGCTTTAACCTATACTGGTAACTTCTCTAGATCATTATCAGGAAAAGAGGTGCTTAATTTGGTTTGTACCTCTTTAGGGATTAAATTTGACGCCAAATCAGAGACTGAATTTCTGGTTAAATAATCCTGTTATAACGTGAGGCAACGTTATTTATTTTCACTTCTATATTGTGTATTACTTTCGATGTCCTGCTTCTCACAGCAGATAGATGTCAAATTTTCAAACACGCCTTTAAGCCAGATCCTTGTTTCTCTGCGTGATAAATATAATCTTCAACTCTCGTTTAACGATCAGTTGCTTGCAAAATATTCGCTGTCACTCGATAACCATTATTCATCACCCGAACAAGCTATTCAAGCGCTGCTTGTCGATTTCCCTCTTTCTTATAGTAAACAAGGGGAGGTTTTTTTAATTCTTCCAAAGGAGAATCGCCGATTGGCACATAATGCCCTTTTAATTGGACAGATTTCAGAATCTCGCTCTCAAGAGCCGTTGCCTTTTTCGCAAGTACTCGTCGATAATCGAGTCATTGTATCAGACATCAAAGGTAATTTCTCTTATCCGAGCACTCAGGATAGTATCTTTCATATTCGGGTTTCCCATTTGGGCTATTTTATTTTAGATACCATAGTTTCCACAGCTAATTTCCATCGTTTCAATCTCGTTCCTACCTCAATAGGTCTAAAAGAGATTGTTATTCAAGATAAAACAATTGAAAAGTCAACTCAAATTGGCAGTCGTGCAGGTTTAATAAAAGTCAATCATCAAATTGCCAAATACTTGCCTAGTGGTGGCGACAATTCTGTTTTTACCCTATTGCGCCTTATGCCTGGTATTTTGGCCTCTAGTGAGCAGTCTAATGGATTAATTATCTGGGGATCGTATGAAGGACATAGTCAAATATTATTCGACGGGTTTACCATCTGGGGATTGAAAAGTTTTAATGATGATATTGAAGCTGTGAATCCGTTGCTTGCCAAAGATATCGAAGTGCTAAAAGGGGGCTATGATGCGAGCTATGGCGGTCGCGTTGGAGGTCTGGTGAATATTATTGGTAAGACCGGGAATTTGGTTAAGCCAACTTTTACCCTTAATCTGAATAACGTAACGGTTAATGGAATGGCAGAAGTCCCACTGTGGAAAAGAAGCTCTATTTTGTTGTCGTTTCGACAAACCTATTACAACCTTTATAAAGGGAAAGATGTTCTTCCCGCAAACAATCAAAACGAAGTTATTCCAGTTAATACATCAAAGTCTGCCATTGACTTCACGGTTCATCCTGATTATATCTATCAAGATGCCAATATTCGCTTTACGACTCGAGCAAAAAATAGTGATCTTTTTTATGTAAGTCTATTAGGTGGTGAGGATAGATTCAGATATGCCATCAATCCTGTTGCCGATATTAATGGTCTTTTCAAGATCAATGCCGAGAATAATTTGCAAGTCGGAGCCTCCTCTTTTTATGGCCATAAGTGGAAAAATGGAATGATCACCAATATCAGTGGGGCCTGGTCCACCTTGCAAACCGAGCTTTCTAATATTCAGAGTATCCAGCGGAAGAAAAATGTCTTCGATCAGATTGTGAATAATCAAACGAGTAACTTGATGGCTGAATATTCGGGCAAAATAGATCATATTCTTCGACTTTCATCTACGCATATCCTCGAAGCAGGGGTGGGGTTCAACTTTAATGAGACTGGTCTTAAGGCTGACTCCTCCGGTTTTCATAAATCAGATCTCTATGCTCAGATTTCGCGCGTAAATGGTTATTTACAAGATCATATTACACTTCCTAATGAGATTGATATTAAGATTGGTTTACGTGCTGATTTTCCATTGGACCTTATTCCTACTTATCTGCAGCCTCGGATATCTGCAAGTTTTAAAGTTTCTGATCGAATAAAGTTAAATGCAGCATGGGGTATTTATAACCAATTTATTGCCAAATCCTCGGTCGTCGATAATCAAGGTAACTACCGGTATATCTGGTCAGCCTGCGATAATATGAAAATACCTGTCCTGGAAGCGACTCATTATGTGTTGGGTAGTTCGTATCATCAAGAGGATTATACCATTAGTCTAGAAACCTATTATAAAAAAACTAGTGGTATTACCCGTTTTGTTAATTCCAATCAAAGCTACAGCGAACTGATTTACAATGGGAAAGGTCGTAGCTATGGAGTCGATCTTTTTGTCAAGAAAGAGTTTGGACAACATTCGGCGTGGATCTCTTATACATTGAGTCGAACAGAAGAGAAATTTGCTTATTTTCCAAAGAATGAATACTTGCCATCTCCTCAGGATCAGAGGCATGAGGTGAAGGTGGCCGGACTGTTTTATGCTAAACCATTCCATATCTCTGCAGTTTATGTTTATGGATCGGGCTTCCCCTTGTATTATGGGTCTATCTTAACGCCTAATTATACCATTACACCTTACAATAGGATGGACGTATCGGTTAATTACCGATTTGCAGTAGGAAAAATATCTTGTGAGACTGGATTGTCTATTCTTAATCTATTTAACTCAAAGAATATCCATTATACCAACTTCGAGCGTGTGCCAGTCGATCAATCTACAACCATTAACATCTTCTCGCAAGCTATCCCATTCTCTCCACGTTTAAACCTGAGATTGTTCTATTAAGGGAACTCGAATAATGGTCTTCCTAAAGGGTAATGATGATCTCTTCGGCTTCTACTTCGCCATTCTGGATGCGGAACGATTTAATATCCGGTATTTCACTATGAAGCGAAACAATGATGTAGCTAATATTGGGATCATAAGCCAGCCGGATATCTTCAACTGAAGGTCGAGCAGGCGATTCTGGATGACTATGGTAATTCGCTAACATAACTTGATCGGCATTGCGAACCTCTCGTACAACTTTAAACTGCTCAGCAGGATCGAAGGAGAAATGCTCAGGACTATGATCAATATTGGTCATGATGTGCTGAGTGGTGATCACACGATCGATGCCTGACAGATAGCCGCACACCTCCTCTGGCAAGCCCGATTTGGCATGATCGATTAGCTGTTCGATAAGTTGCTCCGAGATATATAGCATAGTCTACTATTTTTCGATGATTACCTTGTGCACCTGACCTTCGACATGCGAAACATCAAGCACTTTAAACCCTTGTTCTCTGGCACTCTTAGGGATATTTTGAAGTGGCTCACCTTCCATCAGTAATACTTCAAGAATATCCCCCGATTGGAGTTTAGATAACTGAATCTTCGTCTTCACAAAAGTCATTGGACAATGCTCTGCGGTAATATCTAATTTTACTGTCGTCATAGCTTTAGCTGGATGTTAAATGAATAGTGTTCTTCCCCCTTCGGAGATTTCAAGGAATGTAGCCACGCCAAGCACATCCTTTACCTCGTGGATAAAATCGCTTTTTTGAAGTCCGAGAATATGCATCGCCATTTCGCAGGCATACATGTTAACCTCTAGAACCTTAGCGGCTTCGACAAGCTCCTCAAGGGTCGCTACGTTTTTCTTGCGCATGAGATAGCGGAAGATTTTAGGACTTAATCCTAAGAAATTTAATCGGCTCACCGGAGCACTTCTCAGTCCCCCCATAAAGAAACCAAATAACTTAGGTAAGAAGCCAGTGCCAACAAAGGCTCTACCTTGTTTCTTCTTGATCGCATCGAGCCCCCAAAAAGTAAAGAATATATGCACTTCGTAACCGATCGCTGCAGCGCCTGTGGCCAGGGTGAACGTGGCAACTAATTTATCAAAGTCACCACTAAAACTGATGATGGATAACTTTTTCGGCTCCTTCACAGGAAGGGATGTTAGAATATCTGAAATTTCCATAGCTCTTATTTTTGTTTTATTTCACAAGTTGCTTGTTCATAATCAACTAACTCACTAAGGGTAGGATGAGTACCGCAAACCTGGCACGATGAATTATGTTTTACTTTTATGGTTCGAAAATCCATCGTTTTGGCATTAAACGTCAAGAGTCTGTTGGTTAACAGATCACCTACTCCTGTCAGATATTTTAGCACTTCTGCCGCTTGAATAGTTCCAAGCATCCCGGCAATGGCACCTAAAACTCCAGCTTGCGAACACGTTGGTACCGCGTTCGGTGGAGGCGGAGCATGGAACACACAGCGATAACAAGCGGTGCCTGGCACCACCGTGATTGTTTGTCCGTCGAAACGTAAGATGCCCCCATGTGAGAACGGTTTCTTCGCCATCACACAGGCATCGTTGATCAGAAATTTCACCGGGAAATTATCGGTGCCATCAACAACGAAATCATACTCTTTAATAATCTCCAGCGCATTGCTAGCCGTTAATAGCTGATGATAAGTGATTACCTTAACATCAGGATTTAACTGATTGATCTTCTCCTTGGCAGATAAAACCTTTGATTTATTTACGTCAGGGGTGAAATGGATCACCTGTCGTTGTAGGTTTGAAAGATCCACCACATCGCCATCGATAATTCCTATCGTGCCAACGCCGGCCGCAGCTAAATAGAGGGCTACAGGCGCACCTAGGCCACCTGCACCAATGATCAAGACCTTCCCATTACTGATTTTCTCTTGCCCTTCAACGCCAACATCTTGCAATAAAATATGGCGGCTATATCGCTGAATCTGATCTTCCGTGAAATCCATTGGTTACTTTAATTTTGTGATTGCTTGTGCGATATCCTCTTTTAAATCTTCAAGATCCTCAATGCCTAAGGAGAGTCTTAACATCGTGTCAAACACTTGAAGACTTTCGCGCTTTGGCTGATCAAAATCGCAATAAATCGTTGAGGCCGGATGGAGGATCAGTGTTTTATTGTCGTAGACATTCGTCGCACGGCGTATCAGTTGAAGGTTATTCATAAAGTCAAAACAGCTCTCCCGCGAATCAAAATCTAAGGTCAGCATAGCACCTGGGAAATTTCCGAATTGCTTTGCGCTGATTTGATCATAAGGTGATCCCTTGATGCCTGGGTAGTTCACGCATTTGATTTGCGGAATTGTTAACAGATAGGAGGCCAATTCACGACAGTTGTTGGCAGCTTTCTCAAAGCGCATCTGAAGTGTTTCGAGTCCTAAACTTTGAAGATAGGCCGCAAAAGGTGACAGACAAGCACCGAGATTGCGAAATACCTCTCTTCTTAATTTGTAGTTAAACGCAAATGGACCATACCGTTTCGCTAACGGAGCAAGTTTTTTTGATTTACTCCAGTCGAACGTGCCATAGTCGATGATTAATCCTCCCACGCTGGTGCCACCACCTGAAATACATTTAGTGCTTGATATGATTTCAAGGTCAACGCCTAAGGCTTTGGCATTAAAGGTGTTGGGCGGGGTAAGGGTTGAATCGGCAATCAATGGTACGTTGCCGTTATGAGCTGTCTCGGCTAAAGCAGCAAGATCTGCCACTTCAAGTTGAGGATTGGTTATGGTCTCG
>CAIVGL010000026.1 GCA_903905505.1 uncultured Bacteroidia bacterium | reverse complement strand
TAATAGATCTTCTTTACCATTGTGCTGAATCGTTAGTCCGTGAGCACCAGGGAAATCTTTTCCCCAAGTGTCGATTAAACGACCACTTTTATTATAGATGATAACGTTGTTCTTGGTTTCATTGGTTAGCAACAAGATGCGCCCTTTGCCATCTTGAACCATCTCATGACAATCTTTAACAGGTGTTTTTTTAGGATTCAAGGCTCCCCATTCGGTGTTTAAACGATAGGTCATCTCATTATGACCATAAACAGGACCCTTAGGTTTACTAAATAAGTCGTTGGCGATTAGCAGTCCAGCGGTTGAAAGCGCTGAGCTTTTTATAAAGTTTCTTCTTTCCATATGGTTGGTTAGGACAAATTTAGGTGCTATTTCACAAGAGTACCTTAGTTAATGATTCGTTCGTTTAGTAATTAAGCAATGAGACTTGCTTTAATCTAGACTCATTCTAATTTATGTGACGAAAATAGAGAAAAAAAACAGATAATAAAATGCGATAAGCCTCTTTGTTGAAATAAAGAGATGAATTCAAAATATCAACCGGTTAATTACAAGGCGTTAACTGAATAGATTGGGAGGTTATTTAGTATACTTTGACGAACTGAATGATTAATCTGATCCGGATATAATCCCTTAGAATGAATTACTGGGAGAAATTCAAGGGTTATTTTGGAGTTTTTATCCTTCTTATCCCTCTTCGAACCTGGATTAAAAGCACCTGAAATAGCGATTGGGACAACCGGAATGCTCAATTCGGCACTTAAAATGGCATACGTCTTTTTAAAGAGACCAAGTTCGCCAGTTAAACTCCTTGTCCCTTCAGGAAATATCAAAACTTTTTTACCCTGCTTTACAACTTCAGCAAGCTTCTGAATTGATTCTTTTAATTCATAGTTCAAATCAACGACTATGACATTGCATCTGCTGGCTAGATAACGTCGGAGAAACCCTTTAATATGCTGCTTTTTGGCATACGCATACGTGTCACGGATGGTCTGTTTGTCCAAATAGGAGAGGATTAAAAACGCGTCTAATTTACTTTGGTGATTAGAGGCCAAAAAACAGGGTCCCTCTGGAATATGTTCAAGCCCTTTGACCTCTATGGTGTGAGAAATAGAGGTTGCTTTTTGAACAGTAAATACGATTAGTTTCAGTAAAAATAAGAATGAAGATTTTGGAATCTGAAAATTCCACTTGTTTTTTAGCTCTGTGATCCAGCTGATCTCTTCTTTACGGTAGAATTTTTTGTGCTGAGATAGGTAATTAGCCAATTCTTGAATGGAAGAGAATTCAGCTAGCTGCTTGTCGATTAGTGCTACACCAAAAGTTTTTTCGATAAAATCAATCACGCTGATCTTTGATAAGGAGTCCAACAGGATGTCTTTATTTAACTGTTCACTCGACTGAACCGAAATGCCAAGTAAGCTCTCTAAGAAATTCTTCAAAGCCAGGTATTCCAAGTCAGCCAAATTTAGGGACTGCGAAGAGACTGTTGGTGGTTTTGCAAAATCGGTCTTCGGACTATTTTTCATGACTGAGTCAATTGAACATGTTCTAGTTTTGATCATAGAATACTCGCCTGTTCAAAACTAACTCTTTTAATCTTTTATTTTAGCGTAAAGTCTTGAATCGGACTGAATTTTTTATTTGTAAACCTATTGGAATGGTTAAGAAAGCTAGTATTCATAGGTCGTCCCAATCATCTTCTGCAGATTCAGTGTTCATGTTCAATTCATTTATTAATTTTGTTCCGACGATTAAGTGCTGTGCCTGTTTGTGAATTTCACATTCAGCATCAGTTCATTTACTGTAATTTAATTAATCATAGATGTTTAGGCCAAAAATTATTATTCTACTTATTGTGCTATTCGGACTTTATCTTATTGGAAGTTCAAACTATCCTAAGTTGTATATCGCAACCGGTTACGGGGCAAAAACTATGGCTACAGCGGTATTTAAATTAAACAGGGATCCTCAGCTTGTACAATCCATTGATCTTCGATACTCGATTATGAAATATACCTCAAGTAAAATCGATTATTTGAATAAGTCTGTCACTACCTCCTTTTTTGGACTAGCAAAACAAACTGCGGTGTATCGCGAAGGTTATGGCGCCTGCTTGATTGGCGAGCATTCGCTTCAGGAATTACAGCGTTTAAGCTTTACTCCGTCAATTTCAAAACGACCAAATGTCTGGCGCACACCCTGGCCAGTTGGTGATCTTCGCAAGGATACCACTTATTCAGAAGTAGATACCCTAAAGCTAAAAAATGCGATCAATTCAGCATTTGGCTCACCAGATACTGATCCACGACTTACTGCCGCAGTTGTGGTGCTCTATAAAGGTGAATTGATTGCCGAGAAATATTCATCAGAGATGGGTATTACTGCGGACAGTAAACTTTGGGGATGGTCCATGACCAAAAGCTTGACCAATGCCATGGCTGGAATTTTGACGAAACAACATCGGCTGAATGTGAATGCAACGGCGCCCATTAAAGAGTGGCTTAATGACCGTCGTCGTGATATCACCATCAGTGATTTGATGCATATGAGTAGTGGATTGAAATGGGATGAGAACTACGAGGATGTCTCATCGGTAACGACCATGCTTTACCGATCAGCTGATTGTTATCAAAAAGCCATCGTCGAACCCTATGAAAAAGCACCTGACACGGAGTGGAAATATTCATCAGGCACGACTAATATCTTATCCGGAATTCTTCGCACTTCAATTGGAAATGATCAGGAATATCATGATTTCCCCTATAAAGAGCTGTTTAATAAGATCGGAATGTCTTCAGCCTTCATTGAAACAGATGCTGCAGGAACTTTCGTAGGTTCATCTTATGGCTATGCTACCGCACGCGACTGGGCCCGATTTGGATTACTCTATTACAACAATGGAGTTTGGAAAGGCGATACCATCCTTCCTGCTGACTGGGTGAACTATACGCGAACACCAGCGAAAGCTTCAGGGGGTAAATATGGCGCACAATTTTATCTCAATGCTTCAAAACGATTTGGCGATGCGCCTGAAGATATGTACTTCTGCAGCGGTCATCGTGGACAAAAAATCTTCATTATCCCTTCTAGAAATATTGTCTTGGTTCGTCTCGGTTTTATGGATGATGGCTTTGATTTCAATGGTTTTCTGAGAGATATCTTAGGCGCAATAAAACAAAATTAAGGGCCTAATGACCTTCGAAATATGAATACGACACAGATCATCTTGCTGCCAGAATGGGCGCTTCAAAGTGGAGTGCTACTGACGTGGCCACATAAAAAGACCGACTGGGCTGAAATGCTCGAGGAGGTTGAAGGTTGCTTTACTCAGATTGCTGAGGCCATTTCGAAATATGAGAAGGTGCTAATTGTGTGCCCAGATCAAAAGGAATTGCGTAAAAAATTAGCACACTGCAACCTTGAAAATATCCTATTTCAAGAGATCTCTTCTGATGATACCTGGGCGCGTGACCATGGCGCCATAACGGTTATCCAGGATGATAACCTCACACTCTATGATTTCTCGTTTAACGGCTGGGGAAACAAGTTTTCAGCCAATCAAGACAATGAAATAACAGCAAAACTTTTTAAAAGTGGCGTTTATGCTGATGATGTGAAGTATATCGACTATCTAAATTTCATTCTAGAAGGCGGAAGTATTGAGTCTGATGGTGAAGGGACCTTGCTTACGACCAGTGCCTGTCTGATGTCGAAAAATAGAAATGAACACCTGTCTAGATCGAGCATAGAAGATCAGCTAAAATCACTCTTTGGGTTAAAACAAATCCTTTGGCTAGATCATGGCTATCTTGCTGGTGATGATACAGATAGTCATATCGACACCTTAGCTCGATTTTGTAATTCAGAAACGATTGCCTATGTCAAATGCGATGATCCAAATGATGAACATTACGAGCATTTGAGTAAAATGGAGACCGAGCTAAAGGGATTTAAAACCTTAGATCAGAAGCCATATCGACTGGTTGCTCTGCCTATGGCCGATGAAGTTTATGATCAAGGCGATCGATTGCCAGCTACCTATGCAAATTTTTTGATCATCAACGAGGCCGTTTTAGTGCCATTTTATGATTCACCTAAGGATAAGCTTGCCGCCGAGATTTTAAAATTAGTTTTTCCCGATCGAGAAATCATAGGAATCGATTGTCGGGCATTGATCAAACAACATGGCTCATTGCATTGCGTTACCATGCAATTTCCAAAAGGAGTAATCCAAGATGACATTTAATAATTACTATTTTTGCAAGTGCAATCATATCTAAACTAATTATAGATTTAATAGCTCCTAATATGTTGAAAGTAGCCTTAATACAACAAAAAAATAGCTCGGATATTGAAGCCAATAAATTAAAATTGGCCTCCAATATTGCCCATTGTGCTGCTCAAGGAGCAGAGCTTGTCGTTTTACAGGAACTTCACAACTCGGTCTATTTTTGTCAGACAGAGGATCCATTAAAATTTGATCTTGCTGAAACTATTCCTGGCGTATCAACAGATTTTTACGGAGCCTTAGCCCAGAAGCATCAGATTGTTTTGGTTACCTCCTTATTTGAAAAGCGTTCTGCTGGACTCTATCATAACACAGCTGTTGTATTTGAAAAAGATGGCTCCATAGCAGGGAAATATCGCAAGATGCATATTCCTGACGACCCAGCTTATTACGAGAAATTTTATTTTACACCCGGAGATATTGGTTTTAAGCCCATCCAGACCTCAGTTGGAAAATTGGGTGTTTTGGTTTGCTGGGATCAGTGGTATCCTGAGGCGGCACGCTTAATGGCCTTAGCAGGTGCCGATATCTTGATCTATCCAACGGCAATTGGATTTGAATCTTCTGACCTCGAAGAGGAGAAGAGCCGTCAGCTTGAGGCATGGGTCATCTCCCAACGTGGACATGCGGTAGCGAATGGATTACCAGTTGTAACAGTTAACCGAACTGGACATGAACCTGATCCTTCTGGTCAAACCAATGGTATAACCTTTTGGGGAAATAGTTTTGTCGCAGGTCCTCAGGGTGAATTACTCGCCGTGGCTTCAAATGATCAAGAGACGAATCTTATTGTCGACCTAGATCTTGCCCGATCAGAAGCTGTTCGACGCTGGTGGCCATTCTTACGTGATCGACGTATCGATGCCTACGGGGATCTCACCAAGCGGTTTATCGACTAGCCTTACTCAACAGCTACAAGCTTAACCTTTCCGATGATTCCAGACTCCACAGGTTTCCATTTTGAGGCATCAAAGGGGTGATAGGTGATGTCTACGATATTCGCATCATAAAATCGTTTCCAGTTTATTCCTTTGGTATCTAAATACCTTGCCTGATTGGCCGAGAGGTTACGCACGTCTAAACGAATCGCATTGGGTTGATTTCGCTTAAACATGGCAATTGGTATATATAGCTCAAAAGGTACTGACCAGATCGTCCCGTAATCAACACCATTCAGATTTACTTTAGCAGTCTCACGCAGATCCTCTATTTTTAGATAAACCCCTTTGAAATGTTTCCACGACTCTGGCAAGGTGATGGTTGTCTGATAGTTTCCATAACCATTATACCAATTAAGTGTTGAGTCTTGCCAAGTAGTCCAACTTGTAAGCTCTTGAGGATTAAAAGTCTTAGCTGGAACAAAAGGGGCACCATCCTTAAAGCTAACTTGCCAATTGGTTAGTTCTAGACTCGATTTAGAGGTAACCGGTAAATGATATTGGTTTTCAACCTTAGTTTTGCTGAATGTATTCAAGAAACAAGAACTTCCAGGAGGGAGATAAAGCTTGGTCTTGATGGTCTTGCCAGCTTTTTTAAATGCGATTAATCCACGCTCATTATTTAGTGGATTGTAAAATTCTAATGATTCTGCAGAAGCGGCAAGAGATATTGTATCACACTGAAATTCATTCGAAAGATTGGTGATAAAATAGGATAGGCCAGTCTTCGTCCTAGATCGAATAAAACTTAATCCCATAGAGGAGAGTGTTTCATGCTTAACACTGATTTTGGTCAAAGCACTATCTACATCGCCAATCACCATATTTTTATTGATCAGACAAAGCTCTTTGGTTCGATCAAACTGTTTTTGCTGTGTATTACGACCATTTCCTGGCAGCGAAAGGGGTAACCTGTCCTCGAAAATCACCCGAATCCCTTGCTTCGAGAGCTCTAAAAGATGGTTTAACGTTTCGAATGGGATGTTATTCGTGGTGGGAACAACAATCACTTGATATCGATTATTTCCAATCGATGCTGTATGATCTGAATTGCATTTCAACTTGCTAAGCTGTAGGTCAGATATGTAGTCAAAGCTGTAGCCGGTATTCCATAAACGATTAACTAGTTCGCCAAACGAATTATGCAAAAACCATTTGTCGGCATGGTGGACTGAAAATGGGAATAATATTGGTTCTTTCGTGTTTGACCAAAAATCATAGATTGGCATATAAACTAAGATTTCATTATCCGGAACTGAGTTTTGTAATACTTGCTGACAATTTGATATATAGTGATTTAGCAGTGAAAGTTCGTTTTTAAAATGTGACGATGGACCATAATTTGTAGAGGCATAAAAAAGTCGACCTGGAAACTGTTCCGATGGGGGAGAGTAGGTTGTTCCGTGGTAAAAAATATGGTTGATGCCAGCAATAAATAACTCATCAACCTGAGGCTTAATCTGTGATAGGGCAACCTTAAAATGATTACCTAACCACGTTGAAGTTTCCGAGGCAATGAGCTTTTTCCCTAGGATATGGGCAGGAGAGGAGGCTAGCTTGAGGATCAACGGATTTGGTCGACCGAAATTTCTCTCTTGATAATCGGGATCAACACGCACCAATGGGATTTTAAAACTACTGCTCCCAAAGGATTCTGTTTCTGGAATGGTCGATAGGGCATAGAGATCAAGCAGATTGCCTGGTGCTCCATGCGCTTGGTAACGCGTGGATAATTTATGACTCTCGGCCCATTTTGCCCAGACGGATTCTGTCGCATATAACATTGAGGATAATGTTTCCCGGTAATCCGAGATTGTTTTCTCCTTCTGAATTCCTGCAGGGAAGTTTGGACTTAATACATAGCTAAACTCTTTTAAATCATAGTGATGCTGTTGCTTGAAAGTCTTGAAAAATTCGGTCGACCAATTGGCACCGAATACTTCATACGAATCGTTATAGAGAGCCCGGAGTGGAGCTTTAGGTGCGGTCGCAAACAAGGTCGAATCAAACAAGCTAAGGTACCTCGACATAGCCTTCGGATCAAAATGATCGACCACAAGTCCTTCACCACCAGGTGCTGCTCGCTTAACTTTCTGGTTCGTTGATTCGTAGGTTATCAAAAGTATTTTAGTGGTCGAATTTGAGTTTATTAATTTGTGCAACTGACGAACAGATAAAGCAGTGTAGGTTCCCTTGGAGTCAACTTGAAAAATTTGAGCCGTTGAAAAAGTGTTTTTTGCGAATGCTTTTTGGATATTTAACGAGTCATTTGCTTGGAACTCGGTAAAGATCATCTGTTTTGGTGCCTCTGCACTGGTTATCTTAGGTCCACCAAATGGCCATCCAGTTCCATTGGAGAGGTCAATGCCTAGATCAAGTTTCTTGGCCTCTTCACAGGTATACTTAAAAATAGCAAGCCAGTCTTTCCCTAGGAAGGGTAAGAAATGAGATTCTTCTCCTCGCACGCCATAAATAGGGATGATATGAGCCCCTCCTAAACCGGAGAGCTTAAATTGCTGCAATTGATTTTTTATCCCAATTGAATCGACAGCGCTCCCTTGCCACCACCAATAGGTCCAGGGCTTTTGAGTTCTTAAAACTGAAGAATTAGTCGTTTGCGAATAGCTTTTTGATAAAATAAAAAAGGCTATTAGGCAGAATATTAACTGTTTCACTAAGGTTGAATTAATTTGCAATGAAGATCATTTTGTTTCTGAAAAATGCTGATTCAGAATCGGTTGCTTGAAAATTTAGGACGTTAGGTTTTTAAAAGTACAAATTAATTTTCTTATTCGTAATAAATCATAAAAGCCACTGAAAAATATGGTTATTTTGCATAAGATATTTCAATGTATAATTCTATTCATTTAGATCATTCAATGGGAAGAGTTTTAATTATTGGTGCTGGCGGTGTTGGAACTGTTGTAGCACATAAGATGGCCGGATTACCTGAAGTTTTCACTTCAATCATGCTGGCTAGTCGTACGAAGTCGAAATGCGATGCTATTGCAGCTCGGATAGGAAATAATAGAGTTCAGACGGCTCAAGTCGATGCGGATGAGGTGCCTCAATTGGTGGCCTTGATTCAGTCATTTAAACCTGACTTAGTTGTCAACGTAGCACTGCCTTATCAAGACTTGACGATTATGGATGCCTGTCTAGAGACGGGTGTTTCATACCTCGATACTGCCAATTACGAACCTAGAGATGAAGCAAAATTTGAATATAGCTGGCAATGGGCCTATCAAGATCGCTTCAAAAAAGCGGGTCTGACAGCCATCTTAGGTTGTGGTTTCGATCCTGGAGTGACCAGTGTATTTACGGCCTGGGCTGCTAAATATCACTTCGATGAGATTCACTATCTTGACATCGTCGACTGTAATGCAGGAGATCATGGAAAAGCTTTTGCGACCAATTTCAATCCGGAGATCAACATCAGAGAAGTAACTCAAAAAGGGAAATACTGGGAAAATGGGGCTTGGGTGGTGACTGAGCCACATGAGATTCACAAACCTCTTACTTATCCTCATATTGGTGAGCGTGAGTCGTATGTAATTTATCACGAAGAACTTGAATCGTTGGTTAAGAATTTTCCAACGCTGAAAAAAGCGCGGTTCTGGATGACTTTTGGACAAGAATACCTAACCCATCTTCGTGTGATTCAAAACATTGGTATGGCCGGAATTAAACCTATTCTTTACGAAGGGAAAGAGATCGTTCCAATTCAGTTCCTAAAAGCTGTGTTGCCAGCACCTGAGGAATTAGGGGCGAACTACATTGGTGAGACCTCCATTGGTTGCCGGATAAAGGGGATTAAAGACAAAAAGAAAAAGACCTATTACATCTATAATAATTGCAGTCATGAAGCAGCCTATGCCGAGACAGGTACGCAGGCTGTTAGCTATACCACAGGCGTTCCAACAATGATTGGGGCTATGATGTTCCTAACAGGGGAGTGGAAAAAGCCAGGGGTGTTTAATGTGGAAGAGTTTAACCCTGATCCATTTATGAAACAGCTTAACCTGCATGGTCTTCCATGGCGCGAATTACATGATGTGCGTTTGGAAATGGATTAAGTTCTAAACGAATAAGGATATTAAGGCTTAGGAGACTTTCAACGCTCTAAAGTCGAGCATTGATCAGATCACGAGGCAAGATCCCTTTTACGTCGTAAATAATGGCTCCTTTATCTTTAAATTGCTTTAGATCAAGTGATTTAAATTGATGGTGAGCTACGGCCAGGATCACTGCGCTGTAATTTGTATTCTCGTCGACTTTCGACCCTAACGTTAGGCCATATTCGGCTTTCACCTCATCTTTTGAAGCCCAAGGATCAACAATGTCAACTGCTATTCCGTAACTTTTAAGTTCGTGGTAGATATCAATCGCTTTTGTATTTCGAATATCGGTGCAGTTTTCCTTAAAGGTTATCCCTAAAAGGAGAACTTTTGATTTGTTCACCTTGATCTCATTCTTGATCATCAATTTAACCACTTCAGTCGCAATATATTTCCCCATTCCATCGTTGAGTCTTCTACCAGCCAAGATAATCTCAGGATGATAGCCAGCCTCTTGCGATTTCTGGGCTAAATAGTAAGGATCAACACCAATACAGTGTCCTCCAACTAATCCAGGTTTAAACGAGAGGAAATTCCATTTGGTGCCAGCCGCCTCTAAAACATCTTGGGTGTCGATCTCCATGGCATTAAAGATCTTTGCTAACTCATTGACAAACGCGATATTGATGTCGCGCTGACTATTCTCAATCACTTTTGCAGCCTCTGCCACTTTAATACTCGCGGCTTTGTGCGTTCCTGCGAGGATAACCGTGCGATAGATCTGATCTACCCGTTCAGCTATCTCAGGTGTTGACCCAGAGGTGATCTTTTGAATCTTTTCAACCGTATGCTCTTTATCTCCTGGATTGATTCGTTCAGGGCTATAACCAGCAAAGAAATCAATGTTGTAGCGTAAACCCGACACCCGCTCAATAACTGGAATACAGTCATCTTCAGTGGCGCCAGGATAAACCGTCGATTCGTAAACGATAATATCACCCTTTGAAATAACTTTTGCCACGGTTTCGGTAGCTAATAAAAGAGGTGTTAAGTCAGGCTTGTTGTTTTTATCAACTGGGGTAGGAACGGTGACAATGTAAAAATTGCAATCCTTAAGATCCGCAGCATCGACAGAGCAAAACAGACCATTAACACCAGCATCAATAGGATTCGAAGGGACAATAGTTGCCTTTAATAGCTGCTCTTCAACTTCTAAAGTATGGTCTTTGCCGAGGTTTAGTTCTTCGACTCTTTTATGATTCGAATCAAATCCAATGACTGGATATTTGGCAGCAAAAAGCCGAGCGAGCGGCAGTCCGACGTAGCCGAGTCCAATTACTGCGATACGGATTGGTTGCATAACGGAATTGTAAAGGTTAAGATATTCTAGGTTTATGTTGTAAGATACTAACTCACTTACCTTTGTGTAGGATCGTTGTAGTAATACTTTAAATATAAATTCTATATTTTAGCTAAAGATATATATTTTGCATTAGACACTCAACTAATCTGTTTGGAGCGGCAAGTTTGGAAGGTTTTGTTCGTCGATCTCACCGTTCTAATTTGCTAATTTCAAAGCAACTAAATGGAGCTTAAAACTGCTAAATCTCAGGTATTTAACTTCTGAGTTCTTCGATGCGCATCGAAATAAATATTTTTTTTTCGTTTCCTGTAATTTATAATCCATTTCGGATTTCGATGGAGCGTCTTGTCGGATTGGTAATTAGCAATTCCTTATTTAGAATCAATCAATATAATGTTTTAAATTGGAGCTTTGAAATTGATTCTTAGTTGCTTATTCGTCTTCTCTTTAATATCTTTGGAGTGCCGTTTAGTAATTGAAACAAATAATTGGCTTAATTAAGTATGACACAGTCGCAATTTCAAGATTCTTTGACAAGTCTTCATAACAAATTATATTATTTTGCCTTAAGTTTAACTAGTGATTCTGACAAAGCGCATGATCTAGTTCAAGAGACTTATTTGAAGGCTTTAACTTACCAAGATAAGTTTTCGGCCGACACCAATTTGATGGCCTGGGTATATACCATCATGAAAAATACCTTTATCAATGATTACCGTCGGAATGTAAAAGCGAAGACTACCCTGGAGAGCTCATCTCATATGTTGCAGATGTCGTTTTCGAAAGACGATTATTCGCCAGCAGCCGATTCTATTCATGCCGAGAAAGAGATCTACAAGAAGATCGATATGCTTGAACCTGAGTTTCGTGAGCCTTTTCAGCTATTTCTGAGTGGTTACAAGTACAAAGAGATTGCCGAAAAGTTGGATCTCCCATTAGGAACCGTTAAAAGCCGTATCTTCTTCACCCGCAAGAAACTAGGTAAATGGCTTAGCGAGTATATTAATTAGACGTTAGGGGTTAACAATTTAGAAAAAAGAGCGCTGTGTAAATGCTACACAGCGCTCTTTTTATTTGCATTTAACAAACTTTCCATTCCCCTTAATTTGTCTGTTTAGAACGCAGTTGATTGGTTAGCTCAAGATTTCTTCGTGCCCGCTCAAAGGTAGGATCGATCTGTAAGGCCTTGTTGAATGCATCAATGGCTTTTTGCCACTCTTTAAGCTCTTTGTAGGCGCAGCCAATATTGTTGTACGCTAATTTATTTGTCGGATCTAATTCAAGTGCTTTCTGAGCCGCCGCAATACATTTCTCAAATTGCTTCTGATTGTAATAGTCTAAGCTAAGATTGATCAAATTGCGAATCGCCTCACTATTATCAATCGGCTGGCTACCTGTTTGAGCGACTGTCTGATTGCTTTTAGCTTTAAGGAGCAGGTCGTTGATAAACGCATCGTTTGGCACGATCGTTCGAGTCTCTTTAATCAAGGCAGCTAATTTATCTTGCTCATTAGTCCGAATGTAGATCTTCATTAATAGATGTCTTGTATTCAAATCGGCCTTACTTAATGACAAGGCAATTTCACCATTTGTTTTTGCCTCTTCAATGCGACCTTTTTCCAAAAGAAATTTGGCATAATAGTAATAAACAGTATGATGTTTCGGTGAATACTGAATTGCTTTTCTATAATAGACCTGAGCCTCATCGAGTTTATTCAGTGCATTATTAACGATCGCAAGGTTTATAAACAGATTCGAATAATAGGGAGCATAGACTAGAGCTCTGGTATAATAGTCCAATGCGACATCATATTTCGCTAATTCCATCTGTGTTAAACCATAGTTCATTAATCCTCTTCCGTTAGTTGGACTTTTCACGGTCACGTCATACCAGAGGCTCTCAGCTGAATGCCACACTTTGTTGCGCTGCACTGTGCCTGCAGAAAATGCGGTAAGAATAATTAATCCAGCTGCAATGATTCCGTATTTATAACGTGGATTTGAAATTATCTTTGATTCTCGTTTGATGATAAAAATCCCGATAGCCCATCCCACGCTTAATGCCAATCCAACGAATGGGAAAAACATCCGATGATCATTGGTAACTTCGGCCAGCGGCACTAAGCTAGAGGTTGGTATTAAGGAGATAAAAAACCAGAGAATACCGAAAGCAATTGGCTTAGTCTCTTCTTTTTGTGAGGTTTTAAATGCCACTGTAAGCAGTGCTATAACAAAGAGAAGTCCAGCATATATTCTCTCTTCAAAGAGATTTGAAAATGCAGGCAAATCGGTGTCGGCCGATAAGTTTGTCGGGATAAAGAACGTGAAGAAATAATGGAACAAAACCCATGGTTGTGTGATCAGATAATTCAATCGTGAACTGCCGCCAGTCTCAAAAGCTGAACTTTGCATTTTGATCACTAAAATACCGGCCAGGCCACACACAATGAAAGCTGGCAAGGTTTGGCGCAACACTGTGAGAATTACAGACCATCCTTTCTTGGTGAAGATGTCGTATAGCGAGTTTTTAGTTTCGAAAAGCAAGACATAAAAAAATAGGATCGGAGCAAACATCGCAGCTGGCTCTTTGGCTAGGATTCCAATTAAAGCTGGAATTAGATAAAGATATTTATTGCGCTTCTCTGGAAAAGCGATGTAGATATAGAAGGCAGCCACGACAAATAACGTGGATAACGAATCGCCACGCTGATAGATGTAATTGATCGTTTCGGCAAGTGCAGGGTGAAGACCATATAAAGCCACAGTAAAAAGGGCAATATAGTCTGACCATTTATGTTGGGTGACCTCAAACAGGATTTTTCGGAATAGGAAAAATAGGATGACCAGTTGGACAAGAAACCAGAAAAATGTACTCAGGTGAAAATAAAACGGGTTCAAACCTTTTCCGATGTGATAATCAATAGCCAAAGTTGCCATGGTGATAGGCCTATAGGTCTGATGAGTATCTAAGGAAGAAGAGGTAGAAGCATCTTTAAAGAAGGATGGGATATTCTTTAAGTCTCGGATATAGATATTATTTTCTATTTGATGACTGTCATCAAACTCAAATGGATTGCTAAAATGGTTTGAATAGGTTAGTGTTACTGCAATTAGAATGAGCAGCAGAAGCACTAAGTTTTGACTCTTTTTATTCATGGAAATTTAATGTTGCGTTGCTTTTGATCTCAAGTTGTAGGATCAGATTCACCATCTTACTCCTCTAAGAATTTAATTTTCTGTATCGTTCCAATGATGCTGAGGAGGAAACTTAGAAAAATGGTCTGAATCCCAATGATGATCATCACGATCGATGGAATTAATATCCTAAATGATGCACTAAGATCGGTAATAGCCCCGTAATCGTCTTGCTTCCAGCTTAAGAAGAAGTTATAACTCAAAACAAATCCTGCCAAAAAAATTACGAATCCAACAATAAGTCCTTTTTCGAGATTGAAAAACTTAAAGATATCAACGAACTTTTTCCGAACCGGTATCAGTCCTTGATTAATGGCGTAAATTCTGCTCAGAAACGAAAAACTCAGCAACTGAAAACTCAATATTATTCCTGCACCGCAATAGGTTAGGGTGTGTACATCGAACGTCAGCTGTTTGGTATGGATTGGGTTAACGCCAATGGCTATAAATAACACGGATGAAATAATAAATAGGACTAATCCGGGATAAAAGAATAGCCATTTCGGACTATACATCAATAAGAATTTTAGATGCCTCCATCCGTCTCTCCATGTTCTCAAGTGAGGAGGTCGACTTCTCCCGTCTTTAGTTAATGTGGTGGGTACTTCGCCAATTTTAAACTTGAAAATACTTGACATCACCACCATCTCAGAGGCGAATTCCATTCCAGTTGTCCGGAGTTCAAGCTTTTGAATGCTTTCCGATCTGAATCCTCTTAATCCACAATGGAAATCCTTGATTTTGATTTTAAAAAATAGTCTTCCAATGAATGAAAGGACTGGATTACCAAGATATTTATGCAAGAAAGGCATCGCCCCTTTTGAAATACCACCTTTGAACCGGTTACCCATCACTAGATCGTATCCCTCTCGTAATTTTAAGACATAAGGCATCAGGTTCGAGAAATCGTAGCTATCATCAGCATCACCCATGATGATGTATTTGCCTTTCGATGCTTTTATGGCACCCATGATTGCAGCGCCATATCCTTTTTCCTCAATATGCACCACTTCAGCACCATTTCTCTTGGCGATCTCAATGGAGCCGTCCGTGCTTCCGTTATCGCCAATAACTACCTCTCCTGATACCTTGTTTTCGGTCAGGAATTTTTTTGCCTTTTGAATGCAGATCTCTAATGTTTCTGCCTCATTTAGACACGGCATTATGATTGATAGTTCGATAATTTCTTCTTTAAGCATATCCTGTCCTTTAAAAACTTTGTCCAGTTCTATCCTCACTGATCCACATTATTTCTTCCCAATCCAGGAGAGTCTGTAGATCTTATTATGCGCATCATCGGTGATTAAAAGTGAACCGTCACCAGCGACCAATACATCAGATGGTCTACCTAAGACTTTTCCGTCCGCAGTAAGGAAATCGACATATTTAAGCTCTCCATAAGGATGTCCATTCTCAAACAACACACGACTTACGCAATAGCCCGCTTTTTTGCTTCTATTCCAGGAACCATGAAAGGCCACAAATGCATCATTTTTAATCTCGGCTGGAAACTGATTGCCAGTGTAAAAAACCATGGCATTAGGTGCCCAATGAGATCCTGTTCCCCATTCAGGCACCACTGTCTTAGAGGCCAATTCCGCGATATCCGATCGGTCCATAAACTCATAACGTGGTATGCGGTTGCCCACAATAAATGGATGACCGTAAAATCCGTCCTGAACATAGTGGTTCATCTCATCGGGAGGAAAGAGGTCGGTAATAGGCTGACCAACAGAAGCGCCTTTTTCAAATTTACCTCCAAACATATCACTTCCGTGATCCATTCCCCAGATCTCATCGGTCCCTGGACGGATCAACAGTTTCTCGGTATTGCGAACACCTGATGAGAAGAGTTTTTTGTCTTTCCCAGTTAAGTCGTACGACCAAATTTTCTGTCTGTCGGTCCCTTCGTCGACGGCAATATTTGATGAACACCCGATAGCGGTATAGATTCTGCTGTTGTGGATTAAAATTGGACGCCACCAATGACCACCACCTTCAGGAAGCTCACCTTTGGGTATTACGGTCTCTGTTTTATCTGCAACCCCATCATGATCGGTGTCCATGGCACGAAATATGGCTCCAGACTGAGCAAAATAAAGCCACCCTTCATAAAAATACATCCCATGAACAGATGGATAATTAGTGACAAAGGTTTTCACTGTTTCGTAATAACCATCTTTATTTAAATCTTTTAACGTTTTGATCTCCCCATCATCAGGGTTTGAGACATACAACGTCTCTTGGTCGTCTAGAACCATAAAGCGAGGGTTCTTTAATGTATTTTCTACGACAGTTAATTTATAACCGTCTCTCACCTTAATGGCAGGATCAGGGGTCGTTTGTTGAGCGTCTAGGTTGATAACCTGCAGAATACCAACGAAAGATAATAGGATAGCCGTAAATTTCATAGTTTAAAAATTAATAGTTGTTTTATTAATTACGTTGATTTTGAACTAAGTAAAGGGGGAACGCAGAGCTTTATTCCGAATAACCCACGAGCAAATATAGTGCAATTCGTGGTTAACAAAAAGAGCTATACCAAAAGGTAATAAATTTCCAGAGAGGGATAGGGGGATAGAGTTAGGGTCCGACTTGAAGTCGGGCTCTAACTCTGCTTGGCTGGTGTGGATTTGCAATCCGCTAGTGGGTGAGGGTCCGACTTTGAGTCGGCCCCTCACTATTTTAGAAGTCGGCCCCTAACTAAGCTTCTAAGGTACAGCGTACCGCGATAGTTGTAGAAAAGTTGGATAAAAGTTTTTTAGGAGGTACAGCGTACCGCGATAGTATTTGTCTTGCTGGTGTGGATTTGCAATCCGATAGTGGGTGAGGGTCCGACTTTAAGTCGGGCTCTCACTTCTTCTAAGTCGGCCCCTCACTATTTTAGAAGTCGGACCCTCACTTTCCTCCGGTTAGATGGGCACGGATTGCAAATCTACACCAGCCCAGCAAAGTTCAACCCTGAAAATCAACTGTTAAATGTGATAATTTATCCTAATATTCATTATTTTTATTCAGATTTAATATAAATAACCTATATTGTCGCCTATATCGCATGAAAATGGGATCCTGAATCATCTTGAATTAGTCTTAATTAATTGCTATTCATTGAATTGCACTTTTTTTTGACTCGATTACTCGATCATTCAACTTCCGTTTTATTCGATTGTCTTAATTAACCTATAAACGATAGATGCTATTCAAGAAGGTCTATTTTTTTTATTGAAAAAATAACCTTTATGAATAGTTATAAACTTTTCCTCGTACTCGTATCCGTAATTGTAACGGGTCATCTTTTTGCGCAAAGTGTCGGTATTAACGCCGATGGATCTGCTCCTAATAGCAGTGCAATGCTCGATGTAAGTGCTGCTAATAAAGGATTACTGATTCCTCAGATCCGGCTGACAGGTGTTAATGATGCCACTACAATTTCTTCACCAGCTGCCAGTTTGTTGGTTTACAATTTAACAACCACAAACGGTTTGGTTGCCGGTTATTACTACAATGGTGGTACAGCTGCTGCTCCTGTGTGGACAAAACTAGCTACAGGTGCCTTAACTGTTGGACCAGCTGGTGCCACTGGAGTTCAAGGTATCCAAGGGATCGCTGGGGCTGCTGGAGCGAAGGGAGATCTTGGTTTAACTGGGGCGACAGGAGTTCAGGGTTTACAAGGTCCGATTGGTCTAACCGGACTTCAGGGGGTACCTGGTGCAGCTGGCGTTAATGGAGCCGATGGTGCAAATGGCTTACCGGGAACGACCTCAGCCACCGGCTTAACTGGAATCCTTCCCGTTGTCAATGGCGGAACAGGCGCTGCTACACTTACGGCTAATGGTGTTTTATTAGGAAACGGAACAAGTGCATTACAGGCAGTTGCCCCCGGAGCAACGGGTAATGTGTTAGTTTCAGACGGTACGACC
>CAIVGL010000025.1 GCA_903905505.1 uncultured Bacteroidia bacterium | reverse complement strand
TTTAATCTCGTCGATAACCCCAGAACAAGCGCTCCAGCACCCTA
The DNA here is from genome assembly GCA_903905505.1 of uncultured Bacteroidia bacterium. Lineage (GTDB taxonomy): Bacteria > Bacteroidota > Bacteroidia > Bacteroidales > Prolixibacteraceae > JAAFHB01. The sequence continues at coordinate 4,810 of CAIVGL010000025.1, read as the reverse complement.
GCTGGGCCATGGGAGCTAAAATAACCATCGATTCAGCAACCTTTATGAATAAAGGCTTTGAGGTCATTGAAGCTAAATGGCTCTTTGGACTTAAACCCGAACAGATCGAGGTCCTTATCCACCGTCAGAGTGTGATTCATTCGATGGTTGAATTTCAAGATGGCTTCATAAAAGCCTTGCTGGGATTGCCGGATATGCGACTCCCAATTCAATATGCCTTTAGTTTTCCCGAGCGCCTAAGCAACGGTTATCCAAAGATGAATTTTGCTGATTTCCCCTCCTTGACCTTCGAGGCGCCCAAACCAAAAATTTTTCGTAATCTTGCACTTGCATACGAAGCTTTACGAAAAGGGGGAAACTTAGCTTGTATCCTGAATGCAGCCAATGAAATAGCGGTAGAAGCATTCTTGACAAAGAGCATATCATTCCCTGATATCTGGAAGGTCAATGAGTTAATGATGGAAAGATCAACTTTTATCAAACAACCAACTCTAGACGATTATTTAGATACCAATCGTGAAGTTAGAGCTCATTCACTGGAGTTAGTGAATGAAATCCAACACAAACATTGATAGATTTCAGTTATGGTTATTCTTATTAAAGCTGCTCAATTAATTTTAAGCCTCTCAATATTAGTTATCGTTCACGAATTTGGACATTTTCTTTTTGCTAAATTATTTAAATGTCGCGTAGAGAAATTTTACCTCTTCTTTGATCCTTGGTTTTCCCTGTTTAAGTTTAAAAAAGGGGAGACGGAATATGGCGTTGGATGGCTTCCGCTAGGTGGTTACGTGAAAATCTCCGGAATGATCGACGAGTCGATGGATAAAGAGCAAATGAAACTCCCTGCTGAACCTCATGAGTTTCGCGCTAAACCATCGTGGCAACGACTCTTAATTATGATTGGCGGGGTACTGTTCAACCTCATTCTCGCTGCAATCATCTATTCTGCTGTTCTATTTACCTGGGGAGAAGAATATTTGCCAACAACAAATGTAAAATTTGGAATTGCCGTTAGTGAGACTGGGAAAGAAATGGGATTACGCAATGGCGATAAGATTATCTCTATTGATGGCAAAGAGGTGGAAGATTTCAATAAAATTATTGGGACAATCGTCTTGAATGGAGCAAAAACCATTGAGGTACTTCGCAATGAGCAAATCACAACCATCGCTCTAAATGAATCGATGATTCCAAAGATCTTAAAAGACAAATACCTCATTGGATTACGTATCCCTTATGAATGTACGGTTGCTGGGTTTGCGAAAGAATCTCCAGCACGCGATGCCGGGCTACAAATTGGCGACGAGATACAGTCGATGAACGGTGCCAAATTCACCTATTTTGATCAATTTTCTGATTCATTAGCTCAATTAAAAAATAAAACCATACAAATTACGCTTCTTCGAAAAGGGGTAGCGCAGACCGTTGCCGTGAAGCTTAATAAATTAGGCATCTTAGGAATACAACGGGAGAATAAAGCAAGTGCAAATTTTGAGTTTAAAACCATTACCTACACCTTTGCCGAGTCTATTCCAGCAGGAATTTCCAAAGGCTATCACGCGGTGGGGAATTATTTAAAACAATTTAAATTGCTCTTTGCCCCAGAGACAAAAGCCTACGAGTCACTTGGTGGATTTATTGCCATTGGAAATATTTTTCCAAGCATATGGGATTGGAAGTCATTCTGGAATCTGACCGCTTTCTTGTCCATTATTTTAGCTGTCATGAATATGTTGCCAATTCCAGCCTTAGACGGAGGACATGTCTTATTCCTCCTTTTTGAGATGATTACGGGAAGAAAGCCTAGCGATAAATTTTTAGAATATGCCCAGATTGTTGGAATGGTCATCTTGTTCTCCTTGCTCCTTTATGCCAATGGGAACGACTTCTGGAAATGGTATCAAGGAAAGTTTTAATTAGAAAGCGAGGGGATTAAATAATTTAAACCCTTACTGAATAATTTATCAATTGAAATGTTATTTTTGTAATTGAATTATAAAACTTAATACAATGGTAGTACTCGTACTTTCAGCAGCACACGTAATCATAGTGGTCGTAGCCCTTTTACTTCTTTTTGGGGGTAAGAAAATTCCAGAATTAATGAGTGGGATTGGCAAAGGGATGAAAGACTTTAAAAAAGCGATCAAAGACGACGATGAACCTCATGTTGATCCTCCAAAAGAGGAGCCAAAAGAGGAGCAAAAAGCAACAAGCAAAAAAGAGCCTCTTAAAGAGTAGTTCGTGAATATAATATTCAAAAAGCCCCAGATAATAGACTATCTGGGGCTTTTTTGTTATCTGGATGGGTTCCTGAAGACGTAGGAGCACTTACTCGCGTTTCATAATGCCATAGCAGATGATCTTAACGATTGAATCGACGCTCTTCTCTAGATCTGTCGAACGATAAGGTCCTGCCGATAATGGCATCTCTAATCCACGTATAGCCGTGGTAATTCCAATAGCCACTAGGGCAAAATCTTTGACGATAAACTTCCGTTGACGAGCTCCATCAAGTAAGATACGCTTCATCATTCGAATCTCTTCTTGATAATATTGCGATTTGATCTTATCGATAAACTCAACAGCTGCGCTGTCGTTCTCGATGGCATTGTAGAAATTGGCTAATTGTCGATAGGTCGTGATTTTGGTCATCACATAATCGCGAAGCTTTTCAGCCGGATCAATATCTTTCTGAAGCACTTTCGATAACTCTTCACGAAGAATATCAGCCTCTTTTTGAATCACCTCCTGAAATAGATCCTCCTTGCTACTAAAATAATAGTATAACGAGCTCTTCCCCTTTCTTACCGCATTTGCAATATCGTCAAGGGTGGTTTTCTTGTATCCGTATTTGCTAAAAATCTCTTGCGCAATATTTAGGATATTCTCTCTGACCGCGTCTCTTTTAGGGCTGCTATTATCAAGGCTCATATCACAAGGTTATGTCTGGTGGGTCAAATATACTCATTTTACGTTATTGTTAACCGCATAGCTCTCCATTCAGATTAAAGAGGAGGGATTAAACGAAAATCGTTGAATGCATTACAACACTTTTGTAATGAATTCAACGATTAAAGAATTCCAGTAAAATTGAATGGAAGATTATAATTTGGTGCCGGCGTCAGCCTTTTTTCCGCTAAATGAATCGGTGTTAAAAAGCAAGGAGAATCGTACGGTATTAGCCAATGGGTTATTGTGGTCAATAGGCACAACATAAGAAACATCAACCGTTGCCACACTTAATTTCAATCCGACACCTGCGGTAAAATATTTGCGATTCCCTTTATTTTGAGCCTCATTGAAGTACCCTGTTCGTAAAGCAAATTGCTTGCGATACCAGTACTCCGCACCAAACGATAAGGTGTATTCTTTCAACTCTTCGTTAAGACCTCCAGGAGCATCTGTAAACGAACTGAAGACTGAACTAATAACGGATTTATTAGAATTGTTATTAGGCAATACAATCAAAGACCCATTTGCGTCGAGTGTTGCCAATGAAGGGGTTGGAACAAGTAATTTATTAAGATCAAGTGATAAGGCCAACGAATTAGTCTCGTCTAATTGACTCGTAAAGGTTGTTCCTAATCGCATATTGGCAGGCAAGAACTCTTTTGTTGATCCTTGGTTATATGAAATCTTAGATCCAATATTAGAGAGGTTTATACCTGCAGCAATTGTATTTGGTGAGCCTTCAGCACCCAAACGATTGTGATAATAAAACGAAACATCGGTAGCCACAGCATTTCCTGCACTACGATTTTCTTGTCCAATCAATGAGCCTCCAAATCGGCCAGAAAGATCAGAACGAATGTAACGCAAAGCCACACCTCCTGAAAAATTATCCGATAATTTTCGAGAATAGCTAAAATCTAGTGCAAATTCATTTGGAGAAGCAATACCAGCAGGTACTCCAGACTGATCAGTCATTGCAATCTTACCCATATTAAAATAGCGCAAAGATCCACCGATAGATTGTACTGAGTCTAATTTATAAAACCCAGATAGATAAGCTAAATTAACATCGCTAACCAATTGTCTCAACCATGGAGCATAAGAGACTCCAATGCCCCACTTGTCGGACGCAAAGGCATATTTAGAAGGATTCGAATGTTGTGCGTTCGCATCCACTGCAGTCGCAGCACCAACATCTCCCATCGCTCCAGATCTAGAATCTGGTGTAATCGATAAAAATGGAACTGCGGTAGAAATAGGGTTGTATCGAACTTCTTGACCAGTCGGAAGAGACTGACCATTAGACTCTATAGCTATAATAATCAAGAAGCTAAGTAAGAAATATGCAATTTTCATAGATATGAATGTGTTGATTGAAAGTACAAGTTAGCGATAAAAGTAAAATAAATATTATACTTAAAATAATTTCGATGTTTTTCTTGCGATAAAAATAATCTTATTTAATCTGAATTAAAATAACTTTAAGGTGAAAACTTGAATAGCTTAACCTTCTGTTAAGATTCAAAAGAACCAATTAAGCGAATAACATTAAAATAGGTTAACGCTACAAACCTACGACATTAAAGTATTAGAACAAACCCAAAAGCAGATTCGGAAGACCTTACCCGTGAAATACGCGTAGTTTAAGCCATTTGCCTGCCGCCTATTTCTTAAACCCGTCCTTTAAAGAGACGATCCGGTTAAAGACAAGCTGATCAGCTGTCGAATCTAAATCGACATTAAAATAGCCTAATCGCTCAAATTGAAACCCATCTAGCGGTTTAGCCTGCTTGACAAAGGGCTCAACATAACACTCTTTGAGAACCTTTAAAGAATCTGGATTTAAAAATTCGAA
>CAIVGL010000024.1 GCA_903905505.1 uncultured Bacteroidia bacterium | reverse complement strand
GCGGTTCTTAATTGAAGTGGTTCAACCCAACGGAGACAAGGTTCGAACACGCATTAAAGCGGCCTTAAAACTGACAGCGGCCCCAACAGACAACCTCAAAGAAATAAAACACTACTTACTGGTTAAACGAGGATATTTGGTCTTTTACCTCCTGTTACTAACAGTTGTATTCACTGGACTTGGATTAGCCTTTGAGCACGACCTAACGTTTCTTGATCAGAACCATAAACTTATTAAAAAGGTGCATGAATTTTGTCAATACCTGATGTATGGTTATGTATTTATCCACTTGTGCGGCGTTATCATCGCTGACAACCGAAATGCAAAAGGGATCGTATCGGGAATGATTAATGGAAACAAAGAGGCCAAATAGGTTCAGACTCCTAATTTATTGATATTTATAATGACCAATATCTTCCATTGATGTTGCTCGAATAAATTCGGCCCGAGCCTTCACTTCACCCTTCGCCATCTTATTGAAGTTTTGCGCCGAGCGCAGATATTCATGATCACGGTTGGCATCTAAGACCAATAGATAGCTCATGGTTATGTATCCGGCTATTTCGACCAATCGTCGAGCATGGAAATCTAAAAACTCCTGATCACCAGTAGCCAGAACTTTCTCTGCTGCCTCCTCAAAATCTTGCGTCAGAGAGATTAGCACTCTTCGGTATTTCTCAAGATCTGGACGAAGTTCTTCTTTCTCATAAACCCTGATCTGTTTAAGGTAGCCGCCTGTGGTAACACCTCGAATTGCCGCAACAATTTGCAACTGTGTTGTCCCTTCGTAGATCGAGGTGATACGGGCATCGCGGTAGATTCGTTCAACGGCATAATCTTTCATAAATCCTGATCCACCATGAATCTGAATGGCATCGTAAGCATTTTGATTGCAAAACTCGGAAGAAATTCCTTTTGCTAATGGGGTAAATAGATCGGCTAAATGCTGATTCGTCTTCATCTCATCTCGCTCTTCAAGACTTAGCTTCCGCTCTTCCGAGATATGCTGATAGGTTTTATACAGATCAACAAATCTGGCAGTCTCGTATAGCAAAGTCCGAGAAGCATCTAACTTAGCTTTCATCACCGATAGCATCTCATAGATCGCAGGAAAATGAATAATGGTCTTCCCAAACTGAGCTCGCTCTTTGGCATAACTCAAAGCTTCACGATAGGCGGCTTCAGAGAGACCGACAGCCTGCGCTGCAATGCCTAATCGAGCACCATTCATCAAAGCCATCACATATTTGATAAGTCCGAGTTTACGACTTCCAATTAATTCTCCTGGGGCATCTTTAAATACGAGCTCGCAGGTCGGCGAACCAATAATTCCCATTTTATGTTCAATTCGACGCACGGTAACCCCTCCTTTGCGCTTATCGTAGACAAACATCGACAAACCCCTCCCATCGCGCGTTCCCTCCTCAGAACGGGCTAAAACAAGCGCTAAATCGCCATCGCCATTTGTAATAAAACGTTTCACTCCATTTAAGACCCAGCCACCTTTCTGTTCGGAATAGCTAGCTTTAAGTTGAACAGCTTGCAAATCAGATCCTGCATCAGGCTCCGTGAGGTCCATCGCCATCGTTTCGCCATTCACGACGCGAGTTAGCCAACGCTCTTTTTGTTCTTCAGAAGCAAACTCGTTTAAGGTCTCGGCACAATCTTGAAGACCCCAGATATTTACAAAGCCAGCATCGGCGCGTGAGACAATATCGGCAGCCATAATATAAGGGACAACGGGAAAATTCAAACCGCCAAAACGCCGTGGCAAGGTAATGCCAAGCAGCCCTGCTTTAATGAGTGCATCTAAATTCTCTTGGGTACCTCTGGCATAGATCACACGACCATCGACAACCTGAGGTCCTTCAGCATCGATAGACTCCGCATTCGGAGCGATAATATCGCCACTGATCTCTCCCACCACCTCCAGAACACGTTCATAACTATCCATCGCGTCTTCAAAATCGAGTGGAGCATAATCGAATCCTGACTTCTGTTCAAAGTCTCGTTCTTTGAGTCGCACCAACTTTTGCATCATCGGATGGGTCAGATGAAACTTCAGGTCTCTATTATCGTTGTATAAATTTGCCATTATTACTTGATTTTAGATCGGTTGAACCTTCGTTTATTTGGTATTCTCTTTGTAGTATCGAATCATTTTAGGGATCACCTCTGCAAGGTCACCAGTGATCACATAATCGGCTAACGCATTAATTGGCGCCTCTGGGTCTGTATTTATTGCAATAATCTGAGCCGACTCTTCCATACCTGCTCGATGCTGTACTTGTCCAGATATGCCGCATGCGATATATAATTTTGGACGAACAGTGATACCAGTCTGACCAATCTGTCTTTCATGATCAACATATCCGGCATCCACAGCTGCCCTTGAGGCGCCAACTTCAGCCCCTAAGACATCGGCAAGGTCATAAAGTAGTTTGAAATTCTCTTTCGAACCTACCCCATAGCCACCTGATACGATTATGGATGCCCCTTTAATGTTTAGTTTTCGCTTTTCAAGATGACGCTCAATAATCTGAACGACAAAATCAGTTTCAGAAACATAATCTGTTAAAAAAGGGCGGTGAACTATTGCTTTGTATTTTACATCAACGACTTGTTTTCTCATCACACCTTCACGAACAGTAGCCATTTGAGGCCGACAATCTGGGTTAATGATCCACGCAATGATATTACCTCCAAATGCAGGTCTTATTTGATATAAGAGATTTTGGTACACTTTACCTGCCTTCTTGTCCTCATGGTCCCCAATCTCCAGACTGGTACAATCAGCCGTTAGTCCACTATGCAAGGCTGAGGATACCCTCGGACCTAAGTCTCTACCTATGGGGGTTGCCCCAAGCAAAACGATCTGAGGCTTTTCTTG
>CAIVGL010000023.1 GCA_903905505.1 uncultured Bacteroidia bacterium | reverse complement strand
AGCGCGCAATGGCTAAACCTTCGCGACTAAGTCCCATTAACGAAACTTTCTTAGCCATCCCATATTGTTTGGTCATGATCGGGTAGAGGTTGTCCCATCTTGCAATCGCATCTGGTGCTCCATACGTGTTTCCTAGTTCAGCATACACGACATAAAACCCCCTTTTTGCTAACTCGATCTCGGTATGCGCAATGTAGGCCACTGGATAACTGTCTAAGGTATAGTTTGATGGCGCAATCACCCATTGTCTTCCGGCTAATGGTGTATTTGGACACAATACCGTCGCTTTTTCATCGCCAATGGTAATGGTATATCGGTCGAAACCTTGATATTGCTCCTTCGGACCTGAAAATATAACTGGCCCATTTTGCTCTTTTCCAACTATCAATCGACTGCTATTTGAATGATCTATCGCATTCGTATTGAGCGAAATAACGATCAATAAAATCAGGCAATACGCCAATTTTAATTTGGAGACTCTTAATTTATTATTTTTCATCAGTCGAATTTTCGAACCTCTTCTGGACCTGGATTTGCATAGTCAGGATCAGCAGCATGTATGAATACATCGTTGTTTTTGATCGTTACATCTAATGGGACAAGATTTAAACCTTGCTCATTTAGTGTATAGGCATTATCAGACAAATCTCTTTGTTTATATTCGTCTCTTGACAGAGGTGGTACATTCCCATTGAAAAATGCCGTACACCACCAACGTCCTTTGTTATCTTGAAAAGGGGTGCCATGACCTAAGAATCGACCAGCAAAACGCCTTTCACTGTATGGCCCCGTAATTTTATCGGCCGTTGCATAGTATAAGTTATAGGTCCCTTTCCGACCTTTCCCTGTTGACCACGCCGTTCCAAAAAGGACATATTTTCTAGCTATCTTTTTAATCAGACACCCTTCGTATCCTACATTCTTAAATGCTCCTGTCGGACCAATAGAGATCGGTTCGGAGGTGAAATCGGTTAAGTCTTTATTCAATGACGCAATCGAAGTTCCCGACCAGATCATCCAAGTGGTGCCATCATCATCTTGAAATAAAGATGGATCATGACGAATGCCAACTTTCGCACCTAGCGGATTGGTCCAAGGACGCTCTGGTTTGATCCCTGCAGCGACAGATAGGTTAGCGCCTTCAAAGGGTGATGGACTGGTATGAATGACAGTTAATTTTCCATTGATAAAATGAAGTTCAGGTGCCCATATGCGCCAACGATCTTCAGATCTTTCTTTGTATCGGGCTGCCTGAAGTTGAATCCAAATCCCATCTTTAAGCGTAAATGGAGTGCCAATGTATTTCCAATGAATCAAATCCTTGCTTTTCCAAACCTGTACTTCATACCCAACATGACCTGGGCTATACTTGTCTTCAGGGAGTTCTTTCCGCGTCGATAACTGCGTTGTTCCCGTAAAATAAAAGTTTCCATCTGGTGACTTAACGATGTAAGGATCTCTAAGCCAGCCATCTTTAACGTGAACGGTGCGATTATGAGCGGCGAGGTCTGCTTTTGTTACTTTGTGTTTCGACACAGAACTATGCTCTATCCCATAGGAATAAAGGTTTGTTAAGATCAGGCAAAGTAAAATAATTAGTCGCATAGGTAATCTGTTTCCCAAATTAAGTAAATTATTTTTAGAGCAAATTGCCTCAAAAAACAGATGGTATGATCGTAATTTTTTCATCTTAATTACTCCTTGGTTTTATTCTCATTTGTTTGAATCGTTACAGGACCAAGAAGACCTCCTGGCAGCTGAGCATTGCTTAACCAACCCACAAATAAGGTGATGCTGGATCGCTTTTGTGCTTTTGGAAGTTTACGGTCACCAACGATCCGATTTGTCCAGGTGTTAATCACATTGACTTTTAATTCATTATTCTCTTTCTGTAATACTGAAGTAATGTCAACCCGATAAGGAGCACTCCAGAGTACACCTAGGTCTTTCCCATTTAGAGTTACTTGTGCTGTCTCACGAACATCTCCTAGGTCTAGAAAATATCGCTTTCCTGTTTCTAAACTAGCGACCTTGAAAGTTTTAGTGTACAAGGCAGCACCACTGAAATTCTTTATCGCTGGCTCTGATCTTTTGTTCCAATCTTCTAAGTGATCAAAAGTTAGAATGCCTTTTGCTTGTTCGGTGTCAAGATCTGTTGTTGGGTAGAACCATTTCGGGTCGAATTGAATTTTCCACGGACCAGCAAGCTCTTCTGCTTTCGTTAAAGCAGGGAAATTGACTTCCCCTTTGATCGTCTGGTCAGCTTTTTGATCCTTTTTGAAAACGACAAATAAAGCCTGGTAAGGTTCGAATTGGAGGTCCAAGATTGTTGATCCATTTTTTTCGGTGAACACTGGAAGGTTACGTTGTTCTCCAGTCACAGGACTCCAAAGTTGAGGCTGCTTGCCAGTGACCCTAAAGGTGAAAGAAGCTTTTAAAACCTTAGACCGTTTATTTACGACAAAATAGATCTCGGCATCAGCAGTCTGACGATGGATGAAATCGACCAATGTATTTTCATCGGCTGTTTGAACTGAAAAATCAGGGGTGATTCGATTTTTTAAGAGAACCTCGCGTATCGTTAGACCATTGATCACTTTGCCTTTACCGAATGAACGAACTTTCTTAGACGGTGAAGATTCCAATCCCCAGACCTTATCAGCTGTAGATTTTAGCTCAACCTCACTTGAAGGGAAGTTTGTAAGGCCAGGTGTGCGTTGAGGTTTGGGTCCAATTATAGTTGCTCCTGCAGCCACAAGATCTTCAATCTTTTTAGCGACGCTTAATGGCATTACCGGTCGATTAGGTAGAACCAAGACGGCATAGCTCATTCCGTCAGGTAAAACAAGTCGGCCATCTTTGACCGATAAACGGGTCAATAAGATCTCTGAATTACAAACATCATAATCGTAGCCAAAGCCACGAGACGGATCGATATTTTTGGGTGGAATAAAGTTAGGCGCTTCATCGCCGCTGTAATATAAAACATCGGCTACAAAAAGTCCTTGCTGCAAAATATAAGAACAGCGCGTAAGGTAGCGGAGAAATTGTTCAGCACCTTGGTTCCACCAAGTAATATTATGATTGAAATGAACTCCGCCAAAAACACCCTTGCCAGGTAAACCACTTTCGGGTCCAGATGTTGCCGATCCATGTATGCTTAGCATATTTATCCCCTCACAAAAGGCATTGTTGGCATGACGAATAAGTCGGCCAGGGGCTTGACTCCAATGATTTAATTCACCTCCAGTGGTAAACGCTTCAGAGGCAACTACTCTTTTGCCATATAAATGACCTGCACTAGCCGCTTGCTTGGCATTGACATTCTGCGCCCCTTCGTCCCATCCTGGAGTCGTGACAACATGGTGATCGGCTGGCTTAAATTGATTCTCTTTCCATAATTCAAGTTCCCAAAATTCCGCTACTGGAACATCCATTCGTCCTTGATTCATTAACCCGTCGTTACATAATAACCTGGGATGATGCTGTCCTCCAGCTTCGGCACGAACCTTTATACCATCGGCATGCGACAGCTCAGCCCACCGACCATAATGACCATCGGCCACACAGTCGGCAATCGTGCGACGCATATCCGCAAGAAAACGATCAGTGATCTCAACACTTGTAACTATTTCGCCTGCCAAAGCAGCCAGATAAGGTGAAGGGTCGTAACCTCTTCGAGTTTTAAATTCCTGAAGTAGCTCAGGTGACCAAGAATAGATGCCGTTTATCTCCACATTATCCTCAATAAAATATTTTAAGGTTTTGCCGGCCAGCGACCCTGCATCCCCAATTAATGGCTTGATCCCTTTTTCGTAATTTAATTCGGTTGCTTTAGGACTGAGATAGTCGGCAAGCAACCCTTTACCAAATGCTACATCTAAATCGGTGGTGGTTCTTCCAATCTGCACAATCTTCCATTTGCCAGGTGGAACCTGCCAAGTGAGCACCCCATCTTCAGATACTTTAGCCGTAAGATCAATCATTTTGTCGATCTTTAATGGCTGATCAGTTGAAAGATTGACTAGATCTTCGCGGACCAAGTTCACCTGATCGATTTGACGCGTACCGGTAACCCCAAGTGGATTTGTTGTTGCACGCTTCGCGGCAAGTCGAGCAATCCGCTCAACTTCCAACTGAGAGCCAAGGGCAATGTCGCGCACCTTCGTATTTTTTGATAGGCTGATCTTGTACCAACGAGCCGTGGTTGTTGGTATCGACTGGTACACTGGATTGCCATTTTGACTTGGAATTTCAGTTACCGTTTTAAAGTTAATGCCATCGTCTGATGATTCAATAAGTACCTTATTCGATAAGTCCAGCCACGTATAATCAACACCATGCGGTTGTCCAAAATCAAATAGCATAGATGGTTTTTCATCCTTCTCCGTATCCCAAAAAGTATTGAAATTTCCATCGAGGATATTGGGTAAATCTTGTTGATTGCTACTTAAAATAATTGTTGGTTTTTGAGAAATAGATTCCGCTGCAATCGGGAAGGCCTGAATGGCCACTTGCTTATAGACCTTTCCTTTGCT
>CAIVGL010000022.1 GCA_903905505.1 uncultured Bacteroidia bacterium | reverse complement strand
CTTCAATCAGGTGCCACATCGCCTGGAGGAGTGCCAATTTTGCGTGTTTTTCCAGCTTGGCCAAAAGAGCAAGATGCAAGTTTTAGTCTTAAAGCCAAAGGTGGATTCCTCGTTACCTCCAGTATAAAAAATAGAGAAGTCAACTTTATTGAAATAAATTCTACGCTTGGTGGATTTTGTACTATTCGCAATTATTGGGGAAATGGAAGTGTAGACCTTTATCGCAATAAAGTAAAAAGCGAAACACTTACAGGCGATCTACTCGTCTTTAAGACAAATCAGGGCGAAAATATTGTCCTAGTTAGAAAGGGGATCAACCCGGCGAATGTCAAAGTGATCCTCAAGCCAGCAACTGAAAAAGTTGTGAATCTAGTCCCTACTGAACCCGGAAAATCACCTAATTATTGGTGTTCGTGGTCGGCCCAAAGCTATATGTATGGCCAAGGGGCACGAAAGATCGATTCGGTACTTTATAAAGTTGAATCGGTACCCAAATTTTCTTCCCTTTATTTAAATGAAGAGGTTCTATTTGGAAGTAAAGGATGGCTTCAGAATTTTCATCAAAAAGTTAAAAATGACCTATACGCCGTATTGGATGATGGCTGGGATATCCCAATCAGCAAAGATTATGGCTACCGCAACTTTTCTCAATTAGATCCCGCAAAATACCCATCCTTTAAAGGGTCGATCGCAGAAAACTTGGTGCTCTTAAACAAAAAAACCATTGAAGCAGGCTGGCGTGGCATCGGACTTTGGTATAGGGCATACGAACCAGCTGTTGACAGTATGCGCAAGAAAAGTTTTATAAGCGGAGAGGCTTACAAGACAACGTTTTGGACCGAGCGTTTGCAGTGGTCGAAAAATGCAGGTATTAGCTATTGGAAGATGGATGGTGGAGGAGACGAGAAAGCCTATAAAATGATCACCAGTCTGGCCGGAAAAGTCGCACCACAATTAATTATGGAGCATGGGAATGCCTCTAAAGATGGTCCATTTAATGGTTACCCTGGGAGTGGAATGGTTGATACCGGTTATGTTCATGCAGGTCAAAGAATGCTGCATTATTCGGAGGTGATGAGACTTCATGATCACTCACCTCAGTTGGGTATTGCTACGATGCTCGATCGGATTTCAAGTATCCTAGCCATGGATAAATTAAAATCGACCAAGACAGGTTATTTAAATTGTGAAGACGAAGTTTATATAGCTGCCGTACTCGGAGGCACAATGGGCGTCATGCGTAGTCCTATGGTTGGCCTCCGTCCAGGCGACGATCCTGATATTTATTTAAAAGGTCCACGCCAAATCAAACGAAGGATGGACGAAGTTGTGCGAGCAGTTCGCTGGGAAAGAATTGCGCCAGCATTTGGTGCTAACATCTTAGAAACCCATGTCGACACAAAAATCCTAACCGATACCTATAAATTTCCAGCAGGTGAATTCTGGACTAGCTGCGATGACTGGGATGCAACCTATAAATCGGTTAACAAAATCGTTAACCAAGCTGCTCCAGCAAGAGTTTCACGCGGCATCTCTCTTCCAACGGTCAAGTGTGATGACGAGCCACCTTTTGTAATTGCCTCACGGAATCCCAATGGAGCCATTAGCGTTGGAACACTTGGACGTATAAATGAAAAAAAAGGATATTACTTCCCTAAAGCTGATGTAACCTTAGATATCAGAATCAAAAGTGGTAAAATTGGCATCTTTGGCTTTTACAAAACCCTTACGCTAATATTTGAAAAGCCGTTGCAAAAATCGCAAATCTGGGCTCAAGATCTGACGGGTGATTACGCGATTGATATTACTTCAGAAGTACAGCAAAAAGAAAACACAATTATTATTCCAGGCGCAATAATTGAAAAAATTGGACTATTAAATGCAACTGCTGGCGATCTTTCTGATCCAGCTATAGTTTTGGATATTAGATAGTCTAATACCAAATAGCATTTAAAGCATCTTAAACCCTAAAAAGAATACTGAAAACATGTATACTTTTTAGGGTTTCATGTGTCATAGATAGAAGCACAACTTCTAAACTTAAGAATAATGAGACTTACGATCAGTTTTTTGGCCGTTCTAGCGTGGCTATTCATCGTTGCATCGCCAATATTTGCTGTAAATGCGACTGTTTCAAATAAGCAAAACGATGTAAAATCCTTGCCTCGACCAACAAAAGATCAAGCCAAATGGCAAGATTACGAGATTGGGATATTCTATCATTATGATATGAACGCATTTATCCCAAATTGGAATCATCGTAAATATGACAACTTTCCAAAGCCAGAGATTTTTAATCCGACCAAGTTAAATGTTAACCAATGGATGGAAGTGGCCAAATCACTGGATGCTAAATATGCGGTGCTTACGGCTACTCATGGGAGTGGATTTATGCTATGGCAGAGTGATGCTTATCCTTATGGGATGAAGCAATCGCCATACATGAATGGGAAAGGTGATATTGTAAAAGATTTCGTGACTGCTTGTCGAACTAATAATATTGCACCGGGAATATATTGTCATATGCGTGTGAATGGATGGTGGCAAGCCGACCATCCTGGAGTTATCAATAGAGGTAAAGGGGGAAATCCGGAGCTTCAAGCCAAATATGCCGCCTCTAAGATTCAGCAAGTCAAAGAGCTTTGGGGAAACTATGGTAAACTGGCCGAAATTTGGTTCGATGGGGGTCTACCCGATTCGACGGCAGGAATTAACGTAATGCCATACGCCAAGAAACTACAGCCTAATGCGATGATCTATGGTGGTGGCGAACCTAAAATAGAGACTATCCGCTGGGTTGGATGGGAAAAAGGCAAGGTGGGTTATCCATGTTGGTCAACAGGTACGAATCCCTTCGACACAAAGCGCGGCTCTCCTGATGAAAAAGATTGGTGTCCAGGCGAAGCAGATGTCAACATCCTTGGCGGCGATTGGATGTGGAGCCCTAACTCCGATAAAAACCTACTTACCGTTGATCAGTTAATGGACATCTATTACAAGTCAGTAGGGCACAACTGTAACCTATTAATCAATGCTGCACCTGACAAAGACGGACTAATATCGCAAGCTCAACTCGACCGATTTAAAGAATTCGGACAAGAAATAAAAAGACGATTTGGAAAGAGTGTGGCCGAGAAATCTGGCAAAGGAGATCTCCTAGAATTGAAACTCACGCAGTCACAAACCATCGACCACGTAATTCTGATGGAGCAAATCACCAAAGGTGAACGCGTTCGCGAATATACGATCGAAGGGAAGATTGGAACAGAATGGAAAAAAATTGGAGGCGGAAGTTGCATTGGTCATAAGCGCATCGAACGATTTGATCCTGTTGAAGTCAGTGCGGTTCGACTAAAAATAAATAGGAGTGTTGGGACTCCGCTGATTCGCAAATTTGCCATTTACAACACAACTAGTTCAGAAGTCAAACCCAAACTTGCGCCAGAGCAAGTGGTTACCACTGAATCGTTAAAAGGTGAAACACCAGAACAGCGTACTGAGCGGATGCGCTGGTTTACAGAGGGGCGTTTTGGGATGTTTATTCATTGGGGTGTCTATTCAGTTCCTGCCGGAGAATACAATGAATTCAGAGGCGGTGGTGAATGGCTGCAAGAACAAGCTAAGATTCCAGCTTCAAAATACGAGTTATTCGCCAAAGACTTCAACCCCGTTAAATTCGATGCGAAAGAGTGGGTTCGAATTGCGAAAGATGCTGGGATGAAATATATTGTCATCACAGCTAAACACCACGATGGATTTAGCATGTACCGTTCAGACCTCACCAATTGGGGCATTAAATCAACACCCTTCCAACGTGATCCATTAAAAGAATTAGCAATCGCTTGCAAAGAGGCTGATATAAAACTTTGTTTTTACTACTCCATCATGGACTGGCATCATCCTGAATGGGCTGACAGAAAACCGTATAACGACCTCTACACCAATGTGCCAATCATGGATCGCTATACCGAATTTATGAAAGGACAATTAAAAGAGTTACTTACTCGCTATGGTCCAATTGGAATTCTATGGTTCGATGGCGACTCTGAGAAACCATGGACTCAAGAAGCTGGCTACGATCTCTATTATTACTTACGTTCGATTCAGCCCAATCTTATTGTAAACAATCGAGTAGCAAAAGCACGAGACATTCCAACCACTGATCCTGCAGCTGGTGACTTTGGAACACCAGAGCAGCGCATCCCAAAAGCAGGCCAAGTGCCGACCTTACCTTGGGAGTCGTGCATGACAATTAATGAGCATTGGGGTTTCGACAAATCAGATCACGATTGGAAATCAAGCAGGACCATCGTAAGCAACTTAGTCGACTGTGCCGGGAAAGGTGGCAACTACTTATTAAACGTGGGTCCTACATCCGAAGGGCTGATACCTCCCGAAAGTGTGGTCCGATTAAAAGAAGTTGGCGAATGGATCCGTCTCAATGGTGAAGCCGTCTATGGCACCCAGTCACCACATATCGATGGATTGCCATCCAGCTGTCATGCGACACAGAAAGGTAATAAAATCTATCTCCATCTTTTCGAATGGCCTGAGAAATTAATCATTCCGATGAACAAAAATATCAAGAAGGCCTATTTTCTTCTTGATCCAAAACAAACCCCATTAGCTATTTCAACAGAATCCAACTTCCTCTACCTAACCTTGCCGAAGGAAAATCCTGGGAAGATAGCTACCGTGGTATGCCTCGAGATTGACAAATCGATTTCGACTACCACGGAAATTAAAACAGTCAAACCTGACCTGAAAAAAGAGCCTATTGTAGCCGGCACAATCTGGCGCTCCGAGCAACCAGCAGACTGTCCATTTGCACCAAGCACTGAGCTAAGTTCATTTATTTTCACCGGCAAACATGCCGAATACGCACATGCTGATACCTGGTACCCCTCTTGGGCATCAGATGGGAATCTTTATTCCCCTTGGACCGATGGAAAAGTTAATGGTCTTGGAGCCTTCTCTGGAGGACGCGATGCCGCGACAGGCCAAGCAACGATAATTGGTGATAATCCATTGCAGTTAAAATTCAAAAATCATGCTATTTACAAAAGCGACCCAAGCCCTTATGGCGGAAGATATCCTTGTGGCTCATTATTCTACAATGGAGTATGGTATTACGGAACTTATTGTTTGATCGATGGTGGCAAAGGGTTAAACTGGGATATCTTAGGTCCATTTGTTGGCTTTCGAACTTCCACTGATCAAGGAAAAAATTGGGTCCAGACTCCAAACACACCAGCCAAACCAATCTTTCCAGAACCACAGACATTCAAAGGTCCAGTGCGATTTGGATCACCTCACTTTGTCGACTTTGGTAAGAACATGGAGCACTCTCCAGATGGTAAAGCTTACCTTGTAGGACATGGTGCGACAAAAGACGACAAACAACCCCGCGATGCCAATGCCAGCTGGATCACAGGTGATCAAATCTTTATCACTCGTGTCAAGCCTAGTATTCAAACGATTAACGATGGTTCGAAATACGAGTTTTTCGCAGGCAATAACGCGTCTGGCAAAGCAATCTGGACAAGTGATTTCAAGAAAATCAAACCAATCGCCACCTGGAATAACAACATGGGCTGTGTGACCATGACCTACAATGCCCCGTTGAAAAAATACCTGATGTGCGTCACCGATGGTGGAACAACACTGTCGAAATATAACACCTACATCCTTGAGTCCTCTCAGATTACAGGTCCATGGAAAATGGTGAAATACCTGAAGAACTTTGGAGAAGCAGCCTATTTTGTAAATATTCCATCTAAATTTATTAGTTCTGATGGCCTAACGATGTGGCTGTGCTATTCAGCGAACTGGATGGATCAAAAGAACAACCGCTATAAATCAACTCCAGATGGAAGTGCCTATAGCATGTGCCTCCAAGAGATAAAACTGCAGAAATAAAACTTATTTAACCATTCAGGATAACATAAATCAAACTAACTAATTATGCTAAAAATTAATCTTAAAGACTTAAGGATATTATCCTTAAGTCTCATTTTTATAGTAGGAACGATAAACATCGCTCTAGCCAAGAAAAATGAAATCCCGAAGATGCCCGCATACCAATATCCAATAGAGGAGATTAATGCCACCAATGCAAATCATTGGAAATGGATGAAGGCATTCTACAAAAACGAAATCTCACAACCTCTATTTTTAAACGAAACCGTTGAGCAAGCAACTTTGCGCGCAGCACATGTTAAGCCCTCCGCAAAAAAGCTCGCTTACCTAGATATGGAGCTAATTACATTCCCCCATTTTGGGATGAGCACTTTTTCGGGGCATGGTCAAGGGACTGGAAAAGAAGATCCGCGAAAGTTTAATCCAGTAGCTTTTGACGCAAAAGAGTGGGTTAAATTTCATAAGGCTATTGGAGCCAAAATGATTGTTTTCGTTGCAAAACACCATGATGGCTATACCCTTTGGCCTTCAAAACTAAACGATTATAACGTCCGAAACTCACCATGGCGTGATGGCAAAGGCGATATGATCAAAGAGATTGCTGATGCCTGCAAAGAGGGTGGGTTGAAACTAGGTCTCTATATTTCACTCTGGGACGAACACGATCCAAGATGTGATCGTCCGCGTAAAGGGGCAGATAAGATGACACCTGAACAACGCAAAGCTTATCAAGATTATGTCGAGCAGCAGTTGATGGAGACCCTAATACCGTATGGCGAGATTAGTGAGCTATGGTTCGATGGTGCAGGGACGAATGGCGCAGAAGACTGGAATCGGATTTTCGAAATCATCCATCATTTTCAACCTAAATCATTAGTCGCAATGTGCGGATTTGGGGTGCGCTGGTGCGGAAATGAATCAGCCGTAGGTGATGCTGTTAACTGGAATGTTTTACCGATGCTTCCTGAGCTACGAACTCAAAGTTGGGTACCCTATCACTTCGGACAACTGATTAGTAAAAAACTGCCAACTGTAACCGATAATGTTGAAAATCTAAAAGGACAAGACCTATTTTTCATCCCTCAAGAGGGAGATCTAGCCTTACTGAAAAAAGGGTGGCATTGGGACGGAGAAGGAGAACCTCGTTCATTGGAAATATTAGTCAACACCTATTATGCATCAATCGGATCAGGTGCCAATCTTATTGTCAGTCCAGCCCCTGATCCAACAGGCGTTTTTAACAAACAGCAACTGGATCGTATGGTTGAACTGCGCCAATGGATTACAAATTCGTTTAGCACGAATCTATTTAAAGATGCCAAAATAACCTTGACTGGTGGCTCCGCAAATTACAAAGCCTCGAACTTATTCATAGAGGGGAATAAAAAGCCTTATATCACGAAAAATCAAAGCAAAAGTCTTGTATTAACCGCTGAATTTAATGGGGAACAAACTTTTAACAACCTACTTATCCAGGAATACATCAACGAGGGACAGCGCATCTCTGCGTTTAAACTTGAGGCCTGGAAAAATGGGGCCTGGAAAGTTGTAACCGAAGGTCGAACAGTTGGTCACAAACGAATTCTGCCATTTAGTGAAATCACATCCGATAAAATTAGATTTAGCGTAACCGAGGCTCGCGACATGCCTGCCTTAAGTTATATCGGACTCTTTAAAGCTCTTCCCTACCGTGAAAAAGCAAAAGTCTACACAGAGGCCGACTATCAGCCAGCCTTGGCAGACAAACCGAATCTAAAACAAGGTTTAGCTTGGTCGTATTACGAAGATGCCAACAATGGCTTCCTCCCTTATCAAGAGATCTTTACGTATTTAAATACAACCAAAGTGAAACCTGTAGCTACGGGGCTCGATCCGAACCCGATGAAAGTGGTAAATTCAATTCTTAAAACTCAAAAAAGAAAAGAGCATTTTACCTTGCGCTTTGAGGGTTACTTCCGGGCACCCGCACAAGCGGTATATACCTTTCAAGCAGGAGCAAACAACGGTTGTCGTATCTATGTAGATGAGAAATCAGTGATTGAAAACGATGCATCGAGTGGTCTGCCTACGGGTATAAAAATAGCCGACGTGCCATTGCAGGCAGGTCTTCATAAAATAACCGTTCTCTATTATTTCGGCACGACAGGTCAGCCTAAACTTAATTTCGTTGTCGAATGGCCTGGAAATGCTGGAGGCGATGGATTTGGTTGGAACTCATACCAGAGACTTCTCCCTTTGCTGTGGAGCGAAGCTTCTAACTAATATTTTTCTAGTTCATACTATCTAATAAACGATTTTACAAAATCTAAACCATGAAAAAATTAATTCTAATTCTATTCGCAATTTGCACTATCGGAGCAAATGAAAATACCTTTGCAAGTAGCCCAACTCCGAAAAAGAAAGCAATTAGCGAAGGGACCGAATGGAGCAATATGTGGATGGTATCCACCAATAAGCACGATGTACCCAGAGTCCTTATCATGGGTGACTCGCACGTTGAACGTTACTACCAAGTAGTGAATGGGAAAATTGGAAAAAAAGCTCTATGCTGCAAGTTTACAACCTCAAGAAGTCTTGGCGATCCTAGTCTAATTGCTCAACTAAAAGCACTTTTTTTTAGCTATAAGTTCGATGTTATTTGCTTCAACAATGGACTACATGGCACTGATTACACAGATGAGCAATATAGCCGTGATATCCCTGCCGTGTATAAACTATTTAAGAAGCAAAACCGCGACGTAAAAATTATTTGGGTGAATACAACCGCCAGAAGAGTTGGCCATCAGTTGAAAAATTTCGACAAATTAAACGATGGTGTCATCAACCGCAATAAAGCAGTTGCCGAGTTTACCGCATCTAAAAATATCCCTTTAGTTGATGTCTACACGCCATCATTCACGAATGTTGACTTGTACGATACCGATGGAATTCATTTCAGCAAAAAAGGGGTCGAAGAACAAGCAAGACTTATAACGGTGGAACTAGAGCGTGCCCTGACAGAAATCAAGAAATAAAAATCATCTAACTATTCAAAAATGAAAAAGCTACTATTAATTTGCACCATACTATTAGGCGTAAACACGGCCTTTGGATCCTCGATTGAAACGAATCAGCAAGAGAAAAACAAGCAAGCATCTCAGCCAACTGCCACTAAGGATGAGGTCGCTAAGCAAGAAGAGATTGTGATGCTAAGCTCCCTAGTTATGCACGAGGCGTTGTGCGAAAACAGACCACAAGCGAACAGATCAGTGAGTGGCCAACCGATGTACATCAGTGGTCAGAAATTCTTAAACGGATTAGGCACCCATGCGCGTTTCGTCCTTTGGCTAGACTTACAAGGTGGCACAAAACGATTTACCTCTATGGTTGGAATCGATGACGAAGTGGTACCTCGCATCGTGCGTGATGAATTACGGAGTGCCTTTTTAAAAGGTTACGATGAATACAAAAAAATTAATGGTCATGTTATTTTCCAAATCTATGGAGATGGCATTCTACTATGGAAGAGTCCAGTTATGCTTGCTGGAATGCCGGCAGAGAAGGTTGACGTGGATCTAACGGGGGTAAAAACCATGGTCATGGTTGTGAGTAGTACTGGTGATGCCACCGAATTTGATCATGCCGATTGGGCCGATGCACAGTTTACGGTTACAGGTGCTAAACCTACACCCATAGCCCCTCCGCGTGAAGAGCCCTATATCCTAACACCAAAAACCGCTCCTCAGCCACGAATTAATGGGCCAAAAGTACTTGGTGTAAGACCAGGATCTCCTTTCCTTTATACCATAGCTGCATCGGGTGATCGTCCAATGAAATTTGAAGTCAAAAGATTACCGAAAGGATTAACCCTGGACTCAAAAACTGGACAAATCACTGGTCAATTAAAAACGAAAGGGACTTACAATACCACCGTACTGGCAACAAATGCCTTGGGAGCAACCGAACGTTCGTTTAAGATTGTCAGCGGTGACACCTTAGCATTAACACCTCCAATGGGTTGGAATAGCTGGAATGTTTTTAGTCGTAGCGTTAACGAATCACATGTGCGAGCTGCTGCAGATGCAATGGTTAGCAGTGGCTTAATCAACCATGGCTGGGGCTATATTAATATCGACGATTGCTGGCAGATCAAACACTCTGCCAAAGACACGATGTTAGTTGGTATTCCACGTGATAAGGATGGGATGATTAACACCAACAAGAAATTTCCAGATATGAAGAAACTTTGTGATTACATCCACAGCAAAGGTCTTAAAGCTGGAATATACTCTTCTCCTGGATTATATACTTGCCAAGGACATACTGGAAGCTTTCAGTTCGAAGAAAAAGATGCTCAACGTTATGCCGACTGGGGTTTTGACTACCTAAAATACGACTGGTGTTACAACCAGTATTCGACCAAAGATATCAGCCTTTATGAACAACGAATTCCATGGAAAACCATGGCTGATGCACTGATTAAAACCAAACGCGATATTATTTTCAGTCTTAGCGAGACCTTAGATGTCTGGCCATGGGCGAAAGAAACAGGTGCTAATGCTTGGCGGACAACAGGAGATATCACCGATCTATGGTCAAGCATTGATGGAATTGGATTTACACAAAATGGTCGCGAAATCGTGGCCGGACCAGGTCACTGGAACGATTGTGACATGTTCGTAGTCGGCATGATGGGAGGCGGCAAGTCCCCTTCACGACTAACCGCAAATGAGCAATATATGCATATCAGCCTTTGGTCCCTGCTTGCATCACCATTACTTATTGGCTGTGATATGACCAAACTAGATGACTTTACCTTAGGTCTATTAACCAACGATGAAGTTATTGAGGTCAATCAAGATCCACTAGGCATTCAAGCGCATCGAATCACAAAGAATGAGAATGTGGAGGTCTGGGCGAAAAAAATGGAAGATGGCTCATTGGCCGTCGGACTGTTTAACAGAGGCGAATTTACAAGTCAAGTAACGGTGAATTTGAGCGATCTTGGCCTTTCAGGAAAGCACACCGTTCGTGATCTTTGGAGACAAAAAGATCTGGGTCAATTCTCAGAAACCTTTTCAAGTCAGGTGGCACGACATGGCGCCACTTTAATACGCATTAAATAATAAGTAAAATAAATTTCAACTATTAACAAATCAGTTGTTTAAACCAAGATATTTTTACACTTTTAGCATTACTAATCAATTAAATAAAAAACAATGAACAATTCAAAAACTAATCTTTACGCAAGTGTTATTCTATTCGCGCTACTTTTTGTTTTTCCAGCGGCAAAAGTGTATTCTCAGAATGCTGAGAGCAAACTAAAGGAGCCTATCGTTATCCAACCAGTCATAAAAGGCAAAGCACCTTCAGATGCGATTATCTTATTCGACAAAGGTTCATTAGCTAACTTTGAAAGCATCAAAAATGGCGAGCCTGCAGAATGGATTATTAGAGGTCGTAAGTTTACCGTTAATCCAAAAACAACTAGCATTCAAACAAAAGAAAAATTTGGCGACTGCCAATTGCACATCGAATGGAACTCGCCTATTAAAGATGTGAAAGCAGGAAAAAAAAGTCAAGGATGTGGCAACTCTGGGGTCTACTTGATGGGGAAATACGAAGTTCAAGTTTTAAATTCTTATATCAACACAACCTATTACGACGGTCAAGCAGGTGCGATCTACAAACAATATCCTCCACTTGTCAATGCGTGCTTAAAACCAGGCAAATGGCAAGTTTATGATATTATTTTTACTGCACCACGATTTGAGGCGGGCAAGCAAAAAACACCTGGCTATTTTACTGTTTTTCATAATGGTGTGTTGATCCAAAATCATGTTGAAATTAAAGGTGCTACTCAAGCAGGCAATGGCAAAACGGCCATCAACCAAACCGAGTTACCTATGATGTTGCAAAATCACGGCAACGAAGTTAGCTACCGGAATATCTGGGTAAGAAGACTTTAATCAACTAACAGTTAGGAATACACACGAATGAGTTCCTAAAATCCGAAGGGAGATAGACGATGAAATTCAATGACCATCGTCTATCTCCCAATTGATTTTTTAACGATGCCAAATTGAGGAATGGAAATCGTGTTATCAGATAGCAAATTAATACTCTAGACGAAGTGAAAAAACGAAACAAAATCTTTGGCAGGCTTCTTTTTATTGCCCTAACTATACTGCTAATTAATCCTCTTGGGATTAAAGCTCAGAAAGTTAATCCAGAGGCTAAAATCAAATGGATTAATGCAAAAGATCTTTGTATCGAAGGGAAAGGATGGCCTGTGACAAATCAATTTTACGATCGGCTACCTTCCAATGCAAAAGGCGTTGTGCGCACCGCTGTTTGGGAATTAAGTGAGAATTCAGCAGGGATGTGCATCCGTTTTCTCACCGATGCTACAGCTTTATCGGCCAGATGGACCCTTCGGAAACGAAAAATCGCCATGACTAATATGCCAGCCAGTGGAGTTAGTGGATTGGATCTGTATGTCCGATCAGAAAACAAATGGAAATGGCTGGGTGCCGCTCGTCCTGATGATACTATCACCAACACAAAAAGATTAACCACGGGATTATCAACCGCCATGCGCGAATGCATGGTCTACCTGCCACTCTACAACGGGGTACAAGAACTTGAAATTGGAATTCCTGAAGGTGCTATCTGCACACTTCCTCCAAACCGTCCAATTGGCATGAAGCCTATCGTATTTTATGGTACCTCCATCGTGCAGGGGTCAGCGGCCTCCAGACCAGGGATGACCTATCCAGCAATGCTTTGCAGGCGTCTCGACCAGACGATGATCAACTTAGGATTCTCTGGCAACGCGATCTGCGAGCCCGAAGTTGCCGATCTTCTCGCAGAGCTTGATCCGGCAGTGTATGTTCTTGATCCACTACCCAATATGGGAATGGAGATGATCACACAGAGTATGCCTAAACTCATCGAAAAAATTAGAAAAGCTCATCCGAAAACACCAATTGTGTTAATCGAACATATCGACCTTGGGGATGCACCAGTCAATCCATCTCGCCGACCAGGATATTTAGCCTCCAATAGAGAATTAAGAAAGATCTATGAGCAAAGAAAAAAAGATGGAGATCGGAAAATTTACTATGTTAGAGGAGAAAAACTTTTAGGGACCGACGGACAGGGAACTGTGGATCGCGTGCACCCATCAGACCTAGGTTTTATGCGCATGACAGCGGTTATTGAACCGATCTTAAAAAGAGCGCTGAACGCTTCAAAGGAATAAAGTCAATCAAAAAAACGATCCAAACGAATTAGGTGTTTAATAAAAATTAGAACATGAGACAATTCATCAAAAAAGCAATCGTAGCGAATGGACTCTTTTTAAGTGCATTCATGCCACTTTCTGCAAAACACATCAAAGGAACGACTCCCAATATTATTGTTTTTTTTACTGACGATCAAGGTTATCAAGATGTGGGATGTTTTGGTTCGCCCTTGATAAAAACCCCTAATCTAGATCGAATGGCTCAAGAAGGGATTCGATTTACCAATTTCTATTCTGCCGCTCCAGTCTGCTCTCCATCAAGAGCTGCATTGCTTACTGGCTGCTATCCTCCACGAGTAGGTGTTCCGCGTGTCGTTTGGCCAGATGATAAGATGGGTCTTGATCCAAAAGAGGTAACCATAGCCGATATGCTAAAAACAAAAGGTTACAATACCGCATGTATAGGGAAATGGCATCTTGGAGACAAGCCTGAATTCTTGCCTAATAACCAAGGCTTCGACAGCTATCTGGGTATTCCCTATAGCAATGACATGACGGTGAATGCAAAATTCAAGTGGTCAACTGATGCAATTTTCAGAGAAGGCGCAACCTTAGAAAGTGTGAAATCTGGCATCACCATAAGAGGAGAAGTGCCACTCATGCGCGATGGCATAGTTGTGGAATATCCTGTTGACCAAACGTTGCTGACGCAAAAATACACCCAAGAGGCCATCCGAGTTATTAAAACCAATAAAGACAAACCCTTCTTTATTTATTTAGCGCATACGATGCCCCATATCCCCTTGCACGCCTCAGCGAATTTCTACGGCAAGAGTGCACGAGGTCTTTATGGTGATGTGATAGAAGAGGTCGACTGGAGCATGGGAGAGATCTTAAAAACGCTAAAAGAATTAAATATCGACGATCAGACTTTGGTCTTATTTACATCCGATAATGGTCCTTGGAACCTGAAAAAAGGTCAGGGTGGATCTGCTGGCCCCTTGCGTGGATTTAAATTTGAAACGCTAGAAGGTGGAATGCGCGAACCAATGATCGCACATTGGCCAGGTCAGATTCCGGCTGGAACGGTCTGTAACGAAATCGCCTCAACAATTGATTTCTTGCCAACTATCGCCTGGCTAACCAATTCGAAGAAACCCAAGACAACACTTGACGGGGAGAATATCTGGCCATTGTTATCTGCTCAGAAAGGGGCTAAAACACCCCACAAATTCTATTATTACTATTCTGGCACAGCACTCCAAGCTGTTCGCAGTGGCGACTGGAAGCTTCGCCTGGTAAAAGGCAATGTAGAACTCTATAACTTACGTACCGATATATCAGAAAGTAAAAATAGTGCATCAGAACATCCTGATCTAGTTAAAAAACTCACGGTACAAATAGCGAAATTCGACAAAAAACTAAAATCAAATTTGCACTAATCAGCCCTTACTCTAAAATTGAATATTTGCATCGACAA
The DNA here is from genome assembly GCA_903905505.1 of uncultured Bacteroidia bacterium. GTDB lineage: Bacteria > Bacteroidota > Bacteroidia > Bacteroidales > Prolixibacteraceae > JAAFHB01. The sequence continues at coordinate 178,136 of CAIVGL010000022.1, read as the reverse complement.
AGGGCTTGACAAAAATAGCGAAGACGAAAGAACAATTAAATTGTACAAAATGGAATACTTTTCACATAGAACTTTTATGGAAACAGCCCTTTCGGCTGGAGCAGGAGCCATGAGGATGATTGCAAAAAAACCTTTCGTCATATGCATGATGATAAGCTGCATGCTTATTCAAACACAGGTATCAGGTGCTTCACTTAAGAAGGTTTCTGAACAACCTACTAACGAAAACATAAAAATCGACCAGGCCACGTTGGATGCCTGGTCAGCCCCTTACCGCGGTTGGAACTATTATGCTGATCCCGTGATCCCATATGATCTTAAAATTCCTGGTTACGAAAGGTTTCAAAACTTTGATTGCCCCACGGTTTATCAAATCCCCGGTAAAAAAGGGAAATGGTTCATGAGCTTTATCGGGTCAAACGGAAAAGGATATAACAGTTTTGTAGCAGAGAGTTCAGACCTATTGAACTGGACAAAACCTCGTTTGGCTATGGGTTTTGGAAAGGAAGGGAGTTTCGATTATGGCGGCTCCGTAATTGGCGCGTTTCTTTACAAATCCTATGACATTAAAGCACCAAGGCTCTTAAAGAAAAGAGATGGGAAATACATGACTCTTTATGGCTGCTACCCCAGACAGGGTGGATACGAACTACGCCCTGGATACGAAGGAGTTGCCTCGGGTAACGATGGTCTTCACTGGCAGGGGGCGAAAAACACACCAATCCTAGCCGTTCAGGATCCCGATTGTGGAGTCTGGGAAAAAGATTGTATTTACCAACCCTGGCTAGTCGAATACAAAGGCCAATTCTATAATTTTTATAATGCAGCCAACGGTAACAGAGAACAATCCGGCTTGGCGCTCTCCGATGATGTCCTCAACTGGAAACGCTATTCCGAAAATCCGGTGATCCGCAATCGTCCGGGAGGATATGACTCAGACTTTGCATCCGATCCAAAAGTGTTTCGTGATGGTGACCACTGGACTATGTTCTATTTCGGCGTGGGCAATGGCGGGGCTCATATTATGGTGGCCTTTTCGCGTGATCTAAAACACTGGACCGCCCATCCTGAACCCCTTTACAAGGCAGGAGGTCATCCGGGCGGACTCGATAAAGTATTTGCACACAAAATCTCGCTGGTATACAGGAAATCAAACGACACCTACTATCTTTATTATTGCGCCGTCGGAAATAAGATGCGTTGCATCGGATTGCTTACCAGCCGACCATTGCCATAAATGTCATTCAATTGCAAATACAAAAACGTCATTCAAAATTTTTAAATAACCAAATAAAAACCAATAAAAAAACAATGGAAAACTTTTCAAGAAGATCATTTATGAAAACAGCCCTGGCGGCTGGAGCAGGGGCCATGATCATCCCTAATTTAATAAAATGCTCACCAAATAACAGATTAAACTTCGCCGTTATCGGTGTTGGAGGAAGAGGTCAAGCTAGCTGGACCCAAGTTCCGGTAGAGAGTATTGTAGCCATGTGCGATGTGGATGACCGCCAAGCAGCAAATGGATTTAAAGCAGTTCCAAATGCAAAACGGTATAAAGATTTCAGAAAGATGTTCGATGAGATGCACCGTGATATCGATGCCGTGATCATTGCAACACCTGACCACACACATTTCCCTGCAGCAATGGCTGCGATGGAATTGGGTAAGCACGTATTCGTAGAGAAACCATTAGCGCACAATATCTGGCAGTTACGCGTACTTAAAGCAGCGGCCAAGCATTATAACGTGGTTTCCCAAATGGGTAATCAGGGTCATACCACCAACGGAATTAGATTGGTAAAAGAGTGGTATGAGGCAGGAGTGCTCGGTGAGGTGAAAGAGGTTATTGCTTGGCAAGGGAAAATCAATTTCCAAAAAGATGGCTACTTTAGACCGCCTACCTCATTCCCTCCTCAAGTGGAAGAAGTTCCAAAAGAACTCGACTGGGATTTATGGCAAGGACCAACAGCTGCCCGAACGTTCAATAATGTTTATGCACCTAGAAGATGGAGAGGATTTTACGATCTAGGAAATGGCAAACTTGGTGATTGGGCTTGTCATACCCTGGATGCCCCATTCTGGGCACTAGACCTAGGCATGCCTTACAAGACAGAAGCAACTATTCCAAATCCAATGCCTGATCACAGCTTTGTTTCTGAAGAATCAGTGGTGACCTGGCATTTCGCAGCTCGTGGAAAGAAAGCCCCAGTTACCATGAAATGGTATGAAGGTATTGAACAACCAGCAATCAGACCAGAATGGGGTGTTGATAAAATACCTGATAATGGCATGATGATTATTGGAGATAAGAAAACCTTGATTACCGGTGGAAGACCGAATGACGCCAGATTACTAGTCCCTGAAGAGGAGATGAAAGAGTTCTTGAAAAATGCACCTGCAAAAACTTACGCTAGAATAGAAGAAGAAAAACCTGTTCAGGAGTGGGTCGCTGCAATCAAGAATCACACACTTCCCGGATCTAATTTCGATTACTCTGCGAGCTTAACCGAAATGGTACAAGTGGGTATTCTCGCTCAACGATTTGGTGGAACAGTTAATTACGATGCCAAAAACATGAAGGCTATCGGTCGTCCAGAACTAGATGCCCACATCAAAGAACCGGTGCGCGAAGGTTGGGCTTATGGAAATAACATTAAGATCTAATTGAATTGAACCAATAAATCTTTTATCAGAAACTATCTCGGGCCATGCTTGAGACAGTTTCTGATAATTTTCTTAAACAACCTAATGCTGATCTCTCGATTAGCATCATATTGAACAACCAATCATCAACTCAAAAGAATTAAATTTCAACAGATGAGACTTTTTCCCTTTAATCTAGGTGGCTTAATGTTAATGCTTTGGGGGCTATTGATCTCAATCTCCTCTTCTGGGTCAGGAAAAAGTCGGGAGGATAAAAAACCCAATATCATACTCATCATGGCAGACGATATGGGATTCTCCGATATTGGCTGTTACGGCAGCGAGATAAAAACGCCCAACCTCGATGCGCTTGCCAAACATGGATTGCGTTATACTCAGTTTTACAATAGCGCTCGCTGCTGTCCCACAAGAGCCTCGCTGCTTACTGGATTATATCCTCACCAAACAGGTATCGGACATATGATGGATGACCGAGGCGAAGAGGGCTATCGTGGGGATCTAAATTCGAAAAGTTTAACCATCGCCGAAGTTTTGCGAACAGCAGGATACTCAACCTTTATGGCTGGCAAATGGCATGTCACCCCATTTAATGCCAGCATAAAAAACCCGAACAAACAAAATTGGCCTATCCAACGTGGATTCGATCGGTTCTTTGGAACCATTCATGGAGCGGGTAGTTTTTACGATCCAAATTCCTTAACCTCAGGGAACACCTTAATTGCACCAGGCAAAGATTTTTATTATACACAGGCTATCAGCGATACAGCCGTAAAATACATTCAACAGCATACACCCGACAAACCATTTTTCATGTATGTCGCGTATACGGCAGCACATTGGCCGTTGCATGCTCTTCCAAAAGATATTGCAAAATATAAAGGACAGTATAACCAAGGATGGGACTCGCTGCGAAGTGAACGCTACCGGAGAATGATTAAAATGGGACTCATTGATCCAACTTGGCGCTTATCGGACGCCACTCCAATAGAAGCCAAATGGGATAACGAAGCTCAAAAAGAGTGGCAATCAGCTTGCATGGAAGTCTATGCAGCTATGATCGATCGAATGGACCAAGGGATTGGACAGATCGTGGCCGAACTTAAAAGAAAAAAGGAACTTGATAATACGCTAATCCTCTATCTACAAGATAATGGAGCCTGTTCGGAACAATGGGGATTCTGGAATAAAAAGGAGTATGAAATAAATCCGGACACGTTAAAACCCATGACCGATGATCAACTTCAAACCAGAATGCAGCCATTACAAACCCGCGATGGGAAACCTGTCCGGTCAAGAAAAGGCGTTTACCCAGGTGCGGCCGACACCTATATTGGCTATGATATTAGTTGGGCCAATGCCTCAAACACCCCATTTCGGATGTTTAAACATTGGACAAATGAAGGCGGTATTGCAACACCACTAATTGCCTCTTGGCCTGAAAAAATAAAAACTAAGGGAGAGTTCAGAACACAACCTGGCCACCTGGTAGATATTATGGCAACCTGCGTTGAACTATCGGGGGCCTCGTATCCTAAGAACTACAAGGGAAGAACAATCACTCCAATGTCGGGTATCAGCTTGGTTCCTTCTTTTAAAAATACAAATCTAACTCGTGATGCTATCTATTGGGAGCACGAAGGTAGCAGAGCGATTCGACAAGGAAAATGGAAACTAGTATCGAAGGCTGTTTTGAAAAATAGCTTTGCGTATGATAAAATAGAAAAACTTGAGCTTAAAGATTGGGAACTATTCGATATGGATAAAGATCGGACTGAAACAAATGACCTTTCGGCAGCCCATCCCGATATAGTAGATTCTCTAGCTCAGAAATGGTACAGCTGGGCCTTAGAGACTCAAGTAATTCCTAAGCCAAAACCAAAAAATAAAGTGCTCTAAATCAATTATAGACAAAACCATAGACCTAGCAAACTCATATTCAAATGAAACTATTTACATCCATCTTTCTTCTCCTATTCAGCCTCTCGTTAGTAAGCTATGCCAAACAAGAGACAATTAATATTATTCCTCGGCCAGCAAGTTTAATCGTGCAAAAAGGTCATTTTAACCTCACTGCCCAGACTCCAATCTCAATCTCCGAATCCTTTGATGCAAAGTTTAAAGGCTATGTGCAGGAGAAAATAAAAAATGATCTGGGATTTACATGTATGATCGGTCAAGGTAATACTAGCCCATTAGTCAACGCGATTATATTTGAGCAAACGAACGATCCAAGTCTCGGCGATGAGGGATATAGCTTAGTGATAACCCCCTCGAGCATTACCGGAAAAGCAAACACCTACGCTGGTATTTTTAATGCCTTTCAAACCTTGCGTCAGATCATCCCAGCCAATGCGTTAAAATTAAAAGAGCAGCAAATAAAACTCCCTTGTTTGACAATTCTCGACAAGCCCCGATTTGAATGGCGAGGTTTACTACTCGATCACTCCCGCCATTTTCAACCCAAAGAATTTATCCTCAAACAACTTGATGAGATCTCGGCATATAAGGTTAACAAGTTTCACTGGCATCTGACCGATGACCAAGGATGGCGAGTTGAAATCAAAAAATACCCTAATCTAATTGCGAAAGGAGCTTGGCGTGCTGATCGCAGAGGAATCCACTGGTGGAGTCGTGAGTTTGCCAAGCCAGATGAGCCAAAGCCCATTGGAGGATTCTATTCACAAGACGACATCAAAGAGATTGTGGAATATGCCAGAGTGCGAAATATTGAGATTATCCCAGAGATTGATCTTCCCGGACATTCAAAGGCATTAAAAGCAGCCTATCCCTATTTATCGTGCCGTCAAGATTTACTTTTTGAAGTTTCCACCGGAGGCCGATCACCCAACAATACCATTTGCGCCGGCAGAGAATCGACCTATGAATTTATTGATGGAGTGATCGAGGAGATCGCACAACTTTTCCCCTCAAAATATATCCATGTTGGAGGCGACGAGTGTAATAAAAACGACTGGACCGTTTGCTCGGAATGCAACAAACGATTAAAAGAGAACCATCTTGGAAATTTTGAAGAACTACAGAGTTACTTTATCACTCGGATCAACCATCAGGTAACGCAGCGCGGAAAAACGATGATTGGCTGGGATGAGATTATGAGCGGCAAAGGGACGCCAGGTGCTATCATCATGGCCTGGAGAAGAAATCGTTATTCACCCGAAGTAGATGCCCCTCGAGCAGGGTATAAAACCATCCAAGCTTCGTATACCGAATCCTACATCAATAATCACCAAGGACCAGCATACCTCGAGCCAGAAGCTCCAAGAGGGATCATTCCATTGAAAAAAGTCTATCAATACGAACCAATTCCAAGTGTCCTGACTGAAAAAGAAGCGAGCCTAATCATGGGCACGCAGGTTTGCCTCTGGGGCGAGTTCACCCCCAATCCAGAGATCAGTGAACTTATGCTGTATCCACGAGTTTTAGCCAACGCCGAAGTGGGCTGGACTAAACCAGAGTTAAAAGATTGGAAAAAGTTTGAAGTGGCTATTGAAGATAATTTCAAGCGGTTAGAACGAGATAAAATCAATTACTCAAAAAGCACCTACAATCCATTGATCACTTTTGTGCCAGATACCATTTCAAAGACGGCTATCGTAGAGATAAAACCAGACATCGATCTGTATAATCTTCGCTATTCAGTCGACGGAACGGATCCTACTCCTCATTCAAAAAAATACAAAAAAGCCATCTTAGCTAATTTCAATACAGACATTAAAGCAGCCTTATTTACTAAAAAGGGGGAGCTCCAAGGAAGTATTGTTACGCAACGCATCGAGGTGATCAAGAAAAAGAAATAAAATACCAAGCCCCAATCCAACCGATTATGAAGAGATTATTAAGTCCACTTTACATATTTTTATTATTTTGCTCATTAGGGCTAACAGTTATGGCTCAAGGGAATGGTGAGCTTGAGAAGGGGTTTAAAAATCCGCCTGGTCAGTCTCGGCCTGGCACCTTCTGGCATTGGATGTATGGAAACATCACCAAGGAGGGGATTACCAAAGACCTGGAAATGATGCATGAATTGGGGATGGGCGAGGTTTCGCAATTCCACAATGCTTGGCAAAAAGACGACGGAAGAAGACCCGCAACGCCCAAAGGTCCAGTTCGGTTTATGAGCACAGAATACCGCGAGCTATTTCTTCATGCGGTAAAAGAGTGCGATCGATTAGGGATGACAATAGGGGCTCAGATCTGTGAAGGTTTTAGCCAGTCGGGAGGTCCTTGGATCAAACCAGAAAATGGGATGAGACAGATTAAACTTCTCTCATCTGCCGTTGATGTAAATAATCCACTAAAGAACAGCGTTCCAGAAAATACAATTGCTGTTATTGCCTATCCAGTAACCCTGTCTGACAAAAATAATCCCTTAAATCTATGGACCTTTAACCCGAATAGCGGGGTGGTTCTTGATGCTGACAGCTGTGTCAATCTCACGAAATTAGTACAGCCTGATCGGACTATTTCTTGGAAACCTTCGAAGGGCACATGGACCATCTTTATCTACTCTCATGTTGTAAAAGGCATTACCAATAATCCGGCATCACCAGAGGGAACGGGATTGGAATGTAATAAGCTTGATCACCACGCTGTAGATGTCATACTCGACAATTATGTGGGCAAGTTAATTCAGGATGCCGGCGAACTGAAAGGGAAAACGTTCAATCATATTTTAATTGACAGCTGGGAATGCGGCATGCAATCGTATACCGAAGATTTTATCACTGAGTTTAAAAAATTTAAAGGCTATGATCCGATTCCGTATTTACCTGTACTGAATGGAATAACCGTGAAAAGCCAAGAGATTAGCAATCGGTTTTTATTCGATTACCGAAGTACTTTGGGATATCTTGTTGGCAAAGAATATTACGGGTACATAGCTGATTATGCGCATAAAAAAGGGATGACTCTGCAAGCGGAATCACTTTACGGTGGTCAGGGGATGCCAGGAAGTCCATTGACCCTTTACGGAGAGAGTGACGTGCCAATGAATGAGATCTGGATGGGTCGAAACATCAAGATGCGTGCGATGACTAGCAGTGCAGCATCGGCTGCACATATATACGGAAAACAACTTGTTAAAGATGAATCATTTACTGTTGGTGGTGGGAGTGGCGACTTTTCGAATGTCCCCTCAACGATTAAGCCAATTGCCGATTTTAATTTTTGTAGAGGTACAAACTCACTTGTCTTGCACTGTTCGGTACATCAGCCGGATGAAGATAAACCAGGATGGACGCATGGCTGGAATGGAGTCAATTTTCACCGAGGAAACACTTGGTGGTCAAAATCAAAGACATTTATCGACTACCTATCGCGCTGCCAATACCTGCTGCAACAAGGGCTTTTCGTGGCTGATGTGTGCCAATATGTGGGTGATGAAGACACCTTCAGCGATCACTATAATGAATTAGCGGTCAAAGACTTGCCATTAGGCTATCGTGCGGATAATTGCGATGCGAGATCGCTGCGAAAGATGGAAGTTAAAAATGGACGAGTTGTTCTTCCCAACGGAATGTCATATGCGGTACTTCTATTAGCCGAGAAACAAATCATGTCACCTGAGATCATTCATAAATTAGATTACTTGATCCGCAACGGGGCAACAGTAATTGGTCCAAAGCCGACTCAATCTCCTAGTCTCCAAAATTATCCAGAATGTGACCGTCAAGTAAAAGAGGGTGCCGATAAGATCTGGGGAGAGGGAAATTCAGAGAAAGTAAATCGGGTTTTGGGTAAAGGAAAAATCATTGCTGGTGAAACCCTCGGAAATGTTCTTCAGGAAAAAAAACTGGTCCCAGACTTTTCATTCACAACCAAAACAAATCAGCAAATCAATTTTATCCATCGACAACTTCCTGGTACCGATATCTACTTTATTTCGAATACGGGTAGTGCTTGCACGGCAGATTGCAATTTTCGGGTGTCGGGCAAAACACCACAAGCATGGAATCCACTCACCGGTGAGATTTCGCAAATTGCAGTTTACGACAATCAAAAAGGATCCACGCGAATTCCCTTCTCTTTAGGAAGCGGAGAATCCAAGTTCATCATTTTTACAGATGGAGAAGCTGATCATATAAAGGAAATATCGCTTGCAGGCCAAGCTATATTTGCCCCGAATAAACCATTGACAGAGTCTTTACCATTGTCATACAACGATTTCTCGAGAAGTTCGAAAAAAGGTTTTGAAATAGCGCCTAATAGTAAATTTGAGAATCTGAAATTAAAAATGAGTTCTGGTTTAGAACATACCATATCGAATCAAAAATCGACTGAAGAGCTGAAGCTTTCAAAATCGTGGAGTGTAACTTTTGAAGAAAACAGAGGTGCACCGAAGTTTATAACACTAGACAGTTTAATCTCTTGGACAAGTTATTCAGATAAAGGGATCAATTATTTCAGCGGTACCGGAATCTATAAAAAGGAGATAGAACTAACGAATAGCTTCTTCAATAAAAATAAAAACATCCTACTCGATCTTGGGGAAGTTAAAGAACTTGCTCAAGTATCGATCAATGGAATTGCCATCGCGACTCTTTGGAATGCCCCTTTTAGTATTGACATAACCAAGTATGTTCGCCCAGGTAAAAATCAGCTAGAGATTAACGTAACAAATACGTGGGTAAACCGACTTATTGGAGATAAAAAAGTTCCTAAACAGGAACAAATCTGCAAGCTCTACTCGCCAGATCCGAAATGGTTCAAGGCTAATTCAAAGCTTCCATTATCTGGTTTACTAGGACCCGTCGTTATTAAAACAGAAAATAAAATACGCCTCAAATAATGAAACAATCCGTAAAATTTAAATGGTTCAGAATTCAATCCGTAGCGATTGTCTTCATTCTTTTTACACTTAACCTTAATGCTCAAAAAGCGGCTGTTAAATTACGATGGGTCGATGTAAAAGAGTTGTGTGTTGAAGGAAAAGGGTGGACAGACACCAAACAATTTTACGATCGACTACCCGCCAAAGCGCAAGGGGTGGTGAGACCCTCTATCTGGGAACTTCAGCACGATGCAGCAGGGATTGTGGTCCGATTTGTCACCAATGGGACCAGCATAGCAGCGCGTTGGACCTTAACGAAAAGCAAACTGAGCATTCCAAATGTCTCGGCTAGCGGAGTAAGCGGATTAGATTTATATGTTCGTGAGAATGGCAAATGGGGTTGGTTTGGAGCAGCAAGACCTGAAGAAATTACCAATGAGAAAAATTTAACGACAGGCTTATCACCTAAAGATCGGGAATGCATGCTCTACCTGCCGTTACGAAATGGCATCGAAAAGTTAGAGATCGGAATACCTGAAGATGCATCGTGCTCATTACCTCCAGAACGTCCCAAAGGGATGAAGCCAATCGTATTTTATGGCACCTCAATCGTGCAAGGGGCAGCAGCCTCTCGTCCCGGGATGACCTATCCAGCCTTAATCTGCCGACATCTAGATCGTACCATGATCAATCTAGGATTTGCGGGAAATGCAGTCTGCGAACCAGAGATGGCCTCCCTTTTAGCAGAACTCGATCCAGCACTTTACATCATCGATCCGCTACCAAATATGAGTGCTCAGATGGTCAAAGAACGGACAGGCAAGCTAATTGAAACCATCCGTGTAGCCCATCCGAAAACGCCCATCATAATGGTGGAAAATACCGAGATGGGTGATGCACCGACAAATCCAACACGGCGAAATGGGTACACAGCTGCTAATCTTGAGTTGCGTAAGATCTATGAGCAGCGGATGAAAGAGGGAGACCGTAAATTGTATTACATTCATGGGGATAAGCTCCTTGGAACCGATGGCGAAGGGACGGTGGATCGCGTTCACCCGACAGACCTTGGTTTTATGCGAATGATAAAAATCATTGAGCCAGTAGTCAAACGAGCATTAAAAAGAAATTAAATTCAACCTTTTTACCGAGCTAAAGATGAAGAATATTTTAACTGGAATGAGTCTGATGATGTTGGGATTCGCATCGAGCCCAGCGGAAGCACTTTCGCGCAAAGCGACACCAAATGTGGTGGTTATTTTGGCTGACGACATGGGTTACGGCGATCTAAATTGTTATGGAGCCACTCGTTACAACACACCAAATCTCGACAAATTAGCTTCCGAAGGAGTGCGTTTTACCAATTTTTATGTCTCGCAAGCTGTCTGTAGCGCCTCAAGGGCAGCACTGCTAACTGGTTGCTATTCCAATAGAGTTGGTATCTCAGGTGCACTGATGCCAAAATCGAATATTGGGCTTAATCCAGACGAAGAGATCATCCCTGAGATTCTAAAAAAGAGAGGTTATGCTAGTGCGATCTTTGGTAAATGGCATCTTGGCGACAATCAAAAATTTCTTCCGTTGCAACAAGGGTTTGATGAATATTTTGGATTACCCTATTCAAATGATATGTGGGGTTATACCATTAAAGGAGTCCATAAAAATACGAACTACCCCCCATTGATGCTTATCGACGGAAACAATCCGGTTCAAGAGATCAAAACCATGGACGAGCAGGCTCAGCTGACTACGAAATATACGGAGCATGCGGTGGCCTTTATCGAAAAGCATAAGAAACAGCCCTTTTTCCTCTATATGCCACAATCAATGCCACACGTGCCTATAGCTGCATCTGAAAAGTTCAAAGGAAAGAGTGAGCAAGGCCTTTTTGGTGATGTTTTAATGGAAATCGATTGGTCTGTTGGGGAAGTGATGAAAGCACTTGAAAAGAATGGTCTAACTAAGAATACCCTAATCATCTTTACTTCCGACAATGGACCATGGCTTTGTTTCGGCAATCATGCAGGATCCGCTGGTGGACTGCGTGAAGGGAAAGGGACAAGCTGGGATGGTGGACAGAAAGTGCCCTGTATTATGAGATGGCCAGGACAAATACCTGCGGGAACCGTATGTAATCGTATTGCCTCAACAATAGACATCTTACCGACATTGGCCACGATTTCAAAAGCTCCAATGCCGACTAAAAAGATTGATGGAGTAAATATATTACCACTTATGGTTGGGGATAAGACGGCTAATCCACGTGAAGTATTCTTGTACTATTACCATGCAGGGTGGCTAGAAGGGGTGCGAAAAAATCAGTGGAAACTTGTCCTTCCCCATAAATCACAAACCTACGAAGGGGTAGTTCCTGGCAAAGATGGTTCCGGTGGACCCACCCGACAAGGTGTTACGGTGCCTTTAGCTCTTTATGATCTTCGCAGAGATCCGGGAGAGCGGTATGATGTGCAAGAGCAAAATCCTGAAGTTGTAGCCGAACTATTAAAAATTGCAGACGAGGCACGCAAAGATTTAGGTGATGGGATAAATGACATCAAAGGAGCAAATGTCAGGGAGCCAGGGAAGGTGAAAGAATCGACAGCTAAGACTGAAAAAGTAGCTATTAAACATACAATTGACTAATTGACGATGAGAATTGCAGCTCTTTTATTTCTTTTTCAGCTAACCCTATCTACACTAGGCCAAAGGACAAAACAGGCCTTGTGGTACGATAAACCGGCGAGTGAATGGAACCAAGCCTTACCGCTCGGGAATGGAAGAATAGGGGCGATGGTTTATGGCGGAATTCAGCAGGAGCATCTTCAATTAAACGAAAATACACTCTACAGCGGCGAGCCCGATCAGCATTTCATTCAACCTGACGTAACGAAAAATTTCGATCAGGTGATGGATCTTCTTCGAACCGGGAAAAATTCAGAAGCGGATGAGATCATTCAAAAAACATGGCTGGGAAAATCCAGGTCTAATTATGAGCCGTTAGGCGATCTATTTATTGAGGTAAATCAACTTGGGGCCGTAAAATCTTACCGTCGGGAACTCGACTTAGATCAAGGAATACTTAAGATTACCTATTCCATCGATCAGGTAAACTACACCCGGGAATATTTTGCTTCAAACCCAGCCAACATGCTAATTCTCCGGTTGACAGCATCAAAACCAGTATTATCACTGGAAGCCAAATTATCATCTGTTCATCCAACAGCCAAGATGAATGTTAAAAACAACACCTTGGTATTAACGGGACAAGCTCCTGGATATAGCTCTAATCGCACGCTTAAGCAACTCGAAAGCACCAACAGTCAATGGAAATATCCAGAGCTTTTTGATTCAAACGGCAAAAGAAAATCGGATAAACAGAACCTTTACGGACCTGATATCAACGGCGACGGGATGTTTTTTGAATCAGTGCTTCAGGTAAATCAGAAACAAGGAGTGCTCACCTATGAAAATAATGCCATTCAGATAAAAAACTGTAGCGAGGTTGTATTTCGCCTATCTGCTGCCACCAGCTTTAACGGATTTGATAAAAGTCCATCCAGAGAGGGGGCTAATCCAACAAAAATAAACCAAGAAATATTAGCTCAATCTGCGAAGAAATCCTTTCCTGATCTAAGATTAAATCACCTACACGATTACCAATCGTTGTACCATAAGACTAATTTAGAACTCAAGAGCGCCATAAAAAGCGATACCGTTCCAACCGATCGCAGAATTATAAATTTTGAAAAAGACAATGATCCAGATCTTGTCACACTGCTTTTTCAATATGGGCGTTATCTAATGATCGCCGGCTCTAGAAAGGGGGGACAGCCACTCAACCTGCAAGGCATTTGGAACGACAAAGTAAATCCGTCGTGGGCCAGTGGGTACACCACAAACATCAACACGGAGATGAATTATTGGCCGTCAGAAGTTACAAACTTAAGCGAATGTCAGGAGCCCTTATTCCAGATGGTTAAAGAGATGGCTGTCAATGGTCGCATTACGGCGGCAACGATGTACCATCGAAGAGGCTGGGTTGCACATCACAACTCAGCTATTTGGCGCGAGACCTTTCCCAATGATGGTGGGGCTAGAGCCTCCTTTTGGAACATGTCACCAGGGTGGTTGTTGAGTCATTTTTGGGAACACTACCTCTTCTCTGGGGACCAAAACTTTTTAAAAAATAGAGCCTATCCGCTCATGCGTGAATCGGCGATGTTCTATGCTGATTGGTTGATTGAGAACAAAGATGGACAACTGGTAACTGCAGCCGACAACTCCCCTGAGAACGAATTTGTAATTGAAGGAGGAAAGAAAGCAGCCGTTAGCTCAGGACCGACTATGGATATGGCAATTGTGCGTGAACTATTCAGTCGCACCATTGAAGCGGCAACACTTCTAAACTGCGATAAAGATTTAGTCCTTGAATTACAGTCAAAACTCAATCGATTAGCTCCAAACAAAATAGGTTCGAAAGGACAATTACAAGAGTGGCAAAATGACTACCTTGAAGCAGATGTTCACCATCGACATCAATCGCATCTATACGGATTGCATCCTGGAAATCAGATTAATAAAGATGCAACACCTGAACTTTTTCAAGCAGCCAAAGAATCACTTTTATTGCGAGGCGATGCCTCAACTGGCTGGTCGATGGGCTGGAGAATTAACCTATGGGCCAGACTTTTAGACGGCAATCACGCCTATCTGATTATGCAAAACCTATTCAAACCCGTGGGATTTGGACCGGATAATCATGCAGGTGGAGGGCTATATCCGAATATGTTTGATGCCCATCCCCCCTTTCAGATTGACGGGAATTTTGGATTTACCGCTGGGGTAGCCGAGATGCTAGTTCAAAGTCATGCCGGGTTGATACAGTTATTGCCTGCGCTACCTGATCTTTGGCCTTCAGGTGAATTAAAAGGGATAAAAGCTAGAGGCGGATTTGAAATTGATCTAGCCTGGGTAAATGGAACGCTTACATCCGCAAAGATCACGTCACATCTTGGCGGAAACTGTAGAATTAGGACAGCAAATGCAGGTACTATAAAATCATCTGAGGCAACTGAAGCGAGAGGAGAAAATAAAAATCCATTCTTTAAGATTACAGATGCTGGAAAGCCACTTGTCAATCCGAATTTCAAACTTGAGAAAAGCCCAAAACAAACTTATTATACGTCTGACTTCCCCACAAAACCAGGGAAAAGTTATTCAATCACATTTAAATAAACAACGAGATTTACGATGAAACAATTATTGAAAAAATTAGCCCTTGGAATTCCGCTACTTGCCTCATTAGGAAGTTTCGGACAAGAGGTTTCGAAGTCTGCAAAACCAAATATCTTATTTATTCTGGCCGACGATCAAACATTTGAGACGCTTGGGGCTTTAAACAACACGGAGATCCGTACCCCAAATCTTGATAAACTAATTAAGCAAGGAACCTGCTTTACCCAAGCCTACATCCAAGGGTCATGGCAACCAGCTGTGTGTGCTGCCAGCAGAGCCTCCTTGATTACAGGTAGTTATGTTTGGAAAGCTGCTCAGTACACTGAGAAAGCAAATACCTTTGATAAAAATGCACCGAAAAATATGCCAAAATATAAGGTGAAGAGAACCACTCCTGCAGGCTATTGGCCGACGTATATGAAAGCTGCTGGCTACGAAACTTACATGGCAGGAAAATGGCATATTGAAAAGAAACCTGAAACACTTTTTGACCATCTTGGGACTGTTCGAGGAGGAATGCCTACGCAATCGGAAGAGTGTTACGACAGAAAGTTTATCGAGAAAACACCGGATAACTGGAAGCCATATGACAAATCGTTTGGTGGCCATTGGCAAGGTGGAAAACACTGGAGCGAAGTCCTCTGTGATGAGACCTTAGGATTCCTAGACCAATCGAAGAATAGCAAGAATCCGTTTTTCATGTATATCGCGTTTAGTGCGCCTCACGATCCACGCCAATCACCCAAAGAGTTCGTAGATATGTACCCGCTGGACAAGATTTCGATACCTGCAAGTTATATGCCATCGTACCCCTATTGCGAAGAGATTGGAGCGGGAAAGAGCTTACGCGATGAGCGACTGGCTCCGTTCCCACGATCGGAATATGCTGTAAAAGTAACGCGTCAAGAGTATTATGCCATCGTAACTCATATGGATTATCAGATTGGACGCATCATTGCGGCGTTAAAAGCTACTGGTCAGGACAAAAACACCTACATCATCTTTGCTGCAGACAATGGACTAGCCGTTGGTGATCATGGGTTTATGGGGAAACAAAACATGTACGATCGAAGCATGAGAATTCCACTTATTATGGTTGGACCGCACATCAAACAAAATTCTCAAGTCGATGAATTTGTATACCTCCAAGATATCATGCCTACTGCGATTGATATCAGCAAAGCACAAAAGCCTGCGACCGTAGATTTCAATAGTCTGTTGCCACTGGCCACAGGTCAAACAACTAAGAGTGCTTACAAGGCCATTTACGGAACCTACATGGGAACCCAACGAATGATTCGGACCAAACAATATAAGATGATGATTTATCCAAAAGCTAATCTTGTTAGGCTATATAACATGGAAGCTGATCCTTTTGAGATGAACGATCTTGCCGGTGATCCAAAATACACACCTGTCATCGAAGAGCTATTTGTAAACTTCAAAAAGTTACAAACTGAGGTTGAAGATCCTTTGGATGTGACTTCGTATTACAACAACTTTTTTACTAAAAAGTAGACATTAGCATGAAAATATTCCCAATTCTTCCACTCTTTTTGGGTGGACTACTGGCACAAACAACGTTATTTGCTCAGCCTAAGATTGCGCAAAAACCCAATATCATTTTATTGATGGCTGACGATCTGGGATGGGGAGATGTCGGTTTTAATGGCAACAAAATCATACGGACTCCAGCACTCAATCAGATGGCTTCCGACGGACTTGTTTTCGATCGCTTTTATGCTGGATCTGCGGTCTGCTCTCCTACCCGAGGAAGTTGTATCACTGGTCGTAATCCTTATCGTTATGGCATCTATTTCGCCAATGTTGGGATGATGAAAAAAGAGGAGATCACCATAGCGGAAGTTGCGAAGAACATCGGTTATAAGACCGCCCATTTTGGCAAATGGCACCTCGGAAGTCTATCCAAGACAATTAAAGATGGCCGTCGAGGAGGTAACGAAAATGTATATAGTCCACCTTGGGAAAATGGTTTCGACACATGCTTTTCGACTGAGCAAGCTGTGCCAACCTGGAATCCAATGAAAGATCAATCCATTGCAGGCACTAGATACTGGACTGGATCAGAAAAATCGGCAACGGAGAACCTTGAGGGAGACGATTCGCGCGTGATGATGGATCGAGTGATCCCATTTATTCAAGATGCCTCGAAGAAAAACACCCCATTTTTAGCTGTTGTCTGGTTTCATGCTCCTCATGCCCCAGTAGTGGCTGGTCCAAAATATTTGGCCATGTATAAGTCCGTTGACGAAAATAAACAACATTATTATGGCTGCATCACCGCCATGGATGAGCAGATAGGCCGATTAAGAGAGAAACTTAAAGAACTTAATTTGGCAGACAACACGCTGATCACCTTTTGTTCTGACAATGGTCCAGCGGGAGAAGGTGGTGGAACGAAACAATATGCAGGTGAAAGACAGCAAGGTGTCACTGGAGGCTTTCGAGGAAGAAAAGGGGTCTTATACGAAGGAGGTCTTCGAGTTCCTGGCATCATAGTCTGGCCAAAAGAGATTAAAAATGGTCAACATACCAGCTTTCCTGCGGTAACCTCTGACTATTTCACTACGATCTTAGGGATCTGGGGACTTGACTTACCCAAACGACCCTATGATGGTGTTAATCTGATGCCAGTGCTTCAGGGAAAATCAGCAGAGCGTAGCGGATTTATCGGATTTCAAATACCGAAGCAACAATCGATTGTCAATCAGAAATACAAGCTCATCACCAACGATCAAAAAACTTTCGAGCTCTACAATCTGCTAGAGGATCCCTATGAAAAAACTGATCTTGCGGCAAAAAATCCACAGGTAGTCGAGCAGATGAAAGTATCCTTGTTCCAATGGCTCGAATCGTGCAAGAAAAGCAACCAAGGAGCCGATTATCATGACGATAAAGATTAAATCAACCTATAAAATAACAATAAAGAAATGGACAGAAGAAGTTTTCTATCAGCCAGTGCACTAGCAGGAGCAGGTCTCTTGCTCACACCGACAACCCTTAGCGCCGCCCACCCCAAAGTGCCAAATTACCTCAAAGGAAATAAAAAGCTATACCATGAAAATCCGCGTAAAGCGGCAATCGAATGGTTTGGCCAGGCACGCTATGGGATGTTTCTTCATTATGGATTATACTCCATAGTTGGCAGGCACGAATGGCTTCAGCAAAGAGAGACGATCCCTGTAGCAGAATATGCCAAGTTAAAGGAGCAGTTTACTGCCGATAAGTTCAATGCAGATTTCATTACCGATCTAGCCTTGGAGGCCGGTATGAAATACATCAATATCACTACCCGCCATCACGATGGGTTTTGTTTATGGGATACAAAATATAGCGATTTCAAAAGCACCAACTCGCCAGCAAAACGCGATCTGGTAGCAGAATTGTCGGAGCAGTGCAACAAAAAAGGGCTGGCTCTATTTCTTTACTATTCACATGGTCGCGACTGGAAACACCCCCACGCTCCGAATAACGACGAGTGGAAAGGGGCCGCCAGACCGAGTTATAAACCCAATGATCCAACTTACAAATATGGAAAAGAGCACGATCTGAATATCTACCTTGACTTTGTAACCAATCAGGTAACTGAACTCTTAGACAACTATTCACCAATAGCAGGGATCTGGCTTGATGGAATATCAACACCCAAATCAGGCGACTATAAACTATTCAAATGCCAGGAACTTTACGATAATATACATTCGAAACAACCACAAGTCTTAGTCTCGTACAAGCAAGGTTTACTCGGCACCGAAGACTTCCTAGCTCCAGAAAGAAGTTATAAATCTGATGAAAAACTACCTAAGCCACTCGAGATCTGCGATCATCTACAGCGCAACGGCTGGGGATATGTATCTGCTGAAGATGGCAAGCACAAATCAAAAGAAGAGGTTATTGAGATGCTAAAAAAAGCAGCTAAATATCCCGCCAACTTACTTCTCAACACAGGTCCACTGCCCTCGGGTGAGATTCATCCAGAAGATGTTAAAACACTCCGAGCGGCAGGGAAAGAGATCAACGAAAAAGGGTGGAAAGCAATTCTTGAAAGCTAATCCACGACAATTTCATCCAATAAAACTTTTGATAGCTGACCTGTAATAATTGATTTGCCTTGAACCAAACCAGGGTTTTTGGCTAACAACCGAACATAGCGTATTGGCTTACCAACTTTACCTGACATCTCGCCCTTCGCATTAAAGATTTTGCGATTTTCAGGTAAAGTTGGACTAGCATAGGTTGCAACAGTCTCATAATTTACGCCATCAGCCGAAACCATAAAAGAGGCGGTCTGCGGAAGGAAAAAACGTTTAAACGTAACCTCTTTAAAGGTTGTAGAAAGGTTATTGACTAGTTTAACCTTACCTAAATCAATGGTGAAATCAAGATCTTTGGCTTCAAATTGAATCGAAGTCTCTAGCTGACCATCGGTAAGTGCGGCAACATTAACATCCTTAAATACCTCTCCGCAATTAACTTTTAAAGCTATAGCCTGGTGCGATCGGTAGAAATTCGAATTAACACGATCGGTCTTCCCGGCTTGATCAAAAACACAGGCCTTGACCGTTGTTGTTTTATTGACAAACAAAGGCTTATGATAGATCTTCGAACTCTTAGTCGGTGCAGTGCCATCCAACGTGTAATAGATTGACTCCTTCACCTCCTTGGTAAACGCTAAGCTTATCCCCTTCTTCTTTGGATTAAATTCACGCTTCGACTCCACGATATAGCTTCGTCGTTGACTATAGTTAATCTGATATTGACGAAGAAGATTCTCATGGTTAGCTACACGATTGTAAAATCCCCACCAATCTTTATCCGGTTTCGTCCAAATAATTTCGGATAATGCGCATATCCGCGGAAATAGCTGATATTCGATATGTTCGAATCGAGGAGTAAACTCACTCCACAAACAACCCTGAGCTCCTAAGATATGCTTTTGCTCCTTTTCAGTAAGACCGTTTGGCATAGGATCATAGTCATAAACTTTCATCAAACTATTTCCACCTGGATTGCCTGGAGCATGCTCATCGCTATTCTGACCATCACTGAAATAGAGTGGCCAAGCTGTAGCGTTCACCGCATCGTTGCCTAATTTAGCAGCTTCAACGGCACCACCTGAACCACGCCAAGCCATCACAGTCGCATTAGGAGCTAAACCACCTTCAATAATTTCATCCCAGCCAATTAATTTCTTGCCGCTTGCGTTGATAAATTTCTCCATTCTGCGTATAAACCAACTCTGCAGCTCCGCTTCATTTTTTAGCCCTTCATCTTGAATTCTTTTCTGACATTTTGGACATTTTTTCCATTTGTCTTTAAAAGCCTCATCGCCTCCAATGTGGATATATTGAGATGGGAAAAGCTCAAAGACCTCTTTTAACACATTCTGAAGAAAGACAAAGCTCTCCTCTTTCCCTGCACAATAAATATCTGTTGTCACATGCCCTTCCTTAAACTCCTTGATGTCATTTGGGAAGCAGCACAGTTCAGGATACGAGTACATCGCTGCGAGTGAATGACCAGGCATCTCAATCTCAGGAATAATCGTGATGTGCTTCTTTAAAGCGTAAGCCACAACCTCCTTGATCTCTTCTTGAGTATAAAATCCACCATAGGGTTTGCCATTATCAACATCTAATCCAATAGCTTGATTACGCACGAAGCCAACCTTAGCACGCCAACCTCCAACAGTGGTAAGCCTAGGATATTTCTTAATCTCAATACGCCATCCCTGATCTTCAGTAAGATGCCAATGGAAAGTATTCAGCTTATACATCGCCAGGTAATCCAGATATTTTAACACCTCATCTTTAGTGAAGAAATGTCTCCCTACGTCAAGATGCATACCGCGCCATTGAAAGCGAGGCTCGTCCTTTATCTCAAGGGCATGAATAGAAGCTGTCGATGGTTTATTCAAAGGTAAGAGTTGTCGCAACGACTGAATTCCATAAAATAAACCACTTGCCGAACGACCACGAATCTCAATTTGTTTACGATCAACAACCAGGGCATAGCCTTCGGCATTCCCAATCGAAGGATCCAAGACTAACCGAATACCACCTGTTATTGAAGAGAGATTCGCAATTTGCAATGAATAGCCCAGATGAAGATTCAGAATATCATTCAGCTGATTCGCGACATTAACAAGTTCTAAATCCGCCGTTGAAGTATAAATAAGGGTAGAACGATCGAGCTTAAACGTTCCAGCATGCTCAGCCAACGAGGTGGGTTTTGGAATAAGATCTTTGGGATTCTGAGCAAGTAAAGATGGCAATGCCAAAAGATAAAATGCTGCTAAAAGGGTAACTGTTTTAAAATTCATCGGTTTAATCTTACTTAATTTTTAATTGCTTTTTAATACTTGCTGTAATTTGTTTGGATAATAGCTCATATCCAGATGCATTATAATGGACATTATCACTTCCCATGCCAAACTTAGAATGGACCTTATGTGATAGTTTATTTAGATCATTGATCTGAACGTTATACTTTTTCATGACTTCCCGAGCCACCGCATTATATTTATCTTCATCACCTGCAAATCGACCTCCTTCATTTGGAGGAACAAGCGTGGTAGTCACAAAAATTAGATGAGGAGAAGCCTTCTGCAAACGTTGAACTAAGAACTCCAGATTCTTTCGATAATCATCGAGTGTTGTTGAAAGTTTTCCATTGATCTTATCACGCTTACCCGTTACCTTTGATGTTGAACTACGGTAACAAAGATCCCATAAACCCCAGTTAAATACAATCAGATCCCAGTGCTGATCCCCCAACCACGACTCAATCTTTTTTATCCCAGTCGTTGTAGACTCTGAATTGCCCGGACTATGACTTACAACTGCTTTATCAGCTAAATCTTTTACGACAAAAGGGGTATAGCCCAATGAAATTGAGTCCCCGATAATCAGGACTCTCGACAACGGCTTGGTTGCACTGCAACAAAGAACCATACATACAAGAAGAGCCATATTTTTCATCATTTTAATTTTCTTAAATTATCCTATTCGCTTGCTTTTGTAATCTGACGACAGATAAGACAAAATCCTCCTCCTGGAGCCATAATAGCCGTAAAATTCGTGGTGTTATCTGCTTGGCTTTTTTCAATCGAATACGATAGTTTATTCTTCATATAATGAGCCTGAGGCCCATCTTTAAAAGAGGTTAATTGATAAACACCTTTCCCCAGGAATGAGAGAGGAATCTGTAAACTACGACCTTCTTCATTTGTATTCCCACCGATAAACCAGTCGCTGCCTAATCGGCGAGCGATGACGAGATAGGCTCCTGGAACACCCAAAAGCACACGCGTCTCATCCCAACTGTTTGGCATCTGTTGGATAAAACTAAACAGGTCAGATTTTTTTGAATATTCCTCACCGTTATCCGAAAGGACTAACAAAGGGGAATAATTGACAAAACACCGCGCAGTCTCTCCCACCACCGTGCTATTCAACCCTTTCTTATCCACCTTTTGACGATTTTGCAAGCCATCGAGGTCATAAAACCCATTGGTCATATCTAGTGCACCTGATAATCCATTGATAAATGGAGCAGTGACAGCTTTTGATGGGCCAAATGATTTTCGGCTATCTTGTTGACCATGGCAATACTCTTTAGCTATTAGATTCGGCCAGGTTCGTTCTTCACCACCAGGATGGATTGGATTATCATGGAAGGTTACTAGCATATGATATTTCGCGCACAACTTGGTTATACTGCGGGTGGTATCCACAAACTGTTTCCGATTGGAAATCTCGCCCGAAAGAAAGCCGTATTTGATCCCTTTAGCACCCCAGCTTTTATACGTCTGCAGAACCTGTTCAAGATTCCAATTTGATTTCCCTCCTTTACCATGTCGATCGACATAAAGCAAGACATCGACATTTTTAGCATTGGCGTATTTTATTATTCCAGGCATATCGAGATCATCCCTAGGAAAGGCAGGACCATTTTCACTGTACCAAGCCGCGTCAAACAACGTGTATGCCATGGCGTTTGCTGCCGCAAAGTCAATGAGGCGCTTGTACGACGCCTCATTGATACCATAAACAAATCCGATTATGGTATCGCCATGATTCCGCCAATCCCACATCGATTTTCCCGGTTTTATCCACGACGGATTCTTAATCTGACAGGGGTCATTGAGATTGACCAAGATATTGGATTCAATAAGTTTACCCGCCGTGGCCCCAATCTGAATAACTCGCCATGGAGTCTTCATTGGTAATCGACAAGTCGACTTGTCAATATCGATACTCATCGATGTTTTTCCCATAGGATTTACTAAGTAAGCCTCACTAAAATCAAATAGGGATGCTTCATTCAGTGCAAACCAAGCTAAAGGAGTCTCGACAAGCAAGGGAAGCTTACTGAATTTCATCTTGCTTAATGGCTTGACTTCAAATTCAGAACTCTCTATGTTGCGATCAATGCCTCGTGATGGATAATCACCACCGAAATTATATTCCGATAAATCTTTGGTTACTTCAATCGCATCAATTTTTCCTTGTACAGGAAGATTATAGCGAAATGCAACTCCATCATCAAACACTCTAAAACAGATATTAAATTTTAAACCCTTATCCGTTTGAATATGAAAAACAGACTGATTATAGTGATTTAAAATTCGACTAAACTTTCCAAATAATGGTTTCCAAGACTCCTGGAAAGTTGAATTCACCACCTTCACAATTTGTCCTTTATGAAACGAGAGAGTGGTAGATTCCAATCCTAATACAGATTGCTTAATGATCTCACTCCCGTTGTAAGATAACTCATAACAGATCGAATTTCCTGTCTCCTTTACCACCACATGGATCTTTCGATCGGGAGAATAGAGGTCATAGACCGCCGAGGCCATCCCATGAAAAGAACAAACAATAAATAAGAGTACTAGAAATAGTTGTCGCATGAAAAAAATAAATTGAATAGATACTCTTGATTAATCAGTGGTCTGTTTACTTTTCCACCAGCTTGCATTGGGCTGAAAATCTTTCGATAACAACAGCAACCGTTTTTTCTCCACATTATTCAATAGTTCGGTGTGCTGCTTTTCCCTCAACGCTTCCGCCTTCACAGAATCGTATAACGGGTCGGCCACAGGCATCTTTGCTTTGATCTCAACCAACCAGTGATCAAGTTTCGCCCGTAAATCTTTTACCTGATTTGGATATTTAGCATTCAATGGCTGAGATTCCGATTCATCCATCTTTAGATTATAAAGTTCATTCCGTCCATCTTCATGGTAGTAAATAAGTTTCCAATCACCCGCTAAAATCGTTGAAGAAGGCTCCCCACCTTGATTTCCATAATGAGGATAGTGCCAGTACAGTATTCGATGATCTATGTTATTCCCTTTTAACAATGGCATTAGACTTAAGCCATCCTTTTGTTTTTGCAACGTCTGAGGCAGTCCCGCATACGCCAAAATAGTTGGAAAGAAATCAATCCCCATAACAGGAACATCACAAATTTTATTCTTTACTTCTTGACCAGTCTTAATGATTAGCGGTACCCGTGTACCAGCCTCCCATTGACGACCTTTACCGCCTCTGAGCGGTAAGTTTGAAGTGGAGAAATCATCTCCAGAAGAAACTCCGCCATTATCAGAGGTAAAAACAACCATCGTATTTTTATCAATTCCTAGATCTTTTAGTTGCTGAAGAACGAGGCCTATGGCCTCATCCATCTGTTGCACAAGTCCAGCATAAACCGGATTATCCTGAACTTGTCGAACCGGCAATGTCCGATCAATAATAAACCCAGTCGGAGCGAATCCTTGCTTTTCAGCCTTATCTCTAAAGTATTTCCATCTCGGCTGTGTCGTTTGAATTGGGGCATGCAACGCATAAAAAGAGAGGTAAGCCAAAAAAGGTTGGGATGCATTTTTTGCAACTTGGGTTTTTATAAATCCTGCCGTCTCCTCCGCTAATCTCTTTGAAAGATCCTCTCCATTTGGACCATCAGAGAGTTTTGGATTATTATACGGAGAGAAATATCCTCCAGATGGCGATCCGGCCTCATAGGCACCCTTGTTTATATCGAAGCCGTGATCCTCCGGATACGACCCTTTATTACCAAGATGCCACTTACCCGCAAAGAAAGTTTTGTACCCTTGCTGACGCAGCACTTCAGCAAATGTAACTGAGCTCGAGGCTAGATTACGGGCATAGTCAGGTGGTAACATCTTACTAAAACGGTTCATCTTTCGCCATTCAACACCTGAACCTGGACCAATAAAATTGGTGATATCATGACCAGGAGTATACTGCCCGGTTAAGATTGTGGCTCGAGATGGACTGCATACCGAACAAGCGGAATAAGCATGAGTAAACCGAACACCTTCCTGTGCCAACCGATCTAGATTGGGAGTCTCATAATAGGTACTGCCCGAACAGCTCATATCTTTCCAACCATAATCATCAGCCAGAATAAAAAGAATATTCGGCTTCTGAACTTTTGAAACCTTACCAAAACTTGGGGCAAAGGTCATCAGACCAGCAATTGTGAGAGACCCAAATAGAGAGATTCTGTTCATGAGATATGTCGCTAATTATAATACAATTTCTTTCCCATCATTCTTCTGTGGAGCACCTGGCGTGCTTCTACCATCTTGAATATATTTCTTCATCAATGCTGTTAGTTCCGCAACAACAGCTGGAAATTCTGCATAAAGATTTTTAGCCTCACCTGGATCTGATTTCAGATTATAAAGTTGAACCGGTGGAAGCGATTTATAATTGGGCTCATTCGATTTTGGTGAGCTCCAGCCACCTGAGCCAGCAGAGAATAATAACTTCCATTCACCCTTTCGAATCGTAAAAGCACCATCAATCGAGTGATGAACCGTCGCTTCACGAATCGCTGGCTGCGGGTTGCTATTAAGCAATAATGGCATTAGATTATAGCTATCTTCACCTTCATTATCTTTAAGCTTGTAACCCGTTACATTAGCGAAGGTGGCCATAAAATCGTTTAGACAGACCGTCTGATCCACTTGATGTGTTTTGATTCTTGCAGGCCATCTGACTACACATGGAATTCGATGTCCACCATCAAACAGATCAGCTTTATGACCTCTAAAGATGTAACTTGGATTGTGACCCTTTGCTTTTAACTCGCCGAAATTTGCCGAAGGACTACACCCATTATCAGAGGTAAATACGATAATTGTATTCTCGCTAATTCCCGCTTTTTCAACAGCACTTAAAACCTTTCCTAACATCGCATCCACCATTAGCACGAAATCACCATATGCATTTAGTCCCGACTTACCTTGAAACTCTGCACTCGGCAAGATTGGTGTATGGGGAGCTGTTAATGGGAGATAGAGAAAAAATGGAGACTTGCTCTTTGATTTCTCCGTAATGTAATTCTCCGCACGACTTATGATATTGGGAAGCGTCTGCTCATGAACAAAATCGGAAGCCGTTGGTCCTTTGCGCCAAGTTTTCATTCCAGAATTTTGAGTGATCCGATTTGGAAGTGCTGTAGGCTTATCATTCTCTACATAAACATAGGGATCCATGTCTAAAGAACCCGAAATACCATAGAAATAATCAAATCCCAAAGTTGTTGGACCATCCTTGATTGGCATCGCATAATTGATGCTGTCTTTTCCCTTCTCAATATTATTCCACGTCCATCCTAGGTGCCATTTCCCGATACAAGCAGTCTGATAATCTTCTTCCTTTAAAAAGGAAGCCATTGTCCTTCTATCCTTTGGAATGAGCGGTTTGCTATAGCCCATTAACACCCCACTCTTTAAGTTAGAACGCCAATTGTAACGTCCAGTAAGAATCCCATAACGGGTAGGGGTGCAGACCGCAGAGCTTGAATGGGCATCGGTAAACGATACCCCCTGACTGACTAGCCGATCAATATTGACCGTCTTAATTTTCGAATTCTCGTTTAAAGCCGACACGTCGCCATAACCTAAGTCATCGGCAAGAATGAAGATAATATTGGGTTTCTTAACCTCCTTAGAAATTGCAGGCATGCAAGCCATGGCAACTCCAAATAGGGATAAAAAAATCTTCGGTAGGTAGTTCTTATTCATGATTTATAATTTTTTCAGTTCTCAATTTTCGTGACTCAATTTAATCAAATAATGTTTGTCTGGCTCGGCTTTAAATTCCACTGCATTCGGAGATTTTCGCAAGGCACTTTTCGAAAGTTGTTTACCCTCCAAAAAAACCATAAGTTGACCATCTCGTTTGGCATTTGGGAAGACAACTTTAAGACTTCTTTGGAAATCTGAGATAAGCAAAACCTGGTCATCCTCAGGATAGCTAACCTCCAGCTGCCCAAGTCTTAGATGTCTTCCTTTGGCATTCTTAGGGAGACAGATGGTGGTAAAGTCGCCTGTAATACCGTAATAATTCTCAACGATCATGCTCCATACCGAGCACGACATGCCTAAGCCATTCACCCCAAGAGACTGGCCAGTAAGACCATTGTATCGCTCATTCACACCCTTGAATTTTGACAATTCAACCAATTTATCCGTTAGCTGTCGAGCTTCATCATGATAACCATAACGATTTAATCCATAGGCCACAAGATAAGTTGTGACTGGCCACATATCACCGCGCCAGAAACCTTTGGCACTAAACTTCGCATCATTTAAAGCCACCGTTGGTACGGGATAGGCACACCACCATTTTGCAGGTTCTTTTAACTCCGAGACTAAAGATTTAGCCTGCTCCTTTGTAGCCGCATCACAACACATGGTGAGAAAACCTTGAATCGATCGCACATCTATTGGTCGATCCGAATCTCGATCTAAACTGAAGAAGAATTTCTTGTCCAGACTCCACATCTTTTTCTGCATTGCATCAATACGCCGAGCAATAACCTTTTTGTATTGACGAGCTAACTTCTTATCACCTAAAATCTCGGCCATTTCAACGATCGCTCGCTCACTCATCAGCAAGAAACAGGTCTGCTCAACCCCTTCTACATTGCCATACCATTCGCCCCCTTCGGCACGTGTTGGATGATGAGTCATCTTCATGCTGTCCATCGTTGGGAAGTAATCAAATGTCTCAAAACGAGCAGTCTGTAACATCCCCGCTTTGCCAATTGGTTTATACGCCCCATACTCTATCAAGCCATCATGGTCGACATCTCGTTCTGTAGAATACCATTGATCAAAAGCGACTAGGTAAGGAAGTGATTCCTGAAGCAGTTTTAGATCACCGGTTTGTCGATAAACCTGCATCATTCCCCAGGCAAGAATAGGAATCTGTGAATACCCTAAAGGTGGCCATTCTTTCAAGAAATTTGGCACCATGCCATAGCGATAGGTGCCTTTAGGAGCCTCTGGATTAGTACGGATGGTATGCCAATAATTATCGTATACACCGCGAATGACAGTATCCTCCCCCATGGGGGCATAGGCCGCTAAAACAAATTGCGTATCCCATACCCACTGCCCAATATAACCACCTCCAGGAGAAAACCACTTGTGTGGTAAAGCTGGAGGCAATGGATCGAGTAGCTTTGAAAAGATACACTGTGAAAATATCTTTTCGGCCAAAGAATTAATTTGAGGATCTTCCGAGTAAACCAATCCTCGCATTTTTTCGAGCTCTGCCTTATTTTTTTCTTGAGCGTTTAAACCAGAGATTAGAAACGATAAAAAGAGAACTAAAGCAAGGGCCTTTTTCATCTTGAATTTATTTCTTAGCATTATTTGTTGCAGAAGTAACAGGATCCATATACCCCTCTTCAATAAAAGACATAAAACCTAATAAAGCACCCCAATGGTAAAATGGATCGGCACTTGGCTTATCGTCTCCACGTCCGGTGGTACTATTGTAATTTTCAAAAACTGCCCGATTCTCATTCCAAGATTTCATCAATAAATTCATAGACTTATGGACTAAATCTTTTCGTGCTTCCGGAAGGTTGTAATTTCTCATTCCTAGATAAACCAAGAAATTCATTGGAGCCCATACCCGACCTCGCCAATAGCTATTGTCCTTGTAAGCTGAATCATCCCGCGAAATTGAAGGGATAACATATTCACCATAGAACTTAGCTGGATTAAAATAAAAGTTCTTCATCATAATCTCAGCCTGTTTTTGCGTGCAGACCTTTGCTAACATTGGATAGAAATTATTGGGAGCAATACGATGTGATTTCTCGCCCGTGTCAAGGCGTTTATTTAGAAATATCCCCTCTTTTTCATCCCACATCGTAGCTAATCGTTTTGCATAAAGCTGCGAACGTTTCTGAAGCTCTTTAACATCTGACTTTTTACCTAGAGTTTCAGCAATCTTTGCTAAAGCATCACAGTCCATCACATAATAACTCATCAAGCTGACATCGGCTAGATCCATCGTGTGTGTGATCGGGTTAAAAGGGATATCATCATACAAGGGTGAGTTATCCAACGACTCGTATTTAGCCGCTTGGATGTTGTGCTTGTCAATGGTGCGCAGACTATCTGGCACATTATTCGATCCAAAAGCCAAGTAACCTTTAACATCACGTGCTTTAGGCCACCACCGATTCCAGGTCAACAGCTCATCATAGACTTCGTCCAATAGCCATTTTTCCTTATATTTCTTATAAATCTCATTGATCACATAACTGCCAACAGGTGGTTGTGATCGATCCCAAGAGGTGACACCAAATGGAGCTTGATAATTAGGGATGAAACCATCCGGAGTAATGGCCTTGGTGATCTCGATCGCATTGGCATAGGCCAGCTCTTTATTAAACATCGAACACATATAACTCGCGAAATACGTGTCCCAATCAAATAATACAAAACCACCCCAGCTATGGTTCCAGAATCGGCTCACAGGTGTGATGGCGCGATTGTTTGGAGCATCATAAATCGTGTTCCAAGCCAATATGGTCTGCATAGCCTTAAAGGCCTCTGATAATTGACCATAACTATCCATTCGTTTCTGCTGCACAGCTCTACTTTTGGCGATGGTATTTTTCAGTTCTGCCAGAGACCTAACCTTACCGGTATAAATTCCCACCTCGTGCGAAAGAGGCACGGTAAGATGAGGATTGTAGCTCACCACATAGCCATCCTTGATTGGATCTTCAGTAAGGTGAACAGTAATGGTTCGAGCAGCAAATTTTCCGACTAAGCTATTCGCCTCAACACCGATTAGTCCTTCGCGATCCCATGGTAATCCCGCTTCTACGATCAATTGATTCTTTCCTGGCTTAACCGGTGTGACTAAGATAAGCTGATCATCGCCATCCACGGCACTTTGAATCTCTAGAACCTCGTCTTTAAATTTAACCTCTACACTGGTGTAACTGCCATCATCAGATCGCAAACCTGGACGAACCTCCTCTGGACGAGGAAGAGATTTAGAACCCTTATACATCTCACGTAGAAAGCCAGTCTCCCATAACCCAGGACGAGCGACACAGAGATTGATCGAAAAACCCTCCGGCAATAGCACATGCGAGGTAAAGCTGTGATTGTACCAGGTATTCCATCCCGTACATAAACGCTTTTGCAAATCACGGTACTCTGGTGTTCTAATCGCACGAGAAACAGGTTGTGAAAATCCTACGCTGAAAAAAACAACGATAAATGCAAACAAGAATCCTACCTTTTTCATCTTTAAGGTTTCTAAGTATGACATTAAATGCATCGATTATTTTACGGTAATAACTTCCCTTAATCGAATATCTTTTGACGAAGATCCAATTAGCAACCTAAATTCACCCGGCTCAACAACCCTCTTTAAGTTGGTATTTAGCAAGGACAACATCTTCGGGGTGATGGTGAACGAGAGCGATTTTTCCTCTCCAACCTTTAGATAAACCCGCTGAAAATCCTTTAAAGCAATGATCGGTTGAGATACAGATGCCAGAACATCTCGAATATATAACTGCACAACCTCATCGCCATCATATTTCCCCGTATTTTTTATTTTAAATGTCGCCCGAAGTGACTCATTGGCCTTGATCGTGGTCTTATCTAAAGCTAAATTTGAATACTCAAAAGAGGTATAGCTCAATCCATATCCGAACGGAAATAAAGGCTGACCAGTAAGATTATTATAATCATCACCCCTTCCAGTAGGCTTATGATTGTAGACTAACGGCAACTGAGCCTCACTGATTGGATAAGTTATTGGGGTACGACCCGATGGAGAACAGGTCCCCATCAAAACCTTAGCGACGGCATTTCCACCCTCTTCACCCGGATACCAAACCGATACAATACCATCTACTTGATCCATCCAATTAGACATAGTAATCGCGCTTCCACCAACTAAAAGAACAACAACCGGTTTTCCAGTCTTAGCCACTTCCTTGATTAGCTCCTCTTGATTCCCTGGTAATGAAAGCATTGCCCGATCTGAAAATTCACCTTCGTTGATACCCGCTACGACTATAGCCATATCTGACTGACGAGCTAGTTCAACTGCTTTAGCGATATTTTCCTTTAAAACAGACTCCTTATTAAATGCATCCCAGACTAATCGAAGCCTTGCATTACCTGCGGTCTCGTGATATTCAAGACGAATATCGATCTCTTTATCTTTCACAAAAGAATAACTCACCGTGTGCGTTCCGAAAGACTTTTTCGTCCAATTATCAATCACCAATTGGTTATCAAAATAAAGTCGATACCCATCGTTCCCCCTTAATCCAATATTGACACTTCCCGTAAACGGAGCTTTAAATTTTCCATTCCAACGAATAGAAAACCAGTCGTAGGGAATCTTTGGATTTGGAGAGAATAAAGTCCATCCAAAGGCTATTGCTGCATCTGTGCGTGAGAGAACCGGCTGCCCCTCAAAATAGGGATTACTAAAATACTCCCCCTTCAGACCTTTTGTCTGCGTTCCATCAGCTGTGTTATAGAAACATTCGGCAGGGACAACGGAAAATGAATCCATCTTACGAACACTCCCCGGTTCATATGCAATTTTCACAGAACCATCAGTAATCTTCTTTAACCCATCTAGGATAGAAACGTTATTCACCCCTGGACCACTATATCCACCAAGTCGTGCATCAACAGCATCAGCACCTAGCACAGCAATTGATTTAATATCGCCTTTGATTGGCAAAATACTTTTTTCGTTTTTCAGCAAGACCAGAGACTCTTCCGCTGCCTTAAGAGCTAAGGCACGATGAGTGGGATGGTTATTCCAAATGGTTGCTTGAGCAGGATCGACATATGGGTTTTCAAATAGGCCAAGTTCAAATTTAGCTCGTAAAACTCGTCGAACAGCATTGTCGATGGCCTTTTGTGAGATCCGACCCTCTTCAAAAGGTTTCCAAAATAATGGATAATGATCAAACGAACCTTGAAAGAATACATCTAATCCACCCTCAACAGCATTCTTTGCCGCTTCGGCATAATCAGCAGAAGTAAAATGAAGCACATTCGCTCCACCTGTTGCTCCAGCATCTGAGATCACAAAACCTTTGAAGCCCCATTCGCCTTTGAGCTTTTTGTTAAGCAACCAATTATTAGAGGTACAAGGAGCACCATTTAAGGAGTTGTAGGAGGTCATGACCGATCGTGAACCTGCATTTAAAAATGCCGCTTTAAATGGGGCCAAAACACCCTCTTCAAGCGCCATCTCACTGGAATGAATTGGATAGCTATCGCGACCTCCATCACCAACATTCGCAACAAAATGTTTCGGTGTGGTGATCACCCCATTCTTTTCAAACTGACGCATATAAGCCACTCCAATGGCTGAACTTAAATAGGGATCTTCGCCATAGGTCTCTTCTGTACGACCCCACCTTACATCAGTGGCTAGATTAATTACCGGTGATAAAATATCTCGTAAACCTCGTGTCTTAACCTCCTTTGCAACAGCTTCTCCAATTTGGGTCATCAATAAAGTATCGAAAGTTGCGGCTAAAGCAATCGATTGCGGAAAGGCCGTAGCACCTTCGCGAACTAATCCATGCAATGCCTCATCAACAGGAATCATTGGAATACCGAGACGCGTCTCCTTAACCAAGAACTCCTGAATATGGTTGATCAACTTAGCGGTCTCAGCAGCATTAGCGCCAGCATCATAACTTAGCATCTGACCAGCAGCATTTTCCGACTGCGCATGAGCAGCTACCTGAAAGCCAAATATTCCATCTTTGTAGCGCTCTTTTCCATCCGATAAATCGCCAGGGATTAAGAACATCTGCCAAAACTTCTCTTTCAAAGTCATTCGAGAAAGCAAATCTTCAACCCTCTTTTCGATCGGAAGCTTTGAATTTTTATAGGGCAATAATGCTTGTGCAAAAGTCGATTTAGCACAAATTAGGAAACAAAAAATAGTGAATAGCGCAACGACTCGAATAATTAATCTCATGATAAATTAAGCTTTCAGGAAAGTATATTATGTAAATTAGTTACCAGCTATCAGTCCGAAATGGACTAGCCGGAAGGTGTTCATTGTTGTATAGATTACATTCTGGATAATCCGTCCAAGCATACCGAACCGCTACTGGAGCAGCAACTTTATCGGATGAAAGCTCTACTTTATTCTTTGTGATAATTCCAGATGCGGGATGAAATAGATGATCTGCACCAGCAATTTCAAACCCTTTTAGGTCCCCATTGGCGGCAACTAATCCTGTTCCGACATGAGAGAAAGAGAGCACTGACTTGCCATTTTTCACTTTCATAGACTTAAAAAGTGGACCTTGGCTAACGATGTTTTTGTGATAGGCCACATCTAATGCTTGCAAAGCCAAGCGGTAACCAACATCCTGCTTGTTAGAAGGATGAATATCAGTCTTATGACCAACATCAATGGTCACGGCCATCCCTGTTTTCTTATCGGCAAGATAGGTCTTCAACATCGCCTCTCGCATAAGTGGCCAGAAACCACTAGACTGGAAGTTTGGCAATTGAACAAATAGGAAAGGGAAGTTCCCTTGGTTCCAAGCAGATCTCCAATCTTGAATCAGGGTTGGAAGGTATGTGCGATAATCTGTGGCACTTTGTTGTGAACGGCTATTTGCCTCTCCTTGATACCAGATCACACCTTTAATACCTAGATGCGTCAAGGGATATGTCATGTAATTAAACAGAGCTCCCGGCGAAGAAGGACCTTTTCTTGATGGTCTTGGTGGCTCAGGGATTTCAATGTTTGGAGTTCCCTTAGCAATGGCTTCTTGAGCCACTTTAAGTGATTTAGCGTAACCAATCAGTCCATTCGCATCATCCTTAGGAGCGTTAGTGAGGTAGCTTTCAACCTCCTTGCGACCAAAAGCCAAGTTGCCAAGAGCCTTTTGGCTTATCCAACCTTCAATGCGAGTCGCGCTCCAGCCAATATCAATTAGACCAATTGGAACGTTTAACTGTTTTTCTAATTCACGGCCAAAGAAATAGCCAACACCAGAAAACATAACAACCGTTGTTGGATCACAGACGCTCCACTCTCCCTTAACATTTGTTCGTGTACTATCGGCATTCGCCTGATGGTCGACGGTAAACAAGCGTAGATTTGGATGATTAGCATTTTCAATCTCTTTTTTCGCATTATTAGATCTTTTGACAGGAAGTTCCATGTTCGATTGACCAGCGCAAACCCAGATATCACCAATAAGGACATTTGTAACACTAATCTGATTCTCGCCATTGACTTGGAGCGTATAGGGGCCGCCAGCAGGCATCGACTTTAATTTAACCTCCCATATTCCAGTAACATCGGCTGATGTTTCACCGCTATTGGAGCCAAGAGAGACATGAACCTTTTCATTTGGACTAGCTTGTCCCCAAACGGAGATTTTCATCCCTCGTTGCAAGACCATGTTATTCGTAAAAAAATTCGGAAGGGAGACCTTTGCTGAAGCGTCAATACAGAGTACGCCAAGCAGAAATAGAAAAACTATTCGAGATAAATAAAACATAAAATATAGGTTAGGGTTATATTCTTAGGCAAGCACTACTTCAAATTCTGAGTGTCAAGGTCTAATAGTTCGACTTTACGAAAATCTATTGAATGGCTCTCCGACTGCAAGGAGATCGTCCCTTTACTTAGCAATATGTTGCCATTGGCAGGAAGAAGATTCGCATAATATTTCTCAGTCGGATCAAGCTGAGGCTTGGTATATTGCAATACCGTTTTACCCTCCATGGTATGACGGATTAACGAATCACCTTGAACCTCCACCTCAGCGGTTACCCATTGATCGCCATGATAGGTTTTGGAAATTGAATTGGTGCAATGGGTCGTCCATAATGAACCAGTTAAAACAATGTTTGTTCCGGGGGTACACACATTAAGGGTCGACCGTTCATCTTTCCCATTTCCACCCAAAAGTTGAACCTCAATAGAAACCGGAAAATCTTGATCTAGCTCAATACTTTCGGGGCTCTGACCATGTAACATAATACCGCTATTGCGATAAGCCCACCCTGGGCCACCAGTTAATTGATCTCCAACAAACCGATATTCTACCCTAATTTTATAATGAGAATAGGCTTTTTTATAAAAGATATGTCCAAAATGACCATCAAATTTCTCATACTGATCATACCTAACTTTCAATAAACCATCTTCAACACGGAAGGTATTCTTGAAATTCTCGTTTAGAGGGGAACCTTTAATTTTAATATTCCAATCGCTAAGATCTTTCCCATTAAACAATTGAATCCAATTTTCTTTTTTTGTATTCGACTGATTACAAGAGACTAATGCCAATAAAATGGCACCAAAACAAAAGGCATTTAGGCGTAATCTTTTCATCGTTAGGTTATGAATGGTTACATTTAAAGTTCGGTAAGTAAAAGCTTAAAATCAAGAATATGAAACAACTCTTTTCTTGAAAATTATCAAGTTTTACTATGCTTCAAATGTAAAAGAATACCCCGAACTATCAAAAGAATTGCCGGTCAAAAAACGAGAATTATAGTAAATTAACGTTCACAACTAAAACGAAAGATGTGGAATGACCTAAGAGGATAAAATCCGAATTGAATCATACAATTTACGATTCATCTCTTTGTCTTGTTTGATGGCCTTATTGAATGGAACCAGTGAGATTTCGTCATTCTCAATTCCTACCATCACGCTCTGTTGATCATCAAGTAATGTTTCAACAGCAGCAAGACCTAATCGGCTAGCCAAAATACGATCGGAGGCGGTTGGAGAGCCTCCTCGCTGAATATGACCAAGAACAGTTACCCGCACATCATACTGGGGATAATCCTTCTCCACTTGCCGAGCAATACTAAAGGCACCACCCGCCTTTTCGCCTTCAGCAACCAATACAATAGAGGAATTTTTATTGCGACGGTAACCCGATTTGATCAGGCTTTCCAACGTTGTAAGATCAGTATCGGTCTCTGGAATAAGCACCGCCTCAGCGCCAGATGCAATTCCACCATTTAGAGCAAGAAACCCAGCATCACGGCCCATCACCTCAATAAAGAATAGACGCTCGTGCGCCGTTGCAGTATCCCGAATTTTATCGACAGCTTCGATAATTGTATTTAAAGCAGTATCATAACCGACCGTGTAATCGGTTCCAAAAAGATCATTATCTATCGTGCCTGGAATACCGACTATTGGAATGCCAAATTCCTTGGCAAAAATACTCGCACCGGTAAAAGTACCATCACCACCAATAACAATTAACGCATCTATCTGTGCATTTTTAAGATTCTCATAGGCTTTTTGGCGACCTTCAGATGTGCGAAATTCAATGCTTCGAGCAGTCTTTAGTATCGTGCCTCCTAACTGAATGATATTACTCACATCGCCAGATTCCAGCGATCTTAAATTATTTTCTATCAGTCCTTTATAGCCATGAAATATTCCAACAACCTCCCGGCCATAAAAAATGGCCGTCCGAGTCACGGCTCTAACAGCTGCATTCATTCCGGGAGCATCGCCTCCAGAGGTTAAGACACCAATCCTTTTTATCGGACTGTCGTCGTAATCGTGAGGCATGTGGATAATATTTTTTGTATTCATAAGTTCTATTTTAATAATCACAAAATTAGCAGAGAAACATGAAGTATTGGTACCTTATCATTAAATTTACTTCAAATTTCAGCAAACTAGCCCCTCAACATGATGGGCCACATCTTCTAAAAGTTTCTTCGGGGTAGAGGTCGCACCACAAATCCCTACGGAATTAACCCCCTTAAACCAAGCTTGGTCGATCTCACCCAAGCTCGCTATAAACTTACTGTTTGAATTTGTCTCTTGACAAGTCTCAAAGAGTAATTTACCGTTTGAGCTTTTCTTCCCGCTTACAAAAAGCACAAGCTCATGCTTGCCTGCAAAATCACGTATGCCAGGAATCCGATTGGATACTTGCCTGCAAATAGTATCGTTAACCTCCACTAGCTTTCCATTAGCTCGCTTCTTAATCTCCTTCTCTAAAATCTGAAACCCATCCAGATCTTTTGTTGTTTGAGCATAGAGTGCGATAGGATGAGAAAAATCAATCTTTTCTAATTCCGCTGGGTGCTCTACCACAATCGCATCTCCAGCAGTCTGCCCCACAAGACCATTCACCTCGGCATGCCCAGGTTTCCCATAGATAACCACTTGCATTGGCTCAGGAATAATCGATAAATAATCTTTGCGAATTCGCTGTTGCAACTTCAACACAATCGGACAAGTGGCATCAATGAGTTGAATATTATTCTTTTCTGCATATTCATAGGTGGAAGGTGGCTCACCATGTGCACGGATCAAAACAGTCTCATCGTGCAAAGTAAAATAACGATCGTGATCAATCGTGGTAAGCCCTAATTTGTCAAGACGTTCCACTTCAACCTCGTTATGCACAATATCGCCAAGACAAAATAGCGCACCTGACTGAAGAAGCATCTCTTCTGCCTTCTTGACCGCATTTTCTACGCCAAAGCAAAATCCCGAATTTTTATCAATAGCGACAATCATGTACTTGAGTTTTAAATTTTACTGACCTTATCAAAAATCCAAACCAGCTGTTCTTCCCGTGTCATCAAGCTATTATCCAACACAATGGCGTCGTCTGCTTTTCGTAGCGGACTCACTTCACGGGTCTCATCATACCGATCGCGCTCAACAATATTAGTCATAATCTCTTCGAAAGAGACCTGTTCACCCTTCGCCATAAGCTCATCGTAGCGTCGCTGGGCTCTAACTTTTGGATCAGCAGTCATAAAAATCTTTAAGTCTGCATTCGGAAATACGACCGTTCCAATATCACGACCATCCATCACAATACCTTTAGACTTTCCCATCTCATGCTGCAGCGAGACTAGCAAACGTCGGACTTCTGCTACAGCAGCAATCGGACTAACATTTTGCGATACCTGAAGAAGACGAATCTCCTCTTCCACATTCTCCTCATTCAGCCAAATATCGTTCTGACCGGTTAACGGATTAGACTTAAAATAAACCTTTATATTTTCGAGAGCGGCCAATAGCTTAGGCAAATCAACAACTCCCTCAACAATAATTTGATTACGCAAGCAATAAAGGGTCACGGCACGATACATCGCACCACTGTCGATAAAGATATAATTCAGCTCCTGTGCAATCTGCCGAGCTACGGTACTCTTCCCGCAGGACGAATGCCCATCGATTGCAATGATTAATTTTTTGACTTTATCTGACATTGTTCTGAACTGATTAGAAACAAAGATACTGATTAGACATTAACTAAGTAAAAAGAACAATATAATGTCGTAATTATTTATTCTCTTTCTGGACCTCCCCCTACCCCTCTCAAGGAGGGGGGGCAAGGCCTAAATTGCTGGCCAAAAGTCTCCCCTTTGGGGAGATTTAGAGGGCTCAAAAAGAAGAAAAATGAACTCTTCTCTAAAGATCCTTTTTCTTTAATTGTTCCACCACCTCATAAACGATTGGGCATAATTCGCGATTATGCATGGTTAGATCAAGAAGCTGATAAAATCGACGACGATCGGTATGCGGATATTCACGACAGGCTTTAGGCCGATATTCGTAGATCATGCAGTAATTATCGGAACCCAAAAATGGACAAGGGGTTTGATTAAATACATAGAAATTATCTTCGTCCATGTGAAGGTATTTCGCAATAAAATCGACCTCTTTCATCTTCTGCTTATGGGCAATGCGCTCAATGTCCTTGAGGGTAACAATGGGACTTATTGTCTTGCAACAATTGGCGCACAACAGGCAATTAAACTTCTCAGACACCTGATCGTGCAGCCGATGTGTAATATCGTCTAGCTGTTTCGGCTTTTTACGCTTTAGCTTATTGAAGAAAGTGGTCGTCTCTTCTTGATTCTGCCTTGCAAGGGCTTTTACATTTTTACTATCTGCCTCCATCTTGTTGAATTGATACCAATCTGGCAATAAAAGATTTCATTTTTAGTTGAGCAATTAATAATCCGGCAATAACTACTGAGATGCCAATTAATTTTCGAACTCCTAGAGGTTCACTAAGAAAATACCAAGCGAAAATTGCTGTCAATACAGGAATAAGATTAATGAAAAGATTAGCCCTATTCATTCCAATCTTTTTTAAACTATAGGTATAAAGAATAAACGAGAAGCATGAAGCAAAAAGTGCCAGTTCTGCAATGGCTAAAAATGCCTCTGGATTAAATGGGGTGTTCACACTCTGTTTAAACTCAAAGATAAGCCACAAGGGGAGAAATAAAACAATACCGATCAGATTCTGGACCGTTATGATCGTGGTAACATTGTATTGAAGTGCCAAATCCTTTAAGATTACCGTATAGGAGATCGCTGAGAAGACAGCCAAAAACTCTAGCGCAATCCCTAAAGGGGAGACGATAAAATTAACGGAATCATCAAAGACAACAATCCCTACACCAATAAAACTAAGTATAATTCCTAGAAAGATACGTAAAGAGAGTTTCTCGCCATGAAAACGGGAGGCTGCAATTGGCGAAAACAAGGGGATTGTTGCAATGATGATCGCTCCCATGGTACTGGAGACATATTTCAATCCAAAACTCTCTCCTAAAAAATAGAGAAATGGCTCAAAAAAGGCGAGAAGGAAAAAAATGCGATAATCTTTCGGTTTAATCTTGGCTAAATTTCCTCGGACAAGGCCATAAGTCACCATAATTACGGAAGCGATGGTCAATCGAAAAAAGACGGTTGTCAATGGACCATAAGCAAGATAAGCCTCTTTTATCCAAACAAACGACAATGACCAAAAAACCATTGCCATAAATAATGCACCATAAACAATCCACTTACGCCCCATCGAATATCTCTAAGACGTAAAAATAACAATTAATTACAGATCATTTAGCTGGGATTGCTCCAAAGTCTATTGCTTTAATTTAGAATGAGCTTTAGGAAGTGTAAATGAAAATATAGATCCTTGGTTTTCGATCGATTTAACGTTGAATTCCCCCCCATTCTTTTCAATAAATTGTTTACACAAATGGATTCCCAAACCAGTACTCTTCTCGCCATTAGTTCCTAGTCGTTTAACCTTTGAAGTCAAGTCAAAAAGATTTTCGCAAATTTTATTTGACATGCCAATGCCTGTATCCTCAACAAAAATTTCAATTTTATTGGAATTTACTTGCTTGCAATAAAGGGAAACACATCCATTATCGTGGGTAAATTTAATGGCATTTGAAATCAGGTTGCGAAATATGGATTGGAGCATATCCGGAT
Source organism: uncultured Bacteroidia bacterium (assembly GCA_903905505.1). Classification (GTDB taxonomy): domain Bacteria; phylum Bacteroidota; class Bacteroidia; order Bacteroidales; family Prolixibacteraceae; genus JAAFHB01. The sequence goes on along the minus strand of CAIVGL010000022.1, from coordinate 137,813 downwards.
CAGCATAAACCATAATATCCTCTGGTATATCGATCTTGAATTCAAGCGATTTAGCCTTCACGGACTCCTCTAAAATAGAATATGTGTTTAGGCATAGGTATTGAACATTTAGAACTGAGGGATTAAAATCGACCAGGTTTAAATCCATTTTTGCCCACTCGAGCAAACTTTCCAATAGATTGAAGGTATTTCGTGACGAAACGACCATCTCTGCAATCATTTGTCTCTTCTCTTCTTCAGGTAATTCATAGGTACTATCGGCTAAAACCTCTGCCAGAGCCATAAATCCCCCTAATGGCCCTCTTAGATCATGCGCAATGATTGCGAAGAACTTATCCCGGGCGACGATCAACTTATGAACATCCTCACTTTTATCCGCGATGGCTTTCCTCCTTAATTTTCGAGCAGTCGTCTCGATCAGTTGTGTAATAATTGCCGGCTTATCTTTGTATATCGTAAAACTATTTTGAACCTCTGCTTCAAAGATTTCACCATTCAGCCTAATGCACTTCACATCAATGGCACTTGAAAATAAGGCCTTCTCAACTAATTCGGTAAACCTCTGCTGCAGAACCTGCTGATAATCTTTGTGAAAACGTGAGGAGATCGGATTTCCCTGTAAATCGTTCGCTTGACTACCTTTAAAGACTTCAATTGCAATCCTATTCGAATAGACAATAGAGCCATCCTGATGAATTAATATAGCAAATCCAATATTATCCAACACATGATAGTATTTCAATTCCAACATCTTGCTTTCAAGATTTTTTGCTGCCAAGACTGTCATGTACATGATCTTATCTCTCTGCAATTCCACCGTCTCCTTTGAAGTTGTAAGATCAGCCAAATGCTGAAGATCGATCTCAGCTTGAGCAGTTCGTTCTTTATTGATCAGGAGAAGTTCAGCTGATAGTTTGAGCCGTTCAGCTGCTTGATGACGAATCTCTTTATGTGAAACAAGCAATTTCTGCTCCGTTTCATGAAGCAGTTCGGACAACCGCTCTACTTCATGTTCTAAGAGATGTTTCGTTAAAGCGGCATCTTCAATAGACAATAAGTCCTTACCCGTAGGCAGAATTTCCTCCTCAGTTTTCATTTTACCCCCCCCCATTTTTCATAAAATATATTACGCTTACTGGGTACTAGCTATGCTTGAGAGCATTAAAATAAATGTTACTCAAGTTAAGCATAATAATCCACATTGTAATGTTATACGTCTATAAAGTTTAAGCCATTGTTAAATAGATGATTTTCTTGGCTTGAAAATAGCTCTCCATAAAAAAATCGGAAATCTCGTAGACCCTAATCCGCCCATCGAAATTGGCCAATTCATCCTCGAAGTTGCCCCCTTTTAAATAGAGGATGCCATTTAAATTCTTCGATAACAATTTTAAATCAAAATTCTTTTGAACTAATCCAACAAAGATTGGAAACTCTTTCACCGCGCGAGAAACCACAAAATCAAATTGCTCAAAATAATCTTCAATTTTACCATGAATAGCGCAGGTATTTTTTAATCCGATGGAATCAATGACAGACTGCACCACTTTAATCCGTTTATGCATAAAATCGATTAGTGTAAAGTTGCATTCAGGAAACAAGATAGCCAATGGAATTCCTGGGAAACCACCTCCCGTTCCCACATCCAGAATTGTTGATCCTGGCGGGAAGGAGACAACCTTCGCTATAGCCAAGGAGTGAAGGACCTGATGCTCATGGAATGTCTCAAAATCCTTTTCGGGAAAAACCTTTACAAGACTTGTCCAATAACGATATTGAGGCGATAAGAGAGTAAATTTCAAGATTTGATCCTCCGTTAACAGAGGAAAATATTTCAGTACGATCTCTAACCTTTGTGTCATAATATTATTCGTTAAGACCAAGTAATATTATTCTTGAGCAGCATCTCATGAAGCAATTTGCGCGATCGGCATAAGCGAACTTTTATCGTTCCAATAGGCAGTTGTAATTCGGAGGCCATCTCCGGATAGGTGTATTCTTTAAAATAGCGCATCTCAAGAGGTATTCGATATTTTGCATGGAGCCCAGCTATTATTTTACGAAGAATGAAAGCCTTCTCTTGCTTAATATAGACCTCCTCTGGATTGGGGGAATCATTTTGGGCTCCCAAATCAGCGAGCTGAGCGGCAGATTCAAACGAGACAAATAGTTGATCAGCGAATTTTTTCCGTCTTAGAAAATCAATGGCGTGGTTATGCGCGATACGATAAAGCCACGAGCTAAAGGAATAGTTCGGATTGTATTGACGAATATTTACAAAAACCTTAGTAAAGGTCTCCTGAGTTAGTAAAGCGGCATCTGCATTGGTCCGAACAATAGGAAGAATTAATCCATGAATTGACTGCACATAACACATCATAAGTTGCTCAAAAGCTCCAGGATCTCCGGCGGCTATACCATCAAGCAAGTGCTGATCGCGGATTACAGTATCGGTTCGAATTACAGGCATCCCTTTTATGATAAATGGATATACCTGCAAATTAGATCTCTTTACTGTTAGATTCGGATAATAATCGGGTATTTCCGTTTTTATCCGATGTTAGTCGGATAAAAACGGAAATAATTTGAGTAAATTATCCATCTATTCAAAAATAATATTGTATATTCGTAGTCCAATGCTTTTATAAATCATTGGGATACGGTTCTTTGGGGAACTATTTTGTTATCCTAATTTTAAATTAAAGTCTATGGAAAGTCGAAAATGTCTTGAATGCTTTGAGCAACTCAGAGGTCGATCAGATCAGAAATTTTGCAGTGACCAATGCCGAAGTGCCTTCAATAATAAACAGTTTCTTGAGTCACATACGGTGATCAACTCCATTAACCGGATACTAAAAAAGAACTATATCATTTTATCGAGCATGAATTCTACGGGGAAAATAACAACCTCGAAAAACGAACTGTCTCAAAAAGGGTATCGGTTCGACTATTTCACCTATACCAATACAACCCGAACCAATAAAATCAACTTTTATTGCTACGATCAAGGTTTTAGAGAACTAGAAAACAACAAAATAACTTTGGTAAAACATTCACCTAACGCACCGCACTGAGAGTCGTTTTTGCCTCTCTATTTAGGCGCAAGAAGACTCGTATTTCATAGGACTTAAGACCCGTAAACCAGCATCTTGAAAATAAAATTTAGTTTGATTGACTGACAAGTACTCTGTCAGATAGAAACCCTGAAGGTTGGTTACCTCCGTCGAAATAAAAACATCCAGCTATCGTCAAGCTCTTCTGATTTAATCAATTCCCCATCAAATTTTGGGGCTCTGACCCCTTCATGAAAGATATTCTTTCCAATAAAGACACGTGCCTCGTCCCATATTCGACCTTCAACAAAAGAGTGAATCAATTTCTGGCCCCCCTCTACGATTAAAGACAAAATACCCCGTTGATGCAAATCTGCAAGAATCTGCTGAAGCTCAGTCCCGTCAAAATCGATTTTTTTATACTCAAGATTCATTGCATTGGGAGCATCTAAGGCGGTATAGACCACGGTAGGAACTCGCTGATCAAAAAGCGCGAGCGACTTATCGAGATTGCCTAACCTGTCGATTACCAATCGAAGTGGTGAACGGCCGCTCCACTCGCGAACCGTCAACGATGGATTATCCTTTCGTGCCGTATTTGTGCCGACCAAAATTGCTGCCTCATCGGTACGCATCTTATGTACAGCAATTCTCGAAAGATCATTGGTGATCCAAGTAGGTTGACCAAAATTCTCTTGTGACCGATCAATATCAATAAACCCATCGGCCGTCTGAGCCCATTTTAAGATCACAAAAGGTCGTTTCTTTTGATGAAAAGTGAAGAATCGACGATTCAACTCGAGACATTTATCTTCTAAAACACCTTCGATAACCTGACAACCTCCTTGACGTAACCGTTCAATACCGCGACCAGCGACTTCAAGAAATGGATCTACAGTACCAATAACGACATTTGGAATCTTATGCGTTAAAATCAAGTCGGCACAGGGGGGTGTTTTACCCTGATGTGCACAAGGTTCAAGGGTAACATAAATCGTTGAGTCGGCTAACAGTGATTTATCTTTCACCCTACGAATGGCATTCACCTCGGCGTGAGCTCCCCCAAATTCACTGTGATAACCCTCCCCAATAATAACTCCCTGTCGAACAATGACGCAGCCTACCATTGGATTTGGCGAGACAAGACCCATGCCCAATCGCGCTAATTCAATAGCCCGAGACATAAAAATCTCATCCATCTCAAAAAGCTGTTGCATCGTTCGCTTTGTTTATCTTTGTAAAAATCTCAATTAAAAATGCAGGCTGCAAAAAAATTTATCTCCGATCAGCTGAGTCCAATCTATCCCAAAGAAGAGATAGCGGGCATTACCAAGCTGATTTTCGAGAAAGTTCTAAAATTATCAGGAATACAATACCATCTTCAAAAAGATGATGTTATTTCTGCTGCAAATTTAGCCGAAATAAAGGATATTGTAAACCAATTGGTTCAATTTAAACCCATCCAATATATTTTAGGGGAGGCTCACTTCTTCGGATTAACGTTTGCGGTTAATAAATCGGTGCTAATTCCACGATCAGAAACCGAAGAATTGGTCGACTGGATCATTAAAGATTATGCTGAATTAGCGCCAAAAATACTAGATATTGGCACAGGCAGCGGATGTATTCCCATCTCCATCTTAACTCAACTTCCAGAAGCCTCGGCTGAGGCCTGGGACATTTCGGAACAGGCCTTGGTGGTTGCCAACCAAAATGCCTTTAAGCACCAAATCAAGATCAATTTCCAACACATCGACTTATTTAACGCACCTCAACAACCAGCCATTTACGACGTTATCGTAAGTAATCCCCCATATGTTACAGATTCTGAAAAGGATCTTATGCACCAAAATGTGCTAGACCATGAACCACATACCGCACTCTTTGTCCCAGATAATGATCCATTATTTTTCTATGCTAAAATTGCAGAACTCGGACTTACATCCTTAAAGCCTAATGGACACCTTTATTTGGAGATCAACGAGCAATTTGGATCGCAGACCCTGGAACTTTTAAGCTCAAAAGGATATGTCAATCTGGTGCTGAAAAAAGATTTGAATGGGAAAGATCGGATGGTCAAAGCCCAAAGAGCCATCTAAAACAATTTAAATAATAACAAGCTCAACTTACAAATAAGTTAAAAACAGGGCCGTAAAAAATAAAATCGTAAATTAATCCTAGTTAATTTCACAAATTATTAAGAATATTCCGTACTTTTGCCCTATATTTCTGACTGCATGATGCTTTAGAAAGGTACCCGATTAACGTTTATAAAAATTAAGAACTATGAAAGTAGCGATTGTTGGTGTTAGTGGAGCTGTTGGACAAGAGTTTCTGCGTGTGCTAGATGAGCGTAATTTCCCGCTTGACGAACTGGTATTATTTGGATCAGCTCGCAGTACTGGTAAAAAATTCACCTATAAAGGGACAGAATTAACCGTAAAGGAATTGCTTCACAACGATGACTTTAAGGGAATCGACATTGCCTTAGTTTCTGCTGGTGCAAGTATCTCCAAAGATTTTGCCGATACCATCACAAAGTTTGGCACTGTCATGATTGACAACAGCAGTGCATTTCGCATGGAGAACGACATTCCACTCGTTGTCCCTGAGGTGAATGCTGCCGATGCGAAGAATATGCCTCGTAAGATCATTGCAAATCCAAACTGCACCACCATTCAGCTGGTTGTGGCGTTAAAGCCAATTGAAAATATCTCACATATTCGTCGCGTTCACATTGCAACTTACCAGAGTGCCAGTGGTGCTGGAGCATCAGGGATGGACGAATTAGAAGCGCAAACCATTCAAGTGGCGAATGGCGAAGAACCAACAATTTCAAAATTTGCTTATCAGTTGGTTCAAAATCTGATCCCTCATATCGATGTGTTTACCGACAACGACTATACCAAGGAGGAGATGAAGATGTATCACGAAACGCGCAAGATTATGCATTCCGACATTCAGGTCAGTGCGACTGCCGTTCGAGTTCCAGTTCTTCGTGCCCACTCTGAAGCGATCTGGGTTGAGACCGAACAAGAAATTCCCTTAGATAAAGTAAAGGCAGCTTTTGAAAGCGCTGATGGTGTTATTGTGATCGATACACCAGCAGAGAAGAAATACCCAATGCCACTTCATTTAGCTGGCCGCGATGAGGTTTTTGTGGGGCGCATACGTAAAGACATCTCAAATCCAAATGGATTAGCATTTTGGACCGTTTCTGATCAGATCAAAAAGGGAGCTGCCTTAAACGCAGTGCAGATTGCGGAGTACTTGGTTAAAGAAGGTGTGGTAAAATAACCCTGATTCAAAAAATTTCAATCATAAAAAAAGCCGTCGTAATTGACGGCTTTTTCTTTTAATGGTTAATCCTATTCCTCTTCATCGAATACTTGATAGAGAAAGTCATTGAAAGGGAAGCGTTTGATGTGGATCGCTTTAATCTCTTCGTAGATGGCTTTTTTAAACTCCTCGATATTCGTTTTTTCAGTCGCGGAGATAAACAAAGAGAGATTCTCATGTTGGCCCATCCACGATTGTTTCCAATCTTCTAGGCTCATATTATCTTTTGTTGAAGGCAGAAGGTCATCTTCCTCTTTAACGATATATTTAAAGGCATCGATCTTATTAAACAGGTAGATCATCGGTTTATCTGAAGCTCCAATCTCTCCCAGGGTCTTATTTACAACCTCAACCTGCGACTCAAAACCGGGGTGAGAGATGTCAACCACATGAATCAGAAGGTCTGCTTCGCGTGTCTCGTCTAAGGTCGATTTAAACGACTCTACCAGATGATGGGGAAGCTTCCGAATAAATCCCACCGTATCGGTTAAAAGAAACGGCAAATTGCCTATAACGACTTTTCGCACGGTGGTGTCAAGGGTTGCAAAGAGTTTATTCTCGGCGAAAACTTCAGATTTACTAATCAGATTTAAGATCGTTGATTTTCCAACGTTGGTATAACCCACTAGAGCCACGCGGACTATCTTCCCGCGATTACGGCGCTGGGTCATCATCTGACTATCGATCTTCTCGAGCTGTGCTTTTAAAAAGGAAATCCGATCCAGAATAATTCGTTTATCAGTCTCTATCTGCGACTCTCCAGGACCACGTGTGCCAATACCTCCTTGCTGACGCTCAAGGTGAGACCATAAACGCGTTAGTCGGGGCAACATATATTTGCATTGAGCTAACTCAACCTGTGTTTTAGAGTGGGCTGTCTGAGCACGATTAGCAAAGATATCGAGGATAAGATTGGTCCGATCGAGGATCTTACATTGGAGTACAGGCTCAATATTTCGAATCTGAGTAGGTGAAAGTTCATCGTCGAAGACTACTGTTTCGATACTGTGAACATGAATATAGTCGGCTATCTCTTTCAGTTTTCCGCTTCCCACAAAGGTTGCAGGATGAGGGGTATCGAGGCGTTGGATAAATCGCTCCCAGACCTCTGCGCCAGAAGTATCCACTAGAAACTCCAACTCGTCGAGGTACTCTTTGGCCTGCCTATCATCTTGTCGCCCTGTTATTAAGCCAACAATAACTACTCTTTCTTTCTGTTCCGCGGTATCATACATTTTCACCATAGTGCAAAAGTAGTACAATTTAAACAGAAATAATTGTATTTTTACCCTCCTGTTGTAATCGTAAAAGTCATTGGTTCGATTGATAATGGGGGATTGCTTCCCGATAGTAATCGGGACTAGAGCGTCCCGACAGCGAAGCAGATCGGGAAGGTCATTGGTTCGATTCACAAAATGGGGGATTAGCTCAGTTGGCTAGAGCGTTTGACTGGCAGTCAAAAGGTCATCGGTTCGATTCCGATATTCTCCACTTTAATAATCAAGGAGTTGTAAGTAACATTGCAACTCCTTTTTTATTTCTGTCTAGTCGTGATGTAACAAACTAAGGATAAAGCGTCCCGATGACTATCGGGAAGGTCATCGGTTCGATTCCGATATTCTCCACATTTAAAATCAAGGAGTTGTAAGTAATATTGCAGCTTCTTTTTTATTCTGTCTAGTCTTGATGTAACAAACTAAGGATAAAGCGTCCCGATGGCTATCGGGAAGGTCATCGGTTCGATTCCGATATTCTCCACTTTAATAATCAAGGAGTTGTAAGTAACATTGCAACTCCTTTTTTATTCTGTCTAGTCGTGATGTAACAAACTAAGGATAAAGCGTCCCGATGGCTATCGGGAAGGTCATCGGTTCGATTCTGATATTCTCCACTGAAATTATAAAGAGTTGCAAGTACATTAACTTGCAACTCTTTTTATTTGCATACAGAATGCTTCTAAATATGCAGCGAATTAAGAGTTGATCATCATTATAATGACTTCAATTATTCACTAAAAACTTAAGTGCTTACAATCGTCGAATATTTTTTCCAAACAGCACAATCTTTTTTTTGAAATTAGGGAATAGTTTATTTATGGTTGCGGAGCTCCAGATGAGTCGAAGAAATATCTCTATGTTATACAACATATAATCTCAAGTAACAATAAAAGTAATTAATACTTTTATAAATTTGCATCAGTAATGATTTAAATATGCCAGGAGAGGAAGCCGTTTTAATGCTTAGTAAGATCTATGAGCAACATCCAAAGCATCATGTAGCAGTTGACTGTTCGATCTTCGGATATGAGGATGGGGAATTAAAATTACTGCTTTATCCACGCGGATTTGAACCTTCATTGGGCAAGTGGTCCTTAATGGGAGGATTCGTGCAGGAAAGCGAGTCAGTTAATGAGGCAGCGCGCAGAGTTTTGCTTGACACCACTGGGCTCAAGGATATCTTCTTAGAGCAGGCCGGGGCCTTTTCAAAGCCAGACAGAGATCCGGGAGCACGCGTAATTAGCATGACCTTTGTCGCCTTGGTTCGCATTGATATTCACGATAAAGAACTTGTCAGAGAGAGGGGAGCCCATTGGTGGCCGATTACAAAATTACCCGCTTTAATCTTTGACCATCAGGAGATCGTCGCTAATGGGCTGGAATTATTGCAACAAAAAGCAACCATCGACCTATTTGGCAAAGAGTTGCTACCTGAAATGTTTACATTGATGCAGCTAAGAAATCTCTATGAGGCGATCTTTCAAAAAACCTTTGATCCAGGTAATTTTAGAAAAAAAATCCTTTCTATAGATGTCTTAGAGAGGTTAAATCTGAAAAATACGAATGAATCTAAGAAAGGGGCATTCTACTACCAATTTAAAAAAGAGGATACAGCGATTCGCAGCGAAAGAATCGTGAAGTTCCCTTAATCGTCGCTAATAAAAGTTAATCACACCTTTATTAAATCGTTAAAATAAAAACTAAATTCGATAAACTTTTTAATCAAAACAATTATGACCAATACAATTTTCGAGCAGTTTGAGGTGTGGTTTGTTACAGGAGCACAGCTGTTGTATGGTGGCGATGCGGTTGTTAAAGTCGATGCACACTCCAATGCAATGGTAAAGGGGTTGAACGAATCGGGTAATTTGCCTGTCAAAGTTGTTTACAAGGGGACTGCCAATTCGTCGTCTGAAATTGCAGAAATTATGCGTGCTGCAAATGGAGCTACTAAATGTATGGGTTTAATTACCTGGATGCATACGTTCTCACCTGCTAAAATGTGGATTCATGGATTGATGGATTACAAAAAACCATTAATGCATCTTCACACACAGTTTAACGAGCAAATTCCCTGGTCAGAAATCGATATGGACTACATGAATCTAAATCAATCGGCTCATGGCGACCGTGAATTTGGGTTTATTACAAGCCGATTGCGCAAACCACGAAAAGTGGTAGTTGGCTACTGGAAGGACAAATCAACTCACGATAAAATTTCTGCTTGGATGCGTGTTTGTGCAGGATGGGCAGATTCTCAAAATATGCAAATCATCCGTTTTGGCGATAATATGAACAATGTGGCTGTAACAGACGGAGACAAGGTCGAGGCTGAAATCCGTTTGGGATACCACGTTGACAATGCTCCTATCGCCAAGTTGGTTCCTTATGTGGAAGCTGTTACCGAAGCTGAAATCGACGTTTTAATTGCTGAATACGAGAAACTTTACGACTTTGCCGACGACTGCAAGAAAGGTGCAAAAAAACACCTGTCTGTGCGTCAGGCTGCTGCTCAGGAAATTGGACTACGCCGTTTCTTACAAGATAAAAAAGCAACTGCTTTCACCACCAGTTTCAACGAATTGGAAGGAATGTCTCAATTGATGGGCTTTGCTTCGCAACGCTTGATGGCTGAAGGTTATGGCTTTGGTGCTGAAGGGGACTGGAAAACAGCGGCTCTCACACGTACCATGGGGGTTATGGCTCAGGGTTTACCAGGTGGATCTTCATTTATTGAAGATTATGTATTAAACTTCGACGGGGCGAACAGCGCTATTCTTCAGTCACACATGCTGGAAATCAACCCTGAAATTGCCGCAAATAAACCACGTATCGAAGTTCATTTCTTAGGAATTGGGGATGCAGGTGTTTGCGCCCGCTTAATATTTCAGGCTCACGAAGGGGAAGGCATAGCCGCAACTATTGTCGATATGGGCAACCGCTTCCGTATGATTGTAAATGAAGTCACAGTTATAAAACCGGAACCACTGCCTAAGCTACCTGTAGCCTGTGCTTTGTGGAAACCAATGCCTAACCTTGAGATCGGTGCAGGTGCCTGGATTACTGCAGGCGGAACTCATCACTCGAGCTTTTCATTCGCGATCACAACTGAAATGTTGGAAGATTACGCTGAAATTGCAGACATCGAAATGTTGATCATTGATAAGGATACCACGATCAGAGAATTCAAACAAACCATGCGTAATAACGAAGTATATTACCTATTAAACAAAGCACTAAGGTAATTCACTATCTATTCCTTGTGTTTGCGATAAGTTAAAGAACTAACCAAGCAATTTTTTATCAAATTAACCTAACAACTATTATGAATTGGAACTCACATGAATTTATTTGGCTCGACTGGACAATTATTACAGTTGGAATTTTAGCAATTACGTGGGCGGTATGGCGCTCGATACAAAAACACAATCGCTTACAACAAGGAGCAGATAGTGAAGATTACCTGTTTGGAAAAGGGGAACCGTGGTACATTATCGGTGCGGCTATCTTTGCTGCAAATATTGGTTCCGAGCATCTTGTAGGGCTTGCTGGCACTGGAGCAAAGTCGGGCGTCGCCATGGCTCACTGGGAAATGCATGGTTGGATAATCCTGATTTTAGGATGGCTGTTTGTACCCTTCTATCAGCTGATGAACAATAAGTTGGGGAAAATCATTACAATGCCTGACTTCCTCAAAAATCGTTACACCCCTCGCACAGGCTCGTGGCTATCTATCATTACACTGATCGCATACGTACTTACCAAAGTGAGTGTAACAGCGTTTACCGGTGGGATTTTCATGGAGAGTCTTCTTGGCTTGCCTTTCTGGTATGGAGCCATCGGATTGATAGTTTTAACCGGAATCTTTACAATTCTGGGCGGCATGAAAGGTGTGATGACCTTGTCTGCCATTCAAACACCCATACTTATCATTGGCTCATTCCTTGTTCTGTTCTTAGGTTTGTCAGCCCTAGGCAGCGGCAGCATTGGTGATGGATGGAGTGCCATGATAGCATACACCAAATCACTAAATGTAGGTGCAGATGGTGTTGCATACGGAACAAATCACTTGTTCCACTTCGAAACAGGCAACCCGTTATACGATGAATATCCTGGTATCTGGGTGTTTTTAGGAGCCTCAATTATTGGTCTCTGGTATTGGGCAACGGACCAACATATTGTTCAACGTGTGCTCGGACAGCAAAAAGGGGAGTCTAGCGACATCGTGATGATGCGTGCACGCAGAGGCACTATCGCTGCAGGTTATTTTAAATTGTTGCCAGTATTTATGTTTCTCATTCCAGGCATGGTCGCTGCTGCACTGGCGGCAAGGCCTGGGAGCGGATTTACATTAGAAAATCCAGACACCGCATTTGGCTCAATGGTTAAGTTTGTATTGCCCGCCGGGGTGAAAGGAATAGTAACTATCGGTTTTATATCGGCATTAGTTGCCTCATTGGCAGCATTTTTTAATTCCTGCGCTACGCTATATACCGAAGACTTTTACAAGCCAATTTTCAAAGGTAAAAGCGAGGCTAGATATGTTTTTGTAGGCCAGATGGCTACCGTTGTTGTCGTGATACTTGGAATTATATGGATTCCTATCATGATGAGTCTCGGGAGCCTTTATGACTATATTCAAGGCATCCAATCGCTGCTTGCTCCTTCAATGGTAGCAGTATTCGTAATGGGTATATTTTCCAAACGGATTACGCCCAAAGCAGGTGAGGCAGGAATGATCGTGGGTTTTCTTATTGGTATGGCTCGCTTGCTGACCAATATTTATACAAATACAGGTAAAAATGTAATGTCAGGTTGGTACTGGGAATCTACCCACTGGTTTTGGCATACGAACTGGCTTATCTTTGAAGTATGGTTGCTCGCTTTTATTATGGTGATGATGATTTTAGTTTCGCTCTTCACCCCAAAACCCACGGCAAAACAGATTGAGTTTATCACCTTCACAGGGGATTACAAAACCCTTTTAAGAAATAGTTGGAACAAGTGGGATGTCATTGCTTCTTTAGGGGTAGTCTTAGCCTGTGCTTTATTCTACATATATTTCTGGTAATTTAAACGTTTAGAAATAAGACAAATATTTATATTCATACTATGTTAGCTGAATTAAAAGAGTTGGTTTTCAAGGCTAATCTTGACCTAGTGAGGTACAAGCTAGTCCTTTTTACCTGGGGAAATGCCAGTGCGATAGACCGCGAGCTAGGGTTGATCGTTATCAAGCCTAGTGGGGTAGAGTATTCAGAGATGAGCGCCGATCAGATGGTTGTTGTCGACCTTGAGGGGAATATTGTTGAAGGTCAACTGAGCCCTTCATCCGATACACCAACTCATCTGGCACTGTACAAGGCGTTCAGTAATCTGGGAGGTATCGTTCATACCCATTCTACCTATGCAACAGCATGGGCTCAGGCTGGTGTCGATCTGCCAATCATTGGGACTACACATGCCGATTATTTTAGTGACGCCATCCCTTGCACCCGCGATATGACTGAGAACGAAGTGAAAAACAGATATGAATCAGAGACCGGAGCGGTCATCGTGGAGCGCTTTGCAAATCTCAATCCGACACATATCCCCGGAGTTTTGGTTAAGAATCATGCGCCCTTTACTTGGGGTAAAACAATCGACGAGGCCGTTCACAACAGCGTGGTACTCGAAGAGATTGCTAAAATGGCCTTTATAGCATACGGCGTTAACCCGAACCTTACGATGAATCCATTGCTTACTGAAAAACATTTCAATCGCAAACATGGGAATAATGCCTATTATGGTCAAAAATAAAATCTTCATTGCTGCATTTACACAATTGACCACTTAGATAAAGATGATTACTGCCATTTCGAAAGGGCCAGAAAAATTGGAAATCAAAATTTTCACCTGGATTAACTTCCTGTTCCATCTAATTAAAAAGGTTCTAAATTATCGCAACTCGATTACGTTCATAAAGGGTCAGATCATTTCTTAGAACAACAAAAATCTTTCGCCATACACTTAAATACCAGTCTGTTTGCTCGAAAACCATAAAGTTGAACGGATTCATTAACGGCCTATTTATCCTCCTTATTTAGAGTAAGAACAAATCTAAATTCCGGTCTGCTTAGTGGCTGAGCTTAACTATTTTGTAAGTTTGATGATACTTTGAAAATCAAGTAATATTCTCACTGTAACACTTGATTTTAAGACGATCACACCACACGCATCAAACGTATAAGGAGGCCTTGAAATGAACAATGTTGATACCGTTTCAACAGATGTGTTGATTATCGGTGGTGGACCATCTGGCCTTGCCACTGCAATTCACTTAGCAGATACATTCGCAAAAAACAAAGTAACCCATCGAATTATACTAATCGATAAAGGGAGTTCTATAGGAAGTCATATCCTTTCTGGAGCAGTCATTAAACCCGACGTGTTCAAAGAATTACTACCCGATGTAGAATTTTCGGATATCCCCTTTAACGCCAAGGTGGTCAAAGATCGAACAATCTTGCTGTCTGAGAAAAGTGCGATCACCCTTCCTTTTCATATCCCCTACATGAGTAATGCAGGATGCTACACCGCCTCATTGGGCCAGATTTGCCGCTATCTCGCCGTCAAAGCCCAAGAAAAAGGGGTTGAAATTTATCCTGGGTTTGCTGTCGATGAGATCTTATACCAAGACGGGAAGGTCATTGGTGCGAAAACGAAAGACACAGGTCTTGATCATCATGGCAATCAATTGGAGAATTTTCAGGCTGGCACTCGAATAGAGGCCCGGATAACCGTCTTTGCTGAGGGGACTCGAGGCAGTCTGACTAAAATGTTAATCCAGAAATTTGATCTAGCTAAAGGGAAAAACGAACAAATATACTCCTTGGGATGTAAAGAGCTTTGGTCGGTACCGGAAGGAAATATCAAGCCAGGCGAAGTTTACCACACCATGGGCTATCCGCTAGATGGCGATGAGTTTGGTGGTGGATTTATCTATGGGTTAAACGACAATAGAGTGGCACTTGGAATCGTTGTTGGACTTGACTACAAAGATCCTTCATTCGACGTGCACGATGCGATGCAAATTTGGAAAACCTCGAAATTTGTCTCCCGAATTCTTAAAGGAGGTAAGCTGGTTGAATATGGAGCTAAAACACTTCCTGAGGGAGGCTATTATGCGGTACCAAAATTATACGTTGACAATGCTCTAATCGTAGGTGACAGTGCCGGACTGATTGCAATGCCCTCCTTAAAAGGGACCCATCTGGCCATTAAGTCTGGCATCCTTGCTGCCAAGACTGTCGCTCGGGCCCTATCCAGAGACGACACCTCAGAGGAATCCCTAAAGTTCTATGAGACGCTCATGCAAAATAGCACCATCGACTCCGAGCTTTTTGCTGTTCGTAATTTCAGACAAGCATTTACAAAAGGACTAATTATTGGCTCCTTACATTTTGCAACTCAGCTTATCACTGGTGGTGCAGGGTTCTTTGGTCGCTTAAAAACTCATCCTGACTATTTATCAACCTCTACCACTAAAGAACTGAAAAAGAAGCCTTTCAAAGAGCGGTTCAAAGGAAAGTTAGACTTTGACAAAGTATTGACATTTGATAAATCGACAGATGTTTACCATTCAGGTGTTTACCACGATGAACAGCAAGTGGTCCACATTCAATTTAACGACGCATCAAAATATAAAACAGTTAACATCGATCAGTATGGAGCTCCAGAGCAATTCTACTGCTCATCAGAAGTCTACGAACTTCACACCAATAAAGCAGGGGAGAAAGAGATTCGGGTACATGCCGAAAACTGTATGCATTGTAAAACCTGTGATATCAAAGCTCCAGGACAAGCCATAACATGGGTGATCCCAAATGGTGGGAATGGTCCAGATTTTCAAAATATGTAGCAATATTAAAGATAACCAACAATGGCCTTAACAATTATAAGTTTAGTAAAACAAGTTCCACTTCCTAGCGAGATGCGAATGGGTGAAGATGGCCTGATGGACCGAACCAAGGCGAAATCGATTATCAACATCGATTGTCAGTTTGGTCTGGAAGCTGGTTTGCAACTTAAAAAACAACATCCCGATGCCCGATTAATCGTCTGCTCAATGGGTCCTGGCTCGTTTGAAACAGCCCTACGAGGCGCAGTAGCCATGGGTTACGACGAAGCCTATCTTCTTTCTGATCGCAAACTGGGAGGTAGCGATACTTATGCTACTGGCTTAGCCATTGCCACGATGCTCAAACATCTCGGATTTACAAAAGACTCTAAAGATCCATTTATCATCTTAGCTGGACGCCAAACTAGTGATGGCGACACAGCCCATGTTCCCTCCCAAGTAGCTGAAAAGATAGGGATACCTCAAGCCACATTCGTGGAAAGTGTGAAGTCGGATGGAACAAACAACGTAGTGGCAAAACGAATTATCGAGGGTGGATATCAACTCATGAACTTACCCATGCCGTGCGTAATTTCATTAACTCCCACAGGAATACCTCCGCGTAAACCATCATTAAGCGGAGCCATAAAAGCAAGAAACCTACAAATAACAACTTTCGGCATTGAAGATATTGGGTTGGGTACCGAGAAGATAGGAATCAGTGGATCACCAACCATTGTGGCCAAAGTGGTCAATATGGTTAGCGAACGACCTCCAATAACGCTTGCTGAAGGTCATAATGAAGTAGCACTGGTTGATAGTTTAATCGCAAACTTAGCCAAAGGCGGAAATGTTCTCGAA
Organism: uncultured Bacteroidia bacterium; assembly: GCA_903905505.1. Lineage (GTDB taxonomy): Bacteria > Bacteroidota > Bacteroidia > Bacteroidales > Prolixibacteraceae > JAAFHB01. The sequence goes on along the minus strand of CAIVGL010000022.1, from coordinate 121,404 downwards.
AAGAAAGAGGCCGTAGAGAAAAAAGAGGTCGATCGGCCTGATTTCCCTAATAAAGATTTTAGAAACGGAGCGAGTGGAATCATCACCTGGGCTGAAGTTACCAATGGAACAATCTCTCGCCCATCGCTCGAACTTCTCACGCCTGCCAGACACCTGGCTTCGCAACTTGGAGACAATACCAAGGTGATGACCTTGATCATTGGAAAGAAAGTCGAATCGCTAGCTCAGACCCTAATTGAGCATGGCTCTGATGAAGTAATTTACGTGGAGAATGATCGTCTTGAAGAATATCTTGTTCTTCCGTTTACCTCCCTCTTTACCCAACTTATCAAAGAGCGAAATCCTGAGATTGCTCTCTTTGCAGCCACCACATCAGGACGCGAACTTGCGCCAAGAATAGGCATGCGAACCAGCAGTGGCGTAACAGCCGACTGCACAGGTCTTGAAATCGGTGAGTATATCAGCAAAAAAGAGCAAGTGATCTATTCACCAATTCTAGAATCACGCCGCCCAACCTATGGGGAGAGTAAATTAGCAACCATTCTGGGTTTTGTTTGCCCACAGGTCTCAACAGCACGAGCAGGAACTTTCGAGGTGCCCGAGCGAGTAGTAGGTCGTAAAGGAATCACTACACACTTCAAACCAAAATTAGATGAGAAAGATTTTGTGGTTGAAGTGATCAAAACAGTCAGAGGTGAAGGCGGATTGCAGAACCTCTTCGATGCTGATCTGATCATCTCAGGAGGCAGAGGAACAACAACCGATAGTTTAGGTCTGATTAAACAGCTAGCTGACGCATTAAAAACTCAAGGAATAAATGCGGAATGGGCTTGCAGTCGTCCGGTAGTCGATGAAGGGATAACCGAATATGCCAGACAAGTGGGGCAGACTGGAAAAACAGTTCGACCTAAGATCTACATTGCAGTGGGAATCTCCGGAGCCATTCAGCACATCGCAGGGATGAAAGAGTCAGGAAAAGTAATTGCGATTAATCAAAATCCTAAGGCTAGCATTTTTAATAATGCCGACTTTGGCATCATTGGGAACTACCAAGATATACTGCCAGAACTCATTGAACGAGTCAAAGGAGGATACACCTTTGGTCTTGAAGCTAAAAAATAAATAGGAAGGTTCAGATCCTTTTCGTTTCCAGCCCCTTTGCTTAAATGCAAGGGGGCTTTTTTTATGTGCCAAAACCAAATTTGCCACGAAGGCACAAAGACACCAACCGTCAGCTGACGGACAAAAGCAATAAAGAGAGACCAAAAATGGGATAATTGAGTAAAGTATTTTAAACATTCGAGGATTATTCATTCAAAGGATTATTTTTGCTGCTAAACTTATCAAAACTAGTTCGAACTGAATGTCAAAAAATCAAGTAGTGAAACCTTCTCCCTATCGATGGGTTATCCTAACCGTGTTTATGCTACTAACCTTGGTGGTCTCCATTCAATGGTTGACCCATGCCGCAGTTGTGCGTCCGGCAGCACTGTTTTACAAGGGTCAATTCGATCCGCTCTCCTACTTCAACATCGACTTTCTGGCATTGTCGTATATGCTTGTATTTCTAATCATGAGTCTCCCTGCATCCTATATCATCGACACGTATGGCATAAAAGTTGGACTTAACATCGGAGCTATATTAGTTGGAATCTTTAGTCTTACCAAAGCATTTTTTGCAACCAGTTTCACGGGTGTCATGATCTCTCAGATTGGTCTTGCCATTGCTCAACCATTTATCATAAACGCAGTTACGGCTGTATCAGTCCGATGGTTTCCCTTCACTGAACGAGGACTTGCAGCTGGATTTGCAGTGCTTGCCCAATATATTGGCATTATCATAGCGATGCTTGTAACGCCCTTATTAGTTGGCTCAAATCCGGAATTATCGGATTATGGGACTGGCTTCGAACGGATGCTTTGGATCTATGGCATAATCTCTGTCGTTTGTGCCGTTGCTTTAATGATATTGATTAAAGAGAGTCCGGAAGGAAATATACATACGGCGGATATAAACAAGGCCGGATTTGGCAAAGGGATGATGAAGATTCTTGCGAATCGAGACATGCAATTAACACTAATATTATTCTTTATTGGACTAGGGATTTTTAATGCCATAAGCTCTATGACCGATCGTATTTCAGAGAGTGCTGGGGTGAAAGATTCTGATGGATTAATCGGTGGATTAATGCTAATTGGGGGAATCATTGGAGCTATTATCATTCCGATCTTATCCGATAAGTACCAGAAACGAAAACTCTTTTTGGTGGTTTGTGTGGCGGGGATGCTCCCAGGGATTGCGGGAATTGCCTTTGCCGGGAAGTTAAATTTAGGTCATGCCGACACCTATAATCTTTTACTCTTATCGTCGTTTGTCTTTGGATTTTTCATGATGAGTGCAGGTCCCGTTGCGTTTCAATATGCAGCGGAGGTCACACATCCAGCACCCGAATCGGCCTCACAAGGGATCTTATTGTGGATCGGTCAGCTTTCAGGAATGATTTTCGTGGCAGGGATGAGCGTCGAGAATAATGCCTATTTAGCTCCATTCATGACAGCCTTTGCCCTACTTTCATTTGTTGCATTTCTTTGTGTATTGTTCTTGAAAGAGAGCCCCATGATGCTCAGCGAGTTAAAAGCAACGAATTAGGACGACTCGCCTCTAAAAGATCATCTAAACTTATTTGATCATTGTGTTTTTACACTGCCAATTTGAAATAGCTTATAGAGTTCGAACCAGAAAATAGCTAAAAATCCGGCGCCAACGCAGACGAAAGCCTCGGCAAGGGATATTCTATTAAACTGAAATAAATCGAGTAGAAATGGGATATTTAAGACCAATGCAAGAAAAAATGCAGCACCACCAACCACCCATTTAACACTTTTGTTTGGGCTTCGAAGAATCTGAAAGATATTTAATGTCCACGATCTATTGGTTAGGATAACTGCAATATTTGCTGCAATTAAAGCGGTAAAGGTCAAGGCTCGCACTTCTCGTTCAGCATAGCCTTGTTTGAGGGCAATGCCATAAATAGTAAAGACGATAACTAGAATGGCTACCCCCTGCAGACAGCTTAACAAAATACGTTTAGAGCCAAAAAATGGTTCATCATATCTCTTTGGCGGACGGCTCATCACATTACGCTCCTCTTTCTCCGCTTCAAAAATAATTGAACAGGCAGGGTCAATAATAAGTTCTAAAAATACAATATGAACTGGCCAAAGAATAAGGGGCATATTGGCAAAGAACACGGGGATCAAACTTAATCCCGCAATTGGCACATGGATCGCAAAGATATAGCCAAGTGCCTTCTGTAGATTATCAAATATCCGTCGCCCCATTCGGATCGCTGTAACGATGGAGGCAAAATTATCGTCCATAAGCACAAGCATGGAGGCTTCACGAGCCACGTCAGTCCCCTTCTCGCCCATCGCAATACCAATATTGGCTGCTTTAAGCGCTGGAGCATCATTCACCCCATCACCAGTCATGGCCACCACTTCATTGTTCAATTTTAAGGCATTCACGATTTTTAATTTCTGCTCTGGCACTACACGCGCAAAAATATTGGTAGTTTTTATCAGCTCTGCTAATTCAACTTCACTAAGCTGTTCGAGCTGAGCACCTGTAATAAAAGAAGCTGCATTTTTTAATCCGATCTCTCGGGCTATATGCATGGCAGTAACGGGATAATCGCCAGTAATCATAATCACACGGATACCTGCCTTATAGCACTCCGCTACAGCATTGGGGACATTTTTACGCACCGGATCAGAAAAGCCAATGAGACCCACAAATTCAAAAGTAAAATCGTGCTGGATCGATGGAAGCTCATCGGCATGATTCATATTCTTCGCCACTCCTAATACGCGCAATCCATTAGCCGCCATTTCTGCTACAGCTATTGAGAGCTCCGTTTGTCGTGATTCAGGTAAATGACACAGATCAAAAATGGCTTCTGGTGCACCCTTTGCGGCAATAGTGCTTGTATGCGTATCGGCATTGTGATAAACACGCGACATCGCTAGTAGTTCCTTCGATAATGGATATTCTTTAATCATCTTCCAGTCGGCATGCAGATGTTCGGTATCTTTTAAATATTGATCGCCCACCAACGTAATCGCTTTCTCCATGGGATCAAACGGGTTCAGCTGACTGGATAAGATTCCATACTCAATAATCTCATGAAACTCATCTGGAAAGATTGGGTGGGCATGAACCGACATAAAATCGGAGCCATTAAATAGACTCACCACCGTCATCTTATTTTGTGTTAAGGTGCCGGTCTTATCCGTACACAAAACGGTTGTGGAGCCTAAGGTCTCAACGGCAGAGGGCTTTCGAGTAAGGACGTGTTTTTTGGATATTCGCCAAGCGCCAAGTGCTAAAAAAATGGTCAAGACAACAGGAAACTCTTCGGGGAGCATGGCCATGGCCAAGGTTAGGCCGGCTAGGAATCCTTTTAATAAATCGCCTCTAGAGAATGTATAGACCACAACTACGACTAAACAGAGAAGAATACCAATGATGGTGAGCTTTTTTACCAATGCAGCCATTTCACGCTTGAGTCGTGTTGGCTCCTCTTTTACTTCGCTAAGGGCTTTACCAATCTTACCCAATTCAGTTTTTAATCCCGTGGCCGTAACCCTTGCGAACCCATTCCCTTGGACAATCATGGAGCCAGAGAACACAAATGGCAAGTCGTCACCCCCTGGGCGACCTGAAAATTCGCCACTAAGCCATTCCGACTTTCGCACCGGCACTGGCTCACCTGTCAATAACGATTCATCTGCTGTAAGGTTAACTGACGAAAGCACCACCGCATCGGCAGGTACTCTATCCCCCTCTTGGAGGATTAACAGATCATCCACAACAACCTCTCGGCCTGCAATTCGATGCTCCAGACCATTGCGAATAACTAAGGCTCTTGGACTCGACAGGTCTCGAAGGGCTTCTAAGGCTCGCTCCGTTTTCTTCTCTTGATAAAACTCAATACCCATGATCACAAAGACGAAGACCAGAAGCATAAGACCTTCCTGGATATCGCCGAGGAGTAAATAAAGCGTACCACAAGCCACAAGCAACAAAAACATCGGCTCCTTGATCACTCCAAATGCAATATAAAAAAGCCCTTTGGGTTTAGTTGAGGGTAGTTCGTTATAGCCATGTTGTTGAAGGCGATAGGCTACTTGTGAATATGTCAATCCATCTTTTTTATCGACTTTCCCACTTGTATCTGACATAGTGAATAGCTGGCTAGGTTGACTTTTACAAAGCTAAAATTACAGAATAACTTTTATTAGACATCAAAATATCCCACAAAAAATTAATAATCAGTCTATAAAGAATCTTTATAAAGAATGACCATTCGAATTAATTCAAATATTTAAGATGAGAAAGATAGAAATAGCACCTAAACAGGAAATCCAATCTTTATGAGACTAATGCAAACTTTAAATCTAAGGCACTGGAACGAAACCCAGTGGGAAACATCTTAAGCCCATCGGCTTAACTGACGCAGACTATTGCGAAACCGACGTATGAAATGGGAAGCAGGTGGGTAGATCAGTTGTCGTTCTTGAGGGAAAACGATCTTGTCAAAGGAGTAGCCCTCTGCTTTTAGCGCCTTGATAGCGCGTGGCAGTGCCCAATATAGATGATCAGCTGCCTTGATAGAATCATGGAATGTAATGATACTTCCTGCCCGAGCATAGTCCAGGACATTCTTTAGCACCTCTTCTTTGGTAATATTCTGATTGTAGTCGCAAGAGATCACATCCCACATCACAATCTTAAATCTATTAGCCAGGTAGCGGTATTGATTTCTTTTAAGCCATCCATGAGGTGGTCGGAAAAGATTTGAATTTATCAACTTTTCAGCTTGAAAAATATCCTTATAATACGCAAGACTATCTGTTTTTAACCCTTGGATATGGTGGTAGGTATGATTTCCAACAGCGTGCCCTTCTTCCACGATCTGGTCATAGATCTCAGGATAGCGAAAGACATTTTCTCCAACAGCAAAGAAAGTAGCTTTGATTTTATGCTCGCGCAAAACATCTAATACCCAAGTTGTGACTTCAGGTATTGGTCCGTCGTCAAAGGTGAGGTAGACCGTTTTTGAAGTTTCGGGCATCCTCCAGATGGCTAATGGAAACCATTTTGTAATGTAGTGCGGCAGGTGAACCTGCAGTTTTAATCGCATCGAGAAGATTTAATTAGCTGCAATGATTTGTTAATTAGACTCAAAGGTAAATATTTCTATTCAGAATAAACTAAGTATATTACTTTTTTAATCCTTGTTCTACCAATTCAGGCTGATAAACTGAAAGCAGGTCATTTAACCGTTTTGCCACATCCTGACTTAGCGCTTTCTCCCCATAATGCTCTGCAATATTGCTTAGCTCACGCATGATATAATACGATCGTTGCAACTCTTCCTGCACCGAGGTTCGGAAACGGGGTTCAAGAGTAAAATAGTATTTGAGTTCATCTTCGCAATTTTTAGCCATGACCTTCACCACGTCATTTCCTTTTTTACTTGCAGCAGGGAATACAATCACTTCTCGACTTAGACTATCGGTATCGATAGTTTTCAGGTTATGAGCAGCCTTATAATACGCCTCAACCATCAACAAGTTAAAGTAGTTATAGGGAACTTTTTCGTTGGGCACAAGTTCATTGCAACGATCTAGCACAGCAATTGCAGAATCGCGCTTGCCTTCCGATAATAACCCATCAGCTAGTCGCACAAAGCTATTTCTTACATTCATAGACATCCGCACGTTGTTTTCATCAAGGTAGACTTTCGGATCGTTCATGTTGCCCCACTTAAACTTATTGACGATGTTGTCATACATCACATCCGTCCGCACTCGGCCCACTTGACCATTGGCTGCAGTAGTTTTAATTGGCACAAAACGGTAGGCAAAACCTTCCGTTTGAAAATAGTCCTGTAGGTTTAGATATTTATCACGACCAACAGTAATTGCGAAATAGATTGGTCGTTTCCAATTATTATTTGAAATCATATCCAAGATCATCAACTCATCTTTAGTTAGGTAATTACCCGTTAAATTGATCTCTATCTGCGAAACTATCTTATCGGCATCTTTAGGACTAACGACATTATTAGCCAAGACAGCCGCTTTGTCGACTGGATAAACGAGCTGACGAGAAGGGAGGAATGAAGCATTTTCTGCTTGCTGCAGTTTGGTTCCTGGATCGTCTGAACGGACAAAATCCATGGCCTCCTTTAAGATCACGGGACGCTTGATTTGATCTAACACATAAACCACATCTCGCGTTCCTTGTACGTATTGATTGTGCTCAAATTTAATTGGAAGTGGATCTGAGTCATACGCCTTACGTCGCATCTGATCGACATACCAATCGGTCTGGAAATAGCTTAGGTTACAAACACGGACATCCTGACGCACCCCTTCAACCATCTGGGCATACCAGAGTGGGAAAGTGTCGTTATCCCCATTTGTAAATATGATGGCATTAGGAGCACACGACTCCAAATAGTCACGTCCGAAGTCACGCGCGGTGAATCGACCTGAACGATCATGATCATCCCAGTTTTGGTTTGCCATTAACATCGGAACAGCAATTAGTGAGATCACAGTTGCTGCAATGGCACTTTGTTTTGCAGGTGATATTTTGGTTAACAATTGGTAGACGTATAACACCCCAAGTCCAATCCAAATAGCAAAGGCATAAAAAGATCCGGCATAGGCATAGTCTCGCTCTCGAGGCTGCAATGGTTCTTGATTTAAGTAGACAAGAATTGCCAACCCGGTCATAATAAATAAGGATAATACCACCCAGAAATCCTTTTTCCCTTTGTCACCTCCATTAAATTGGAGAAATAGTCCAAATAGGCCTAAGATTAAGGGGAGCATATAATATTTGTTCTTCCCTCTATTTTTAGCCAATGAATCTGGAAGGTGGCTTTGGTCACCAATGCGGAAAGAGTCGATTGCATTAATTCCTGTTATCCAGTTGCCATTTAAAATATCCCCATTCCCTTGGATATCATTTTGGCGACCAGAGAAATTCCACATGAAATAACGCCAATACATCCAATTGATTTGGTAGGCGAAAAAGAAGTTTAGATTTTCAATAAATGTCGGCTTAATCAAGCGCTGTGTCTCCCCATCACGACCGGTGACCGATATTGGGGTACCTTTAATATTTGCCCAATTCTGATACTCCTTTACATGCTCAGGATTTGAGCTAAACATACGAGGAAACAAGGTCGTAAATCGACTATCGTAATTCTGTGATTGCTTATAATCGGCTATCTCATATTTCCCATTTTTCCGAATATAATTAGGACTTCCTTTGGAATACGGATTTTCTGAATCCAAAGGAGCGTTATAATACTGACCATAAAACACTGGTTTACTGCCATATTGCTCCCGATTCAGGTAAGACAATAAGGAGAAGGCATTGTCTGGATTATTTTGATCCATTGGTGGATTAGCTGCAGAACGAATAACGATTAAGGCATAGGATGAATATCCGATAATCATCACGGTCAAGCAAAGAATTATCGTGTTAGCTAACACCAGTTGCTTCCGAATCGTATATTTTACGCCCCAAACAATTGCTGCAAATAAAGCAATTGAATAAACGATAACACCAGTATGATAAGGAGCGCCAATGCCATTTACAAAGATGAGTTCAAACCATTGAGCGACAATAACGACTCCAGGGATAAAGAAGAACATGACAAAGGCCACAAGCAACATCGATAATCCCACCGCAGCAGCAACCCCAATTCTTGTTGGTTCATATTTTCTAAAGTAATAAACCAAAACGATTGCGGGAATAGCCAATAGATTCAAAAGGTGAACACCAATAGAAAGTCCAATCAGATAGCAAATAAAAATAATCCAGCGGTTAGCATGACGCTCATCAGCTTCATTTTCCCATTTCAAAATACACCAGAAAACGAGTGCCGTAAAAAACGAGGACATCCCGTAAACCTCCCCTTCAACGGCTGAGAACCAAAAAGTGTCTGAGAAGGTATAGGCTAAAGCACCTACCGCTCCCGCACCCAGGACAGCAATCATTTGAGGTAGTGTAAGTTCATTGCCCTCAAGCAAAACAATCCTACGAGCCATATGGGTGATGGTCCAGAAAAGAAACAAGATGGTAAAAGCACTAGCAAGACCAGATAACACATTGGCCATCACCGGAACCTGAGCCGGACTACTCGCAAACATGGAGAAAAGACGGCCCAAAATCATAAACAGGGGGGCTCCAGGAGGGTGACCAACTTGAAGACTAAAAGCGGTTGCAATAAATTCAGGGCAATCCCAAAAACTTGTCGTTGGCTCCATAGTGGTCAAGTAAACAACTGCTGCCACTAGAAAAATAAACCACCCTACAACAATGTTGTAAAATTTATATCCTTTCGTCTTCAATGTATTCATAGCAAAATATGGATTAGCGTTAAGGCCTATTGATTATGTCTGTAATCTCAAAATTGATGCGAAGATATTAATAATCTTTATCGAGTCACCTAACTAAGGGGTTAAGATTATTATTAATTAACTTTTTGCTGCAGCCAAATAAGGTAAAGTAAGACAAAAATGAATAAATTATTGATTTGTTTCCAATTTTTATCCAAGATCAGTTTGCCACAAAAAAAAAGTTCGTACTTTTGCGCCGTCTTAAACAATAAGACATTATTGATTGACCCGTGGTGTAATTGGCAACACGTCTGGTTTTGGTCCAGAAGAGTCCAAGTTCGAGCCTTGGCGGGTCAACTAATTTAAACAAGCCCTTTGAGGATTAAGAATCCATTGATTTAGATGCACTTAAAGGGGTAGTCTGACTCAAACAAGACTTAAGATTCGGCTCCAAATACTTGATCAAACAGAAGCTCTCCAAGTTTCTAGAATCAACAAATCCCAATAAAAAATTATCATTGTCCTGTGGTGTAATTGGCAACACGTCTGTTTCTGGATCAGAAGAGTTTAGGTTCGAGACCTAACAGGACAACATAATTTACCCTGCGTCCCAACCTGCAGGATGACTAATCAATCTTTCGGCGAGAGATAATGACAAAGAATAAACGATTGATGCTGTTAATTATCTCTTTCGGACTTAAATTTGTGGGCAATTAACGTTGCAATACCAAAAAACTATCAGTCTATTCGAAGTTTAAATCCACCTTTGATTTAAAGGAAGATGAGGCATGCTAATGCCTAAAAATCAGGCTTATATTCCATCGTCACGGGCTCCCAATGGATTTGACGGATCACAATATTGCGTACTTGAATCTTACTGCAATAAGCCTCAAAGCCGATCTTCGGATATTTTTGATTATCGATGGGATCAGGATCCATGGCTTCGAGCAAAAGCTTGCCATCAGCAAAAATAAAACAATGACCATCAATACTTCCAGCCTGAATCTTATAAATCTTTCCAGGAATAAAATCTAAGAGAGGTGTTCCAACCATAAATTTATATTGATCAGACTTCTCGATACCCACTTTACCAGTCCACCATCCCTGAAGTCCTGCCACATAAGCTAAACCGCGTTGATCGGTATCTTTCAGCCATTCTCCATTCCACATCACATTGATATCATGCGAAGAAGGCAAGATAGTTTGTGCCTCAAATTCAACTAATACATTACCGGGGAAATCTTGTTTAAGGACTGCCATGCCAGGCCAGTTCCCCTTGTTTTCACCAACTAGCCATTCCCCTTCAACTTTCCATTCGCTATGATGAACATCCCATTCTTGCGCGAAATTTTCTTTTGTGACGGGCTTATTAAAAAGGACTTTAGATGAATCTAGATTGACCTTTTTCTTCATCAGTAGAAGAAAAGGCAAAGTACTGATCGTAAGCTTGGAAGATGTTTTGGAGTTTTTTGAATCACATGATGACAAAACAACTAAAAATAAAATAATTAAAAGTAGATTACGAATCATAACCGATGAATTAGAATGCTAAAGAGAATAAAATATTACGCTTAAAAAATCTATTGGGCAAGTGATTATTCTTGGATTTTAATTTTCCATTCGATAAATTCAACCGTATATTGTTTCTGATCTGGTGACCCAGCGGCAAGACCTAAGTCAACAGCTTCTTCGATACCTGGAATATTTTTAGTCTGACGCTTGATGATCCAGTTCTTCCCATCCAAGCTAACATAACCGGTAAACTGATCGCCATGACGTTCCAGTTTTATCCAGATTGGAGTCGGTGAATTTTCAGGCAGATTCTCGCTTGCCGCCTTATGCATACAGCCATTGCCAAACTCGTCGTATTCAATGCCCGCCCGACCAGGTGTGCTAAACATCAACACCGAACCAAGGCTTCCTCGATCAACATCAAAACTTTTGGCAATATCATTTCGGACAAATAATCCAGTACGATACCATTCGCTGGTGCGATTTCCAAAAGACGAGATTTTAGCCGTCGACACAAAATCGCCTTTTAACTTTTTAATATACACCGTGGCATAAGCATCCTCTGCATGGTAAAAATCCCATCCGCTAGCTTTCAGAACATATCTGTTCTCCTTTTGGAATACCTCCACAGAGGCAGGCTTTGATTTCGATGAGAGATAAGTCAAAAGTTTTTGCTTGGTCAGATCTAGCTCTTTGCATTTCAATACGGTCAAGGTCTGTTCTCCACTATTCCCAATGCGAAGTGGATATAATCCAGCCTCAGGGACTAGATCAAATGAAATTTCTCTAATCTCTTTCCCTTTGAGAAGCACCTTTTCAGCCTTTATGATTTTGCCTGATGCAAATAGATGAACCTCCGTTTCAGTATCTGATTGCTGCAGGTTTGTAGCCTTGGCCGTAACACGAACCGTCTCACCAGCTAAAATGCGTTCCTCTGAAAGATGAAGTTGATCGAAAGAGACCTTAGGTTTCTCCCCTTCGACCGTAATTTTTTGAGGAATTGTTTCTCCAATGGCCAGCTCCTGAACCCCTGGATTATTTAACCGAATCTCAAACTCAATAGTTCGTGAGTTGCCTTTAATGACGGGGAAAGGCTTTGTCTCGACTGGTCGTCTATCGATTAGCAAGGATACTTGAGCGACTCCAGAACTGCCTGAATTAAAGATGTCGGCTTTAACTTTAACTAAACTTCCAGTAGGCAAAGAACTAGTAATGGGCTTCCCGTTTTGGGTGATCTGAAGATTGGAGCATGCAAAGTCAGGCACCCCTTCAATAAATTGCTCAGGCAAAATTTTAGGAATCTCGATCAAAAAATTATCAGAATAATCATTATTGATCAGATAAGTTCCACAGGTTTTCATATCGCCCTGTTCAAGATCAAAGTAGATATTATTTTTTACCGTCCAGTTACTCGACAGATTATCGAACCAGAAAGCCACATTATCACTAAAGAAACCACGATGCACGCGATGGATGATATTATTCCGTATTGATGAGTTGAATGTCATCCCAGTAACTACAATAACCCCAGCATCGTCAGCATCTGTCTGAACATCTTCGAAATGATTGTATTCGACAACCACATCACCCGTTATTGTCCCTTCTAAACCTCCGGCACCAATATCCATGGTATATGGTCGGCCTGATTTAGTGAAATAATTGTGAGAAATAGTCGTATGAATAGTACCCCCGACACCTAGTGTTATTCCTCCACCTAGACCGCAGGAAGAGAATACGTTATGATCGACTAGGGTCTGGTGGTTGATCTGAATAAGTTTGCCACTTTTTAGGTCGCCGTTACTACTAATGCTTAGCGCACCTTGCTCCAGACCATCAAAAATAGAGTTGGAAATTCGCACCCCATAACAACCGCCACCAACCGACATCCCCACTCCGCCGCAAGCTCTCAATTGAGAATAAGCAAACTCACAATCAGTAGCATATTCAAAGGTAATAGCTGTGCAACCTTCTGTAGCGTCATAGTGATGGGGGAAATTTCTAAAATTCTCTTTTGCCCCTTCAAAAGCTAGACCATAAAACCGAAGATTGCGAACGGGTTTCTCCTCATTTCCTGCAACTAGAACAAGCTTATTAATTTGAGGGACAGAAATATCAGCGAGATTAGGATCATTTATTCCTGCCTCTGGAATATAGCTAATCTCCTGTTTCTTCTTATCAAAAAACCATTCACCTGGAGCATCTAAAAGCTCTTTAACATTCTCGATATAATAACGAGGAGGAACGACTAAAAGCCCATTATTCTTATTTGGACCATCCTCCGGCTCTTTCAAATAAGCGATTTGTTTTTTAAAATCGATTCTGTCTATTGAGTTATAGGCCGTTCTCCAGCGCAGCAAGATCACAATACGATTATCTTGCATCTCTTTCCAGCTTTTTAAATCACCCGCTTTAAACGGCATTTCAGAGGTGTTTGCAGGGGTTTTGCGTAAAGTCAGATACTCATTGTTCGGATATCGTGCCAAGATCTGCTTCTTCCCATTCGCATTCAAAGTAGGCACTTCAGTCCCATTAAATGGTGCAACCCAAATATTTCCAGCTTTTTTCCAATTTTTCACAGGAACGGCACCTGAAACAACAGGTTTTTCGCCAGGATAAGCGGAATAAGTAACGTAATTATCTCTTAAATGATGCCATTCGAAGGCACCAGAAGGGAGGTTTGTCTCCACGCGTTCTCCACCATCTTCAGGTTTAAACACCAGTGATTCGGCAAGCGGATAAAAACCCTCTCGGATAAATACCACAATATCTTTTCCTTTTCCATATGGATAAGTTGTTCCAGAGTATCGAGCGTCAATAGCTTTGCCCTTAGGGGTATAAACTTTTAATTTTAATGCTTGGACCGCAAGTTTAGCTCGTGCAATGGTTGCAAAAGGTCCATCGGTATGGGTTGCATTCGGAGTCTCAAGGGTTCCAGACCAACCATCATTCCCTTTGGGAGAAACAAAAAAATCACCTTTGACTTTCTTGGCATCAAAAGGTTGCCAAAGTTCACTACGCAATAATTTTCCATCTCGAGCAGTAATTGCTTGATCAGTTTGACCAGTGACATTCGCGGACTTTAGGATTAAAAAACTAAAAAGCGCAATCAATGGAAGAATTGAAAAACATCTAAATGCCAATGAAAAAGATGCGATTTTGTTGCGTAAGGTAAAATTCATGGAAACAATAGTTATGGTTTAGAAAAAAATAGCCGGATTAGTATCCTTTGGTTAGTCGCAAAAGGATTCTAGACAAACCTACAAAAGTTAAGCTGATAATCAAAATTGATAACCTTACCTTTACCTTTTAATAACCTCCTCAAACGAAATATCAGTCTAAATCAAGCTAAGTTTGACAGACGTTTTTTATCAAAACTTTTGGTTAAGCTTGGTTCGTTTTAGGAAAAGAATAAGGACAACTGGGTTGATCCACTCCATTTTTTAACACCTCTAATTTCGATTTAGTCAGATCAAAGCAACATCAGATGAATCTCAAAAAATTAATCCTACAAACTATCAATTTCTAAATTTTGTTGCTTAATTTCACATCGTGTTTAGATTCAAATTTATTTAGTAAAAATTATAAAGAACAAGACAATGAAAAGGACAGGTTTAATTGTATTAATCGTTATTGCGGTTTTAATATTTTGGGGGGTTTCTTGGGGCGTCTCTACAGGAAACAAGATGGTAACTATGGATGAAGGTGTAAGTGCATCATGGTCACAAGTAGAAAACGTGTACCAACGACGATCAGATCTTATACCAAATCTAGTCAACACCGTTAAAGGGTATGCTGATTTTGAAAAATCAACTTTAACTGCAGTAATTGAGGCTCGTGCCAAAGCAACTCAGATCACTGTAGATCCGACAAAACTAACGCCTGCGGCTATGCAGCAGTTTCAGCAAGCGCAAGGAGGATTATCTTCGGCTCTTGGTCGATTGATGGTTGTTGCTGAGAAATACCCAGAACTAAAAGCCAACGAGGGATTTCTAAATCTTCAAGCTCAACTTGAAGGAACCGAGAACAGGATTACCGTAGAACGTCAAAAATTTAATGAGACGGCACGGACGTACAACACGTATATCCGTCAATTCCCACAAATGTTTATTGCATCAATGCGTAACTTTGAGAAAAAAGCCTATTTCGAAGCTGAAAAAGGTGCGGATAAAGCTCCCAAAGTTCAATTTTAATTAGCCTAAGTATGAATCCTAAAGATTTTCTTGGGAAAGAGAACGAGCGATTAATTAAAGAGGCAATTGGAGTTGCAGAACACCAGACGAGCGGAGAAATTCGTGTTCATTTGGAGGAAAGCTGCAAAAATGATGTATTAGATCGCGCTGCTTGGCTTTTTAAGAAGCTAGACATGCACAAGACAAAAGACCGAAATGGGGTACTAATTTACCTCTCTACCAATGATCACAAATTTGCGATTATCGGAGATGTCGGCATTAATAAAGTTGTTCCTGAAGGATTCTGGAATACGAATAAAGAGAATATGATCGCACATTTTACCAAAGGTGAGTTTGCCGAAGGTATTATAAATGGAATCAAGCTAACCGGAGAACAGCTCAAGCAATTTTTTCCCTATCAGACAGACGATATCAATGAGCTATCTGACGAAATCTCATTTGGTAAATAATGAAAAACTACAAATCAACGCTTCGAGCTGTCATATTCTTAGCTGCTCTAATCCTATTTCTACACCCCGCAGCTAAAGCACAAGGAGAATTTCCTGCCAGACCTGAACCACAACGTCTAGTAAATGATTTTGCTGGTGTTCTATCTGGGGAGCAGCAAGCAGGATTAGAAAATAAACTTGTTGGTTTTAATCAGAAAACCTCAACCCAGATTGCTATTGTAATCGTTAAAAGTCTTTCGGGTTATGACAAAGCCGATTTTGCCGTTAAACTTTCTGAGAAATGGGGCATTGGTCAAAAAGGGAAGAGCAATGGGATATTAATCCTGGTTAAGCCCAAAGTAGGCCAAGAGCGTGGAGAAGTCTTTGTAGCTGTTGGATATGGTCTTGAGGCCGTTGTTCCAGACGCAGTAGCTAGGCAAGCCATTGTTGGAGCAGAGTTGCTCCCTGCCTTCAAACAAAATGATTATTATAAAGGTCTAGACCGAAGCACCGATGTTTTAATGTCGTTAACTGCGGGCGAATATACGGCAGACCAATACGTAAATGCTGTTCACAAAAGGAAATCTAAACCAGGCGGTTTTTTGATTATACTAATTGTATTAGCTGTAATCTTCTTAGCCCAACGTCGAAGTACTGCTCACGGCATTGGCAGTGGACAAGGGTTTTTAGGCACCTTACTACTGATGGATTTACTTGGGGGCAACCGTGGCGGTGGATCTTGGAATGATTTCTCAGGCGGCGGATCATCAGGAGGCGATAGCTTTGGCGGCTTTGGCGGTGGTAGCTTTGGTGGTGGCGGTGCCGGCGGGTCTTGGTAGGTCTGCATGACAGTAAAATCAATATTTCTTCACAAATAAACTTGAAGACTTAATCTCCATTAGGTCTGGAAACCCATACCTAACAACGAAAAGGGATAGTACGACTAGAACTTTATCCCCGACTCTAAAAATTCTCAGCTAAAAACTTATTGTTTACTGATTATTTCTATATTTGTGTCTATTGTAAAGACCGGAAGAGTAACCAATGACCTAGTATCAATGCACAAATCTCTCTTTACTTTGAAATTAACGTGCAATCTAAATTAATTGCCAATCCAAAAAACTAATTTAATTATCATCTAACCTAAATCCTTTAATTATGGAACAAGTCAATCAAAAAAAATTATTTATTGCCAGCTGTCTAGCCCTATTGGTTACCGGTCTAACTTTTGCAATTAGAGCAAAGATAGAAGGAGTATTTTCAACAACTTATTTATTAAGCAAGGAAGATATTGGCCGTGCCTTTGCACCAGCATTCTTCGGATTTGCGATTGCAATGTTTGCTGGCGGTTTTATCATTGATATCGTCAAAACAAAAACCATTGTTCGTTTAGCGTTTGGGCTACATTTAGTCGGAATCATACTACTACTAATGGCGAAAGATTTTACCTCCTTGTTTATTGCCAATATATTTATTGGACTTGCTAACGGCAGTGTAGAAGCGGCCTGTAATCCAATTGTAACAGTTCTATTCCCGAAAGAGAAAACCAAAATGTTAAACCGTTTTCATGTCTGGTTTCCTGGAGGAATTGTGATTGGAGGATTCTTAGCTTGGTTACTAATGGATACTCTTAATCTTCCTTGGCAAGTATTAGTGAGTGTTTTATTTATTCCATTGGCCATTTACGGATACTTTTTCTTTAATGAGCCTATTCCTGAAACAGAACGCGTAGCTAGTGGAGCCACCTATAAAGATATGATGCGCAATGTAGGAGCACCATATACAATTATTGTTGCTGTATTCCTGATGATTCTTTCAGCTTTCATCCCTGCGTTTAGCTTGAATTTCGATAGTGCAGTACCCTATGTTCTTATCTCTGCAATTGTAATCTTAGTTGTTGTTGAGGGTCGTTTTATCAACAAAATAAGTTTATTATTCCCATTGGTATTATTTTGCATGCTACTTACATCCTCAACTGAACTTGGAACCAGCCAATGGATCAATGCCTTACTAAGCACCAACGGAATTAATCCAATGCTTATATTAGTCGTAGTGACAGGTATCATGGCAATTGGTCGATTCTTTGCAGGTGGATTAATTCACCGATTAAACCCAACTGGAGTATTATTAGGTTCAGCGATTACCTCAACCCTTGGATTATGGTTACTTAGCATTTCTAGTGGACCAGTGATGACCGTTGCATCGGCAGCTGTATTTGCTGTAGGGGTATGTTACTTCTGGCCTACAATGATTGGATTTGCTTCGGAATATGTTCCTAAAAGTGGTGCTTTAGGGATGTCTATCCTTGGAGGAGCTGGGTTTGTAGCAACGTCGATGGTCTTACCAATTATGGGAAAATCTATTGAAACAGCCGGACCTCAGATCACACTGCGCAATATGTCGGTGTTACCGATCATCTTAATCATCGCCTTTATCGGTCTCTCTATTCTAGTGAAGAAGCATCATCAAAAAGGATAATCTTTGCTTTCAAAACAACTGAAATAAGTGCAAATAAAAAGGGGATGTCAGCTGACATCCCCTTTTTATTTTGGATAGGACTTGCAAACTTATTTTGCCATAGACCTTAAATATTCCACTACTGCACGAGCTTTTGCTTGATTAAAGCCAGGATCAGGCATTGGCATATTGTTATACTCTTTTAGCAATGCCTTCATTGTTGGATCTTCCTTCAGCATCTGAGCCGAATTTAACAATAGGTTCATAAGATACTCGGGCGTCCGCTGTTTGGTAATATTCTTCATGGCTGGACCAATCTTCCTTTGATCCATATCATGACAAACAATACATTGCGCATTGTAAAGGGTTTTCCCCTCTTCAACCATTTTTTTATCAATAGGACCTAGCACTAACTTTTTAACAGGTCCAATTCCTAAGTTTTTATCTTGAGGGACAACAGGTGAAGAACTTCCCAATGATAATTCTTCGGCTTTTAGGACTCCTGTATTGACTAAGCTAAAAACACTAATAGAACATACAACTAAAAACTTTTTCATAAACAAAAATTAAATTAACAACTAAAAATTAAGCCAAACAAAAAGGTAGATTGTGCTATTATTGGCAGCACTTCGCTCATGCATATTATAATTGGTAACTGTACCATCAAATTGTTTATAGGCCACATATTGCAAGGCAAACTTCGTATTATACCAAGGCAGATATTCAATCTGAGCAATGTAACCTTTACTGTCCGGTTTATTCGTCCAGCTTCCAATCCGAGGATCTACTGAACCGATCGTATAGAAATAACCCAAGGTGCCTCCAATTCCATTTTTAAGGTATAGATTGCCATCCACTCTCAAGGAGGTAAAATCGAATTTCTGATTTGGGAGAATAATTCGTTCTTTCGTCTCTGACTCTTTTATCAAAGAGGAGTGCGCCGTGAACGCTCCAAAAGACAGATTGTGTTCAAATTGTGCATCTATGCCCAAATCGGTATATTTATCTAAAGCCCCCTGGATTCCCGTAACATAAAGCTTTGGGGCAAACCCAAAAGTGCCTAATTCTAGATAATTCTTCCCCCATTGATGTTGCAATGCCAAACGCCAATAAGGGGCCACGCCGCTTATGACATCAGAACTAAATACGTCGGCAGGATTAGTTGCGCCTTGCTGAGCTGACCGGTAAACAGTAGCTTCAGCAAAAAGGAAATTATTGAAGAGTGTATAGGCTCCTAGGCCGGCAACTTTAGTGCCCAGGTTCTCAATTATTGCAGATTTCGTGGGATTTTTCGCAGCATCAGATCCTGCAAATGGGAATCGCCAGACAGGAGAAGAATTCCAAACATCTTGTACTGTTGGATTATTATTTAGTGTAAGTCCATAGGTAAAATTTCGCTTCCCAATTTTAGCTTGATTCGCATAACGAATATCAATATTGCCCATTCCAAAAGAGTGCCCATCATACGCCATCTGAATAAACGTACCGATATGAGGGGTCACCTGTCCTGCATAAAAAACGCTTAATTGCTGAGGTAAGGTAACGGAGTTGTTCTGGATTCCGGGCATATCCTTTTCAAGATGGGTGAAAGATGATTGCACCATTGCAGATATTGGCAAAGTAGATAAAAGTTTGAGCCTTGGCATCTTACTACTATCTTCTTTCGAGTCAATGGTGTTCATACTTGTAAGCACGTAACCATTCATTTTAAACTGCCGACCAAAAGAGTTTAGTTCTGGAAATGAGTAATGACAAGCCTTACATGATAGGCCTGTTTGCCTAGCAAAACTAGGCAAAGCCTTCGATTCCTTAGTGAACAAGAAAAGAGACAAGCACATAAAAATTAAAACGGGAAGACGACCAACTCTAAAAGGAGAAATCCGTCTTAGAATTTGATCTGTAAGGTTTAAATTTTTCATGACTATTTATTTATTGTTTCTACAAAAAAACGATATTTAATTTTCCCATTAATCGTGGTGATCTACTTAGATCTATTTCAATACAAATAAACGTAAATATGTCCATAGTTGAATACAGAAAAGGAGATAATTAAGTTCTTTTAATTCCTCTTCTATGAAGTTGCTATTAGCCTATGAATACACTAAATTTGGAAAAAGAATTCCAATGAGTAATACCATAGTCCATAAGAGCAACTCCAGAGGCCATGCCAATCACGGCTGGTTAAACAGTTTTCATACTTTCAGTTTTGCGAACTACTATAATGCAGAGCGGATGAATTTTGGCGCCTTGCGTGTACTAAATGATGATACTGTAGATGAAGGGATGGGTTTTGGAACGCATCCTCATGAAAACATGGAGATCATCTCTATTCCCTTGGAAGGAGACTTGGAGCACAAAGACAGCATGGGCAATCTCGCTGTAATAAAGCATGGAGAGATTCAAGTCTTAAGTGCAGGAACTGGAATTTACCACAGTGAATACAATAGAAATCCAGACCGGAAGGTTAAATTTCTGCAGATCTGGGTATTTCCAAACAAGAAAAATGTAACCCCGCGTTACGACCAGTTAACCTTGAACCTTGATGATCGGCACAATAAACTACAACAAATACTCTCTCCAAATGCAGAAGATGAAGGGGTTTGGATTCATCAGAATGCCTGGTTTCATTTAGGGACATTCGATAAAGGCCATTCAACTTCTTATAAAATCAAGGCTGAAGGAAACGGAGTCTATGCTTTTGTTCTAAAAGGAGAGATAACGATCAACAACCAATCTTTAGAGGCGCGCGATGGTTTTGGGATTTGGGATATTACGGAATTATCGATCACAGCTGATTCCGAATCCGAGCTCCTTTTGATGGAGGTTCCGATGAACGTATAAAAGCAGTTTCCTGAAATTTTCGATATCCAGATAGAAAAAAGGGTTGATAAACAAATTTGTTTATCAACCCTTTTTCAGTTCAGTACAAGAAGCTATTATCTTTTTGTTTTTCCGTAGACAGGTCCGTAAGTCTCGCAAGCACGGTAGTCGGCTCCCTCTTTGTCCATCCCATATGCACTCCAAACAGCTGGTCGGAATACCTTCTCGTCAGCGATGTTATGCATTGAGACTGGTATACGAAGCATTGCTGCTAAAGAGATTAATTCACTTCCAATATGGCCATAGCTTATTGCACCATGGTTCGCACCCCAATTCGCCATTACGGTATATACATCAGCAAATGCACCCTTGCCAGTCAGACGAGGAGCAAACCACGTGGTAGGCCAAGTTGGATTCGTACGTGAATCGAGTGTATTGTGAACATCATCAGGCAGAACAACAGTCCATCCTTCTGCAATCTGTATCACTGGCCCAATACCTTTCACCAGATTTACCCTAGACATCGTTACTGGCATCTCTCCATCAGTTTTGAAGTGAGAAGAGAAACCTCCACCTCTGAAATATCCAAGATCAGCAGCTGGCCAATCGGTAGCATCAAGACAAGCCTTAGCTTCAGCTTCTGAAATTTCCCAGAATGGTTTCATTGCAGGCTTACCATCCAACTTTTGTTTAGCAGTAGCATCCAATGTGGTGGAACCTGAATTGATCAAGTGAATGATCCCTTCAGACGCTTTACCCGTTAATTTCTTTCCGGTTACTCGTTGCACAGCTTCAGGACTCCAATAAGTTCGAACATCAGAGAAAATCTGAGCGGTATTGGTTAGCAGATGACCAAACAACATAACCACTCCGTTTAAAGAGTCGTTCTCTGTCGCCATAATAAACGCTTGGCGAACGCCGTTCCAATCAAATGATGAATTAAGAATTGCTTCCATGAAATCGCCGTTTGGCAAATGATCGGTCCATTGACGTTGTCCCTGGAAACCACCAGCAATAGCATTATGACCTAAAGCCTCTTCCCCAAAGCCAAGTTCAGCCAGACGAGGATTGCCAATCATCAAATCACGACAGATAAGAGTCATCTTAACGACCATCTCCCACTCCCACTCTTTCCGTTCGGCAGAAAGCTGTTTGTCTGGACTATTTAAATCTTTTCCCTCTTTACAGTTCTTCTTAACCCAAGCTAGGGCCTTTTCATATTCAATTGGATCGTAGATCCCACGCTCGGCACGACGAATAAGTTCAGTCATATCAACCACTTCAGTACGCATACCTAAGTAGTCAAGGAAAAATTCTTGATCAACAAATGATCCCATAATACCCATTGACATACCGCCGATAGATAAATATGATTTATCGCGCATTTGGGCTACAGCAAGACCCGCTTTAGCAAATTGAAGTACTTTTTCTTTTACATCCTCAGGTATCGAGGTATCGGTTGAATCTTGCACTTCATGACCATAGATGCCAAATGCAGGCAATCCCTTTTGTGCATATCCAGCTAGGGCAGCAGCTAAATAGACTGCACCTGGTCGCTCTGTACCATTAAATCCCCAAACGGCTTTCGGGATTAAAGGATCGGTATCCATCACTTCAGTTCCATAGCACCAACAAGGTGTTACCGTTAATGAAACACCCACTCCGGCACGGGAAAACTGATCGGCACACTTAGCCGCTTCAGCAACACCCCCAATGGTATGTTCGGCAATCACACATTCTACTTTTTCACCATTTGGAAACCGCAGATTATCTGAAATAAGTTTGGCTGCAGCCTTTGCCATATTCATAGTTTGAACCTCTAAAGATTCTCTTACTCCTTGCAGACGACCGTCAATAACAGGACGAATTCCAATTTTGGGCATCTCTCCAATAAGTCGATTAATCATTTTGTCTGATTTTTATTGTTAATTAATTAATTCGTAAAGTGCAGTATTATGTAATAAGAATAAAAAGATATCGTATTTAGCATTAAACCCTTAAGTTGATAGAAATTCTTTTTGCCACCAAAACACCAAGACGCCAAATTGGCACCAAAGGTGTTCATTAATTGTCTCTTGGTGGGATTTCTCCGTCAGCTGACGGATTGGTGACTTGGTGGCATCTATTTTATTTCAGCTCATTGTCAAACCCGTCCACTATGGGAAAACGACATTAAATCCTTTTTATTACTTAATTGGTAAAAATAGAACATTCCAGCTGAAGATAAAATCTTAAACTGGTTTATTTTTAATGTTTAACAGATCAAAACATTCCCGGTGCTAAAATATGCATTTAACGGACAAATACAGATCATAAAGAGAACAAATCTTCAACGGTGCAGATGCAATTAGGTTCTTTTCAGTTTATTAAATAAGTCCCATAAGACGATTCCCGCAGTAACGGCAATATTTAAGGAGTGCTTGGTCCCAAACTGTGGGATTTCAATCGTTTGATCACAAATATTCACCACCTCTTGCTGAACCCCTTTGACTTCATTCCCAAAGATTAATGCTAGCTTCTGGTTAGGATGTGGGAAGTAATCGTTCAGACTAATACTTCCTTCAACTTGCTCAATAGCAAGAATTGAATAACCTTGATTCCTCAATTGGAGAATCGCCTCTTCGGTATTGAGATAATATTCCCAAGCCACCGTGTTTTCAGCACCTAAAGCCGTCTTGTGAATCTCTTTATCGGGTGGCCTAGCTGTTATGCCACACAAACAAATTTTCGTAATCAGCAGGGCATCAGAAGTTCTAAAAATAGAACCAACATTATTAGAGCTTCTAACCTGGTCTAGGATCACTACGATAGGGATCTTATCGACAACTTTAAAATCATCAACTGTCAAACGCTCTAAATCTTCATTCTCTTTTTTTCTCATAGTTTAACTTCGCTCAGCTCCAAAATTAATAAAACCTACCAACTTATTTTCTCTCGACCAATAGGCATAGTCATGCAGCGAGCCCCACCTCCACCGCGAGCAAGTTCAGAGCCAGGCATTGTAATTGTCAACTTTTTAAAATCGGAATAGTTCATCCCATTTCGCAGAAAGTCATCTGCTTTATGAATCTCAAACCCATTCTTATCCATCTCATCTAAGGTATAACCATTCCGCTCGTACCCAATGACCTTCCCGGGTTCAAATGCGAAACAGTTTGCCCCACTATGCCACTGCTCTCTTTCCATAACCCAAGGATCAATTTTGCCTCCACAAAAAAGCGGCTTAAGATCAATGCCGATTTGCTGAAGAGCCAGCAGCAAATTTTTACGTTGATGAATCCCCGTCACAATGCCATTGTCAATGGAGATATGAATGGTTTGAAATTTCGTGTTGTGAAGCAATAAAGGCTCATAGATTAAGCAAAACTCTTGGCTCAGAAACGTAAAAATCATATCAAGGTGAATAAATGACTCCGGACTATCTGGGAGTTCCTGAACAATTAGATGCTTTAAGCCGCTCTTCTTTGCTTTCAGAATCTCGATCAAGAAATCAATCCCTTCAGAAGAGGTGCGAGATCCTTTACCGATAACTAAGACATCTTCACGAGCCACCAAAACATCTCCACCTTCAATCGTTGAGCGGGATACGAAAGAAGGATCAGGGGTTAACGAATTTGGATTAATCTGATTTATGCCTAAGGCAGGATGATGGGTAAATATCGCCTCCATGAGTAGCGATTCTCGTTCCCGAACACTCTTAGCCATTCGTCCGATCAACACTTCGTCCCAAAGGACCATAGAGGGATCACGGGTGAAAAGGATATTGTGCAATGGACGTACCGAATAGCGTTCATCGCTAAGGTATCGAGATAGGTTATCTCGCTTTAGAGCTACCCCTTCAATCAGTTGAGTGGCCAATATCACAGGAGACATCTGAAGCAAAAAGTCAACCTCGGCATTAACCTTCTCTTTTGCCGCTATGCGCCGCACGAGATCTTCCTTAACCTTATCGAGCTTCAATACCTCTGTGAGCAAATCCTTAACTTCCAAAACAGTGGCAGACTTGGCTAATAATTGTTTCAGGACAATATGTTCCTCGGCAGCGGAAGAAAGACTCAAAATGTCACTATATAAGGCGCGCTCGACATGCTCTGGAGTCATCCGCTCGACCTCAGGACCAGGTGAATGAACAAGAACAGTCTGTAAAGGGCCTATTTCAGATGAGACACCAACAAGTAATTTCTCCATTGCACCATAGGTTTTAAAGGGTTGTAGTAATTGGATGAACAAAGATACCGAATTAAGAATCAGCCTTTCATAAATCTTTCAATTAAATAGTCCTAAACCTAGCCACATACTCTAACGATTTCGTAATTTTGAGCATGATCATTCATCGACTCAATATGTTTAAATGGCTTTCGATAGTTTTGTGCGTCTGGTTTCCCATCACTAGCCATGGCCAGGTGAAGGATCTTCCAGCCTACCAATATGATAGCAAAAGTATTGTTGCAGAGACCGATTCAATCATGCACTTAGTCTTGCCTGAGATAATAGTCTACCCAGAACACAAAAACTGGTCGCCAAAAGCATTGCATCAGTATACTATTCTTGAGCTAAGAGTCTTAAAAGTTTATCCCATCGCCAAGATGGCAGCAATCAAATTAAAAGAATACAATGAAGCTTATGTAGGTTTTAAAACAGAGCGTGAGCGCAAAAATTACATTAAGAAAATAGAAAAAGAACTTTTTGCAGAGTTTGAGCCTGAGATGAGAAGCATGTCTATTAGCTCAGGAAGGATACTGATCAAATTAATTGATCGCCAAACGGGTAAATCATCTTTTGAGATTATCAAAGAGTTCAAAGGTGGATTTAGTGCTTTCTTCTGGCAAGGAGTGGCTCGAATCTTTGGGCATAATCTGAAATCAGAGTTCGATGGTGAGCGCGAAGATCAACTGATTAATTATATCGTCTGGCAGATAGACAATGGACTTCTTTGATGCTCAAAAAGTGCGATTAGGAGATAGGGAAATCGTGATGAAACTGCTCTAGGCGTTGCGCTAAAGTATCAAATTGTGATCTGCTAACGCTTGACACACAAGCTCTTAGTCCCTCTTTTGAACTCCCTGTATTCCCAAGTGAAATGGCACTAATGCCATAATACAACAAGCGATGCAGCAATTCCGAACCTTTCATACCTGGGTAACCAATTGTAAAATAGAACCCATCACCAACAGGCTGATGAAGATCCGTATGATAAACGATTTGAAAACCATTTTTCAGAAATAGCTGTTTCATAATCTTGGCTTTCTCTCCATATTCTTTTACGTCGGCAATAAAATTAAACTGACCATCATTGGCCGCCTTGAACATCGCGGCTAACGCATACTGGGCAGAGTGAGAAGTTCCGGAAGTCATGGAGTACAAAACACGATGAACAACAGCATTCCCAAATCCAATAACTTTAAGTCGCTCTTCTAAATAAGGGTAATGACGATTATATAAGGCGTCTGAAATAGCCATCATCCCTATTCGTTGTCCAGCATAGGAAAACACCTTTGAACTAGAGACTAGCAAGACATATTTATCGGTATAACGAGCCACGGTAGCCTGATAAGGAGGCACTCCAGGGGTTGAAAGATCAAGTCTGAAGTCCATCCCAAAATAGGCTAAATCTTCAATGATGATCACATCATATTTATTGGCTAGCTCGCCAATGATCTGCAATTCATTTTCATCAAAACAGATCCAAGCTGGATTATTCGGATTCGAGTAGATGATACAATTGATATTTCCTTTGGCTAGATAGGACTCTATTTTTTCACGTAATTTTTCACCCCGAAAATCAAAGACGTCAAACGACTCGTATTTCTGACCCATGACGAGCATTTGTTGCTTTTGAACTGGAAAGCCAGGATCAACAAATAAAGCCGTATCACGTTCCTTTGTGCAGCTTCCAGCGACCAAGAATGAGGCATAGCTCCCCTCCATTGAACCCACGGTAGGGACACAACCTTCGGGAAGCACATCGATATTCATAAACAACTTAAGGAAACGAGAGGTCTCCTCTTTCAAGGATTGAATACCATCTATACGTGGATAGGCGGAGGCCACATTTTTCTTCAGTGCAGCGATCTCAGCATCGACACCAATTTGCGTGGGAGGGAGACCAGGAATGCCCATCTCCATTCGAATATACTGCTCACCTGTAGCAGCCTCTATACTAGTAACTAGCTGAACAATCTCACGTATCGATGCCTCTCCTATCGTTGGAACTTTCAGCTCTTTGATTTTCAACTCAACGATAGCCGAGTTTATGGGCGTATTTAGGGGTAAGCTCTGCTTCAAAATTCAGCTTTTAATTGAGTAACCCAACCACTCAGACGACCTTCAGTTAGTTCTGGCTGAAAGTCTTCATCGAGAGGCAATCCAAGGAACATCCCCTCTTCGACAGCCTCTGAATCACTAAATTCATAATTTTCAGCACTGACTTTCCCGAGTAGCGTTCCGCCATTGTTTTGGACTATTCGAGCCAGTATGCCCATTGAATTAACAAAATGAAATGCATAGGTGATATGATCGCCCAATCCAAAGATAGCAACCTTTTTACCTGTAAAATCAACCTGAGAGACCACGGGCATAAACTTAGACCAGTCGATATTCCCAAATTTCTGATCCCAGGTATCCCTACCAATGGTTGATAATCCAAAAATAATGGTCTCATATCGACCAATGTCGGAAGCTGAAGCCCCATTTATTGAGATCAAATCGAATGATCCCGGCTCCAATTTAGAAGCCAGTAAATTAGCAACACGGTTAACAGCTCCCCCTTCCGGACCGAAAAAAATAGCTAGATTTCCCATAACTGAAAATTTATTCGTTGTGAATAGCAACTTCTCCTCTTACATACTCGCCAAGAATCGCCATGCTCGATACATTTTTAAGAACCATGTGAATTGCTTTCTCATAGTTTTCCATTAAATCCCATTCGATATCCACATGAAAAGAGTACTCGTTTGGTTTTCCAATGATCGGTAGCGATTGAATTTTAGTTAGGTTAATCTCATGCTCAGCAAATATGTTTAGCACCTTTGCTAAGGCTCCATGAAGATGACCAACTTCGAAGCATATAGAGGCTTTATTTGAATTATCAGGGGTTGTATTGTGTTTGGCTAAGATCAGAAAACGAGTATAGTTTTTCTTATTACTCTCAATTCCCTTATCGATAATCTCCAAGCCATATAGTTGAGCCGATCGAACATTGCTGATCGCAGCGGCATAGGGAATCTTATCCTTCGCAATAAGTCGAGCTACGGCAGCATTGTCGCCAAGCTCTTTGGTTTCAACATTTGGAAAATATTTTTCAAGATATTCAGCACATTGCAAAAATGACATCGGATGCGAATAAATCTCTTTAATATCTTTCTTCCGTACACCTGGAAGAACCATTAGATTCATCTGAATATGAATATAAATCTCCCCGATAACACGAAGATGAAAATCCCGGATCAAGGTATAGTTCTGAAGAATGCTCCCAGCTATAGAATTTTCAATGGCCAATACCGCATAATCTACTTTGTCTTCATCAATCTGCTCGCAAACACTGCGAAACGATTTGCACTCCACAATCTCTACCTCATCGTCAAAATAACGACGAGCAGCATCTTCGTGAAATGAACCTTTGATACCTTGAATTGAAACTTTTTTCACCCTGAATGACCGTTAATGAATTTCGACGCAATTTAGTTATATTCCCTGAAAAACAGGGGAAAATTAAACGGTAAATCACACCGAATTAAAATTCTTTTACACCACAAATAAACCGTTGAATTTATGCTAAGACTACAATTGACCTAGAAGCTTCGAGAAAATCTGCTCAAAACGCTCTGCATCGTTAGGCGGAATGCTCTTTAACAACCGATTCTCGCACAATTGCCGTGCTTCGTCTATCTTATTTTTGATCAATTTTCCACTAGGAGTAAGACACAACCGAATAGCTCTTCGATCGTCAGAATCAGTTTGCCGATCCAAATATCCATTCACAACTAAGGTTTCAACAACCCGGCTTACCCTTGATAACGACAGATCCATCTGCTTGGCAAGCTCAGGACTGCTCATTGTCTTGCAATGTGCAACAGAGGAGAAAAATAGCAATTCAGATTGTGAAATTTTTAAATCGAACATGAGTTGTTGGTCAATTTGCACACACCGTCTCTTTAATTCATAAATGAGATCGGTTAATCGAGGAGAAGTTGCCATGGGAATATTATCTTTCTACAAAGCTAGAAAGATGAATTCTATTTCCAAGCACATTTTTTGCTAGTAGCACATTTATTTTTATAGCTTATTTTTTAATTCCGATTAAAATTAATATATTTGTTCCACAATAATTGCTATTAGCAAATTAATTTAATTCTAGAAGAGATGGCACTTGAAAACTTGACTAAAGAGAGTTTTAAATCGAAAGTATTCGATTACGAAATCCATAAAGATTGGCAGTTTGAAGGTGCAGTTCCGGCCATCATAGATTTTTATGCCGATTGGTGTGGCCCCTGCAAAACCGTTGCGCCAATCCTGGAACAACTACAGGCTGAATATGGTAATAGGCTCGTCATTTACAAGGTCAACACGGAACAGGAGCAAGAGCTAGCCGCGATATTTGGGATTCAGAGCATCCCTTCACTTTTGTTTATACCACTGAATGCACAGCCACAGATGGCTCAAGGGGCTTTGCCTAAAGAGTCGTTTAGAACGGCAATTAGCGATGTTTTAAAGGTGGAAGCAGAATAACCATTAACTTTACAAAAATAATAACAGGAGAGATGAAACAAGACATTAGTATTTCGTGGAAGCAAGGGATGGCATTTGAGGCCGATGTGAATGGACATAAGATTCTATTGGATGCTAGCGAGCAGTTTGGAGGTCAAAATTTAGGTCCTAGGCCTAAGCCGCTTATGTTAGTGGCACTAGCTGGCTGCACTGGAATTGATGTCCTCTCGATATTGAAAAAGATGAGGGTTGAAGTTGTTAATTTTGACATCAAAGTTGAAGCAGACCAATCGGAGGAGCAGCCTGTGCATTACATCAACATGCATATCATTTATGAGTTTTGGGGCAAAGACCTGCCGGAGGATAAGCTTCAGAAAGCGATAAACTTATCTCACGAACGATATTGTGGTGTTTCAGCAGTTTACAGCAAGATTATGCCAGTGACAACTTCATTTATCGTTCACGATACGACTGCAGAATAGGGATTTTGATATCGCAGATAATAAATATTCATCAAATAGGCAGGGGATTTACTCAATAATTCCCCTGTTAAATAGATTAATAATTTGAATCCTTAATCTCGAAGTAAGACTGAGGATGCAAGCAGGCAGGGCAAATCAAAGGGGCTTTATTGTCCTCATGCAAATATCCGCAGTTTCTGCATTTCCATACAACCTTATCCGATCTTTCAAATACTTTCCCATCATTAAGATTTGAATAGAGTATGCGGTAGCGTTCTTCATGACCTTTCTCAACCTTTAAGATTAACTTAAATACGGTAGTGATCTCCGCAAAACCCTCCTCTTCGGCTATTTTCGAGAAATCAATATAGAGATGAGTCCACTCTTCGTTTTCACCATCTGCTGCGGCTTTAAGATTCTCGAGTGTTGATCCGATAATACCTGCTTGATAAGTTGCCTTAATCTCGACATAACCCCCTTCGAGAAACTTAAAAAACCGTTTGGCATGTTCACGTTCATTTGCGCCACTCTCTTCGAAGATTGCCGCAATTTGCTCCAACCCCTCCTTCCTGGCTTGCTTCGCAAAATAATCGTATCTCATTGCAGCCTGCGATTCTCCAGCAAATGCTTTCAGAAGATTTTGCTCGGTACGGGATCCTTTAAGACTTTTCATCATACAAATTATTAAAATTTATTAAACCCTAAGGTCATCTTTTAATTTCAATCACTTCGTATTAAAGTTAACAAAAAAAAGGCAAAAAAACGGAGGATTCCAGACCTCAAAATCAGAGGAGGGTAAAACAGGCAAAAAAAATAGGGGATTAGAAATCCCCTATTTAATATCCGATAAAATTGGAATTAAATTCCTGCTTTTTCTTTGAACCACTCGAGAGTCTCTGACGATGGTCTTTCAAGAGGGAGGTTATACATTCTATCCCAGATCAACTGTGCTAATACTCCAAGTGCACGACTTACACCAAACATAACGGTATAGAAGAAGTATTCAGAGATACCATAGTGTTGAAGAAGTGCGCCAGAGAATGCATCGACATTAGGCCAAGGATTTTTCACTTTGCCCAATGACTTTAAGATTGGAGGGACGATATCGTAAAGCATATTGACGATATTAATTAACTTATCGTCTTCTACGTATTTCTCAGCAAATTGTTGTTGTGCCGTAAATCGAGGATCGGTAACACGCAACACGGCATGACCATAACCTGGGATTACTTTTCCTT
Organism: uncultured Bacteroidia bacterium; assembly: GCA_903905505.1. GTDB lineage: Bacteria > Bacteroidota > Bacteroidia > Bacteroidales > Prolixibacteraceae > JAAFHB01. The sequence continues at coordinate 90,166 of CAIVGL010000022.1, read as the reverse complement.
CAGAGATTGTTTTGCGAACATAAGCTTCAATCTTGACACGGATAACATCGTTGTCATCGTCATCGCCGATCACTTTAATCATTTCATAGATCCAGAACATAACTTCCTGATTCGCGTACCCATGTAAAGGTCCGGCCAATCCAAGCATTCCAGCAGCATATGAATAGTATGGGTTACTAAGTGCGGTACCGACTAAGTGAGTAGCATGTGCTGACACGTTACCACCCTCGTGGTCGGCGTGGATACACATATACATTCTGAACAAACGATAAATCTCCTCATCGTCATAGCCCATCATATGTGCGAAGTTAGCAGCCCAGTCCAGCTTTGGATCTGGCTCAATAAAGGTTCCGTCTTTGAATGTACGTCGATAGATATAGGCAGCGATTACAGGAAGACGAGCGATTAGGTTCATGACATCTTCGTAAGTCGTATCCCAATAGTCGTTTTTGTTTATTCCTGAACGATGTGCTTTTTGGAATAATGAATCGGTTGCCATTGAAATAATAGCGGTACTAAACTGGGTCATTGGCTTCGCCTCAAGTGGCATAGCATCGATCACCTTTTTAACGTGATCTGGAACATGGCTCCGTTCAAACCAATCTTTACTTAAAGACTGAGTTTGCTCCAAGGTAGGAAGTTCACCTAAAAGCATTAACAAGAAGAGACCTTCAGGTAAAGGTTCGCCATCAGGACTTATCTTAGGCAGTTTTTCTTGAAGTTCTTGGATTGAATATCCTCGATATCGGATGCCATTTTCAGGGTCTAATTTGGAGGTAACAGTCAATAAACTGGTCATCCCCTTCATCCCTGTTAGAATCTGGTCAATATTGACAGATTCCACGACAACGTTTCCAAACTCGCTGATCAACCGCTTAACTACTGCGCGCTCCTTCTCCCCTTTTTCTAAAAGCTTCTTCTTAATGTGGTCCATTTAATTCTTAGATTATTCGTTCAAATATATATAATATTTTATAAAGAATTAGTCTAAAATAGACTAATGTTCATATTTTAACAACTGGAACTTTAAAAAGGTTTTGCGCTAAAAAAAAACAATAAAAAAAGGGCAACTTCCGTTGCCCTTTTTTCTATATTGAACTGAACTTACTCAGCTGCTTTCTCTTCTTCTGGAGCTTCTGGAGCTGATTCTTCAGCTACTTCTTCTGATTCTTCAACTGAGTCAACAGTCGTCTCTTCAATAACCTCCTCAATGATTTCTTCAGCTACAACGGCTGCAACTACAGCTTCTACTACAGGAGCAATCACTTCAGCTTTTGGAGCTACCACTTCAGCTTTAGGGGCTTCGTTGTCGCTGCCATCAGATTTCTTACGTGACCTACGTTTTTTAGTTGTTTCTGTCTTGCCTGCAGAGAGCATATTTTCATTGTAATCTACAAGTTCGATGATACACATTTCAGCGTTGTCGCCTAATCTGTTTCCAACTTTCAAAATTCGGGTATAGCCACCTGGACGATCACCGATTTTTATAGCAATGTCTCTGAAAAGTTCAGTAACGACAGTCTTACTTTGCAGAAGGCTAAACACCTCTCTACGATTGTGAGTTGTATCACTTTTCGAACGGGTAAGTATAGGTTCTACATATACACGCAGTGCTTTAGCTTTGGCTAACGTTGTGCTAATCCTTTTATGAAGAATTAGTGAGTTTGCCATATTAGCCAACATCGCATGACGATGAGAACTAGTTCTCCCTAAATGATTGAAACTTTTTCTATGTCTCATTTCTATTATTCCTTGTCTAATTTATACTTACTGATATCCATCCCAAAACTCAAACCGAGGTTAACCAATAAATCGTCAAGTTCGGTTAATGATTTCTTTCCAAAATTCCGGAATTTCAATAAGTCGTTACGATTATAAGTTACTAATTCTCCTAGGGTATCCACATCAGCTGCTTTAAGGCAGTTGAGGGCTCTAACAGAAAGGTCAAGATCTACCAAGCGATTTTTAAGAAGTTGGCGCATATGTAGAATCTCTTCATCGAACTCTTCATTGGCAAATTTCTCGTCAGAATCAAGGGTGATTTTCTCGTCGGAGAATAGCATGAAGTGATAAATCAAAATCTTAGCTGCTTCCTTCAACGCATCTTTCGGGTAGATAGAACCATCAGTGGTGATTTCAAGAAGCAATTTCTCGTAGTCTGTTTTCTGTTCTACGCGATAGTTCTCGATATCGTACTTTACATTTTTGATTGGTGTAAAGATCGAATCGATAGGGATCACACCGAATTCCTCTTCTGCTGGTTTATTTTCCACTCCAGGAACATAGCCGCGACCCTTTTCGATTGAAAGTTCAATCTGAAGTTTAACGCCTGATTCCATGTTGCAGATTAATAACTCAGGATTAAGAACTCTAAACCCAGTGATAAAGTTGTTGATATCGCCAGCTTTAAAAGTATCCTGTCCAAAGATTGAAACAGAAACTTTCTCGCTATCGAAATCATCGACCACCTTTTTGAAACGGATTTGTTTCAAGTTAAGGATCATCTCGGTTACATCCTCAATTACCCCAGGGATTGTAGAGAATTCATGTTCTACCCCTTCTATTTTGATTGTTGTTATTGCGTACCCTTCTAAAGACGATAACAAAATTCTCCGGAGAGCATTACCAATGGTAATACCGTAACCAGGCTCAAGTGGACGAAATTCGAATTTTCCAATTCGATTATCCGACTCGATCATTATCACCTTATCCGGCTTCTGGAAAGCTAGAATTGCCATAAACCTAAATATTATTATTTATTTCGAATATAATTCGACGATTAATTGCTCCTTGATATTTTCCGGAATTTCGTCACGGCTAGGAACACTCATAAAAGTGCCAGATTTGGCATCGCCATCCCATTCCAACCAAGGATACTTATTGTGTCTTTGAGTTGCTAAGGCATCAGTAATCGCAACAAGCGATTTCGATTTTTCACGTACGCTAACCACTTCGCCTGGGCGTAAGGTATAGGAAGGAATATTTACAACAGAACCATTGATAACAATGTGTTTGTGTGACACCAACTGACGAGCAGCGGCGCGAGTTGGAGCAATACCAAGACGATACACCACGTTATCCAATCTACTTTCAAGAAGCTGTAAAAGAACGGTACCAGTAACCCCTTTGTGCGAATGCGCTTTTTCAAATAGGTTACGGAATTGACGTTCAAGTACACCGTACATGAATTTCGCTTTTTGTTTTTCTTTTAGCTGAGTTCCGTACTCAGAAACCTTTTTCCGGCGTTTGCTGTTTCCATGCATTCCCGGAGGGAAGTTCTTATGCTCAAAAGCTTTATCGGGACCATAAATGGCTTCGCCGAATTTTCTTGAAATTTTGGACTTAGGTCCAATATATCTTGCCATGTGATTTTACTTTTAAACGATTAATTAGACACGACGACGTTTAGGAGGGCGACATCCATTATGTGGTAATGGAGTAACGTCCACAATCTCAGTCACCTGGATTCCAACATTAGCCATTGCACGAATAGCAGATTCACGTCCGTTTCCCGGTCCTTTAACAAAAACCTTCACCTTACGCAGTCCAAGGTCAAAAGCGGTCTTGGAACACTCCTCAGATGCAGTTTGTGCCGCATAAGGGGTATTCTTTTTTGACCCTCTAAACCCTTTTTTACCAGCTGACGACCAGGAGATAACTTCTCCATTGTTGTTGGTCATCGAGATGATGATATTATTAAAAGAGGATGATACATGAGCCTGTCCAACAGCCTCGATGTTCACAACTCTTTTCTTAGATACTCCAGTCTTTTTTGCCATTGTTACTTCCGATTATTTAGTGGCTTTTTTCTTATTTGCAACTGTTTTCTTTCTTCCCTTACGTGTTCGAGCATTGTTCTTAGTACTCTGTCCACGAACCGGCAAGCCGATACGATGACGAATTCCGCGATAACAACCAATATCCATCAATCGCTTGATCGACATTTGGTATTCAGAACGCAATTCACCTTCTACCTTGTAACTTTCCGTAATTACCTTACGAATTGCACCTAGCTGCTCATCATTCCAATCACTAACTTTGATATTTTTATCAACGCCAGCTTTGTCGAAAATCATTTGCGAGCGGCTACGGCCTACCCCATAAATATAAGTCAAGGCGATCTCACCTCTCTTATTATTTGGTATATCTACGCCAACTATACGAGCCATATTCTTATACGAATTAAAAATCTTACAAAATTAACATATTATCCCTGACGTTGTTTGTACTTCGGGTTTTTTTTGTTGATCACGTAGAGACGGCCTTTACGGCTGACAATTTTACAATCTGCACTACGTTTTTTAATAGATGCCCTTACTTTCATAATCCTACGATTTAATTTTTGTATCTGAAAGATATTCTTCCTTTACTCAAGTCATAAGGTGACATTTCAACTTTAACTTTGTCACCAGGTAAAATCTTTATATAGTGCATGCGCATCTTTCCCGAAATATGGGCTGTGATCACATGACCATTTTGTAATTCCACTCTGAACATTGCATTCGACAATGCTTCAATAATGGTTCCGTCTTGTTCTATAAATGCTTGTTTTGACATAGAAACTTATTACTTCTCCAAAATTTTTGTACTGCGTTGAACTGTTCTTAAAACTTTTACTTTACGCTTAAAAGCGTTGTTTGCGTTTGCGAAATTAGCGAGAGACCAGACTATAAAGTCAGAACTAAATATATATTCTCTAAAGTGAAAAACCTTAGGTTTCATATTGCCGCGCTTGTTTGCCAGCAGATAAATGGCAATCAATCATTATGAAACAGTAGCTGTTCGAATTCAGACTTAAAGAAAGTCCTTTATTCATCCCAGAAACACAGTATACTTAAAACTTCGATCCTCAAAAATATTCACAGAACGCATCAGGTCAATTCTATCTATTGAATTTTCGCTGATATATAGTATGCTTTGCAGCTAATACTCTAATTTAATTATGCCGTGCGACCTTTAATACGACCTGACTTTAACAGTCCATCGTAATGGCGCATCAACAAATGACTCTCAACCTGTTGTAACGTATCTAAGATAACACCTACTAAGATTAACAATGAAGTTCCTCCAAAGAAGTGAGCAAACTCAGAGTTAACTCCGAGTGCCATTGCAAATGCAGGAAGGATCGTTATCAATCCCAAGAAAATTGATCCTGGCAAAGTAATCCTAGACATCACATCATCGAGGTATTCAGATGTCCGCTTACCTGGTTTAATACCTGGAATAAAACCTCCGTTCTTTTTCATGTCATCAGCCATTTGATTCGGATTAACCGTAATGGCTGTGTAGAAATAGGTGAAGATAATAACCATAAGGAACATCGTAATATTATAAACAAAGCCAGTATAGTCCGAGAATGACGACATTAATTGGCCCATTGTTTCAGAACCAAATAAGCCAGCCAAACTGATTGGGACAAACATAATTGCTTGAGCAAAAATGATTGGCATTACACCAGCTGCATTAACTTTCAATGGAATATATTGACGAACACCACCATATTGACGGTTGCCAACAATTCGTTTTGCATATTGAACAGGCACTTTACGTGTTCCCTGAACAAGTAGTATTGTAGCGGCAATAACGAAAAGGAAGATAACCATTTCCAGAATGATCATAATGAATCCTTTTCCTTGTTCTGCTAAGCGACTTGCAAATTCTTGAACTACAGAGTGAGGCAGACGAGCAATGATTCCGATCATGATGATCATGGAGATTCCATTCCCAATCCCTTTGTCTGTAATACGTTCTCCAAGCCACATAATAAACATCGAACCTGCAGCTAGAACAATGGTAGAGCTCACATTAAAGGAGAATGCACTCATCACAAAAGCTGATTCAGGTAGTTGGAACCGAAGGTTTGCTAGGTAAGCCCACCCTTGGAATACTAAGATAATAACCGTTAGATAACGGGTCATCTGGTTAATCTTACGGCGACCTGATTCACCCTCTTTTTGAAGACGCTGAATAAAGGGAACCGCAAAACCCAACAACTGAATAACGATCGAAGCACTAATATAAGGCATGATTCCAAGCGCAAAGATTGACGCATTAGAAAAAGCACCTCCTGAGAACATGTTTAACAAACCAAGAATCCCGTCTGAAGTCTGACTTTTCAACGACTCGAAGTTCGCTGGATTCGGATCGATACCTGGAAGAACGACAAATGAGCCAAAGCGATAAACGGCAATAAGCAAAAGTGTCAATCCAAGACGCGATCTTAAATCCTCGATCTTATAGATGTTCTTAAGTGTCTCGATTAGTTTTTTCATCCGGTCTATAGTGTTTCTGCAGTACCTGCAAGTTTTTCAATGGCTTCCTTAGCACTTTTCGAAAATGCATGAGCAGTAACATTGATTTTTAATTTCAACTCACCGTTTCCAAGAATTTTAACTCTGTCGTTTTTACCCGCAAAGCCAGCATCTTGTAAAGCTTGGAAGTCAATAACAGTAAGACTACTACCTTCAGCAAGAAGTTGTAAAGAGCTAAGGTTGACACCTTTGTATTCTACTCTGTTCACATTTCTGAAACCGAATTTTGGTACGGTACGCTGAAGTGGCATCTGTCCACCTTGAAAGCTACGTTTTGATTTGTAACCTGATCTTGATTTAGCCCCTTTATGACCACGAGTTGAAGTACCACCATGACCAGAACCTTGTCCACGGCCAATACGTTTCTCTTTCTTAATCGAGCCTTCAGCAGGTTTTAAATTATGCAATTCCATATCTAAAGAATATTATTCGTTTATTTCTTCGACCTTCAAAAGGTGCTGAAGTTTTCTTACCATACCTAACACTTCTGGAACAGCATTGTGTTCAACCGGACGGTTTAACTTGCCTAATCCTAGTGCAACCATAATTTTTTTCTGAGTCTTAGTAGCGCCTATGGCACTCTTATACTGTGTAATACGAATCTTAGCCATTTTTTTATATATTATCCGTTAAACACTTTATCTAAGGTAATTCCACGGTGCTCAGCAACAGTGTAAGCGTCGCGCATTTCAAGTAATGCAGCGAAAGTTGCTTTCACCAAGTTATGAGGATTCGATGACCCTTTTGATTTAGCCAAGATATCGTGTACTCCAACACTCTCAAGCACGGCACGCATCGCACCCCCTGCTTTAACTCCTGTTCCTGAAGAAGCTGGTTTAAGTAGTACATTTGCACCACCAAATTTTGCTTCTTGAGAATGAGGGATTGTTCCGTTTATCACGGGCACCTTTACGAGGTTTTTCTTAGCAGCATCAACGCCTTTTGCGATTGCAGCAGTTACTTCACTGGCTTTACCTAGTCCCCAACCTACAATGCCGTCTTCGTTTCCGACCACCACAATTGCAGAGAAGCTGAATGTTCGACCACCTTTGGTAACTTTTGTAACACGGTTAATTGCTACTAACCTGTCTTTAAGCTCTAAATCGCTGGTTTTAACTTTTTTAATATTTTTCGCCATAATGCTTAGAATTTTAAACCTCCTTCACGTGCCGCTTCAGCTAATGCTTTCACGCGTCCATGATATAAATAACCTCCTCGGTCAAATTTTACAACACTGATCCCTACCGCAAGTGCTTTTTCGGCAGCAAGCTTTCCAACTAGGACCGCTTTTTCAACTTTAGTACCTGCAACAGCAGCAATGTCTTTATTCAATGAAGAAACTGACATTAGTGTTTTACCCGCTAGATCATCAACAATCTGCACATAAACCTGTGTGTTGCTGCGATATACGCTTAAGCGAGGAACCATGTTCGTACCGGAAACTACTTTTCTAATTCGTTTACGGATTCTTTCTCTTCTTTCTAATTTTGTGAGAGCCATAACTTATTAAGTCAATTATTTTTTAGAAGCTGTCTTACCAGCTTTACGACGAAGTTTTTCGCCAACAAATTTAACACCCTTGCCTTTGTAAGGTTCAGGTAAACGGAATGATCTGATTTTTGCCGCAACATGACCGATTAATTGTTTATCGGCGCTGTTCAGGGTTATAATCGGATTAGCACGTTTGTCTGTAACCGCTTCAACTTTTACTTCTTTTGGGATTTGCAAATAAGTATGGTGAGAAAATCCAAGAACTAGATCTAAGATCTGACCTTGTGATTCAGCACGGTAACCTACCCCAACTAGTTCAAGTTTAACTTCATAACCTTTCGATACTCCAACAACCATGTTGTTAAGGAGTGAACGATATAAACCATGCATCGCACGATGACGTTTTTGTTCAGTTGGGCGATTTACCACCATCTGTTTTGCTTCAACAACAAGTTCCAGATCTGGGTCAACCTTCTGAGTCAAAGTTCCTAGTGGACCTTTTACGGTAACTAGATTATCTGACGCTACGTCTATTGTAACTCCTGCAGGTATTTCAATTGGTAGTTTTCCTATCCTTGACATTGTAATTCCTCCTTAATTAATAAACATAACATAAAACTTCACCACCTACATTCAATGCTTTCGCCTCTTTATCGGTGATCACACCTTTAGAAGTAGAGATGATAGCTACGCCTAGACCATTGAGTACACGAGGTATCTTATCGGTATCGCAATATTTACGAAGACCTGGTTTTGATGCGCGTGTCAACGATTTGATCGCTGATGTACCATCGGCGGCATGATATTTCAAGGCAATTTTAATGGTACCCTGATAGTTAACCTCGTCATCGAATTTATAATTCAAGATATACCCTTTTTCTTTTAGAATTTTGGTCATCTCTTTTTTAATGTTCGAAGCAGGTATTTCCACAACTTTATGCTTTGCCTTAATGGCATTACGTAGTCGGGTTAGAAAATCTGCAATAGGATCAGTCATCTTTACAATTATTTTATACGATTACCAACTAGCTTTTTTAATTCCGGGGATCAAACCGGCAGAAGCCATTTCGCGAAATTGAATACGCGAGATACCAAACTGGCGCATATATCCCTTCGGACGACCAGTTAGCTTGCAGCGATTGTGCATACGGATTGGGGCAGAGTTGCGAGGCAACAAGCTCATTCCGATATAATCACCCTCTGCTTTTAACCGGGCTCTTTTCTCAGCATACCTTTCAACAAGCTTAGCGCGTTTTACTTCACGAGCTTTTAATGATTCTTTAGCCATATCAATTAGTCTTTTTAGCGTTCTTGAAAGGTAATCCAAAACTCTTAAGTAACGCATAGCCCTCTTCATCAGTCGCAGCTGTGGTTACAAAAGTTATATTAAAACCATTCATTTTGGTAACTTTATCTAATAGGATCTCTGGAAAGATAATTTGCTCAGTCACACCTAAGGTGTAATTACCACGTCCATCCAATTTATCTCCGATACCTTTGAAGTCACGGATACGAGGAAGAGCGATGCTAACAAGTCTCTCTAGAAACTCGTACATTTTATCGCTTCTTAGTGTAACACGAACACCGATAGGCATTTTTTTACGGAGCTTAAAGTTGGCGATATCCTTCTTTGAAAGCGTTGTAACGGCCTTTTGACCAGTTATCGTAGACATCTCTTCAATGGCTACTTCCATAATTTTTTTATCCGCAATAGCAGCACCAACTCCTTGGTTGATTACAATTTTCTCGAGCTGAGGAACCTGCATAACGGATTTATATCCGAATTCTTTTTGCAAGACAGGTACTATCTCGTCGCGAAATTTCTGCTTTAATGTAGGTACATAACCCATTACTTAATCTCCTCCCCTGATTTTTTTGAATAGCGAACTAGTTTTCCATCTTTATCAAGGCGGCGACCAATACGAGTTGGTTTACCAGATTTTGGATCTTTCAACATCAGATTAGAAACATGTATTGTTGCTTCTTGTTTGACGATACCACCCTGAGGACTCTTAGCGTTTGGTTTGGTATGTTTAGACACCAAATTAACCCCTTCCACAATAGCGCGTTCACTTTCACGAACAACTTCGAGAACTTTCCCTTGTTGTCCTTTTGAGTTGCCAGTCATTACGACTACTGTATCTCCTTTTTTTATGTGTAATTTTTTCTGCATAGTCTGAATAGATTAAAGTACTTCAGGTGCTAATGAGACAATCTTCATAAAGTTATCGCGTAGTTCACGAGCAACAGGACCGAAGATACGGGTACCCCGTAATTCACCTGCCGCATTGAGTAACACTACCGCGTTATCATCAAATCGGATATAAGACCCATCGGCCCGACGTACTTCTTTTGAAGTGCGGACGACAACTGCTTTGGATACAGTCCCTTTTTTCATATCGCTTCCAGGAATAGCCTTCTTAACGGTTACCACAATCTTGTCTCCAACACTGGCGTAACGTTTACGGGTTCCTCCTAAAACGCGGATTACTAAAGCTTCTTTAGCTCCGCTATTATCTGCGACTGTACAACGTGATTCTTGCTGTATCATGGCTATTTCGCTCTTTCTAAAATTTTAACTAATCTCCAACCCTTCTGTTTCGACAGCGGGCGTGTTTCCATTATTAATACCGTATCACCGATATTGCAGTCATTTTTTTCGTCATGCGCATAGAATTTGGTCGTCCTATTTACGAATTTACCGTAAATTGGATGTTTTTCTTTCCCTTTCTCTGCTACGACAATGGTTTTTTCCATTTTGTCGCTGACAACAACCCCGATTCGCTCTTTCCTAAGATTCCTGGTTTCCATAGAACTAATTAATTTGCAAGTTGACGTTTACGTAATTCCGTATTTAGGCGAGCAATGTTTTTACGGGTAAACCGTATTCTCATCGGATTTTCAAGCGGATTAACGCTGTGATTTAAACACATACGAATATATTCCTCTTTCGTAATAGAAATCTTTTCAATGATTTCTGGTGTTGTTAACTCTTTGATCTCAGAATTTTTCATTATTCAACTATTGAAGATTCAACAAAATCGCGTCTAACAACAAATTTGGTAGTCACAGGCAGCTTTTGAGCTGCCAGACGTAATGCTTCTTTAGCAAGTCCGAATGCTACTCCCTCTACTTCGATGATGATCCGACCCGGTGTTACCGTAGCCACAAAACCTTCAGGAGCTCCCTTACCCTTACCCATACGAACCTCTGCAGGTTTTTTGGTTATCGGTTTATCTGGGAAGATACGAATCCAAATCTGACCCTGACGCTGCATATGTCGCGTTACTGCGACCCTGGCTGCCTCTATTTGGCGGCCGGTTAACCATGCTGTTTCCAGGCTTTTTATACCAAAAGAGCCGAATGATAACTGATTTCCACGACCTGCGTTTCCTTTCAGTTTGCCCTTTTGTACTCTTCTAAATTTTACTTTTTTCGGTTGTAACATCTTGTTTAGCTTTGTCGATGATTACTTTTTACGTTTCTTAAATCCACCTTTGCCACCGTTCTCGGCTGCAGGGCGATTTGGTCCACGCTGTTGTTGTGCTGATTGTCCCACGTTAGGAGAAAGATCACGTTTGCCATAAATTTCGCCACGGCAGATCCAAACTTTAACGCCAATCAAACCTGTTTTAGTCAAGGCCTCAGCTAGTGCATAATCGATATCAGCTCTAAGCGTATGCAAAGGGGTTCTACCATCTTTATACATCTCTGAACGAGCCATTTCAGCACCATTCAATCGACCAGACACTTGAACTTTAATCCCTTCAGCACCCATTCTCATGGTTGAAGCAATTGACATTTTTGTTGCTCTACGGTAAGCGATTTTTCCCTCCACCTGGCGAGCAATATTGCTAGCTACTATTTGAGCATCAAGTTCAGGACGTTTAATCTCAAATATATTGATTTGAACCTCCTTTTTCGTAATCTTCTTAAGCTCTTCTTTCAGTTTATCAACCTCTTGTCCACCTTTACCGATGATAATACCCGGTCTAGCGGTGTGGACAGTTATGGTGATTAACTTCAAGGTGCGCTCAATAATGATCCTTGAAATACTAGCTTTTGATAGCCTGGCATTTAAATAGCCCCTGATTTTGTGGTCTTCGACAAGTTTGTCACCATAATCGTTTCCACCGAACCAGTTGGAATCCCATCCTCGTATGATTCCAAGTCTATTTGAAATCGGATTTATTTTTTGTCCCATACTATTATTTCGTATTTTCTGCTACAACATTTTTACTTGCCAAACGGACAGTTACGTGATTTGAACGCTTTCTTATCCGGTGACCACGACCCTGCGGTGCAGGACGTAACCGTTTAAGCATGCGAGCAGAATCCACAAAAACCTCCTGCACGTATAGGTTGCTCTCTTCAAGTCGAACCCCTTCATTCTTAGCTTGCCAGTTGGCAATTGCTGAAAGAAGCAGTTTCTCTACTCTACGAGAAGCCTCTTTTGAGGAAAACTTCAGAACGTCAAGTGCACGATTTACCGCCATTCCACGAATCATATCGGTAACCAGGCGCATCTTGCGCGGCGAAGTTGGGCAGTCACGCAGAACAGATTGAAATCTATCGTTGTTTGCCTGTTTCAGCAATTCAGCGCTTTTCTTTTTTCTAGAACCCATCTTGGTACTTTTTACTACTATTATACATTTGCGCGTTCATGGCTTAACGTTTTTTGTTGTTACCATGACCTCTAAAGGTGCGGGTAGGAGCAAATTCTCCTAATTTATGTCCTACCATATTTTCAGTTACATAAACAGGGATAAATTTATTCCCGTTGTGAACTGCTATAGTATGACCTACAAAATCAGGCGAAATCATTGAATGTCTTGCCCATGTTTTTACGACCGACTTTTTATCTGCTTCATTGAGAACCAGAACTTTCTTTTCCAACTTAAAGTCAATAAAAGGGCCTTTTTTTAGCGAACGACTCATAATCTACTGTTCATTTAAAATTAGTGATTACTTTTTCCTACGTTCTATGATATACCTGCTAGAAGCTTTCTTCTTCGAACGGGTTTTGAAGCCCTTCGCAAGTAATCCTTTACGTGAACGTGGATGACCACCGGAAGCACGACCTTCTCCACCACCCATCGGGTGATCAACAGGGTTCATTACAACACCGCGGACGCGAGGACGACGTCCTTGCCAACGGCTTCTACCGGCTTTACCTGATCTTTCAAGGCCATGGTCTGAGTTTCCGACGGTACCTACCGTTGCACGGCAAGTTACTAATACCATACGGGATTCGCCAGAAGGGAGTTTTATGATGGCATATCGTCCTTCACGTGAAGTTAGCTGAGCATATGTTCCGGCTGACCGGGCCATGATGCCTCCCTGTCCAGGGTGCAACTCAATGTTGTGAACAATCGTACCAAGAGGTATTTTTGCTAAGGGAAGTGCATTACCGATTTCAGGAGCTACTTCTGCACCAGATAGAACAATTTGTCCAACCTGTAAGCCATTCGGTGCAAGCATGTAACGTTTCTCTCCATCGGCATAAATCAAAAGTGCAATACGCGCAGTCCGATTTGGATCGTACTGAATCGAATCAACTCTTGCCGGAATACCATCTTTCTCTCTTTTGAAATCGATTACACGATATTTCCGTTTATGCCCTCCACCTATATACCTCATTGTCATTTTCCCGGCGCTATTACGGCCACCGGTACTCTTCATGGGCCTTAACAATGATTTTTCAGGTGTGTTGCCAGTTGTAAGGGACTCAAAGGTACCTGCAATTTTGTGCCTTTGTCCCGGGGTTACTGGTTTTAATTTTCTAACTGCCATCTCTTAATTTAGATATTGCTGTAAAAATCAATACTATCTCCTTCGGTTAACGTAACAATAGCTTTCTTATAAGCATTGGTACGACCTGTTATAACTCCTGCTTTTGTAAAGCGGGATTTTAATTTTCCGGCATACACCATTGTGTTAACAGTGACTACCTTAACGCCATAGATCTCTTCCACGGCCTTTTTGATCTCGTGCTTGTTTGCCTTCTTATCTACCCTGAAACCATATCGGTTAAATTTCTCCGATAAGAGATTCATTTTCTCGGTAACTATGGGGCTAATCAAAATATCAACCATTCTCTTTAGCGTTAAATCTTAAATAATTCTTCTACTTTACTCACAGAACTTTCAACCAAAATTATCTTATTGGCGCGCATTATCTTGTAAGTGCTTAATTCAGAGGCGATTACAATCTCTACGTTCTGTAAATTTCTGGAGGACAAATATATGTTTTTATTTGCTTCTGGTAACACTATTAATGATTTTTTATCACTAATATTCAGATTATTCTGAATTGCCAAGAATTCCTTGGTTTTTGGGGCTTCAAAAGAGAAATCTTCCAAAACCATAATACCATCAGACTGTGCTTTATAAGTCAAGGCAGATTTACGTGCAAGCTCTTTTAGCTTCTTGTTCAGTTTGAAATGATAATCTCTTGGACGTGGACCGAAGATACGGCCTCCACCACGGATTGTTCCAGACTTACGGCTACCTGCACGGGCACCACCAGTTCCTTTTTGTTTTTTGATCTTACGAGTTGATCCTGCGATCTCACTACGATCTTTCGCTTTGTGTGTTCCTTGACGTTGATTCGCCAAATATTGCTTCACGTCGAGGTAAATCGCGTGATCGTTGGGTTCTACCGCGTAGATTTCTGCATTCAGCTCTACGTTTCTTCCGGCTTCTTTCCCTGCTATATTAAAGACTGCGATTTCCATTACTTCTCAACGATTATATATGAACCATTTGGCCCCGGTACGGAACCTTTAACAATCAATAGATTATTCTCAGGAATAACTTTCAGAATCTCGATGTTCTGTACAGTTACTTTGATTCCTCCGTGACGTCCTGCCATGCGCATCCCTTTGAATACACGTGAAGGGTACGAAGAGGCTCCAATAGATCCTGGCGCACGTAATCTGTTGTGCTGACCATGAGTCGCTTCGCCTACGCCACCAAAACCGTGACGACGAACAACGCCTTGAAAACCTTTACCTTTTGAGAATCCAGTAATATCTACAAAATCTGAAGCTTCAAACAGTTCTACTGTTAAGATATCTCCAAGTTTTATACCACCTTCAAAGCTGCTAAATTCTGCAACTTTTTTCTTCGGTGCGGTACCGGCCTTTTTAAAATGGCCGATTTCGGGCTTGGTCGCATGCTTCTCTTTCTTATCTAGAAAGCCGAGCTGTAGAGCTTCGTAACCATCTTTTTCAAGCGTACGAACCTGCGATACAGCGCAAGGACCTGCCTCGATCACAGTGCATGGGATGTTTTTCCCCTCAACACTGAATACGGAAGTCATTCCGATTTTTTTTCCAATTAATCCTGGCATTTTTTACTTATTAAGCAATTAAATAATTACACTTTGATTTCTACCTCAACACCACTAGGAAGCTCAAGCTTCATTAAGGCGTCGATCGTTTTTGCTGTTGAACTGTAAATGTCGATCAACCTTTTGTAAGATGACAATTCGAATTGCTCTCTTGACTTTTTGTTCACGAAGGTTGCTCTTAAGACCGTAAATATTCTACGGTGAGTAGGAAGTGGAATTGGTCCACTAACAATGGCTCCTGTAGACTTAACAGTCTTAACGATCTTTTCAGCTGACTTGTCAACCAAGTTGTGATCGTACGATTTCAGTTTAATTCTAATTCTTTGACTCATGATAAGAACGTATTTTGATGTTGTTTATAACAATTCAGTTTTGCCTTTAACCGCTTCTAATACAGTTATGGCAATATTACGAGGAACCTCCGCATAGTGTGAAAACTCCATTGATGAAGTTGCACGACCAGATGAAAGGGTACGCAAAGTTGTCACATAACCAAACTGCTCGGCTAGTGGAACCTTCGCTTTAAGTACACGAGCTCCAAATTTTGTGTCCATGCTCTCTATGTGTCCACGACGACGGTTAAGGTCAGATACGATATCTCCCATATAATCATCAGGCGTAACCACTTCAACTTTCATAATCGGCTCCAATAAAACTGGTTTAGCTTTAGAAGCAGCAGATCTGAACGCTTGTTTAGCACATAATTCAAAAGACAAGGCATCGGAATCGACCGGATGGAATGAACCATCGATCAAGGTAACTTTTAAGTTCTCAATTTTGAAACCAGCAAGTGGTCCATTATTAAGAGACTCTTTAAACCCTTTCTCAACGGCAGGGATAAATTCACGTGGAATAGTTCCCCCTTTAATTTGATCAACAAATTGAAGACCGGAAACGCCTTCGTCAACCGGACCAACTTTAACGCTGATATCGGCAAACTTACCACGACCCCCAGTTTGTTTCTTAAATACTTCGCGAAGCTCAACTTCTTTAGTTACCGCTTCTTTATAAGCTACCTGAGGTGCTCCTTGGTTACATTCAACTTTGAACTCCCGTTTCAAACGATCGACGATGATTTCAAGGTGAAGCTCACCCATACCCCGGATAACGGTCTGACCACTGTCCTCATCAGTCCGAACCTGGAAGGTTGGATCTTCTTCAGCCAGTTTTTGCAAACCATTTGATAACTTATCAATATCATTTTGAGTTTTAGGCTCAATAGCGATACCGATAACTGGCTCTGGAAAGGTCATCGATTCAAGAATGATCGGATGATCTAAGCTACAAAGGGTGTCACCGGTACGAATATCTTTAAAACCAACAGCTGCGCAGATGTCACCGGCTTCGATCACATCACGTGGTTGTTGTTTGTTAGAGTGCATTTGGAATAAGCGAGAAATACGTTCTTTTTTACCAGTACGCATATTCAACACATAAGAACCAGCATCAATCTTACCCGAGTAAACACGGATAAAGCAAAGACGACCTACGAAAGGATCGGTTGCAATTTTAAATGCCAGTGCAGATAATGGTTGATCGATAGAAGGTTTTCTTTCAACCATCTCATCGGTATCCGGATCTTTACCTTCAATAGAACCAATATCCAATGGATTCGGCAAGAAGGCACAAACTGCATCCAATAAAGTTTGAACACCTTTGTTTTTAAATGCAGATCCACAAAGCATTGGAATAATAACGCCAGAAATAGTAGCTTGACGGATCACTGCAATCAGTTCCTCAACGGTGATGCTATCAGAATCGGCGAAGAATTTCTCCATTAACACCTCATCTTGCTCAGCCACTGATTCGACTAACTTCTCACGCCACTCTTGGGCTTGTTCTAATAAATCAGCTGGAATCTCCTCTACATCATATTCAGCTCCCATGGCCTCGTTGTGCCAGTAGATTGCTTTCATACGAATAAGGTCGATAACGCCTTTGAAATTTTCTTCAGCACCAATAGGTAACTGAACGGGAACTGGGTTAGCTCCTAATTTTTCTTTAATATCACCATAAACACGGAAGAAGTCAGCTCCAGCACGGTCCATCTTATTGATAAACGCGATTTTGGGTACTCCATATTTATCCGCTTGACGCCAAACTGTTTCGGATTGAGCTTCAACGCCACCAACAGCACAGAATGTAGCCACAGCTCCATCTAATACTCTTAATGAACGTTCAACTTCTACCGTAAAGTCAACGTGTCCTGGGGTGTCAATGATATTTATTTGATGAACGATATCATTATAAGTCCACTCGGTGAATGTTGCAGCTGAAGTGATAGTAATCCCACGCTCTTGCTCCTGAGCCATCCAATCCATTGTTGCGGCACCATCGTGTACTTCACCAATACGGTGAACTTTACCGGTATAAAACAAGATACGCTCCGAGGTAGTTGTTTTTCCGGCGTCGATGTGAGCCATGATACCAATATTTCTGGTATATGAAAGATCTCTTTTAGCCATTATAGTTGATAATGATATCTAATGTTTATTCAATTAAAATCTGAAATGAGCGAAAGCACGGTTTGCCTCTGCCATTCTGTGTGTATCTTCTTTCTTCTTGAAAGCTCCACCCTCTTCATTGTATGCAGCAAGAGTTTCAGCGGCAAGTTTCTCTGCCATTGAATGACCTGATCGTTTTGTTGCAAATTGAATGAGATTGTGCATCGAGATAGCCACCTTACGTTCTGGGCGAATCTCCATTGGAACCTGGAAGTTAGCACCACCAACACGTCTGCTCTTAACTTCGACAGCCGGGGTAATGTTTAATAACCCTTTCTTCCATACATCAAGGGGTGATAATTCTGAATCTTTCATTTTCGTTGCAACGATATCAATTGCATCGTAAAAGATCTTAAAAGCGACCGACTTCTTGCCATCAAACATCAAACTGTTGACAAATCTTGTCACCAATACATCTTGAAATTTTGGATCAGGCAAAATGATCCTTTTCTTTGGTTTTGTTTTTCTCATCTTAGTTACACATTGTTTGTGTTATTCGAATCGGTTGTTGTTTAGTCTTCAGTTTAAATAGCCTGCTCTTGGCAAACCCTTACTCAGCCAAACCTCCAAACAAATAACTAATTTTAATTATTTACTTTTTCTTTTTTGTTGAAGCAACCACTGCTCCTGGTTTTGGACGTTTCGTTCCATATTTAGAACGACGTTGGTTACGACCTTCAACTCCTGCAGTATCTAATGCACCACGAATAAGGTGATAACGTACTCCAGGTAAATCTTTTACACGACCACCGCGAACAAGCACGATAGAGTGTTCTTGTAAGTTATGACCTTCTCCTGGGATATAAGCATTGACCTCCTTTTGGTTGGTCAACCTTACCCTTGCGACTTTACGCATAGCAGAGTTAGGTTTCTTTGGTGTTGTGGTATAAACACGGACACATACACCTCTGCGTTGCGGACAAGAGTTTAGCGCCGGAGATTTACTCTTATCTACGATACTTACTCTTCCTTTACGTACTAATTGTTGAATAGTAGGCATAAACGTTTTTGAATTTTTATATTATAAAATACACACGAAAATAAACTCAATCTCAACCCATTAAAGGGACTTTGAACTCTTAAATATTCGTTCCCGAACAGACGAATCCCTCCCAAAATGGACTGCAAAAGTACACAATTTCGCTAGAAAACAATGGCTGGATGAAAAAAAAAGTGATTTTAATTAACAAATTAGACCAAAAACAACCAAATAATGTTCCAAGCCGCTCATTTTCTCCTCGTTAAATAAAACAACAACTTTGTTTAAAACTATTTTAACGAAACGGAGAAAAGTATTTGTCCAGTTGAATGCATTGCTATATTTTAACATATTTTTGAAATCACAGGTTCGGAATAATCCCGCAACCATTCTAGACAACCTCTTTTATAGCAACAACTTATATCCGGAAATGGGGATGTTTAAGCTTCACTATTTAGAAGGCTTCAAAATCGCTGTTTCAGTAGGATCATTTTATTTTATTTTCTAACTTTGGTGTTAACTAAAATAATCATCCCAGTTAAGCATTTTATATTCCGAGGTCGATATGTTTTCGCCATATCCATTTCCAGCTTAACTAAAAAAAGACAGTCCCTGGCATCCAGGACCCTATGCACTGTGAATGCTTGATTATTTCTCGCTAATTATTCTGTTTGAGTTTGAGATCCGCTTATTGGATTTCGCGCTTACCAATGTTGATGAATGAAGTTGAGTTTCGAATAGCTAAGATTCTTAGATTTTTACCTAAATTTTATCACATGAAAGTATTTCAAACTAATGAGATCCGGAACATTACCGTAATTGGCAATTCCGGCGCCGGGAAAACCACCCTTGTAGAGACGATGCTCTTCGAGGGTGGTATTATAAGTAGAAGAGGCGATGTGAAGAGCAAAACTACCGCCTCCGACTATAACCTCGTAGAGCAAGAGTATGGCAATTCAGTCCATCCTACGGTCCTCTATACTGAATTTGATGGTTGTAAAATAAATATCATCGACACTCCGGGGATGGATGACTTTGTAGGTGGGATAATTCCGGCATTAAGTGTCGCGGCTACCGGCTTACTGCTGTTCAACGCTGTAAATGGAGTAGAAGTGGGCACGGAGATTGCCAACCGGAAAGCCGAACGCTTTCACAAGCCGCTGATCTTTGTCGTCAACCACCTCGATCACGAAAACAGCAATTGGGAGAATACGATTGAAATGGCCAAGACAACCTTTGGAAATAAACTGGCCATCGTTCAATATCCGATTAACCCAGGAGTAAACTTCAACAAAGTTATTGACGTCCTTAAAATGAAGATGCTCCAATGGGGTCCCAATGGAGGAGTTCCAGAAGTTTTAGACATCCCAGCTTCAGAAATTAATCGTGCAGAAGAGGCACACAACCAACTGGTGGAGATGGCTGCAGAGAACGACGAGGCGTTAATGGAACTTTACTTCGACCAAGGAAATCTCAATGAAGATGAGATGCGTAAAGGGCTTAAGTTTGGGATGCTGTCCAGAAGTCTGTTCCCAGTGTTCTGTACCTGTGCCGCACGCGACATGGGGATTCGAAGACTGATGGAGTTTATTTGCAACGTTGCACCTCACCCTGGAGAACTTGCCCCAGTTGAAACAGTCAGCGGGAAAATGGTCGCGATTGACACCAAAGGGCCAACATCAATATTTGTTTTTAAAACAGCCATTGAGCAGCATGTGGGTGAAGTGGTCTACTTTAAAGTGATGTCTGGCATCCTGAAAGAGGGGATGGATTTAATCAATACGAATAGAAATTCGAAAGAGCGGATCTCTCAAATCTATGCCGTTGCAGGGAAGACTCGTAATAAAGTAACGGAAATGGTTGCTGGAGATATAGGTGCCGCCGTAAAACTTAAAGATGTAAAACACAATCACACGCTTTGTGATAAGGATTCAGATATTGAATTCCCTCCCCTAGCCTATCCCGCACCAAGATATACCACTGCAATCAAGGCCGTTAATGAATCCGATGAAGAGAAGATGGGTGAATACTTGCATAAGCTTGCAGAAGAAGACCCAACCTATATTCTTGAATATTCGAAAGAGCTCAAGCAAATACTTATCCATGGTCAAGGCGAGTACCATATAAATACCATAAAGTGGTATTTCGACAATGTCTACAAGATCGATATTCAATTTCTAAAACCAAAGGTTCCGTATCGTGAGACCATCACAAAAACAGCTCCTGGTGATTACCGTCATAGAAAGCAAAGTGGAGGATCGGGGCAATTTGGAGAAGTTCACCTTGTAATCGAACCTTACGAGGAGGGGATGCCAGCACCTGAAACCTACAAGATCGACGGGAAAGAGATGAAAGTTAGCCTACGAGGAACCGAAGTCACGGATCTACCTTGGGGAGGCAAGCTTGTCTTCTGCAACTGCATTGTTGGTGGATCAATTGATGCGAGGTTCCACCCAGCTATTCTAAAAGGGATCATGGAAAAGATGGAAGAAGGTCCACTAACTGGATCGTATGCAAGAGATATTCGCGTTTGTATCTACGATGGAAAGATGCACCCTGTCGATTCCAATGAGATCTCCTTCCGTCTTGCAGGGCGTAACGCCTTTAGTGCGGCTTTCAAAAATGCAAGTCCGAAGATTTTAGAACCTATTTATGATGTTGAAGTGCTCGTTCCAGCCGACCGATTAGGTGATGTGATGGGCGATCTTCAAGGACGAAGAGCCTTAATCATGGGGATGAGTTCAGAAAAAGGGTTTGAAAAAATCATGGCCAAGGTGCCGCTAAAAGAGATGAATAAATATTCAACTTCCTTAAGTTCAATCACACAAGGAAGGGCCATGTTCACCCTTAAATTCTCGAACTACGAGAAGGTGCCTGCCGAAGTACAAGACGAATTACTTAAAGCCTACGAAGCCGAACATCAAGCCGAAGAATAAACTTTTATTGAATAGATTTAATGAGCTGTCGTCCGTCAGCTGACGGATGGCGGCGAATCTTTTTATTCGTTAATTTTATCACCTCGAATTTGCGTAACAACAGACTTATTTTTCTTATCTTTAGGTCATCCTTAACCTCTTGTATTATGAAAATAAAATTTCTCGGTGCCGCGCGCGAAGTAACTGGAAGCAAGACCCTAATAACCCTCGACAACGGCAAAAAAATCTTACTCGACTGCGGAATGTTTCAAGGAAAAGGGCAAGAGACTGATCTTATGAATCGAAATCTTGGCTTCGAGCCTTCAGCGATTGATCACATCATCCTTTCACATGCACATATCGATCACTCTGGCTTAATTCCGTATGTCTATCGATTAGGATTTAGAGGGTCGGTGATCTGCACCAATGCCACGCGTGATCTATGTGCGATTATGCTTGCCGACAGCGGTCACATTCAGGAGAGCGATACGGAGATGCACAATAAGAAAAGGGAAAGACAAGGATTGGAACCTGTGAAGCCTATCTATGTCAAGCAGGACGCGATTAATTGCATGGAACTCTTCATCGGAACAGCACACAATAGGAAGTTCTACATCAACGAAAATCTTAAAGTTCGGTTTACAACTACTGGACATCTGCTTGGCGCTGGTGCCGCAGTTATCGAAATCACCGAGAACGGGAAGGTCACCAAAATTGGGTATACAGGGGACATCGGGCGATCGACAAGCCGAATACTTAAGACTCCTGAACCATTTGCCCAGGTTGATTATCTAATCACCGAAGCAACCTATGGCAACCGCTTGCATCTGCATTTCAAAGCTGCAGAAGAGGATTTGCTTCGAATCGTCAAAGAAGCGTGTGTTATACGTGGCGGCAAATTAATCATCCCATCATTTGCCATTGGCCGAACACAGGAATTGGTCTATTCGCTAAACAATTTTTTCAATGAAGGACGACTTCCAAAAGTGCAAATTTATGTAGACAGTCCCTTAGCTGTCAATGCCACAGATATTTTCAGAGTTCATCCGGAATGCTTCAATGCGGATGTCATAAAAATTTTAGAATCTGACGATGACGTTTTTGGGTTTAACTCACTGCATTACATCAAAACTTCTCAGGAATCGAAGAAATTAAATATGATCAAGAAACCGTGTGTTATTATCTCCTCTTCTGGCATGATGGAAGCAGGCCGCATTAAACATCACTTAGCAAATAACATCTCAAATCCGAAGAATACAATCCTTAGTGTTGGATATTGCGCCCCGCGTACTTTAGGTGCCAGAATCATGAAAGGAGATCCTGTTGTCTCAATTTTTGGCACTAAATATGCTGTCAATGCCACCATAGAACGGATCGAAGCTTTTAGCGGACATGGAGACTACCGCGAAATGCTTAATTACCTAAAATGCCAAGATCCACTCAAGATTAAAAAGACTTTCCTCGTCCATGGCGATTATGAGGCCCAACAGTATTACAAAGAGCGGATGACAGAGGCCGGATTTAGGGATATTGAGATTCCAGAATCGGGACATGAGTTTGATCTCTAAATCCGCAAGTAAAGGATAAAAAATCTTCACATTAGCCGATACAAATCCAAGTATCGTATTACTTTTGCTTTGAATCACAATTAAACTCAAATGCAAAAAGTTATCGTCTTAGTCATAGCACTTTCCTTATTCTGTTTTAATTCTCCAGCCCAACTAAGCAAGTTCGCGAATAAAATCACTAGCAGAGTCAACCCACTTACGAATACCGAAATCACCGATGGACTTAAAGAAGCGTTAACGATCGGAACAGATAGTGCAACTGCACATCTCTCTGCCGTGGATGGCTATCTCAAAGACGCTGCGGTAAAGATTAGTCTACCGCCAGAAGCTAAACCAATTACCGATAATATTGCGTTAATTCCTGGAGGTTCAGATTTAATAACTGAGATTGTGATTCGCTTCAATAGGGTTGCGGAAAATGCCGCAAAGGAAGCAGCTCCTATTTTCACCCGCGCTATTCAAGAAATGGACCTTGCCAATGCGATGGAAATTCTAAAAGGTTCAGAAAATGCGGCAACGATTTATTTTGAACAGAAGACTAGCAAACAACTTTCAGATCTCTATCGCCCTAAAATACAAGAATCCTTAAGTAAGAATCTAGTCGCAGGAATTTCGACTCAACAATCGTGGAGTGACATAACCAAAACTTGGAATCAGATTGCCGACACACCCATTGGAAAGATGACAGGGATGAAAACGGTTGTATTAAACCTTGAGGATTACATCTTGCAACAAGCACTTAAAGGACTATTTCTTAAAATAGCCGAGCACGAAAAGAGGATCCGAACTGATGTAAAGGCAAGAGGATCAAACTTACTTCAGCGCGTATTTAAAAAATAAAATAGCATCTCGATAAACTAACCTACCTAAAAATATGCTCTTTAGAAATCTACTTCTATTTCTCATCTTGTGGCATTCGACCCTAGCCAAAGCCCAACATAAATCGTTTGCCGATTATGTTAATCCACTTATTGGAGCAAGCACCAATGTAGACAAAGCTGAGGCTACGCACGGCTTAGGCAAAACCTTTCCTGGCGCCACCACCCCTTTTGGAATGGTACAAGTCAGTCCCAATACGATTACGGGAGGCGATAACGGCCCTGGTTACAGCTATGAACATACAACAATAGAGGGATTTGCCTTTACCCAGATGAGTGGGATTGGTTGGTATGGTGACTTAGGCAATTTTTTAGTCATGCCTACAACGGGCGAATTAAAAACTTCTTCCGGAAGAGCTGATCACCCTGGGGAAGGTTACCGCTCGCGTTACTCAAAAGAGAGCGAAGTAGCCAAAGCAGATTATTACGCGGCCACCCTTACCGATTATTCGATCCGGGCAGAGGGCACTGCCGCGCCTCATAGTGGGATGCTCCGTTTTACATTTCCCAAAAACGACCAATCACGGATACAGATCGATCTAGCTCGCAGAGTTGGAGGCACTTCTACCGAGCAGTATGTCAAAGTAATTGATGAACACACCATTCAAGGATGGATGAAGTGTACTCCCGATGGTGGTGGATGGGGAAATGGAAGTGGCAAGGCCGATTACACCGTCTATTTCTACGCCCAGTTTAGTAAGCCACTGAAGAATTTCGGCGTCTGGAGTGTCGCAATTCCAGAACATCAAAATCGCAGACGGCAATATATCGAAAGTGACAGCTTTCGTGAGCTCGTCGCCAAAGCTTCAGTAGAAAAAGGATGTCAAGAAAAACAAGGGAAGCATCTTGGATTCTTCTCCGAGTTCTCAAGTGAGAAAGATGAGCAAGTGATCTTAAAATCAGGCATCTCATTTGTCAGTATCGAAGGGGCTAAAAACAATCTTGAGAGAGAGATTACTGATTTTGATTTCGATCGGATCAAAGAACAAGGGAAGCAACTGTGGAATAATGCCCTAAACAAGATCTCAGTAACAGACGACAACGAAGAGAATAAAACAATCTTCTACACAGCTCTTTACCATACCATGATTGATCCTCGATGCTTTACCGATGTCGATGGAAGTTATCCGGGTGGAGATGGCAAGATTCACAAAACGGATAAATTTGTCAAACGAACAATCTTTAGTGGATGGGATGTGTTCCGAAGTCAGTTCCCGCTGCAGACGATCATCAATCCGAAAGTTGTCAACGACATGATTAATTCGCTGGTAGAACTTGCCGATGAGAGTGGCAAGAAATATCTTGAGAGGTGGGAATTTCTCAATGCCTATAGTGGATGTATGATCGGCAATCCAGCCGTTTCGGTTATGGTCGATGCGTACAATAAAGGGATACGAAACTTCGACATCAACAAGGGCTATCTTTACGCGAAGAATAGCTGTGAGAAGTTTGGAAATGGCTCCCGTGGCTATTCAAATTCGATCTCCGAAACACTTGAATACGCTTATTTTGATTGGTGTTTGTCAATCTTTGCCGATAGTTTGGGAAAGAGAGACGATGCCCAATTATACGGCAAACGCGCAATGAATTACAAAAACAGTTTCGACCCTTCGGTTAACTGGTTTCGGCCACATAATGATGACGGCACTTGGGTAAATTGGCCTAAGCAAGGGCGCTTAAGGCAAGATTACGGTTGTGTTGAAAGCAATCCTTATCAGCAAGGGTGGTTTGTACCGCACGATATTTCTGGCTTATGCGATCTTCTTGGAGGAAGAGAAAAAACGCTTGCTGATCTAACTGAACTATTCAGCAATGTTCCAGAGAGTATGATGTGGAATAACTATTACAATCAAGCCAACGAGCCAGTTCATCATATCCCATTTATATTCAATCGATTAGGAGCTCCTTGGCAGACCCAATTTTGGAGCCGTCAGATTTGCAAACGGGCTTACCATAATACGGTAGAAGGATTAGTCGGCAATGAAGATGTTGGACAGATGTCGGCCTGGTATGTATTGGCAGCAAGCGGATTACACCCTGTCTGTCCTGGGGATACTCGCTACGAAATTACAAGTCCAGTTTTCAAGCGCGTTCAAGTGAACCTCGATCCAACCTATGCCAAGGGGAAGTCTTTTACGATTATAGCCAAGAACAATTCGGCGACAAATATCTATATCCAGTCGGCGAAACTCAACAATAAGACTTATAACAACTGTTGGATTGATCATAAAACATTGACCAATGGAGGAGTGTTAGAATTAAAGATGGGCGACAAACCAAATAAAAACTGGGGAATTTGATGTAACTGTTTGGTGTTAAAACGGATCTAAAAGAACAAACTATCAAGAAACTTTAACGGAGTAAATTTCAGCTATTAATAGCTAGGTTATTACTGAAAATACAACACAGATGAAAATTACCATCCTTGCTTATTGACTTCTCCTTTAAACTTTTGGGGTACAAAGAAGCACCAAAAAGAGCAAGCAAAATAAGTTGATGGGGGAAATTAATCAGTCGTAAAGTAGGCCTCAGGATAAGTCAATCCCGAATCAAGAGATAGAGAATTCAGGCAAATCACGAATCAAAAAATATACTCCCGAATTAGTAACCCCATAATCTGATCTGGGGCTTTATTCTATTGAGGCTAACGTGGTAAAATATTTTCATTTGCACATTTTAAAAATGAAAATTTATATCCTATCGCATGACAGTATTAAATATATATTTTTATCTTTGAGAATTGCCACACTTTGGCATGTCGAAAACTAACGACAAAAAGCTTAAGATTTAAAGTACATGACGAACGACTTAGCATTATGGAATAAAGTCCAGAATGGTGATACCTCATCCCTAAAGGTATTGCATAGTCGCTACTATTACCCAA
Organism: uncultured Bacteroidia bacterium; assembly: GCA_903905505.1. GTDB lineage: Bacteria > Bacteroidota > Bacteroidia > Bacteroidales > Prolixibacteraceae > JAAFHB01. The sequence goes on along the minus strand of CAIVGL010000022.1, from coordinate 63,283 downwards.
TGGTTGTATTTGTCAAAAAAAACTATCCGAATACAAATGGCCTTGAAGAGTTAGTGTCAGATTGCTTTATTAAACTATGGACCAAGCGCCATGAGATTATCATTGACCGTTCAGTAAAAGCATACCTCTTTTTAATGTTGCGCAATCAGCTGATCGACAATTTCCGAAAGAAAAAATGGGGTATTCAGATTGATTTAAGTTCCATTCCTGATGTGCCAAGCGACGAAACAATTGAAGAGTTAGACGATTACGCCAGGTTATATATCGCCTTAGAAAAGATCCCCGAACAGCGTCGTCGTATTCTTGAGTTGGCCATTTTTGAATCCCATTCATATGCTGAAATAGCCATCAAGCTTGAGATTTCAATCAATACAGTAAAAACACAAATTGGTCGGGCTTATCGTTTTCTCAAAGAAGAGCTTGACCCTAAAGCGCTGTAATTTAATCTTAACGGCAAAGAGTCAAGAAAATAACGACTTAATATTTGAGATCCCTCAAAATTAAAGAGTTTAAATACTCATTAATCATTCTGTTAATTTAATTTTCTCATTGGCCTGTCACCCTACAACTGAATTATTTCGTCATATATAAAAATAATTTAGCATCTATAGATGATTAAAGATCAAGAGACTTTCTGGGAGCGAATTGCCAGCAAGTTACACCATGAAATGAATAAAAAAGAGTTAGCGGATTTCGATCGGCTTCTTTCAACTGAAAAGCATCTAAAAGAATTCAATAGCGTGAAACAAATCAACGAGCGTTTAAATGAAGTTGGATATATCTCTGCTGGCCAAGGTGATCAATCTTGGAAAAAGATTGAGCGCACCATAAAGATTCGGAGATTTAAAAAGCTGAACACCCTATTGAAATATGCCGCGATAATTATTTTAGCATTTGGAACAGGGTTGGTATTTAGACCTTCCTCAAAAACAGAAAAGATAGCAACAGAGATTCGGTATTCGGAAATAAGAGTTCCATTTGGCCAGATGAGCCAGGTTGTATTAAGTGATGGAACAAAGATTTGGTTAAATTCTGGGACCACCATTCGTTATCCCGAGCAGTTTGCGGCAGACAGTCGTTCGGTAACCATCAATGGAGAGGCTTACTTTGAAGTTGCGAAGATGGCACACAAACCCTTTACGGTCAACGCATCAGATCTAAAGGTTGAAGTTCTTGGAACCTCTTTTAATATTTCGGCCTACCAAGAAGACCAAGAGAGCGCTGTTACCTTAGTTGAGGGTAAGGTAAATGCTCAAAGCCTTGACGGGAAAAGCATCATTAATCTAATCCCCGGGCAGCTCGCAACGAAAAACAAGAACAATTCAAATATTGCCATCAAAGAGGTCGATACCAATTTTTATAAAGCTTGGATAGAAGGGCGCATATTCTTTGATGACGAGCCGTTAGGACAAATTGCCAACAAATTAGATCGTTGGTTTAATGTAAAAATAACTTTTGACAACGAGTCACTTAAGTCGCATCGTTTCACGGGTACGATACTTAAAAATAAACCTGTAGATCAGATTATGCAAGCCTTGGAGTTACTCGCGCCAATAAAATTCAAGCATGAGATCAATGCCACAGGAAAAGACAAAATAATTATTTACAGCAAATCATAAAAAATACGTAGGCCTAACCTAAAAAACTAACACTAAACGACCAATAGCCTATGAATAAAAATGAGAATAAGAATAAAATAACCAAGCAAAAAAGCGATGAAGATGTTCATACCATCCTCACCGCAACAATTAATTTAAATCAACCAATATGTCAAATTTAAACTATCCAAATTTATGAAAATGTCTCGACTTATCCATGGCGGAGAACGACCATGGATGAAAACCTTGCGAATTATTCAACTAACAGTAATTCTGCTATTTGCAAGCCTTGTTGCCATAAGTGCACCGACTTATTCACAAAGCACAAAGCTTAATTTATCAATTAAGAACTCCTCTTTAATCGATGTGTTCAGACAAATTGAAGATCAGAGCGAATTTTACTTCTACTTTAAAAAGGAAGAAGTTAAATCTAAAGAGACTGTTTCTTTAGATGTAAAGGACGCTTTAGTAACTGAGATTCTAGATCAAGTCTTAGCTAAGACCGGATTAGAGTATAAAGTTATTGATCGTTATATTGTTGTTAAACCTACTGGGACAGCAGATCCAGTTCCAGCAGCGCAAGACAATCGTCGGGTGTCTGGTAAGGTAACTGACCAAACAGGTACTGCCCTTCCAGGTGTTTCTGTATTTGTTAAAGGAACAACAGCAGGTGTCATCACTGATTTAGATGGTAAATACCAATTAACAGTTCCTGCTGATGGCAAAACGATTGTATTCTCCTTCATTGGATTAGAGTCAAAAGAAGTTGCTTTTGCTGGCAAGAATATCGGCGATGTGGTGTTAGGTCAGTCAAGCATTGCGATCAAAGATGTGGTAGTTACTGCACTTGGTATCAAAAGAGAGAAAAAAGCCCTAGGTTACTCTGTTGGCGAGGTAAAATCGGATCAAATGCTACGTGTCCCTCAGAAAGATCTTCTTGGCGCCATTCAAGGGAAAATGGCAGGGGTTAAGATCACCAATACATCGAATGATGTCAACTCTGAGACTTTTGTGAATATCCGAGGAATTACTTCGTTGTCGGGCAACAACAATCCATTAGTTGTTGTTGATGGTGTACCTAGTGGTGACCAACGGGTAATGAAAGATTTAGCGCCCGAAAATATTGAAAGCGTTACCGTATTGAAAGGCCCTAGTGCAGCAGCACTTTACGGATCTAGAGCTGGTGCCGGCGTTATCATTATCACAAGCAAGTCTGGTAAAAAAGTTGTCAATGGAATTGGTGTAGATGTCAGTATTGGATCAACTTATTCGGTTCCTTACAAATACATGCGACTTCAGAACAGATTTACAACAGGTATCAGCGGCGTATTAAATGAAAGTGCATACCAACAATGGACTGGACCTCAAGAAGGCACATCGGCAATTCAATGGAATACAAATGGAGTTGCTCAGCCGTTAAAGTTTTACAACAATACGCTTAAGGATTACTTCCAGACTGGTGTAGAGAAAGTTTTAAATGCAAGCGTAAGTGGTGCATTCGACAAAGGAACTTATAGACTTTCACTCTCTAACCTAAGTGCGACAGGTACCTATCCAGGCACCGAATTGGATCGGAACGGTGTAAACATGGCCATTACCTATGACATCACTAAAAAAGTCAAACTATCTGCCAATTTAGATCTTGAGAATCCTAATTCTGATAACTATCCTGTTAAAAACGGTGGTGACAGTCAGTATATGGCACTTTATCAAACTCCTCCTCACGTAAATATTAATGATCTTAAGGACTACTGGAAAACACCAGGAGTATTGCAAAAAGGAGTTAGTACAAATTACGACAATCCTTGGTTTGCTGCTTATGAGCTAAAAGACGGATTTAACCGCTTAAGAGGAATGGGAAACATGAAATTGGATTATCAAATTCTTCCCGACTTAAAAGCTATGGCTCGCTATTCATTTAGCAGCAATAACAATAAAAGAACCTACAGACAACCTTGGTCGAGCTACGGTGGCGATGGTGGTGGTAACAACAGAGCGACTGGTATGTATAACGAGCAAATCGACAATCTTAGAGAGATGAACACCGATGCTCTTGTATCATACACTAAAAAGATCGGCAAATTCGAGATTGCACCTTCTATTGGAGGTAACTTGATGACACAACGTAACTATTCGATGTATGCTGGGGGTGATGCGCTAGTGCTTCCAAACCTATACACACTTTCGAATGTAAACAGAAGTAGTTTAACTTATTCTGACAACATCTACCGGAAAAATATCTATAGTGTATACGGCCTTTTGAACTTGAGCTATAATAACATGCTCTATTTAGATGCAACAGCTAGGAACGACTGGTCAAGTACATTGCCAGAAGCAAATAGATCTTATTTCTATCCATCAGCCTCTTTGAGTGCCTTGGTAAATGAGATGGTTGAGATGCCAGAATGGGTTTCTCTATTAAAGGTTCGAACAGGTCTATCAAAGGTAGGTAAAGATACCAATCCTTATTCTATTGCGACTGTCCTTAATCAAGGAGCATGGGGTCCTAGCACCGCTTATTCGGTTCCTGGTAGCTTACCAAATGTTAATCTAAAACCAGAGATCGCTAATTCATTTGAGATCGGTACTGATGCATCGTTCTTTAAGAACAGACTTGGCTTTGACATTACCTATTACAAAGTGCAAAACAAGAATCAGATTCTTAATGCGGCAACTTCGGCCATGTCAGGATATGGTTCTGCCACAATTAATGCTGGGAATGTTGAAAATACAGGAATAGAAATTGGCATCAATGCAGTTCCTGTAAAAACAACTGATTTCACATGGGATGTTTCTGCTAACTTCACCAAAGAAAGAAGTAAGTTAGTTGAGTTGACTCCAGGTATCAACCAATTTCTTTTCTGGGCAAGTCGTGAAGTTTATGCTTGGACTAAAGTAGGTGACTATGTTGGTACTTTTTATGGAACAGCTGACAAGAAAGTAGCAGAAGGCCCTTACAAAGGATGGTCATTGCTTGATTCAAACGGAAAGTTGCAGAATGGACCAGCTGGAGGCGATAAGATCGGCAGTTACATGAACGATTTCATGGTTGGATTACAGACTAGTCTAAACTATAAAAAATTCACACTTTCTTTAAGTTTCGACTGGAGACAAGGTGGGAAATATATGGATGAAACAACCCTGCGTTTAGGTCGAGGTGGAAAACTTGAATACTATAAAACCGAAGGAGATAAAAGCGCAAGCACCTTCTCTGGTATACTTGACAACAACTCCTACAATGGTGATATGAATGCCTTAGCAAGTGAGATTAAATCTAATCCAGCGAAATACCAAGACAATGTGTGGATCGGTGGACGGACCAAAGATCTTGGAGGTTTTGCATATGCAGGAAGTTTATACGACGAAGGAGCCTTTTTCCCAGGTGTGATATCTGATGGAGCAGGCGGCTACAGAGAGAACTTCGGTGCTGCAGGAACAAAAATGATCAAATCATATGATGTATTCCAGCCTTCAGGAGGATATTTTTATCTAAACCAAAAAACAGAATGGGTTCATGATGCGACGTTTGTTAAACTTCGTGAAATCGCACTCTCATATACTTTACCTGATGCTTGGGCAAGAAAAGTGGGAGCACAAAAAATCATCCTTTCTGGATTCATGAAGAACATTATCCTTTATGCTGCAAACGGGACCAACCAGGATCCTGAAGGAATCTACAATCAGCAGCTTAACGGAAATACCATGCAGGGATTCGTCCTCTGGAATGCATCCCCGATCATTATGCCTTCCGGTTTTAAAATCAATGTATCATTCTAAAATCGTAAGAGATGAAAAATATTCAATTTAATCCGAAAAAGATGAAAAATCTAAAAACTATATTTTTCGGCATGATTACCACTGTAATTCTGCTGACCTCATCTTGCCAAAATCTCACCGAGATCAACAAGAGTCCAAACATGCTAAATGCTAGTGATATTAACATAAAGTATGTGCTAACATCGGTGTTGTCCAGTTCCGCCACTAACTATATTCGTGGAAACGTTTACGGAAACACCATCACCTTGTCGGAAGCTATGCAATATTTGCAGAGAGACTATATCGACTTTCAGGGGACCAACACCTTTAGCTGGTCTCCTCAAAATTTCAGTGGATTCAATGGTTCGTTAATCAACAGTCAATATATGGTTGACAATGCAAAAAACGAACTTCTTGAAGGCAATCAGAAATTTTATGCCGCTACAGGTCAAATTATGCGATCTTTCTGGTATGGCTTTATGACTTCTCTATGGGGCGATATGCCATATTCGGAAGCAATGCAAGCCTCAAAAGGGAACTTTATGCCTGTTTACGACAGTCAGAAGGACATCTTTAAAGGAATCATTGCGGATCTAAAATCTGCTAATGACATACTTGCAACCGTAACAACAGTGGATGGAGCTTCGTCAGCAGACCTTATGTACCAAGGAGATGTATTAAAATGGAGAAAATTTGCCAACTCTTTAAGATTAAGATACCTACTAAGACTTTCTGAAAAACTTTCAGATCAGCCTGCCGGTCTTGATGTAAAAGCAGAATTTAGTGCAATGGTTGGAAATGCTTCAACCTATCCAATTTTCACTTCAAGCACCGACAATGCATCTATTCCTTTTCCAGGAACCGATTCAAATACAGCTTGGCCAGGTGGTCCTCTTGGATGGAACAACCGTTCAGAATTCTACCGACGTAAACCATGTGCAACCTTTGTTAAGGCGTTAAAGAGTAACTTAGACCCAAGATTAACGACCTTTATTCGTCCAGTGGATTCACAATTAAAAGTAAGCGCTTCAACAGGATATGTTAAACTTGCTGACGGACAGATTGTATATAATGTGACTGCCGCTCAAGTTGGTAGTACTGCAATTGATACTGCTAGATACGTAGGTCTTCCTGCTGCAATGGCAACACCTGATGCGTACAACCTTTCTAATTTAGTGAACTTCAATTCGCTTAAAGCGCTAAATTCAGGAATATATACCGATCAGGCAGCGAATCCAAATGTATCTTACCTTGGTGATATCTATGCTCAAAACACCAATTCGTTGGTAAAGGCAGTTTATATGAGCTATGCAGAGCTTAACTTCATCTTAGCAGAAGGACGTTTAAAAGGATGGATATCAAGCAGCGATGCATCTGAATATTACAAATCAGGTATCACAGCTAGTTTACGCCAATTTGGTATTGCAGATGGAAGTAAAACTGTTTACAATCCGCAAACACATGCGTTAGAAAATTATAACGAAACCACTTTCCTTGCTGCACAAGTAGCCAAATACACTTCAGCTGCGGATGACGCTGCCAAATTAAATGTCTTGATGACACAAAAATGGATCGCGACTTTCATGACACCTGAATTCTGGTTCGACTGGAGAAGAACTGGTCTTCCAAACTTTGGAGCCAACTTAATCTCTGCCAGCAATGGAACGAAAATTCCAGTACGTTATCCGTATGGCGCAGAAGAGCCAATTTTAAATAAAGCAAATGTTGCAAGTGCAATTGCAAAATTATCTCCTGCAACCAATGATCAATGGTCTAAAATGTGGCTAATACAGGGCACTAATAAACCATATTAAATTAAGGGATTGTAGTAGAATAAAAAAAACATTCGTTTTTTTTCGATTGATTTTTCTTTTGTAATGCCAAATTAACCGGGGTAGTTTCATAGTGCTACCCCGGTTTTATTTTGCCCTATTGGGAACCTAATTAAATACAAGATTAGAACGATTGAATCGCGATTCTATTAACTTTGAAAACCCAACTTGCCATCTAGCAAAAATTGAACATACGAACCTTACTAAGATCCTAACCTGATGAGAAAACTGGCGATCATCTTTATTCTAATTAGCAGTTCACTGCCCCTTCTATCTTCTACGATCACCACACCACAGCCTAAGTACAACCTGAAATTTTCAAGTCTAGCTTCCACTTGGGACGAAGGCATTCCACTAGGGAATGCGATGTTGGGTGCTCTGATTTGGCAAAAAGGGGATCATCTGAGATTCTCACTAGACCGCGCCGACTTATGGGACTTAAGACCAATCGCCAATCTATCGAAACCTGAATTCAACTTTAAGTGGGTTCAGAAGCAGGTTAAAGAGAATAACTACAAGGTTGTGCAGCAGATGTTTGATGCTCCTTACGAACAGCTTCCTGCCCCTTCAAAGATCCCAGGAGCGGCTCTTGAATTTGACACCAAAGGCTTCGGAAAAGTTTTGCAAGTTCAACTAACCCTAGCGACAGCACTTTGTGAAACAAAATGGGAAAATGGAACTACGATGCAGACTTTTGTCCATGCCTCACAACCAGGAGGATGGTTTAAGTTTGAACAGGTGTCCAGTGATTTTATTCCTGTATTATTGGCACCCGAATATGGGAAAACTACCGGAGTAAAGAATGAGGACTCAGTAGCAGGACAAGATTTAATCAGACTTGGATACGAACAGGGGAAAGTTATTTCGCTTCCAAATCAATTAACCTACAGGCAGAAGGGGCATAATGGTTTTGAATATGAAGTGTCGGTCTCTTGGAAATCTGCCAACCATACCTTAGTTGGCTCTTGGACCATCACCTCAACGACATCAGAAAAGGATTCCCACAAAACGGCAGGGATGCTAACTCAAGAGATGCTGAACAAGTCGAGTTTCAAGAATTCATTCTCTGGGCATCGCCAATGGTGGAATAACTACTGGATGAAATCGTCTATCACACTACCTGATACCATTCTTGAACGACAATGGGATCTAGAGCAATATAAATTCGGATCGGCAGCACGTGCCGATGCTCCCCCAATCTCATTACAAGCGGTCTGGACAGCAGACAATGGGAAGCTACCACCTTGGAAAGGAGATTTTCATCACGATTTAAACACACAACTCAGTTACTGGCCTGCCTATTCAGCAAACCACCTCGATCTGGAAGAGGGGTATCTAAACTGGCTTTGGAAATACCGGGAGACGTTTAAAAAATATACAAAAACATACTTTGGCACTTCGGGAATGAATGTGCCAGGAGTTACTACCCTAACTGGTGAGCCAATGGGCGGATGGATTCAATACTCTTTTGGTCCAACGGTAGGTTGCTGGTTGTCGCACCATTTTTACCTCCATTGGATCTACTCGAAAGATGAGCAGTTTTTGCGTGAAAAAGCATACCCTTGGATCAGTGATGTAGCCGATTACCTCGATCAAATATCAGTCAAGGATATTAATGGGATTCGCAAACTCCCCATTAGCTCCAGTCCTGAAATACATGATAACTCTATCAAAGCTTGGTTTGGACAAACAACAAATTACGATCTCTCTTTCATTCGCTGGACATTCGAAAAGGCCGCAGAACTAGCTCATACTCTAGGGAAGGCAGAGGAGGCACAAAAATGGAAGGCTATTCTAAAAGAGTGGCCAACTTTTGCTTTGGATAATGCAGGAGGATTAGCCTTTGCACCTGGTGAGCCTTATGTAGAATCACACCGCCATTTTTCGCATCTGGTAGGATGGCATCCATTAGGGGTTATCGACTGGTCGAAAGGAGAAAAAGATCAAGCCATTATTCGTGAAACACTTGCAAACTTAGAAAAAACTGGCCCTGACTGGTGGTGCGGGTATACCTATAGCTGGCTTGGCAACCTCTATGCTCGTGCATTTATGGGAGATAAAGCAGCGCAGACACTTCGAATCTTCTCTGAGAATTTCTGTCTGCCAAACAGCTTTCATGTCAATGGCGAGCAACATGATAAAGGCTATTCAAAGATGAAATATAGACCCTTTACCCTCGAAGGAAACTTTGCTTTTGCAGCCGGCGTGCAAGAGATGCTAATCCAGAGCCATACCGACACCATTCACCTTTTCCCTGCCATACCTAAAGCTTGGCAAGATTTAAGCTTTACCTCCTTGCGCACTGTTGGAGCCTTTCTAATTTCGGCTCAGCAGAAAAAAGGAGATGTTGTTTCGGTTACGATTAGATCAGAAAAAGGGGGAGTCTGCAAACTTAAAAACCCTTTTGGAAAAGCAAATTTTATAGCAAACTACAGTTGGAAAGGGTCTATGGGCAAGACAAACAATCTATTAACGATCGAATTTCCGAAGAATGGGGTATTGATTTTAACTAGCCACTAAACTACCACCAACGAAGACCAGCAAGACGACAAAGGTCCATGCGAGACAAAAGCAGATTGTATTCAAATTGCAACTTGCTCAATTGCGCATCACTAAGATTAGAAACAGCCGTTAGTAAATCAAGGTTTGTGATTACGCCAAATTTATAGCGATCAGCAGCTAACTCATTGGCTAATTTGGCTTGTTTAATAAGTCCATCAGCTGACGAGAGCTTTTTCTGATTCTTCTGAATATCGTCGAGGGCATTGAGCAGATCCTTATTTAACGTTGCCTTTTGAGTTTCAAAAGCATGCTGTGTTGCATCTCTGGTGATAACGGCCATTTTCTGATGGAAGCCAGGTCTGCTAGCAGATAAGATCGGAATGGTAACTCCTAATCCAACGAAATAGTTAAAGTTAACCACATCAATATTAGGCATAAAACCATTTTTATAACCTGCACCAGCAAGTAAGCTAACGCTAGGTAGTTTACTCCGTTCTGCCGTTATAATATCCCATCCTGCCAACTTTAACTTCGCATCGGCAATGCGAATATCGGGATTATTGCGAGAAGCAATTGCCAAGATTGAGTCGGAGAGGTAATTAAATGAGGTCGCACTAAACCCTGCATCCTTGATATACTCTTGGCCACTATTCCCAGTGAGCATATCTAAGAGGTTATATTGCTTATTCAACTGAGACTTTAAGTCGGTATAGAAATTTACCGCATTGTTATATTTCACATCTGTGGATACCTGATCGTAATTTAAGGCATCCCCATTTTTAACCCGGACTTCAATCTGTTGCTTGGTGGCTAAGATTAAGTTTAATTGTTCTTGCTGAACGGGAAGACTCTTATTCAGAAAAATAATTGAGTAGTAAACTTGTGCAATCTGATAAGCAAGATTCACCTTAAGCCCCTCTAAATTATCTTTTGAAACCTCCAACTCACCTTTGGCTTTATTTAAGGCAGAGTTTAAACGAAAATCGATTAAAGGCTGGGCTAAGGATACAGATGCATTGTAATTATCAATCGGCTGAATGCGAATTTCTTCTATTTGTCCAGATGCTGATGGTATATGAAAGGCAGGGGTTGGGAATTGCTGACGATAGGATAGATCACCCATAGCAGTAGGAAGAATGGCTGAACGGTCGAGATTAACCCTCATCTCGCTCAGATTGATCATCTCTTTCATCTCAGCCACCTTTGGGTATTTCTCAAATGATTGATCGACTAGATGTTTCAGATCAGCAGGGATCATAAGATCCTGAGCAAAAATAGGTTTAGCAAGAGATAAAATTGCGAGTATAAAAAATAAGGTTTTCATAATAGGACGAATTATGTTGAGCATCATATAATTAATCATTAGACTTCTTCTGCGGCATGCAAGGTTTCTTTAGTTGCTTTGCGACCACTTCGAGCTAGGAAGATGAGTGGGAAAGCAACCATTATAAATATAGTTACATAGATAAAGGCATCTAAATAGCTAAGCAGATAGACCTGTTTCATCATCGAGAGTTCCATGATCTGATAGGTCTGCTGTGGCAGATTTGCCGCAACCGGAAGTTTGGCTTGCAAGCCTTGATAGATCTGGGCATAGCGTTCGGTAAATTGGGGATTCCCACTGTAGATATTACTCACCAAGTCAGACCGATGGATAGCTGTCCGATGAGCGATATAATTGTTTACAATGGCAATGCCAAAGGATCCCCCGATCTGGCGCATCATATTATTAAGCGCCACCCCTTGTGCGATATCTTTAGGTGCTAATCCGGCTACAGCCATGGCATTTAAAGGGACAAACAGCAATGCCAATCCTGCACCTCGAATCATTAATGGCAACGTGAAGAAACCTGATGAGACATTCTGATCTGCTTGCGACATCAGCAATCCAAAACCCATAAGTGTAATAAAACCGAACGTAACGAATATCTGAGGTTTAGTGCCATTCTGAAGAGATCGCCCTATGAGAGGCATGAAAATTATAGATAAGACAGATGCTGGAAGTAGTGTAATTCCAGTCTCATAAGCGGTATACCCTAAAACACGCTGGAGCATTAACGGGAAGATAAATACCGATGTAAAGAGAATAAATCCAACAAAAAATGTTAGAATAGCTGTTATCATCAGGTTCCGATCATTAAAGATCCGCAAGTTCACAACCGGCTCTTTTTGCTTAAGTTCCCACCAAATGAAGGTGATTAATCCAACGGCAGCAACCAGGGCCAATCCAATAATTAATCTAGAGTCAAACCAATCTTCACTCTCCCCCCGCTCAAGAACATATTGCAACGAACCGATCCCGATGGTTAGTAAGAAAATTCCTGACCAGTCTATACTTGGCTTCACATGATCTCTAGGAGTTCGTGGGACAAAGTTATAAGCCAGTATACTAGCTACGATTCCAAAGGGGATATTGATGTAGAATATCAACGGCCATGAATAGCTATCAATAATTAATCCTCCGACTGTTGGACCTAAGGTAGGACCCAAGACAACTCCCATTCCAAACAAGGCTGCAGCCATGCCACGCTCCTTACCTGTGAAATTTTCAAACAGTATGGCTTGCGAGGTCGACAGTAAAGCCCCACCACCTAAGCCTTGAACAAAGCGCCAAAGAACAATCTCCCAAAGTGAGGTTGATGTTCCGCATAAGATTGATGCAACAGTAAATAAGGCAATTGAAAACATGTAGTATCTCAGCCTTCCAAAATACGTTGCTAGAAAGCCCGTCATTGGAATAATAATCACATTAGCAATGGCGTAGGAGGTTATCACCCAAGCAATGTCCTCAATCGAGGCACCAAGATTTCCAGCCATCTGGTTGAGGGCCACATTAACGATCGAGGTATCTATCAGCTCCATGATGGCAGCTGAGATGGTCGTTATCGCAATAAAAATCTTTGCCGTCTTACTTAGGGGTTCCATCTAGAGCTTAAAGAGGGACAGAAACTACCACGCTCATCCCTGCGCGAAGAATATCTTTAACTTTCGCCTCATCCAAGAATTCGATACGAACAGGCACTCGCTGGGTAACCTTGACAAAATTGCCCGTTGCATTATCTGGAGGAAGGAGAGAATACCGAGCCCCAGTAGCATCCGATAAGGAAACAATTTTCCCTTGAACTTCGAGGTTTGGATATCCATCAATCTTAAGATGAACAATTTTACCAATACTAAGATTTTTCAACTGACTCTCTTTAAAATTGGCAACAACCCAATGGCTCTGACTATTGACTATCGTAAGAACTGGAGTTCCTGCTTGAATAAACTGCCCTTCGTCGATATTTCGTTTTCCAATCTTACCATCAGAGATGGCATAAATATGACAGTAGGAGAGTTTTAACCGTTGCTGGTTAATACGTGTATTTTTTGTCTCAGCCTGAGCTTGTGCTTTCTTTACTTGCGCATTTAGCACCGCTATACGAGTTTGTGCAACTTTCAAATCTATCTTACTTGCATCGAGAAGCTTCGTCGAAACATCATAATTAGACTGACTATCATCCAATTGTCTCTTCGTGCTGGCATTCCCCTCAAAAAGACTTTTCTCACGACTAAGATCTGAAGTCGCTTTGGCATGACGTGCTTTAACAACTTCTACACTCCCCTTCGATGCGGAAAATAAGGCTGATGCATTGGTTAGCGACGCCTTTGTATTTTCTATTTCAGAAAGAGCTTCAGCATAATCGGCTTCCATCTCCTGAAGTTGCAAGTTAAGTTCAGTGGAGTCCACATCCATCAGCAACTGACCCTTTTTCACAGCGGCATAATCATCGGTATAAATCTTGCCAACGTAGCCCGAAACTCTTGAAAGAATGGGGGCTAAACGCATTTCAACTTGAGCGTTATCCGTCTCTTCGTGGGTAATTGCAAACCAAACTTGCTTACCTAAAAATGATAATCCCAAGACAATCACCGTGCCGATGATAATTCGAGGCAACATACTTTTGCTTTTTTCAGATTCGTTATTTCCTGAAGGGTTCATAATTCTAATTTAATTGGAATAGGGTCCAAAGATAACAACTATCCAAGTTTACCGATTTTTCGGGAAAGTTATTTAACACTATAGTAACGAACCACCTAAGATTCAGCCGTGAATCAATGTTTCGAGTGAGCCAATTTAAGAGCCTGAGTGGTGGTGTAATACTTCACCAGCATGTTAGGCACTTCCCATTCTGGCAGCTTTCCTATCTTAAGATATTCAAGATATTTTGCTGTAACTTGAGCAAAGTGAGCTTCATGACCAATCTTTAACGGTTCTGGAACGACGACTTTCCAGGTGTCTGGTTGGATTTTCTCTAGTGCTAATCCAGGCTGAGAAAGGTTTGCCAATGCTGCTTTTATCCCTTTCTCTAAATTGATTACGTCAGTTCCTGCCTTTGCATGAATATATAGGGTTGGATCATACTTTTGCTCTTTCCCTTGAATAATTTCTAGGTCAGATAACGACCCACGCAGAATGGAATAATGGGTATCACCAGCCCCTGCCACCGGTTTATAATCCCAGATAGCTGTAACCTTTGCCACGCTATTTTTAATCCGATAAACGATAGTACCGTTAGCAAAAACACTAAGCTTATCTGCCTTAACATCCTTTCTTAAGTAGGAAGGAAAGTCGGCCAATTGAGTAACCTCAGAAAATTCAGACCTCGAAAATTCCGTAGGCCAACGCGTTGCATCTAAGATCTGAATATCGCTTTTGTGCAAAATCTGATCGGGGAAACATTCCCATTGCACCAGGTCGACGAGATGAGTCGTCACATCGACGATACCTTCACCTTGCTGTTTGACATCAAAAAACCACCCTGGTCGAACCAACGTATTTCCGGAGACATTTTTATAAAAATAATGAACACTAGTCATCTCAATAGCAGGTTTCTCAATAGATCCACTCTCCAGAGCTCCAAAAATAGCTGAGTTCATAGAAAGCTCTCGCTGAATGGCTGTAGTCACCGAATAACGCTCAGTCATAATGTCATAAAGGAGTACCCCCTTTTTCTGTGCCATTGCAAATGTCTCTTCCAAAATAGGAAACTGATCGGCATTAATAACCATTGGCTTATCGGCTAACACATTCAATCCTGCATTTATTGATTTCGCAATATAGTCGCCTTTTATCCGGTTGTTACCCGATACCACAACCACATTGCCCCGTTTTTCGGAAAGCATTTTTTCCAAATAGTCGTTGCCAATATAGCATTTCTCCTGCCATGTCGTAGGATTTGCAGCTCTTGAGTTATACCCCTCAATTCGTTTAAGATGTTCATCCAGATCTTTGCCCTTGGGAGCATAAACATAAACCTCTGGATTAACTTGATCGTAATTGTTCTTTTGAACTAATGCGGCATGAAAATGACCTGGATCTAAGGTGATCAGTTTAACCTCACCCTTAGCTCCATTAAAAGTGTTGGATTTCGACTTTTTTTCGGAACCAGTAGCTCCCTCTGCACTTATTGAGCTTAAAATAATTGGGAAAGCAGCAATCATAATTGACACGTATAAACTCTTCATAGATTAATTCTGTTTTTTATATTTTTTAAAATATTCGGCAATATTCGCTTCAGTGCTTGTACCGCCATGAATGGCCACCCGATTGGTCAACCAATAAAGATAGGACAGCCGAGGATCGAGGTATAATCCAGCAAGACAACAACAGATGCCCGAGGTTATTCTTAAAGTCACAAACGAAGCTCGTCTTAAAGAGAGCAGGGGTCTATAACTCTTTAATCTTAATATTTTTAAACGAGACTTGATCGCCATGATCTTGAAGGAGAATATAACCATCCTCATATTCACCAAATTTAGGCACTTTACTAAACTTACTCTTGGCAATGTCGGCTTTGAATTCTGGTGATCCTTTAGTGATCTCCAAAACTTTAACTCCATTTAAAAAATGAGTCACACGGGCACCTGCGACTTCAATCCGAGCTCTATTCCACTGTCCAATAGCATTGACTCGTTTTACTGGCTGACTAGCATCAAAACGTTTTGAATTCGCAGTCACCAGATCATAGAGCGAACCAACAGTGCGGTTTCCATCAATCCCTTCTTTAGCATCAGGATGTCTTAAATCATCCAAAACTTGAAACTCAAAGCCACTTGTATTGAGTTTATTTGGTTCGCTTTGAATAAAATATTTGATCCCACTATTGGCCCCTTCAGTAACCTTAAAGTCAACTTCCAAAATAAAATTCTTGTATTTTTTTGTTGTTACAATATCTCCTCCACGTAAGCTTTTTACTTTATTCGGACTAATAGCTCCATCCTCTATAGTCCATCCTTTCGGAGGGAAATTAGCCGCTCCAGCACCTCTCCATCCCGCTGCAGTTTTACCATCCCAAAGCAATTTCCATCCGTTCGACACTTCATTCGGAGTTAAGGTATTGTTTAAATAACTTACTTCTCGAACTGATTTATCCATCGGCTTACGGTATTT
This sequence comes from uncultured Bacteroidia bacterium, assembly GCA_903905505.1. Classification (GTDB taxonomy): domain Bacteria; phylum Bacteroidota; class Bacteroidia; order Bacteroidales; family Prolixibacteraceae; genus JAAFHB01. The sequence goes on along the minus strand of CAIVGL010000022.1, from coordinate 47,162 downwards.
CTCGAGATCATTCGTCATGATTCGAATGTCTTTCCAGCAGATAGTGCGCCCTTCTTTCGTGGCATCTTTACCAATGCCATGCACTTGAAGTGCAATAAATCCGGAAGATGTCATGTCGTCAACAAGATTGGCACAAGGGACACCATTCATCCAAGTTCGGATTGAATTTCCAATGGCCTCTACACGAACGGCATTCCATTGTCCGCGCTTGTAACATTTTTTGGCTGGCTGATTATATTCAAGTGGGTAAAGCCACCCACGACGAGACTCGTCATAGATACCGGCCGACCAAGCACGAGGCGAATCATCGCACTCAACTTGATAACCATGCACATGATCTATGTTATGCGTGTTTTGCTCCGAACGTATTTGGACACCCGAGTTAAGACCCGTATCCATCTTAATCTTATATTCGAGAATAAAGTCCCCGTAATTCTTCTTCGTCGCCAAGAAGGTATTTTTAGTATTCACCTTCGAATGGCCAACGATCTCCCCTTTTACAACAGTATATTCGGCCGCGCCATCTAACTTTTCCCATCCATCAAGAGTTTTACCATTAAATAGGTTTTCCCATTTCCCTTGCCCTGCGAATAATGCGCTTGACAAAAATGTCAAGACTAGAATTAGTTGTATTTTTTTCATGTTTTCAAATTTTTTAAAGCAGTTAGTTATGCATGACTAAATTTGGCATTCTACAGCAATGCGCGAATCTTATGCAGATGATATTGGTAAGTTGTTTATGTCAAGGTTATACATACAAAAATAACAAAATACTCTTTGTACTGACCGAATGCGAATTGGATTATAAAAATGCTTTCTGCATACTTGGTCATAACCCAAAAACTGAGAGAGAGAATGATTCTATTCGTCACAGAGAAACTGTAAATTAGAATTAATAATTCTAAATTTCTAGGTTAACTTAATAAACCTTACTTTTGAGGATTCAAACTAAAAAGAGTCATAACTTAGCAAAGTTAACTCTGTGCTGAATCCCCTTCGATTTACGATCGGTTAGCGTGAAGTAATGAACATAATCTGAACCTAAAAGCTGAAAAATAGTTATGAAAGGAATCATACTTGCAGGAGGCTCTGGGACGCGTCTCTATCCTATCACAAAGGGGGTGTCAAAACAGTTACTACCCGTTTATGATAAACCCATGGTTTATTATCCCTTGTCAACTTTGATGTTATCGGGTATTCGAGAGATCCTATTAATCTCTACGCCAGAAGATATTGGCATGTATGAACGACTGCTTGGAGATGGTCATGAGTGGGGTATTCAGATTAGTTACAAAGTGCAACCCTCTCCAGATGGACTTGCTCAAGCTTTTCTTCTTGGGGAAGAGTTTATTGGCTCTGATGATGTTTGTCTGGTATTAGGCGACAATATTTTTTACGGCTATGGATTCTCTGGCATGCTTCACGAGTCCGTGGAGACTGTTAAGAATGAGAAGAAGGCTGTCATCTTTGGATATGTGGTATCAGATCCTGAGCGATATGGAGTAGCAGAGATCGATTCTGCAGGAAATGTCTTATCCTTAGAGGAGAAGCCTGCAAAACCTAAATCGAATTATGCCGTTGTTGGACTCTATTTTTATCCCAACTCTGTTATTCAAGTTGCGAAGAATATTAAGCCATCAGCAAGAGGTGAGTTAGAAATTACGACAGTGAACCAGGTATATATGGATCAGCAGAGATTAAAACTTTCGACCATGGGCCGTGGATTTGCATGGTTGGATACCGGAACTCACGCCTCCCTAATTCAAGCTTCTAACTTTATTGAGACGATTGAGACTCGTCAAGGACTGAAGGTCGCTTGTCCTGAAGAGATCGCCTTTAATAATAAATGGATCAACAAACAGGAGCTTACCGCATTAGCACAACCGATGGTGAAAAACCAATATGGCCAATATTTGCTTCGCTTAGCGGCAGACTAATACGACAAGGAAAAATCAGATTATGAAAATTACTCCAACATTAATTCCTGACGTGTTATTGATTGAGCCCTTCATCAGAGGTGATCATCGTGGCTATTTCTTTGAGTCCTTTCGGCAAGATTTATTCGAGAAACATGCTGGCAAGGTAACCTTTGTACAAGATAATCAATCGAAATCTGAGTATGGGGTCTTACGTGGATTGCATTTTCAAAAGCCTCCATTTACGCAGTCCAAGCTTGTCCAATGCCTACAAGGTGAAGTGCTTGATGTTGCTGTTGATTTACGAATTGGTTCTCCAACTTATGGAAAATCAGTCTCTGCGCGTCTTTCAGAAGAGAATCATCACCAGCTGTTTATTCCTAGAGGCTTTGCACATGGATTTATCGTGCTCAGCGAGTCAGCTATCTTCTCCTATAAGTGTGATAATTATTATGACGCAGCCTCTGATGGCGGCTTAATATGGAATGATCCGTCAGTAAATATTGATTGGATCTTAAGCGAAGAAGCTATCAAGCTTTCAGAAAAAGATCAGAAGCTTCCTAACATAGCGGCGATTACCTGTTTTTACGCGGAATAATTTTAGCACGCCTCCTCACCCATTTTAAATTTTTGATGTAAGTTTGTAACATTCAAAACTATCGATCTATGAGTGGTTCTGCACCATCGTTAAAAAAATACCTTAAGATACTTTGGAGTCTATTTGGCGCTGGTGTTGTGATGGTTATCATCTTATTCACCTTAATCGTCAATGGAAACCTCGGCTTTATGCCTTCGCTGACCGAGCTTGAGAATATTGAAACATCTCTAGCTTCAGAGGTCTATTCTTGCGATAGTGTCGTGATTCGCAAATTTTTCTACAAAGAAAACAGGACTTATGTCCCCTATGAGCAGATCAGTCCAAACGTTATTAAGGCACTCATTGCGACTGAAGACAAGCGTTTTTATAGCCATTCAGGAATTGATATTCGGGGATTATTAAGAGTCGCAAAAGGGGTGATCGTGAGCGATGAAAGCTCGGGTGGTGGAAGTACAATTAGTCAGCAATTAGCGAAAATGTTGTTCCCACGTGAAGACATGGGACATAAGATAACCTTAGCATTTCGAAAATTCAGAGAGTGGGTAATTGCGGTTAAGCTAGAACGCAACTTCACCAAAGAGGAGATCCTGACGATGTACCTCAATAAGTTTGACTTTTTAAATCTTGCTGTTGGGATTAAATCTGCCGCACAGATCTATTTTGGAACTACCCCTGATCAACTTACAATTGAGCAAGCTGCCATGCTCATTGGAATGGCAAAGAATCCTTCGTTATTCAATCCCGTCAGACGACCAGAGCTTGTTAGGCAGAGGCGTAATGTAGTGCTTGATCAGATGCGAAAATATGGAGCTATCTCAAAAGCTACCTATGCCTCGTTAAAAACTAAGCCGCTAAACTTAAATTACCACAAAGAAGATTTCAAGTCAAGTCCGGGGATTTATTTTACCGAGTACCTGCGAACTACTTTAATGGCGCAGCGACCGGATCGCAAAAAATACGGAGCTTGGCAGACTCAACAGTTCCAAGACGATTCGACAGAATGGGTTGCCAATCCATTGTATGGCTGGTGTAATAAACATCCTAAGCCAGACGGAAAACCTTATAATATTCATTCAGATGGACTAAAAATCTATTCGACGATTGATATGCGGATGCAGAAATATGCAGAATATGCGATTCGGCAACATCTCAGCGTTGAGATACAACCTGTATTTAATCAGCGAATAAAAATTCTGCGGAATCGGCCATTCCCGAATTCGATGTCAGATGAAGAGGCGAATAACCTGCTAAACTTTGCTGTTAAACAAAGTGAACGGTATCGCCAGATGAAAAGTACAGGGATTAAATCAGAGGAAATTTTAGCTTCGTTTAAGAAGCCGGTAGAGATGAGTGTTTTTAGCTGGAAAAAAGGAGAAGTCGACACCACGATGACACCATTAGACTCCGTCCGCTATTCACTTGGTTTTTTGCGATCGGCCATGATGACCATGGAGCCGAAGACTGGGCATGTAAAAGCATGGGTTGGCGGCCCGAACTATAAATATTTCATGTACGACATGGTTAAATTAGGGAAGAGACAAGTGGGCTCGACCGTTAAGCCATTCTTATATACCTTAGCCATGCAGAATGGTTATTCGCCTTGCACGATGGTACCCAATGCAGAACAAACTTTTTACCTTCTGGACGGAACTTCCTGGACCGCAAAAAATTCTGGAACCACCGATTTTGACGGCCAGATGGTTACTCTGAAATGGGGATTAGCAAATTCGGTAAATCAAGTCTCAGGATGGGTGATGAAGCAGTTTAATCCGGAGACAATGGCAAATATGATGCGAAACCTAGGGATCACAAGCCATATTGATGCGGTTCCATCGATGTTCTTAGGAACTTCGGATGTTAGCATCTATGAGATGGTTGGAGCTTACGGAACATTTGCCAATCATGGAGTCTATACTAAACCGATCCTTGTCACACGTATTGAAGATAAAAATGGGAATGTGCTGGCTCGATTTTCTCCCGATCATCACGATGCAATTGACCCAAAAACAGCCTACTTAATGCTTAATCTTATGGAAGGTGTGGTAAACGAAGGGACTAGCCAGCGTCTGCGCCGAGAAGGATTAATCTATGGCAATCTAACCGCGGATATTGCAGGCAAGACGGGAACCACCCAAAATCAATCAGATGGTTGGTTTATGGGGATTACCCCTGAGTTAGTTACTGGCGTTTGGACAGGTGGTGATTTAAGAGCCATCCATTTCGAAGGTCTAACCATGGGACAAGGGGCGAATATGGCCTTACCCGTCTATGGATATTTTATGAATAAGCTTTACCGTGATCGCACATTGGGCTATTCGCAAGATACTCGCTTTGAGGTTCCTGAAGGGTTCCGAATGGATCTAGACTGTTCAAAAGGGATGAAAGATAAAGAAACCCACAAGGGAGATAACGATTTCTTTTAAAGAATTAGAGATAGATTTAGATCTAACTATATCAGTTAGGCGATTTCCACTCGCCATATTCCATAATAATTTGTTTAAGCTCTTCAACGGCATCTTCCGTATTGACATGACGCTTAATTAATTTCTGTCCTTTATAAAGGTTAACCTTCCCTTTGCCCGAACCAACATAACCATAGTCGATATCGCCCATCTCACCTGGACCATTCACAACGCAACCCATAACACCAATCTTCAAATTCTTCAAATGGCTAAAATTACTCTTGATGTCAGCCAGGGTCTCACGAATATTAAATAACGTGCGGCCACATCCAGGGCATGAGATAAATTCAGTTTTTGTTACCCGCATTCGGCTAGCCTGCAAGATGCCAAAAGCTAGATTCTTCAACTCATTATAACCGATATTCCCTTCGTTGGTCAAAAGAATACCATCCCCATATCCATCAATAAATAAACCCCCTAAGTCGGTCGATGCTTTAAGCAGAAGGTTCTCGTAATTATTCTCTTTGTATGCCCGGTGCAGGATGACTGGACATTTACAGATATGAGCATCTAGCTCCATAAAAAAGGCTCTCATCTCGGCAAAGCAATTAAGATTGTCACTTTCCATGATCAAGATTGCTTTACGCTCACGTTTAAGCTTCTCAACGATCTCCGGATTTTCCTTTTTGAAAATATCGTACTCTCGCTTTTTCACCCGCACAAAACGCATTTGACCAGTATAATTATCATTAAAAAGATAATCTTCAAGTGTCAAAACTGGATACAACTTAGAATTTCGGTCTGTTATGGTCTTTCCATCGAAAAAATATTCTGGTTCAATACCCGAATTAAGTGTTCGGATCTCTTCTATGGTATATTTATTTAGACTGCCAACAACAACTGCAGGTTTCTTCCCGCCAATATCATGAACGGGTCGAGTTGAACGACGTTCGTATTCGAATGGGTTTGTTTGAGCGACTAAAGGAGCCGTAATCGGAGCATGATTCTCACGGCCTTTGAAAAGGTCAACTAATTTGCGCGCAAAAACAATCTCCGCGGCAGGATCCTCCGTAAGTGATACTCGGATGGTGTCACCAATCCCATCGGCTAGCAAAGCACCCGAACCAACAGCCGATTTTATGCGCCCATCCTCCCCTTCCCCGGCTTCTGTTACGCCAATATGAAAAGGATAGTTCATATCTTCTTTACGCATCTGATGATTCATCAGTCGCACAGTATAAACCATCGTGCGCGTATTACTCGATTTAATAGAGATCACGATGTTATGATAATTTTCTCGCTTGCAAATTCGCAAAAATTCCATCACTGACTCCACAATTCCAGCGGAAGTATCCCCATAGCGACTCATGATCCGATCAGAGAGCGACCCTTGGTTTGCCCCAATGCGCAAGGCGGCACCTCGCTCTTTACACTCTCGAATAAACGGAACAAACCGCTCTTCAATACTGATTAATTCCTTCCTATACTCCTCGTTGGTATAAAGGACATGTTCGAAATTAGCCCTTTTGTCGTAGAAGTTACCCGGGTTAATTCGTACTTTTCGAACATATTTTATGGCAATGTCAGCAGCTGATGGATTGAAATGAATATCTGCGACCAGCGGATTTGGATATCCTTTGCGATCTAATTCAGCACGAATATTCTTTAGGTTTTCAGCCTCCCGAGTTCCCTGTACCGTCAATCTCACAAAATCGGCACCGGCATCTATGATCTTGATCACCTGATCAACAGATTTTTCAGTATCCTTCGTGTCGGTATCGGTCATCGACTGTAATCGAATGGGATATTGACCTCCAAGGGTGATCATCCCAATCTTTACAATTGCAGTTTCTTGTCGTTTAAATCGTAAAAGGGAGTCGACGAAATTGAAATTCTGGTTTTTCATACCACCGAAAAATTTGGCTAGAAAGCTTTGACAAATTTATGTTTTATTTCGGATATTTATGTTCCAATAATACCCCCATATTGAATCTGATTCATGATTTTAGATTAGATTTGTTAAAAATTGCATGACATGTCTGTAAAACTCGAATCTGTTACAAAATTATACGGCAATCAAAAAGCACTTGACCACGTCTCAGTCAATGTGAAATCTGGAGAGATCGTTGGTTTGCTAGGACCTAATGGAGCAGGCAAATCAACCATCATGAAGATTATCACAGGCTATATGCAGCCTGACGATGGATTCGTTGAAGTCAATGGTTTATCCGTAAAGGACCATAGTCTGGCGATTCGAAAACAGATTGGGTATCTCCCCGAAAACAACCCGCTATATACCGATCTTTATGTTGCCGAATATCTAGAATATGTAGCAGGGCTGTATCACCTTAAAGGGATTAAAGCAAAAGTGAACGAGATGATTCACTTGACTGGCCTAGAACGCGAACAACATAAAAAAATCAACGCTTTATCAAAAGGTTATCGTCAACGGATTGGGATCGCTCAAGCCCTGATACACGACCCCGCAGTGCTGATACTTGATGAGCCTACCTCTGGACTAGATCCCACACAGATCGTAGAAATCAGACAACTGATTCGGACTATTAGTGTGAATAAAACGGTAATTCTCTCCACCCATATTATGCAAGAAGTAGAGGCATTATGTGATCGAATTATCATCATTAATCAAGGGCAAATAGTGGCTGCCGACTCACCCGCAAACATAAAAGCATTCGGAAATGGAGAGACTCAACTTTACGTAGTAGAATTTCTTGAGCCGATCAAGGAAAAGATACTTTTGAAAATACCTGGCGTTCTGGAATCTCATTTAGCTTCGGGCAACACCTTTATTTTAAAAGGGGGGAAAGACGATTTGCGTCCGCTGATTTTCAAATTTGCCGTTGTGCAAAAATTAACAATTCTAACGTTGTCAAAACAAGAATCCAGCCTAGAAAAAGAGTTTATGCGAATAACTAACTCTACGAACAACTAATTTTTCATCCTTGACAATCTATTCAATATCGGCTAATTAGGCATGATCTCTGCCTAGATCCTCAAAAGCGTCGAATAAGAAACTCTTTCCCTAAAGCACAACTATTAGAATAATTAAATTGGTGGATTTCACTCAAAAAAGCTTATCTTTGTCGAATTATTGGTGGATAAATTTGATTGATTGCAACCACGGAAAAAAATGCTAAAGCAAAAATTTTGGATCCTTTCCTATCAATCAACTATCCCCATTTGCTTTTTTTTCATTTCTGCTTTGAGTTTTCAGAGTAGCAAATAATTTTATTATGGGATATCTATTTACTTCAGAATCGGTGTCGGAAGGACACCCAGACAAAGTGGCTGATCAAATTTCAGATGCCATCCTTGACGAATTTCTAGCGTATGATTCAAATGCAAAAGTAGCCTGTGAGACTTTGGTTACAACAGGTCAGGTGATCCTAGCTGGCGAGATCAAATCAACCACCTATGTCGATGTACGTGAAGTCGCTCGTCGAGTGATCAATCGAATTGGTTATACGAAAGCCGAATACCAATTTGATGGTGATTCATGTGGCGTTTTAACCGCCTTGCATGAACAATCACCCGATATTAATCGTGGGGTTGACAAAACAGATCGTGAAAACCAGGGAGCTGGTGACCAAGGAATGATGTTTGGCTATGCCTCTTCTGAGACAGAAAACTATATGCCGTTATCGCTCGATCTATCGCACATTCTATTGCAAGAATTAGCAGCGATTCGTCGTGCAGGCAAGGTTATGACCTATCTGCGTCCTGACTCAAAATCACAGGTTACAATCGAATATGCGGAGGATAACAAACCGATCAGGGTCCATACGATTGTTGTTTCAACGCAGCATGACGAATTTCTTTCTCCAAGTGATTCCTCACCTGAAACACAAGAAAAGGTCGACCAAGCCATGTGTGATCAGATCAAAGCAGATGTTCAGCAATATCTTATTCCAGCCGTGATTGCACAACTTCCGGCTTCCATCCAAAAACTATTTGCCCCCGGCTATATCCTTTTTGTCAATCCAACAGGAAAATTCGTTATTGGTGGACCTCATGGAGATACGGGCTTAACAGGTCGTAAAATCATTGTCGACACTTACGGAGGCAAAGGAGCTCATGGCGGAGGAGCCTTTTCGGGTAAAGATCCATCAAAAGTAGACCGTTCGGCAGCTTATGCGGCAAGACATATTGCAAAAAACATGGTCGCGGCTGGCATTGCGGATGAGATATTAGTACAGCTAGCTTATGCCATTGGCGTTGCTCAACCGGTGAATATTTATGTAAACACCTATGGTACAGCAAAAATCTCCCTGACAGATGGCGCAATTGCCGATAAGATTGCAGCACTCTTCGACCTGCGTCCGTATGCTATTGAAGCGCGTCTAAAGCTTCGTAATCCAATCTATGAAGAGACAGCTGCCTACGGCCATATGGGACGCACACCCCAAACAATCACAAAGATCTATAACTCCCCTTATTTTGGAAATATCACCAAAGAAGTAGAATTGTTTACTTGGGAAAAGCTTGATTATACCGAAAAGATAAAAGCGGCATTTGGCATTTAACCAATGACAAACTAAAAGGCCCGATAAATTTAAAATCTATCGGGCCTTTTTTTGCAATACTTTTTCAATGATTCGCTGATCTGGGTCAAATGGCTTTAGCTCGGCAAGGCCTAAGAATTGAATGGCCGATTCAATCAGCAGCTCTTCTGAACAAGGGATCGGGAGATTTTGCTTTTGTCTGAAATAGGTCCCAGCTTCTAATAGCGCATCTAAAGGAATCAATCCAATCAGTTCAGAACCAGTTACCGCAACCCCCTTTTCTTTTGCGCACCGATCCACTTCCTCAAAGAGCTGATGCAGTTTGGTTGTCTTAAAATCTAAGAGATTCGTAGAGACTTGGGCCAAACCATATTCTTCAATAAACCATCCAATAGCCCGAACACCCTTTAACGAGCCCGGAATTCGAATGGGATTGCCACTTTTGTCTAGGTCCAATGGACCGTGGATTGGATCTCCAACCCTTTTCAAATAACCCGACTCCCTAACCTGGTTCGCAATGGCATTCGCCAATTCAACTGATGATGTGTTTAAATTAATGTTGTAAGCGATTAGCAGATTTCGAGCTCCAATAATCGTTAATCCTGACTTTATATTTAGCTTAGATGGTCCAAAATCGGGCTGCCATTCGTTGAGCTTTAGCTTAGTGGCCAATCCTTCATATTCACCAGATCGACAATTCGCTAAACTTTTCTTATGATCACTAAATGCAGCAGACTCGTAACAATAGATTGGGATTGACAATTCGGTTCCCACTCGGCGAGCAAGAGCTCGAGCATACTCGACAGTCTCTTCGATTGTTATCCCTGAAATAGGGACAAGTGGACACACATCCGTGGCGCCAATACGAGGATGCTCACCCTGATGTTGGCGCATATCAATAAGGTCTGAGGCACATTTAATAGCTTGGAAAGCCGCTTCGACGACTAAATCAGGTGGCCCAGCAAAGGTGACGACTGTGCGATTAGCGGCATAACCCGAGTCTACATGAAGAAGCACAACCCCTTCAACGCGCTCGATGGCAGCTGTAATTTTACTGATGATGGTCAGATCACGACCTTCTGAAAAGTTAGGAACACACTCTAAAATCTGCTGCATGACCCCTCTTTGTAGGTTGAAAAATAGCTCAGGTAAAAGCTAGAATTTAGAATAGCCCATGCAAACGTGCGTCAATGCGATCAATAACTTTGCTTAAATCTTCTTTGTTATCGGCAAAATTTAATTCATCCACATTGATCACGATAATTTTGCTCGATTGATAACGAGTTGCCCAAGCTTCGTAGCGCTGATTTAGTTGTTTGAGATAATCTAGTCGGATGGTATTTTCATAGTCACGACCTCTTTTTTGAATCTGCTGAACTAAGGTAGGGATTGAGGCTCGTAGGTAAATAATCAGATCGGGTGGCTGAATTAATTTCCCCATCAGGTCAAAAACATTGTGATAAGTCTCAAAATCACGGGTGCTCATCAGCCCCATATTGTGCAAGTTAGGGGCGAAAATCTCCGCATCTTCATAGATTGTGCGATCTTGAATAACCGTCTTTCCCGAATTGCGAAATTCGAGGATTTGACTAAATCGTTTATTTAAAAAGTACACTTGCAAGTTGAATGACCAGCGTTGCATATCGTGGTAAAAATCGTTCAGATATGGATTACCATCTACATCTTCATAATGCGCTTCCCAGCCATAATGTTTGGCTAAAATAGCGGTCAAGGTTGTTTTTCCAGATCCAATATTCCCAGCGATGGCAATATGCATTGGGGCAGTCTGCTTTTTAACCTGTTTCTTTTGCTTTGCTGAAACCTCTTTCATCAGCGCTGTAATTTTAGTTCCATATCCGTATGTATCTCTAATAAGCTATCTAAAAATTCCCTGTTATTGGATAATCGAGGGACCTTATTCTGTCCTCCCACCTTGCCTCTTTCACGCATCCACTGCAAAAAAGTTCCCTTACAGGCCGATAAAACATGGGGCATCTCTAATGTTGCATTCCGATGTCGTTTAGCTTCGTAATCGGAATTTAAATTTTGCAATTCCTGATCTAGAACAGCGGTAAATCTAATCATTTCATCGGGAAGTTCCGTAAATTCAATCAACCATTGATGCGCTCCTTTCGACTGACTCTCGGTCATAAAAATTGGACCAGCAGTATAATCACTGATAATGGCTCCGGTTGCATCACACGCCGCTTTAATGGCTCGTTCAGCATTATCGATAATAATCTCCTCCCCAAAAGCGTTGATAAAATGCTTCGTCCGTCCCGTGATCCGAATCTTATAGGGGTTCTTAGAGGTGAAGACCAGTGTATCACCAATTAAATAACGCCATAGTCCTCCGGTTGTTGAAATGACCATCGCATAATTCACACCTAGCTCAACCTCCCATAACGGAATCGCTACCGGATGCTCCTCTTCAGTATGACCAACAAGGATAAATTCATAAAATACTCCGTAGTCAAGCATTAACAACATATCCGTTGATGCCGGATCATTCTGAATGGCAAAAAAACCTTCGGAAGCATTGTACGTCTCCAAGTAATGCATCTTTACCGATGGGATCAACCGTTTATATTGTTCTTTGTAAGGCTCAAAAGAAACGCCTCCATGGACAAAAAGTTCGAGATTCGGCCAAATTTCGGTGATATTTGATTTCCCAGTATAATCTAAAACATAATGCAACAAGACTAAGAACCAAGAGGGGACACCAGCCAAAGAGGTCACATTGGTATGGATGGCTGTTTTTGTAATCTGCGCGATCTTCTCCTCAAACTCTGAAATTAACGCAATCTCCGTTGGAGGAGTACGATGAAAGTCAGTCCAAAAAGGGAGATTCTCTATCATAATAGCAGAGAGATCGCCATAATAAGCCTTATCTGTTGGATTTGCCAATTGATGACTTCCACCTAAGGTTAGACTCTTGCCGGAGAGCAAAGAAGCATCAGGATTATTATGGTAATAGATAGCTAACACATCTTTGCCACCTCTATAATGACAATCGTCGAGAGATTCTTTTGAAACAGGGATAAACTTACTCTTGGCATTTGTCGTGCCTGAAGATTTTGCGAACCATTTCACTGCACCGGGCCAGAGGACATTTTTCTCCCCTTGAACCATTCGATGAATCAGAGGTTCAATAGATTCATAACGACTAACAGGGACATTCTCTTTGTAGCATTCCCAAGTTTTGGTAGAGCCATATTTGTATTTCTCTCCCCATTCAGTCCCCTTTGCGGTATGCAAAAGATTGAACAGCACCTCTTGCTGTATCTCCTGAGCATGATCCCGATAGAGATCGATCTCATAAATGCGCTTGTAGTTTATCCAGTTAATAATTGAATTAACAATAGTCATGTATGCTTGTCAGGTTAGATATTCAGTTGAAATTTATTATCTTTCGCAAAATAGAATGCTCAGTGAGAACCGAAAACTAAGTTTTGTTTCTACAAATTTAGAATATTATTCTCAAGAAATGCGGATCGAAGGGTGCTCAATTGGAAGGGAAGGTAAATGAAAGGCTTTTCAGACGCAAGCAGATGTTTAACTAAAATAGATTAAGGTGAATTCACTGGATATTGTATTAATCATAATCCTCTGTGCTGCAGGAATTAACGGTTTTATCAAAGGATTTTTCGTGGAACTTGCTTCCATTGTCTCCTTAATTCTTGGCATCTGGTTGGCAGTTGAATTTTCAGAACTCGTTTTAGGATGGATCTCAAAATTCTTGGATTGGAATACCGACATGCTTCGAATCATGTCCTTTGTGTTAATATTTATTTTTGTGGTTATCGTGGTACACCTTGTGGCGACTGCAACAGAGAAATTTGTTCGAGCCATCGCCCTTAGTATTTTCAGTAGAATAGGTGGCGCAATCATTGCAGCCCTTAAAGCCGCCTTTATTCTAAGCATTTTCATGATGCTGACACAAAAAATAGAAAAACACACCCGGACCTTGATCCCGCCAAAACTAAAGAGCGAATCAACACTATATACTCCGATTGAAAATATAGCTCCAGGTATTATGCCCTTCCTAAAAGCGGAGCATATCAATATCTTTGAATTCCAAGTCAAGCCATCCACAAAAAGCGAGACCTAAACGGGGATTAAAAACTTGACTTCTATCCCAGGAAAGTGCCCAAATTCAAGATGCAGACAGCTTGAAAAAAATGTATCTTTGCCTTTTGATGATTTCAAACCCAATAATCAAAGAGGGTAAGATCGATTAAGCATAACTTTAAAATCAACTAGTACGATGAATTTTGTTGAAGAATTGACCTGGCGGGGAATGATTCATGATATGATGCCCGGAGTAGAAGAACAATTGAAAAAAGAGATCACTTCGGCATACGTCGGCATTGATCCTACAGCAGACTCCTTACATATCGGACACCTTGTTGGCGTTATGATGTTGAAACATTTTCAACTCAGCGGACATAAACCAATCGTTTTAGTCGGTGGTGCAACAGGGATGATTGGCGACCCTTCAGGAAAATCACAAGAACGTAATCTATTAGATGAAAGCACCTTGCGTCACAATCAAGAGTGTTTAAAAGTTCAAATTGCAAAATTCTTAGACTTCGATTCCAAGGCCGAAAATGGAGCCGAGATGGTAAATAATTACGACTGGATGAAGTCGTTCACCTTCCTCGATTTTATCCGTGATATTGGAAAGCATATCACCGTTAATTATATGATGGCTAAAGATTCGGTCAAGAAAAGGCTCGATTCTGACAGTGGAGCAGCTGGAATGTCGTTTACCGAATTTACCTATCAATTGGTTCAAGGAACAGACTTCCTGCACCTCTATCAAGAAAAAAATTGCAAGTTACAGATGGGTGGCTCCGACCAATGGGGGAATATCACCACTGGGACTGAGCTAATCCGCAAAAAAGCAGGTGGCGAGGCTTGGGCACTCACCTGTCCGCTGATTAAAAAAGCCGATGGCACCAAATTTGGCAAAACCGAATCAGGAAATGTGTGGCTAGATCCTGAGCGGACATCACCTTATCAATTTTATCAGTTCTGGCTGAATACCTCAGATGCGGATGCGGAAAAATACATTAAGATCTTCACTATTCTTTCGCAAGAAACAATCAATGAGCTTATTGCAGCTCATCAAGAAGCGCCACATCAACGTCAGCTTCAGAAAGTTCTCGCTAAAGAGGTCACCTGCATGGTCCATTCAGAAGCTGATTATGCCATTGCCGTGGAGGCCTCCGAGATTTTGTTTGGGAAGGGTACCGAAGAGAGTCTGCGAAAACTGGACGAAGCAACTTTTCTATCTGTTTTCGAAGGTGTTCCTCAGTGTGAAATATCGGCTGCCGAGCTAAAGACTGGGATTAATATCATCGATCTTCTTGCCGAAAAAACCGATGTTTTCCCTTCTAAAGGTGAGGCAAGACGGACGATTGCTGGAGGTGGAGTATCGCTGAATAAATCCAAGATAGAAAGTCCAGACGATGTTATCGGTTCAGATAAGCTTATTGGCAGTAAATATTTACTGATTCAAAAAGGGAAGAAGAACTATTTCCTGCTTATTTCGAAATAATTCATTCCTCACTTAACTAGTAAGACTAGGATTTTTAGAGCAAAGCTATTTGCTCTTTAACGTATGTCCAGCGATGTTCTTCTAAGTCGGCGCCCATCACCTCAATAACCTCTCTGGCCATAAGTGCGCCTATTTGGGCACATTTCTCAAGATCATAGGCATGCGCTAGCCCTGCAAGAAAGCCTGCAGCAAAGAAGTCGCCAGCACCCGTGGTATCCAACACTTCAGCTCCCAATGCAGGAACATGCCATTTCTGCATGCCTTGCTGAATATATGCACCCTCCTTGCCCACTTTCACCACTGCGATGTCACAGCGCGACGCAATATGTTCGAGTGCTAATTCAGGATGCAGACCAGTAAATGATTTAGCTTCCTCTTCGTTCGCAAAAACGATATCCACGTAATTGTCTACCAGTTCATTCAAGATCTCGAGGTTCGCCTCAACAACATTAAAGCTAGCAAGATCAAGTGCTACGGTAAGACCGGCAGATTTTGCCGCTGACGCAGCAGCCATAATTAGGGCATGATTAAAGACCAGATAACCTTCGATAAAAAACAACGTATAACCCTTAAATAGTTCGGGGGAGATATCGGATGGGTTCATCTCTACTGCGGCACCTAGGTAAGTCGCAAATGTTCGTTCGCCATCTTGACTCACAAAGCCCACCGCACAGCCAGTAGGCAAAGCTGAAGACTTAAGCATTGCCGATATGCTCCGTTTATTGAGCTTTGATTTGAATAATCCGCCATGATCGTCGTTGCCTACAGAACCCAAGTAACCGCAGGAAATGCCGATCTCAGCAATCCCTTGAATTGCATTGGCCACCGAACCGCCAGTCGCAACTTTAATTTCGAGATGAGCGATCTCTTGCTGGATCCGAGCCGACAATTCACCATCCACAAGGACCATCCCCCCCTTGGGGAGTCCTAAGCGACTGATTAGCTGATCGTCTTCTGTTCGCACCAAGATATCTACTAAGGCATTTCCGATTCCCAAAATTTTCAATTTACCCATCTAAATAATTTATTTCAATATTTTCTACAAATATATTTCTGATTTCTTAAAATCTTACTATTTTTGCAACTCTTTAGAAAATAAACTGAAGAAAAAATTCCTTAGTAGCTTCCCGAGAATTCGGGATTAGAGCGGTCCCGAGGAGGCAGTGCAAGTTCTTAAAGTAAAAAATATTATTCCTTAGTAGCTCAGTTGGTTAGAGCGGCGGACTGTTAATCCGTAGGTCGTAGGTTCAAGTCCTACCTGAGGAGCATAAAAGAGAGATCGAAAGGTCTCTTTTTTTGTTTATATTGAGTTAGAGCGGTCCGTAGGTCGTAGGTTCAATCCCGATAGCTATCATCCCGATAATTATCGGGACTACCTGAGGAGCAAGTATTAAAATCATATTTAAGCTGGCCATTTTTTGTACCTTTATGCATGTCCTATGCCGTTTACATCCTATACAGCAAGAGCTTGGATCGCTTTTATATTGGCCAAACTAAAGATCTCAATAAACGAATTGCGTTCCATTTAGAAAAAAAATTTCAAGGGTCATTTACAAGCAAAGCAAATGATTGGGGATTATTTCAAACCATATCTTGCGAATCAAGGTTTCAAGCGATACAAATTGAGTGTCATATTAAAAAAATGAAAAGCCGCCAATACATTCAAAATATTAAAGAATACCCTGAAATTTCTGATAAATTAAAAAATAAATATCACTAATATCGTAGGTTCATCCCGATAATTATCGGGATACCTGAGGAGCATAAAAGAGAGATCGGAAGGTCTCTCTTTTTGTTTTTAGCGACTAAAGTATCAATAGCGATATTTAGCTTAACACTACTCGTGCAGATTTGCAATTCGCTCCCAAGAGAGTTAAGAATTTAAAGACCGAATTTTGGGTTCTAATTCAATGCGCAAGGGAGCGTAAAATAAAACGTCGAACCTATTCCAACTTTACTTTTAACCCAGATCCGCCCCTTATTTATCTCCACAAACTCTTTGCATAGCATCAGACCTAAACCGGTGCTTTGTTCTCCTTGCGTCCCTTGTCGTTTGGTGTCAACGTCAATTTTAAAAAGATTATTCACATGCTCCTGCGTCATGCCAATGCCCGTATCGTGAATTGAAATTTCAATCCAGCTATGGTGATCTGATTTTGCTGAAACCATAACATTCCCACCTGCACGTGTGAACTTAAGTGCATTTGAAAGAAGATTCCGCAAAATAGTATGAAGCATGTTCGGATCAGCTAACACCCTCATTTCAGTCGAAATATCAGTCGAAATAACAACCTCTTTCATTGCTGCGGACTCCTGTAGAACCAATATATTTTCGTCAATAACGGTCCTTAAATTAAGTTGTATCGGGTTTGAATGAACCAACCCTCGCTTAACTTTTGACCATTCCAAGAGGTTAGTTAGCAATCGATAAAGGTTCGTTGCTGAGCGAGACATCTGAATCGCAATTTCTTGAACCTCATTTATCTTAAGGTTATTCAAATCTTCAGCAATAATCTGTGTCAGACCTAAAAACCCATTAAAAGGGGTACGTAAATCGTGTGCTAGGATAGAAAAAAACTTGTCTCTTTCAGCCATAACTTTTGCTAACTCGACAATCTTTGCCTCTAATATGGCCTCTGCCTCCTTCCGATCTGAGATATCAACAAATGAGCACACCACTTGGGATAGGATTCCACTCTTGTCACGCTGAACTTCCGCATCAACCCTAAGCCAAATACGATCACCCACGCTAGGTCGATAAACCCCCATAATAACATTATCCACGGAATGATTTAGAGCAATAGCTTGTGGCACAGGATGAGTCTCCCCGGGGAAAGGGGATCCATCTTCATGAATGACATTCCAACTCGGATCAAACGAAGTCTTTCCTAAAAGCTGATCTTCAGTAAGTCCTAAAAGTTCAAGAGCCTTTTGATTACTCATCAAAATTTGGGCCTTCGGATCTTGAAGAATTACGCCAACCTGCATATCTCTCACTAAATTTTTATATTTCTCTTCGCTCTCAAGCAGAACTTTTTCAAAAACCTTATGCTCAGTAATATCGCTGAAAACAGTGGCGAACATCCCTTTATGTAATGAATAGACTGAGATATTAAAATATTTCTCCATAGGTGGGAAATATTGTTCAAAGGAAGTTGACAACCCTGTTTCTGCAACTTTAGCATATAGATCTAGGAAAGGTGGAGATTCGGCGTCAAATAGTTCGCTAGCCAACTTGCCTAGCGCATGCTCTACCTTTATATTTAATTGCCTTTCGGATGCCGCATTAGCCTCCAAAATTCGGTAGTCAATAGCTCGACCAGATTGGTCGTAAATTAGCTCATGAACATAAACCCCTTCCTGCATGGAAGCCACTAAATTATCCGATTTAGAGATTGCAAATTTTAATTCTCTTCGAGCAGTAAGCATTAATTCTGCCGTATGAATCCAGGCTAGCACCTTTAAATCCTCATAAGGTCTGATCAAATATCCATCCGCTAAACCTTCGCGAAGCGCGTTGGCTCTGAATTCGGCAGTAAATGGAGAGAGGGAAATTAGAATAACAAATGGCTTTCCAAACTCAGGATTTGTTTTAAGCATACGATAAAACTCAACTCCTTGCTGATCGACCAGCTGCGTGCTAAGAATCAGAACATCGGGCTTGTCATGCGCAAGAATAGAGCTGCATTTTTTAACTGTATTGGCTGAAAGGGTGCTATAGTCAGCCTCTTTAAGGATGTTTAGAAAAACATTCAAGATCTCTGGATTGGAATCAGCAACCAGAATCCGAAAATCCTTACTCATATCAAGAAGGCTTAAAGTTTAGCGAATTGAAAAAGCATATCGAGTTAACAACCCTTAGACAGTATCATTTTATTAAAGATACGCAATTTAGAGTACATAATCGAGGTTCATATTTCATGCCGAAAAGGTTCAATTGCAGATTAAATGAGCTGAGAAATAAGTTGGAATGCCTTAAGTTTTCACACGCGTCCAATTCCTAAAAATTTATTATTTTGCATTCCTAAACTAGACTCTAGTTTAGCGATTTTTAAACCTTTTCAAACTTCAGAGTTTTCGCAACAGAAAGTCCGACTAAGAACAACCCATTATGAGTAATTTAATCGTCAAAACTGCTTCGGCCTACGAATATCCGCTACTAATCAAGCAACTCTACTTGGCTCCACTGGCCAATAATCCAAATCAAGAGATTGTTTACCGCGATCAGCTTACCCTGACTTATCAGACCTGGCAAGAGCGAGTACACCGCTTAGCCAATGCGCTAGCGACCATTGGCGTAAAGGAAGGACATACCGTTGCCGTGATGGACTGGGATTCGCATCGCTATCTGGAGGCTTATTATGCAGTACCTATGATGGGTGCAGTTCTTCATACCATTAATGTCCGTCTGTCACCAGAGCAGATGATCTACACCATTGAGCATGCCGAAGACGATGTCATTATTTGTCATGCCGACTTTATTCCCCTCTTGGAATCGATAAAAGGGCGAATTCAAGAAGGTCGTAAATTTATCCTTATTGACGAAGGAGGCGAGGTTGTAAACCATCATTTTCAATTTGAAGGGGAATATGAAAAATTACTTGCTGAAGCCTCACCTGTATACAATTTCCCCGATTTTGACGAAAATACACGGGCGACCACGTTTTATACCACCGGTACCACTGGTCTACCAAAAGGTGTTTACTTCTCGCACAGACAATTAGTGCTTCATACTCTTACCACCACCGCAGCACTTGCAGCGCCTTCATCACAAGGTCGGTTTCATCGCGACTCGGTCTATATGCCAATTACGCCAATGTTCCACGTCCATGCATGGGGCGTTCCTTATGTAGCAACCTTTTTAGGGACCAAGCAGGTCTATCCAGGGAAATATGTTCCTGCGATGCTCTTAAAACTGCTCACCACGCACAAAGTTACCTTCAGCCACTGTGTGCCAACGATATTAAACATGCTGCTTAAAGAGCCGACCTCTAAGCAATTTGATCTCACAGGTTGGACCTGTATCATCGGGGGCGCAGCACTTCCAAAAGCATTAGCCATTGAAGCACTCAAACGTGGGATCGACATCTTTGCCGGTTACGGCATGTCAGAAACTTGTCCAATCTTATCCCTTGCACAAATATCAGTCGAAGAAGAAGCACTTACCTTCGAAGAACAGGCCGATATCCGATGCCGAACAGGATACCCTGTAGGATTAGCACAAATGCGCGTGGTTGATGCAGAAGGCCATGATGTGCCGCAAGATGATAAATCACCAGGCGAGATCGTCATTCGTTCCCCTTATCTCACCCAAGGTTACCATAAAGATCATGTCCATTCCGAAAAACTTTGGGAAGGTGGCTGGATGCATACCAATGATGTGGCTGTAGTCAATAGCAAGGGAAGCATCCGAATTACTGATCGGACCAAAGATGTGATCAAAGTCGGCGGTGAGTGGCTAAGCTCTCTCGAAATTGAAGATGTGATTGCAAAACACGAAGGCATTTTAGAAGTTGCCGTTATTGGATGTCCAGATACCAACTGGGGCGAGGTCCCACTTGCCATTATAATAGCCAAAGACACCGTTCAATTTGAAGACCGCGAGATCATTCAAGTTGTTAAGGCGAGCGTCGATAATGGGGTATTGCCACGCGAAGCTATCACCTTAAAAGTAAAGCGAACAGATTCGATTGATAAAACAAGCGTAGGAAAAATCAATAAGGTGGCGCTCCGAACCCGTTTTTTATAAGTCTTACTTCGCCTCTTTAATCATGCGATGAAAGGCTTTGGTCTTTTGTAAGAAGTCGGTATCCATCCAATTGATGACTTTCTCGCGTTCCACAATGCGACTAAACTTCTCATACGTGCCATCTTTCCGCGCAAGCTTTGGTGTACGAATACACTTCATATACAACACGCCCAAAGAGGCCAGCTCGACACGGTTGATCTGATCTTGATTGCTGGCTGCCTTCTCGGCTTTGTCAAATATTGAAAGTGACTGGGCTAAAAACTCACTGGTAAACAGGGTATTCTCGCACGATAAATTAGGGGTGATATGCACATCTTTGGTCACTAGCCCTTGCACGAGATTGAAATATTGACGAACATACGTTCCTGCATGACCATAATAACCGGAGAAGAAATCGGAAAGTAGCTCTTCGTAATTCAGATCAGGATTCCACAGTAATTTGGCAAAGACATACGCTCGAAGTTCGGCAAACTCGCCGCCATCGGATTGGAAATTAGCCTCCTCCATAACCCCAATGGCATTGTTCTGCTGAAAAGCTTTGATGTTTGCTTGCAGGATGTTAAAATTAGGAAATGGCGAAAGATAATCGGCATAGCTAACCACATAATCCCAGATATACATGTTTGGAGCAATCTCTCTCCAATGCTCGAGATCTTCGACAAAAGAGGTGTTCTGCGCACACGAATGGAGGTCATGCGAGAAACAACACTCGATACTACACAATCGGATCACCACATTTTTGCGCGGTTTAATATGAAGTGGGGGTTTTCGGGTATATACATAAGCCAAGGTGCCAATAAACTTATCAGGAAATTCACTCTTAATAGCGTCAGCCACTTGGTTTACAAACCAAACCATCGTACCCGATTCGCTACCTTCAGCTTTCGCGATAGCGGCACATTTATCACACGTACAATAACCCGAACAATCATTTTGCGAAACATCATAAATTAAATACTCCGGATTCTTTCGCATCACATCTTTAATATTCTCAATCGTTATCTTGAGAACATCGGGATTTGTCAAACAGAGTTGAGCACTTTCAGCTGTTCTTTTCCCATTTAGCAAGCTAAAGTATTCGGGGTGAGTGGCAAAATAAGTCGCAGGAGGAACCAAAACATTAAAGGTATGAACACCCCAATAACCTTCGACACCCCCATGCTGATCGCGACCTCCCATGGCCCCATTTATTCGGTTATGTGCAGCATAAAGCGGCTTAAAGGCATCAAAATAAAAATCGTTGCGAACCCGAATACCAGGCTTTTCGGTATTGTAAAGAGAGTCGAACTGGTAACGATCGCGCTGCGGAATGTCTGTAACACGTGAGGTATACCATCGAACACCTAACTCACGCTCCAGGAATGAAAACACCCCATACATCGTGCCGCGTTGACTCCCTCCATAGATCAGAATATCACCTTCTACATTCTTATACACAAAGGACTCGTCATCTTTAGCTGGAGCTGCCTCAACACCTAATGAGTGCGTTAGCTCATTATATCCGATGATGATTCGACCACCTTTATAGGATTCAGATATCGATTTAATAGGAATCAACACGCCACTACTGGTTTGAATACATTGCTGAAGCTCCTTGGCGGCAAACTGTTCTGATTCGGATGCATTCGTTCCCAAGACAATGGCATACGTTGAAGTATGATTCTCAAATAGCTTAAATGCTTGGTGATTTCCGACTAAAAGATTTTGCTGAATCTGCCATTTTTGACCACTTTTCAGATTAATATCGATTGTTGCTTCAACAGATCTATATGATTTAGATGCTAAAGCTATTCGCTTAAAAAATTCACCACTCAAAGACTCATTGGATAGGAGTTTGCCATGATCTTTAACTTCCACACGAACCGATTCTAGAAGAGGAGCAATCCGTTTTAGGTCTGCCAATGAGGTCAATCCAATGGTCCCATCTTGCTGATAATCCATAAACAATGGACTCTCCTTTTCTTTTAATACGGAACTTTCAAACGGTAAAAATCGCAATGCCACCCTCCATAATCCACCCTTATCTTCGATTTTCAATAAGATGGTATTCTTCCCTTTATTCAATAATACAGGGAGAATATTCTGATCCTTATAAATTCCTCGATTAGGAGCATAATCCCAGATTAATTGTCCATTGACCCATAATCGGCCACCATCGTTACTCCCGAAGGCGAGTTTCCAAAAACCCGTTTCGGGGGCAATCACCTCCGTGTAGGCATATCCGCAGACAGGCTCTTTTGTAGAAATAGCTTGGTCTAAATTTAGTGTCTCTTCTGAAGAGGCATAAAATTTCCACGTATTACTGCCGCCTTTAAAATGGACCACATCGCCCACTTTAACTTTCAAATTCTGTTCTCCTCCACCCTTTTTTAGAAAGTCGGTCTGAAAACCAGTACAATGGGCAAACACATCATCATTCTTAACCAAATCAAACGGTCCACATAGGAGCCATTCGGTAACCCATGCACCTCCAATAATTGGCTTTGGCTTCAGAGACTGCGCCTTTAAGATCATCGAAGAAACGATAATTAATAAAATAAGAAGAATAGGTAATCGTTTCATAAATAAATCTTTAGCATCCAAAAATCGGAATGAGGTATGTATTTTAATTCCTAGGCAAGAGTCTAATTTGCTTAAGGCAACGCGAAGGCGATATAAGTATCGCCAGATTTGCTCCCTATCTTGCCACCACCACAACCAATGACAACATATTGTTTGCCGTCGATCAGATAGGTTGCCGGTGTGGCATACCCTGGTGCAGGGAGCTGAGCTTGCCAGATTAGTTTGCCCGTATTTTTATCAAATGCATGCAATCGCGCATCCATTGAAGCTGCAATAAACACCAGTCCACCCTTGGTTACCAATGGACCACCATAACACTCAGTGCCTGTGATTGGGATCCCTTTTTTGGTTAGCTCTGGAAATTCGCCAAGCGGAACTTTCCATAAGAGCTTTCCACTGTTCAGGTCCACGGCATTCAGTGTGCCCCAAGGTGGCTTAATGCCCGGATAACCCAGTTTGTCAACAAACCGGATGTAACCAGTCATGGCATAAGGAATATCATCAAGAATGGAATACTTTTTTGTCGGATTTTGAGCCAACGCTGTTTCATTTGAACCGACTAATTGATCGGTTTTAGTTGATTCTTGGACTAGGAAATCCACCAAAGCTTTAGCTTCATTTGGAGCAATCTGTTTAAAAGCTGGCATCATGTTTTTGCCACTTGCTAAAAGTGCAGTGATCTGCTCGGTCGAATATTTCTTCCCAATATTTACCAGCGACGGGAAAGAACTACCATTCCCTTTTAGCTCAGGTCCATGACAGGCGATGCAATAATTTCCATAGACTGTTTGACCAAGACTTTTAAAGTTTTTACTGTCGGATCTTACCTTGTCAACCATTGTTAAGGCCCAGGGCATCTCGCTGCTGTTGACATAGAGTATGGCAGAAGCAGGATCAACAGCGGCGCCACCCCATTCCCCACCCCCATCAAAACCAGGGAATATCATGGAGCCCGACTTACTAGGCGGATCGAAAAGCTTATGATATTTAATGTTCTTAAATTGGGCTAACATCTCCTCATGGCTCTCCGGTGAGATATCTGTAACATCCTCTTCATTAAATGTCTGTCGAGCAAATGGCTCAGGAAGAGTTGGGATTGGCTGTGTTGGCCAGGCCTCTTCCCCGGGAAGATCTGATGCCGGAAAAGGTTTTTCTACGATTGGGAATATCGGCTTGCCATTGGTGCGATCAAATAAAAAGATAAATCCGTGTTTGGTAATCTGGGCTACCGCATCAATGGATATCCCATCTTTTTTTACAGTCACCAAATTGGGATTAGCGGCCAAGTCACGATCCCAAAGATCATGATGCACAACCTGGTAGTGCCAGATATATTTCCCCGTTAAGGCATCTAAAGCCAAAAGTGAGTTTGCATATAGATTCTGACCTTTTCGAATACCTCCATAAAAATCACCTCCAACTGATCCTGTCGGAACATAAACAATACCGCGCTTTTCGTCGACCGACATTCCCGACCAATTATTGGCAGAGCCGAGTTTTTTATACGCATCCTTATCGGGCCAGGTCTCATAGTTTAGTTCACCTGGATGAGGCATGGTATGAAACTTCCATCTTAACTTTCCGGTCCGAACATCAAACGCGCGTATCGTTCCTGGTGCTGCATCGGCATCTTCCCCGACACGCATACCAATGATTAACAAATCTTTATAAATAATTCCAGGGGTGGTATTGCTAACATATGGATTAAATGTGCCCAATTCCCGATCTAGATTTTGGGATAGATCCAAGATTCCATTTTCACCAAAAGAACGAATTTGCGTACCATCTTGAACGTTAATGGCGTAAACTTTTGCACTTACACCATAGATAATTCGCTTATTGTCGCCATTTTCATCTTGCCAATAGGTCATGCCACGAGCAATTTTAAAATACGAGGATGGATGCTTCTTCGCCATTGAATCGGTAGCTGCAGGATCGAAAATCCATTTTTGTTTTCCCGTTGCAGCATCCAACGCAAATAATTTCACACGTGGTGTCAGCCCATACAAAATGCCATCTACCATGATTGGGTTACACTGAATCTGACTGTGGTTAGCTGTATCTTTATCTCCGGAGGAAAAAGTCCAAGCTTTCTGAAGCTTCGACACATTGCTTAGATTGATTTGGTCGTTAGAGGAGTAGCGGATTCCATCTTTTGATCCGGCATAGGTCCTCCAGCCGCTATAATCGGGGATTGATTTTTTCTCGTGTTTAAAGGAGATCAGGATTATGGCAATTACCAGAATTCCGAAAATGAGTATAAAATTACGCCTGCGACTTTTATCCATGACGAGATAGATTATAATTTAGCCCGAGCATATTGATTTGGCCAGCTGAGTTCATCACCCAGCTCTTTCGCCGCCTTCAAGGTGAAATAAGGCTCCCGTAATGATTCACGACCAATTAAAATAAGATCCGCCTCTCCATTTTTTAAAATTTCTTCAGACTGAGAGGGTTCTGTTATTAATCCTACCGTACCCGTTAAGATGCCAGTTTTACTTCTAATCTTAGCTGAAAATGGGACCTGGTAACCCGGTCCTAATGGAATTTGCTGATGTTTTACTAAACCACCAGATGAGCAATCGATTAAATCGACGCCCAGTGATTTTAAGATAGCACACAGCTGAAGTGCCTCGGTTAAATCCCAACCATGATCAGCCCAGTCAGTCGCTGAGATGCGAACAAACAAAGGTAATTCCTTAGGCCAAACAGCTTGAACGGCAGCGATAATCTCCATGCACAACCGAATTCGATTCACAAAGCTTCCCCCGAATTTATCGCTCCGTTTATTACTTAAAGGGGAGAAGAACTGATGAATCAGATAGCCATGAGCAGCATGAATCTCCAGCACCTGATAGCCTGCTTCAAAAGCTCTCGCTGCGGCAACTTTAAAATCATTAACGACCTTCTTAAGCTCTTTTAAGGTAAGTTCAGAGGGTGCTTCGTCATCCGGATTAAATGTAAGGGGCGAAGAGGAAACGGTCGGCCAACCACCTTCATCTTTTTTAAGCTGACCTCCACCATTCCAGGGAAGATCGCAACTTGCTTTGCGTCCTGCATGAGCGATCTGAATACCAGCCACAGCCCCTTGAGCCTGAATAAAGGCCGTAATCTGTTTTAATTTCTCTACATGGTCATGATAATAGATCCCTAAATCACCCGCAGTGATCCGACCCTCTGGAGAGACAGCTGTAGCCTCTTGAATAACCAAGCCAGCACCACCAACGGCCCTACTTCCTAAGTGAACCAAATGCCAATCATTGGCATAACCATCGACGGCAGAATACTGACACATCGGGGAGACAACAATTCGATTTCGGAACTTAACCGACTTAATCGTTAAAGGAGAGAATAACCTTGACATAGATCTAATCTATAACATGAAAAGATAAAGCGTTTATGAAAATAAGAGCAATTTGATATAGCCCATCGCATAGGTTCAAAAGTATCAAATTTATTCAAAAATCAACAAATCAACTAAATAGCTTCTGATTTACAAACATAAATTAATTTTCTGCTTTCCTCAATGCATATGGTTTCGACTCCGAGAAATCATCAGACATTGGTTGTAATATCTTTAGTTCATCTCGCGTATTTTGAGCAGCTGTAATTGCAAAAATCTTGATCTTATTGTTGGCTGGTAAGGTAATCGTCTTAGCATGCGCAGGTATATAAAGGGCATACTTGAAAATATAAGAATAACTATATGGCTCATTTCGTGTTGGATAACCAAAATGCCAATGCGAGGCAAACCAAGCGATGTTATCGTATTTCAAATAGGGCTCTTTAATGCTGCGCACGGTATATCCATCTAGGTCAAACTGCCTGTCGTAATGCTGACCGATAAAACCTCTCCAATTGGCGATGGTAAGATTAGATTCTAGTCCATCAACATTAAATTTACCGGTGGTTTCATTAGTAGCAGAAGCTAAAATATAGACCTTATTGTAATCTCCTTCTGGAAGCTGTAAAGTCTGACCATTGCAGCTCACCACATTCTTTTGCAAATCTTGAACACTGCCCATCTTAAATTGTACACCTTCGCTAACGATCTCCGAAGGGACAAGCTCAGCAGGGTAGTTGCAAACATTACCATGGTCAGTCGGATCGTAAACAGGCATCATATTGCCATCGGTACGATTGATATCGAAACTTACCACATCCTGATCGTAATCAAGCTTTACTGGCTCTTGCTTAACCACCTGATGACTCTGAGTGGCTAGCTTAAACGCATACGATCGAATCGTATAATGGGTCAGATCAAAAGTCAAGGCATTGCCAGCAATTGTTGCAGCGCCAATTTTCTGCTCTTGGCCATTTACTTCATAGGCTTCCACTATGGAAGATGGGAATTTCAAACTTATGCTTTTCTGATCGTGACCAGTTAATTCATTCACACGGACAATAAAATAGTCGCTATTCTCGGCCTTCTTAAGGGCCATGACCCCTACTTTAGGTGTATTAAGCGATAACATCGAGAATGAAGAACCTTTGGCACCAGCATGCTTCGGTGTTTCAAAAGCCACCAACGGCTTATTTAAAAATTCAGCTTGCCATGGAGTCTCACTCTCTGACCAGTCCCCAGAATGGCTGTAGAGGCCATATTTTACTTGTTGAATTCCCCAGTCTTGAGTGGTTTGATATAGCCAAGTTGGACAAAGGTTTGCGGCAGGGGTGAAAAGCAACGTCAAGCGAACCGTATTTTGATCGGGCTTATCTGAACCATATTTACAATCTTCTAAGACAGAAACCCCAAATTTGCCCGATTTATCGGTTAGGTCGAACCACTGTTTTGTAGGAACTTCGAATTTCTTCTCATGATTCGTATTCCGCTGTAAAGCCCCAGCACTTAAGTTATAGGTGGCATTTTCGTTTGATGCCACGAGTGGGAAAGAAGCTTTAAGACTTACCCCTGTCGACTGCCAATCGATGGCATTAGCCACCTCAACACGTTTTCCAGCCTGACCAGCTGCCAAACTAACGATTTGGGTAATGGCCGAATTTTGACCTTTTCGAGTCACCTCAAAAGCTACTCGGACGGGACCATTCTCAACAATTTTAATGGCGACATCCTTATTCATAAAAGCAAACGGCGGTTTTTGACGGTCGTACCAGAACATATTCCAAGCGGGTTCTTTGGTTGGTATCTCGTGCTGAAACTCTAATCGTGAAGGTTTTGAAAGAATCTCCCGATTCCCTTTTTTATCGAATACACTGGAGATATCGCCGTCGTCGTTGAGCTTAACTTTATAATATTCGTTGTCCAAGGTGTTCGGCTCAACAGCTAAAGTTGGCGTAATTATTTTTGAAGCGTTTGCCGATTCTTGCACATCAAAAACTGATAATCCCATAGCTGGCAATTTCGCTAAGAAGATAAATTTTGCTCGATTGGCTTTTCGGGAGATGATCTGAACGGCAACCTCTTTCCCTTTTGAATCAAAAACACGGAGATGTGCTGGTGCATTTAGAAATTCGAGCTCTGCCGTGCAGACGTCTTCCCGCTCAATGGCAACCGGATTATAAACCGAAATAGCCCTTCCTTTCGTTTGGGTGTTTAACTGTTGTGAAACACCCCCTAAGGCATCTTTCAAAACCTGTGAAAACCCATTTTGTGCAATAAACTCATCATTCCAAGCTAGTTTAAATGCACTTGGAATCGCTGTTCCGGTAACCACGTCATGCATCTGACTTCCCAGCACTAGTTCCCAGGCATTATTCAGTTTCTCAAAAGGGTAGTTTGTGCCATTTAGGTAGCTATCCATTGTAGCCATCTGCTCAGAAGTAGAAGCTAAAATTTCATTCTTTCGATTCATCCGTTTCATATACGATTGAGACGATAATGATCCCGCGCTATGTTCTACCAATAAAAGGTCCCCTGCAAAGACCGGTAATTTTTTTCGAATCTCCGGAGTAATATCTTTATACATCTGGTCCGATGAACTTAGGATAACTTTGATTTTGCTGTCTGGATTATTCAAACTTGCTTCAGCATTGATGACATCTCTTTCACGCAGACCTCCGCCCATATCACCACAGCCATAGTAACGATAATCGAAGGATACTCCATACTTTTTAAAATCATCCAATAGTCGATTGTCCCAATACTTATCAATATCTAAACGTGGCATCAAATCGCCATCGTAGTCGGTGGCATCTAAAACAGAGACCAATCCTTTCCCATCTGGACCATTCCAAACCCCTACATTAAAAGGCAAAGGAAGCGCACGAGCAAGATTTGGAATCGTTAATTTCTGTGTTGAGAATCCAATCATTCCAGCGTGGTGAAGTACAGAAGGTAGGTTCGCCACAAATCCAAAGCAATCGGGCAACATATAATCGACACTCTCTTTATTAAATTCTTTGCGGAAAAAATTATTGCCATAAAGGACATGGCGCAAAACAGATTCTGAAGACGAGATATTAACCTCAGCCTCATCAACAGACGATCCAGCAACATACCACCTTCCTTTTGCAATATAACCCTTCAGTTTGGCATACAGCTCAGGATGATAATCTTTCATCATCTGATAGCGTCGGGAGCCTGTGAAGTTAAAGACGTAGTCGGGGTATTTGTCAAACAAACGAAAATTCTCCTCCATCGTATTTTTCACATATTCACTCACCGTAGTTTTATAATCCCATTCATATTGGGTATCTAGATGGGTATATCCAACGGCATAAAGGACTCGTTGGTTTGCAATATCATATTTTGGTCGACGCTCAAGCGGTTGTGCAAAGATTAGGGTAGGAATAAACAGCAGGAGGAACAATTTTTGTTTCATGGAGTATTAATTTTCAGACTGTAAACAAAGGAGATAATGCCTGAATAAATTTGATTACAGAAGTTATTTCCGATCAAATAAAACAGAAGATATCTACCTGCAAAGGAAATTAAATAAACAGCAATTGCGCGCAAAATATTAACCCGTATTGATAGTTTTTTAGCTCCTTTTAAGCGACCTAAACAGCTATCAGAACAAGATTATTTGTGATGAGCGCCTTCCCAATTGCTCAAAGGGTTAAATCGCTGGAGGTGCCCAAATGGTGCAGCCAATGTAACGTTCTGGACCTGTTTCCTTATCTTGAAAATAGTAGACAACCACGACTTTCCCATCGGGCCTTTGGACAGCTCGTGGATAACCCATATCGCGACCAGAGGCATCATCGCGAAGAACAATCACGTTACTCCACGACCGTCCCATATCGCTACTTAAGCGGGCACAAATACTGAAGGGCTTTTTGCGACTACCATAAAGCAGACAAATCCTTCCATCTTTAAGTTTGATAACCGCAGGTGGATTCCCTTCGCCTGTATCCTCAACGGGGTTGATTAAACGCTCCCAACTCTTGCAATTATCACTCGATAAATAGGCAGAGATAAAGGTATTATTTCGAACCGCCACAAAAACTTCATCTTTTGAAATGCGCACAGAAGCTGGCATAATAGAATATCCCTCTTTGGGCTCTGGTCCAACCCAAGAAACAAAGTTCCAATGCTTGCCTCCATCAATGGTTTTTACACACATCACTCGACCTTCCTTCCCATCAACCTTCGCTACCGAGACAAATAAGGTGCAGGCACTCTTTCCTTCCACAATATAATCTGTGCGAGCTGCAGTTCCTAGGGTATTGAAGGAAGGAAGTATGCTCGGTTTTTTCCAATGATGTCCCCGGTCATACGAATACCAATAACGCGATTCACCCCCATCTGTATTGGACATCCGAAGGGTAAAGGCTAAATTCGGATTCTCAAAATCAATCCCTTTACAGGCGACTGGCTTCTGAATTTTGACATCTGTTCGTTCAATGCCATGATAGCTCCCTTTGTTCGGAATAAACAAAGCCCCTTTATCACTCTTCCCCGGATCCTCAATGGTCCAAGTCTCACCGCCATCCAATGACCTAGCCAGCAGATGAACCTCTGGTTTCTGACGATCTATGTTATGTTTCTCCGATCCTAAATCTTTATAAGATCCTTTGGCAAATCCGACAAGAATCTCATCCCCCCAGTTCCATATCCCAAAGTTTGCAGGCCACCCGCCAAACCTCCCCTTTTCATAATAAACTTTAAGATTACGAACCTCTTTGTCCGTTTTTTGTCCAAAAACAGCGACACAATAGCCACTGAAAAGGAATATCGCGAGTGCGAAAATCAGGCGTCGTTTCATAAAAAATCTTTCAGAAGTAGTTAGTAAGCCTCGATTCAAAGGTTTCGTTAGACTTTAGTAATTCAAAATTAAACTTAAATCTGAATTAATTGGAAATATCAGCATCAAAAACATTATATGTTGCAACATATAATGTTTTAACTTATATTTGTCGCGAAATAAACAATTCATTCATTTAAAATAAATCACAATGTCAACAGAAATTTCAAAACCAAAAAAGATTGCCGCATGGGTAATTGCCGGATTATTAACCGGGTTATTTTTATTTAGTGCGTCAGGAAAATTTTTACATCCAGAGCAATTAGATGGAATTAAGTTAGGTGACTGGCGGGTAATTATTGCCCTTGGCGAGATTGCATCTGCCTTGTTATTCCTTTATCCACGGACAAACATTTACGGAACATTTTTATTGTCTTCGTATATGGGAGGCGCCATCATTATCCATATGTCAACGGCTCAGAGCATCGTGATGCCAACGGTCGTTCTTTTGTTAGTCTGGACAGTAGGTTATTTAAGAAATCCAGGAATCTGTAATTGCAACTGTAAAAAAGCGTGAGCATAGAAGATGAATTAAAGGGGCGTTTTCGGAACGAATACCACAAGGGCCTGATCAACTTGAGTTATACGGTTAAGCAGTTAAGCTATGCTTTTTTACAATCGTTAAAGAAGCATCGATTAGCTGAATCGCAATATAATATCTTGAGGGTCTTACGTGGTTTTCGTTCTGAAGGGGCCGTTTCAATTGGATTTTTAAAGGAACGGATGCTCGATAAGCATTCGGATGTGAGTCGGCTTGTCGATAAGTTACATGAACGGGGATTAATCGACCGGACTGAAAACAAAGAAGATCGCAGACAAAAAGCGATTGTGATCACACCCAAAGGGCTCGAGCTACTGGGATCGATGGATGAGTGTGAAGAAAAAGTAGATACGTTATTGAGTCGCCTAGACCCAGAAGAAATCTTGCTATTAAATAAGCTATTGGATAAGATCAGAGGCTAATTGGGTTGGGCTTTCGAACCATGACAATCCAAATCTCAAGTGGATTGGGAATCGAAAGATCGACAATCGCTTTTATTCCGATACTCTCAGAATATTTTAATCCTCGTATTCATCTGTTAACGCATACCAACCAAATATGGTTAGTCCTGTTACAATCAGAGGAAGGAGGATGAAAAATATGATAATCCCAAATACCAGATCATCCTGTTTGCCAGAAGTTAACTTACTTCCAAAGATTCCGATAAAGTAGTAGGAAATGGCCATTGCCAGAATAATCCATACAATTCCTAGATATTTTTTAACTGTATTCATTCGCTTAATTATTAATCGTGAAGTGTATTGATTTTACGATCTATGTATATCATCCCAATGATAAAGCAGACAGCTGCGATTCCAATTGGATACCATAGTCCTTCTAAATAAAATTCTGGATTTCCAACGTTTTTCGCTGTTGTTACAAAATAGGTTGAGATAGCAGGTAATAATCCGCCAAATATTCCATTTCCAACGTGATAAGGCAACGACATCGAAGTATATCGGATCTTTACTGGGAACATCTCAACAAGGAATGCCGCAATAGGACCATAAACCATCGTCACAAATAGGACTTGAATAAAGACTAAGAATACTAAGTACCATTTTACGGCACTTGTAATATTCTTGGTCACGATAACGTTACCGATCTTACTTTTTCCAAATTCGTGACTTTTATGAATTGTTTGACCATCTGCAAACTGCCGAAGCGGTCCACAATGGATCGTATCAACTCCTGCAGAAGTATCACCTGCTTTTGAACTATTCTTCAGTTTTACGCTATTATGAGTGACTTCGCCAGTTGAGTTCTTGGCATCGTATTTTAGCCAGACTTCCTTATGTGCCTTTTTATTTAAATCAAAAGCCAATGCTTTATCCAAGAATAACGTATCGGTTTTTGTGTAATGAAAGATGGCCCCAGTGGAGAATAGGGTGTCTGTTTTTGTCTCTATAAACACTCTCGAATTTTTAATGGTTGGATCTGCTTTATCCGCTTCGGTTAGAATTGAAGCCACTGGACTATCAATTACTTTGCAGCCCTCCGGCACTAAACTGTTCCCTGATTCTTTCATTGCTTTGGCATCAGTAATCAAATACATCTCCCGGTAGATCGGCCGATATAAAAAGACAGCTAACAACAATCCCGTCATCATAATTGATTTGCGACCTATCTTATCACTTAGCCACCCAAACAACACAAAGAAAGGGGTCCCGAGTAACAATGCTATAACTAATAATGTATCAACCTGTGACGAATCAATATTTTGAACAGTTTTCATAAAACTCATGGCATAAAACTGTCCGGTATACCACACAACCCCTTGCCCCATTGTAGCTCCAAACAAAGCCAATAGAATAAATTTTAGGTTTAAGCGATTATTGAAACTCTCTTTTAATGGATTTAGAGATGTCTTTCCTTCTGATTTCGCTTTGGCAAATGCGGGAGATTCGTCCATATTTTTGCGAATGACATAGGAGATAATTACCATAAATATTGAGATCCAAAAAGGGACTCTCCAGCCCCAATCATCAAAGGCCTCCTTTGATAAGAGTCCTTTGGTTAGAAGGATTACTAGTAAGGATAGGAATAATCCTGCTGTTGCTGTAATTTGTATCCATGATGTCCAATATCCTTTTTGGTTTTTGGGAGCGTGCTCTGCCACATAGGTTGCGGCTCCCCCATATTCACCCCCTAAGGCTAAACCTTGAAGTAATCTTAATAGTAACACGAGCAAAGGAGCCAAATAACCGATAGTTTGATAACTTGGAATACAGCCAATTAAAAATGTAGCCCCTCCCATGATTAAAAGTGTAACCATAAAAGTATACTTTCGGCCAATTAAGTCTCCAAGTCGACCGAAGAAAAGGGCCCCAAAAGGTCGAACGACAAAGCCGGCTGCAAACGTAGCAAGCGTAGATAAGAATGCCGCCGTCGGATTGTCCGTCGGAAAGAATTTTGTGGATAACACAACAGCTAAGCTTCCAAAAATATAGAAGTCATACCACTCAATCATTGTTCCAAGCGAAGATGCTGTAATGACTTTCCAGATCCCTTTTGTTGATTTTCCACTCATATGTAAAGTTCTTCTTTTAATAAAAAATTAGCTTATAAGCTTATAGATGACAGATCTCTTTCACCTTATTAATCATCTTGCTTATTGTCATCTATATTTCTAATCAGACAGTTAATAGAATATTTTGCCGGTTAGAAAGCATTTAATTAGGTGGGGTAAATTATAACTTATTTTTTAGACGTCAAAGCGTTGCGAAAATCTTATCCCGCGAGTAAATCCAATGGAAGAGTTAGATGGGGAGCGATGCTTCGTGGAGAAAATTAACCTACATCGCTTAACTATTTTTATCGCCCTCGGTTATAGCCCCCGCCACCCCCCGAGCCGCCAAAGTCTTGGCTGTTTGGATCGGTGTCTTCGTTAAGTCCTGGATGCTTAGCGCCACCAATAGAGATTGGTTTTGGAATAGTCTTGGTTTTAAAGATTGGAAATCGATACGAGACGGTAATTGAGAAATCAAATGGTGTTCCATTTCCGGTCTTTCCCAGACCCGGAATGATATAGGGTTTAATGTTTTGGTCATTCGTAACCACAAGGGGGAACTTTGCTCGGAGAGACCATCCAAAAAAGAAGTTTGGCAGTAATTCTCCCTTCATTCCAAAGACTAACTCGCCCCAGTGGGCACTCATAGGATGACGGTCTAAGGAAGTGATCCTTGAGCCCCAATAATTGGATGACTTGATGCTATCGGTCTGTTGATTAAAGATGGCATAACCATACCGAAATCCAACAAACATGAAATCATGATCTTTTAAGGACTCAAACTTAACAATACTCATATCGACACCTAGTCGTCCATATGCCCCACTATTTTTATACTGAAATGCATCGTGTTTATCATCAAACCATTGCATACCCGTCTCGAAGGTTGGAAACAAATTTCCTTTATATGGAATATCTGCTTGAAGCTCCCACCCAGTGCGATTCGCGGTCGTCATAACTGGAAGTAGAAAACGTGAGATATCAATCCCAATACGAGGACCCTCATAGCGCCATACCTCACCTTTGG
Source organism: uncultured Bacteroidia bacterium (assembly GCA_903905505.1). Classification (GTDB taxonomy): domain Bacteria; phylum Bacteroidota; class Bacteroidia; order Bacteroidales; family Prolixibacteraceae; genus JAAFHB01. Next base: position 11,565 of record CAIVGL010000022.1, on the reverse strand, counting down.
TTTTAGCCAAAGCGGGTGAGCTACTAATGAGTAGCGCTATTAAAATAGATCTTAATATTTTGGTCATTCGTTGTTTTGACTATAGATTGTGAGTTAACCTTCGCATCTGTTATTCGCACTGAATCAATCCCCTTTGATCGCCGATATCCTGAAAGAGTATAGGCTGGTGCGAATCCGCAATATTCTGATATAAAACTAATTATCATTTTATGTCTAACAAAAAGGGTGTCGATCTTTCCGTTTACGGTAAAAATAAATCCTGTAGAATCAGCAGATAAGGACAATGGAAGGGGAGCCCTTTTGGTCAAGGAAGAGGTCGAGTCTGTAAAAAGTATACCTCCCACGTCATTATGATTCAACCCTTTAATACGCATGGAAGTAATATTTTTAAACCCACTGACAGAAAAAGAGCTGATCATCAGTGTGTCCACCGAATCGTAACATCTGTTTACATCCGTGCACGACACAAAGGTGATCACGAGCAACAGAAAACTGATCAGACCAATTCTCATTTCAAAATTAATTTGTTAGTTTGCAAAGGTAAAAAAAATAAACAGTCACAATAGCTTATGCGTGCTCAACGATTAGTCTGTCTTTGCAATCAGGTTACAGCCCAAGAGATTCTTGCCATCTTAAAAGCTGGAGCTCTGACTACGGCCGATGTGCAAGCATTCACGATGGCTGGAACAGGCTGTACGCGTTGTGTAAGAGAGATTGAGGCCCTAGTCTTAAACTTCAAATCGACTCAAAAGAAAAATCCGCAGTTGAGAATAGATTTCGAAGATCCCAAAGGCAAATAGCTCGAGATTTATTTAAGGAGAAAGGTTAGGTCATCCCCACTCTTAAGTTCCTTAGGCTCGGCTCCTTTTCTAAATAGACGAGCGCTAAATTTTCCAATTAATTCAAGTCTTTCATCTTCTAACTTGAGCATTGTACCCTCCCGAAGACCGATCACATTGATCTCTTGATTCAATTCAATAAACTCTTCTATTCGTTGCTCCCGTGTCTCCCCTCCATGCCCTTGAGGATGGCTATCCAGATAGTGCGGGTTTATTTGGAATGAAACTAAATTTAAGCAATTAAACCCTTTGGGATCAACAATTGGCATATCGTTGGTTGTACGCAAAGTTGGACAAGCGATATTCGCTCCGGCGCTCCATCCCAGAAAAGGCATTCCGGCTAAAACTCGCTCACGAATGACCCCCATTAAATTATAATCATTTAACATTCGAACTAATTGCCAGGTATTTCCACCTCCAACTACTACAGCCTCAGCCTCTTGAAGTGCTTTGGCCGGATTAGAAAAATGGTGTATTGATATTAGTTCGTGTCCAATCTCAGTAAAACGCTCTTTCACTTTTGACTCATAAAGGTCAAATGAGAAGGAAACGGCGGCATACGGAATGAATAATACGGACATTTTTTTAGCCCCTAAGAAGCGCTGAATCTCCTGTTTTGGATATTCAAGATAGGGCTCTCCAGGCATCGTCGAGTTACTAATTAGCAGAAGTTTCATAAAAATATTAATTTTGACGCTGCAAATAAGCAAAAAAATCTTGCACAAAGAAGCCAAAATGCAGTTTATTCTGTTGGTCTTCTTGATGATGGAATTAAAAATAGAATCTATTTTTCAACCCATTTAATGGGTTGAAGATCTAAGAATAGGAAGAAACTATGGAACAAAAGCCGATAAAAAAAGTATTAATCGCCAATCGTGGCGAGATAGCTATTCGGATCATGCGTACTTGTCGCGAGATGGGGATTAAGACCGTAGCTATTTTCAGCGATGCCGATCGTCTGTCCATGCATGTTAAATATGCGGATGAAGCCTATAATATTGGGGCAGCTCCCTCTTCTGAGAGCTACCTCAACATGGATAAAGTGCTCGCTACTGCGAAGAAATCAGGTGCTGATGCGATCCATCCTGGTTATGGATTTCTATCTGAGAATGCAACTTTCTCTCGTCGTTGTCGCGAATCTGGGATCACTTTTATCGGACCATCTCCAGAATCTATTGAGACGATGGGTGATAAAATTTCAGCTCGTAAGAAAATGATTTCAGCTGGTGTCCCTGTTGTTCCTGGAACAACAGATAAAGTTACCAATGAAGCTGAAGCCATTCGTCAAATTAAAGAAATTGGTCTTCCAGTGATGATTAAAGCCTCTGCTGGCGGTGGTGGCCGAGGCATGCGACTGGTGCATAAAGATTCTGAAATTACCCATTTATTGAGAGCGGCCCGGTCAGAAGCAAAGACTGCTTTTGGCGACGATGCCGTTTATATTGAGAAATATGTAGACTCGCCACATCATGTCGAGTTTCAAGTTCTTTCAGATAGACATGGCAACACCGTTCATCTATTTGAGCGCGAGTGTTCAGTGCAACGTAGGCATCAGAAAGTTGTTGAAGAGACACCTTCCCCATTGTTAACTCCCGAGGTTAGAGCAAAAATGGGCGCTTGTGCAGTCGCTGCAGCCAATGCCTGTAACTATGAAGGAGCAGGAACCATCGAGTTCATTATGGACGACCAATTGAATTTCTATTTCTTGGAGATGAATACGAGATTACAAGTGGAACATCCCATCACGGAATTGGTAGTGGGTGTCGATCTTGTAAAAGAGCAGATCAGAATAGCTGAAGGGAGAGCACTTACCATCAAACAAGATGAGTTAACCCAAAATGGGCATGCCATAGAGTGTCGAATTATTGCGGAAGATACCGATAACAACTTCATGCCTAATCCAGGGACAATAACCCATATCTCTGAACCATTAGGCTTAGGAGTACGATGTGATGGTTATGTTTACGAAGGGTATACCATACCAATCCATTACGATTCATTGATCAGTAAATTAATCGTTTGGGGAAGAACACGTGAAGAAGCGATTGAACGGATGAAGCGTGCACTAGCCGAGTATAAAATTATAGGCGTTAAAACCACCATTCGATTTTTAGAACGGATCATGGAAAACCCTGATTTTAGAAGTGGAAAATACAACACCCATTTTATTGAAAAAAATAGCGCTTTTCTCCTTGCCGAGAATCAAGAGAATGCCAATGATGAGGATATTGCGTTGATTGCTACTTTTGCAGAATATCTTTTCAGATTGGAAGATAGCAAAAAGACAACGACAACTCAGACAGGAAAGAAAGAGACAAATTGGAAAAGGCAACTACGAAAATTCACCTCTAGAATCTAATTTCTAGTCGTTAATTTTCAATTTTAGCTGAACTAAAATTTATCAAATCGGCATTATAACCAGACAAGCTTTAGATAAAAAATATATGGAACTAGAACTCAAATTAAATAAGCGAAATGCTATCGTTAAAGAGATTAAACGAGAAGGAAATCTGCTTACGGTTTCGGTTGACGATGTAATTTATGAAGTAGATATCGTTAAGGTTAGAAGTCATGAATTCTCGATCCTTCACAAAGGTAAATCAATTAACATTGAGGTTGTTGAGAGCAATGAGTCTAAACACTATAACGTTAGAAATTCGCATGCCAGATATGAGATCGAGGTGATCGATAATGAGGCACGTTACCGTCAAAACAGAATGCAATCTGGCCCAATACAAGGCGACAACACCATCAGAAGCCCTATGCCAGGAAAAGTTGTCAAAGTATATGTTAAGCCAGGCGATCATGTTGAAGCAGGACAACCACTAATTGTTCTCTCTGCCATGAAAATGGAGAGTGAATTTAAAGCAGGTACTCGTGGTATTGTTCGAGAAGTTCCAGTTAAAGAGGGTGACACTGTAGACAACAATCAATTGATGGTTGTTATCGATGGTGAAGAATCAGAATCGTGATTTATCAAGTATTAGAATAGGATATTCATTCAATTAATTGAGAAAATATGTCATCACAGCAGAATAAAAATGAAAGGCTCGCGGAGCGCAATAAAGAAGCCGAAGCAGGCGGAGGACAAGATCGCATTGATCGTCAGCATGCTGCAGGAAGAAACACCGCACGTGAGCGAATCGCTATATTAACTGATCCAGGATCATTTGTTGAGCTTGATAAATTTGTAGTCCATCGCTCGCATGATTTTGGCATGGAAAAAAGCAAATTTCAAGGTGATGGGGTTGTAACTGGATATGGAAAAGTCGATGGTCGATTGATCTATGTTTACGCACAGGACTTCACCGTATTTGGGGGCTCAATGAGTCGAACAAATGCAAACAAGATATTAAAAATCATGGATTTAGCCATGAAAATGGGTGCCCCTTTGATTGGATTAAATGACTCAGGGGGAGCTCGGATACAAGAAGGTATTGAGAGCCTAGCTGGATATGCCGATATTTTTTACAAAAACGTGATGAGCTCAGGGGTGATCCCTCAGATCTCTGCCATCCTAGGCCCTTGTGCTGGAGGAGCCGTTTATTCACCAGCGATAACCGATTTTATCATTATGGTCAAGGACACCAGCTACATGTTTGTAACTGGACCGGAAGTGGTTAAGGCTGTAACGCATGAAGATGTAACCAAAGAAGAACTTGGTGGCGCTTCAACCCATCACTCCGTGAGTGGCGTTGCACATCTTACTGCCGACAACGAGGAGCACGCCTTAATGATGATCCGCGAACTTATTGGATACATCCCTTCAAATAATCTTGAGGAACCTCACCCACATCCATTCACCGATGACGTGAATCGCGAAGATGAGAATCTTAATTCACTTATCCCTGAGGATCCAAATAAAGCATACGATGTTACAGAATTGATCCACAGCATTGTCGACGATCATAACTTCTTTGAGATACAGCCAGCCTTTGCGCCGAATATGATCATTGGATTTGCCCGCTTTGCAGGACGAAGTGTTGGTATTGTAGCCAACCAGCCAAATAGCTTAGCAGGAGTACTTGATATCAATTCATCGGTAAAAAGCGCTCGATTTGTTCGCTTCTGCGATGCCTTCAACATCCCATTGGTAACCCTTGTTGATGTACCTGGATTCCTCCCTGGAACTTCACAAGAGTACGGAGGGATCATCCGTCATGGAGCCAAATTGCTTTATGCTTACGCTGAAGCAACAGTGCCTAAGATTACAATTATTACCCGTAAAGCTTATGGTGGTGCTTATGATGTAATGAGCAGCAAGCACATTGGTGGCGATGTCAACTATGCCTATCCGACTGCAGAAATTGCAGTGATGGGGGCCGACGGAGCGGTAAAAATTATCTCTCGTGAGAAAATGACTGAGGCCGAACTAGCTGATAAAATTGAAGAATACCGCGAGACGTTTGCAAACCCCTATAAAGCGGCGGAGCTTGGTTATATCGACGAAGTAATCTTCCCTGCACAAACAAGGACTAAAATCATACAAGCATTGGAGATGACACAAAACAAACACATGTCAAACCCATTGAAAAAACATGGAAATATTCCATTGTAAGAAATTGATTTTCAAGTAATAGATATAAAAAAACCTGGATAGATTATCTAGGTTTTTTTATGCCCTTCTAGACCTAAATTAATAGTCGAAGCTACTGCCACCTAAAAACTCACGAAGGACCGATGTCGGCGGAATCTCCTCCTCTGGATACGAATCAAAATAAGAGCAGAAGATCAATAAACGAACCGCTTCAGAATATTCAGGGGTATCTTCCTTGACCTGTTTTAACAATGGATTCGCGTGACGTTTAATCACTGCAATCTCATAAATAAGTGCAGAATTAAACATCACATCGGCATTTTCTTGATACGGAAAGATATGCTTCTCTTCTCCCCTACGCACGCTCGGCCAACGCTTTATCGTTGTGGAAGCATCGCATGCTCGATATTTGTTATCTCGGATAATTCTCCGAAGCAATCGGTTATCCGTGGTTGGAATATAGGTGTGTTCATCGATAGAGATCTGCGTTAAAGCGGAGACAAAGACTCGAAAAGTTTTTGCCGTATCGATCTTTGGGGTCAGTAATGGATTTAGCCCATGTATTCCTTCAATCACAAGAATATTATTCTTGGCCATCTTCATCGTCTTTCCGTTGAACTTTCGCGCCCCCGTTTCAAAATCATACCGAGGAACTTTAACCTCCTCGCCGGCCATAAGTCTGAGCAAGAAATCATTTAAATAGGGAACATCAATAGCCTCTAAAGCTTCAAAATCATAATTGCCTGCTTCATCTATTGGGGTGTGAGAGCGATCAACAAAAAAGTCGTCGACTGAGACTTGAATGGCATGCAATCCATTGACAGCAAGCTGAATACTCAGGCGCCTGCTAAATGTTGTTTTTCCAGAACTCGATGGACCAGCAATCAACACAATGTTTACCTGCTCTCTTTTTTCTGATATCGTGGTAGCGATTTCGGATATTTTCTTTTCATGCAGCGCCTCCGAGATTTTAATTAACTCACCATGGCGATTCGATTTCCGTACCGCATTAAGTCGAGGCACATCTTCAACACCTAAGATCTCAGCCCATTTTTTATGCTCTCTGAAAATCCCAAAGAGCTTATCTTGCATGATAGCTGGTTCGAGGTGATTCCAGTCGCCTGGCATAGGAAACCGAAGCAACAGACCTTCGAAATATTTTTCAATCTCAAAATGGGTGACATATCCAGTGGCAGGTAACATATGGCCATAAAAGAAATTAAATTGGTTATCAAGCTCATAAAGTGGAGCATAAATGCGACCATAATCACGATATAACTCAGCTTTCCGGTGTAATCCAATCTTATCAAATAGTTCTATGGCCTGCTCTGTGGGGATCATCTTCCGTGCAATGGGAAGATTTTCCTGTACGAGCCGACGCATTTCATTGCGAAGCATATCAAGTTCATCACTTGATATATTCTGATCGATCTGATCGATCTCACAGTAATAACCTTTCGAGATGGCATGATCAATCTTCAGACGAGCTTCAGGCCATAAGTTACGGATGGCCGTATATAAGATAAACGAGAGGGTGCGCAAGTACATCCGCTGACCATCGCGGCAGGAATAATCAATAAATTGAACCATCCGAGGCTTAACCAGCTCATAATCCAAAGGCTTTGGTCGATGATTAACATAGGCACCTAAAATAATTTTTGGGGCCTCTACCTTCAGCGAATGGGCAATCTCTGCCAAAGTTGTTCCAAGAGGAAACAGATTAATACTGTCGGTATTGACGCATTTAATCTCAATATTCTTTGCCATAGTGTTTAAAGATTAGTCATAAGACCTCACAAGATAACCATTTTTGTTGGGATTTAGAAGTCGTAAGCTCAAACCAACGCAGGTAACAGCTCAACAAATCTGATTCGTAGGTTAACCCGCATGATCTCTAATCTAAAAGGGCCAATAACTTATCTAATGTTTGAGAAACCACGTTAGAATCGTCATGTAAGATACCCGTCGCTAATGAAGCGACAGTAGTTGCTACGCCAATGACTTGCTGAATATTTGCAAGCGATTTTAGGGTCTGTTGAATTTGATGGGTCAGATTGACCATGATTTTCAAAAATGATTCCGTATCATCAAAAGCCAGCAAAGTCGCCTTAACAAAACCCTGTTCTGCAGCACGAAGAATGGCAACACACGAATCTAAAAGAAGTTGATCTTCCTCCTTTGACAGCCTGTCGATGTTAACCCTTCGATAGTCTTGGATGGCTGAACCCATTTCACGGAAGTGCATCGATAACTGAGCTAATTCAATGGCAGTTAAATTTATCATAAGGTTTGAAGTTTAGTAAACTGTGCAATTAAATCTTCAAGGGTACGAATCTGATCGGGCAAGACCTCCTTTAGCCGATTTAAGTCCGTCGACCTAAATGATTCGACCAATTGCTGATGACCCGTCACGAGATGATTTAAAATCTTTGAGTAAGTGAGAAGGCGTTTTTCTAACGATTCTAGATCTCTGACTTTGGCATAATAGTCAGAAACCGCTTCTTGGCGATCCCAAGTTGATAGCGTAGAATCATTTATTAAATTGAAGGTGTCAACCTTCCGTGCAAGCTTCTCGACCCCCAAGGTTCCCCTTAGGTTCTGAGATAGACTAAAATCCAAAAATTCCACCAATTGTTTAAATGGCTCTTGCCCATTCTGCAGGAATGCCCTAAGCTTGCGCTGTCTGTATTTCTGCGTGATGGTATTCGACAAGGCCTGTGTAATCGCACCGTAAGCCTTAACCTGATCGGAAGGCCACGAAATGAGGATTGAATCATTGACGGAGTCGACAAAAGGGACGACATCAATAGGCTTTAACGACTTCGCCGAGAGCTTAGCTAATCCAGCGAGGTAGTTTTTCAAGGCGTGATAGGCAAGCGCAACCGATCGATCCGCCTTTACGCTAGATGAGCAAGGACAACTAGAATTTTCTAAATTATACGTTTGAATGGCATCCGAGAGGCAATTCTCGAGGCAGCATTGTTTAAAACTAATCCCTAGCTCTTCGAACTTTTGAAGTCCTTTAAGACTAGCTTGCGAATACGTATTCACATTCTTAAAACTTACGCAGCTAATCAAGAAAAAGTTAACTAGAATAATTAGGAGAAATTTAGCTTGGAATTTTTGCGCCATAACGAATAAGTCGAAGTGAATATGCCTGTTAATTTTTATACTACGAATGAACTTGCAAATGATTACATTCAACCTCCATTTGACATAACACTAGTTTAAAACCGTGAGATGATACAACACGAAATAGTTTAATTTTGCATGAAACAAGTAAAAGATCCATGAAGCGATTAGTTTTTGCCACCAATAATGCCCATAAATTAGAGGAGATCAGACAATTAATTCCAGAGCACTACCAAGTAAGGAGTTTGAATGATATTGGATGTGATGTAGATATTCCGGAGACCGGCACGACCCTTGAAGCCAATGCGGCGCAAAAATCGCACTATATCTGGGAGAATTACGCGATCAACTGTTTTGCAGACGATACCGGATTAGAGATTGAGGCCTTAAATAATGAGCCAGGAGTTTATTCGGCGCGTTATGCAGGAGAAGAGCGGAGTGCGCTAGCAAACATGAAAAAAGTTCTCGATTTGATGGAACATCAATCCAATCGGGAAGCTCGGTTCAGAACGGTTATTTCACTGATTCTAGATGGTGTTGAACATCAGTTTGAAGGAGTTATAAAAGGGACGATTTCCACCCAAATAACAGGCATGGAGGGATTTGGTTACGATCCGATTTTTGTGCCAGACGGCTATTCACGTTCCTTTGCAGAGATGTCGTCAGCCGAAAAAAACCAGGTCAGTCATCGTGGACGAGCAGTAGAAAAGCTGATTCACTTTTTGCAAAACCGATAGGTATAGAGTTCAATTATTCAATAAATAAACGATCGATAAAATGCTTCAAAAAACCCGTGGAATCGTGCTGCACAGTCTAAAGTATGGCGACACAGGTCTGATTACGACAATCTATACAGAACTCCATGGTCGACTCTCGTTTATCATGCAAGGTATTCACGGAAAGAAGTCGGCTGTAAAAGCAAATCTCCTTCGGCAATTCTCTCTTTTAGAGATGGAAGTTGATTTCAAGCAAGGACGGGATCTTCAGCGCGTAAAAGAGTTAAAAATTCACACCCCATTTCAGACGATTCCTTACCAGATAGCTAAATCGACACAAGTTCTTTTCCTTGCTGAAATTCTGAATAAGGTATTACGCGAAGAGGAAGCAAACCCTGAGTTATTCGAATTTATTTTTAGCTCAATTCTGATTCTTGATCTTATGGAAGATGGAGTTAGCAATTTCCATTTGATCTTTTTAATTCAACTCACCCGTTTTCTAGGATTTGCACCGACCAACAATTATGCTCCAGAATACCGATTCTTCGATATGATCGTTGGAAAATTCGTTTTGATGCCGCCCGAACACCCTCGGCATTTAAAAGAGACCGGAAGCTCAACCCTTCACGAGCTTCTCCAAACAAATTATCAAAACTCTCCTGACCTCAAACTAACCAGTGAGTTAAGGGTCTCGATGTTAACATTTCTCTTGGATTATTATGAATTACATTTGGGTAATAAACTAAGTCTAAAATCGCTTGAAATAGTGCGCGATATCCTTCATTAAGAGCTGCTTAGCATAATAATGTTAAATTCATGCTAAATTTGTCCGCTCTATTTCCCCTTCACGAACAAATCGACTAAAAAAAATTGCTACTTTTGCAGCTAGTAATGAGTCTGTCCTAAATATGAGTTCGTCCAAAATTTCAACGCCTAAAAAAAATTCCTTAGCAACAATTCTTGAGATTGCTGAGGGACTGAATGCCATTGATTTAGCCATTCCTATGTCTAATCTTGCTTGTCCAGAGAAATTAATTGATCTGGTTGGCAAGTATATGAGGCTTGGAAACAATGACTATTCTCCGGTTGAAGGGGTTGCAAAATTAAGAGATCAAATCATCGCCTTGGTCAACAAGCAGAACAAGACCTCGTTAAATCCAAATACAGACATCACCATTACCGCAGGTCAGGCGCAAGCCATGACAACCGCCATCAGCACATTTATTAAAGAGGGTGATGAGGTTATTGTCTTTGAGCCTGTTCAAGAGACCTATGCTCCGTTTATTGAATTAAATGGGGGACGTCCAATCTTTGTAAACCTTAAATTACCTGATTTCCGAATTGACTGGGAAGAGGTGAAAAAGTTGGTTACTTCCAAAACAAGGATGATCATCATCAACAATCCTCAAAATCCTATTGGCCGAATTTTTAGCGTAGAGGATCTCGATCAATTGAAGCGGATGACCAATGGAACACGCATTGTGATTCTAAGCAATGAGGTATTCGACAATATTGTTTTTGACGGCGCAAAGTTTAACAGCCTGGCCTCAGTTCCTGACCTTGCCGCAAAAAGCTTGATTGTCTCGAGTTTTGGACCAGCATTTAACATTACTGGTTGGGGCATTGGATATATTTTCGGACCTGAAAAATTGATGGTCGAGTTTCGTAAAATCCAGCAGTTTCAAGGGTTTAGTGTAAACACACCTGCTCAGCATGCACTGGCCGAATTCTTAGAAGATGGTCCCGATTTTGATGCCATCTGCGCGACTTATCATGCCAAGCGCGACTTGTTTATTAAAGCTTTAAATGGCAGTCAATTCGATTTTGTCCCTACTCAATCGACTTTCTACCAAATTCTGAATTACAGCAAAATATCTGACGAGTCGGATGTAGAGTTTGCCTCTAAGCTTATTATCGAGCATGGTGTAGCAACAGTGCCATTTTCGGCTTTCCAGCACGAAAAAACGAAGCATCAGCTTATTCGCATCTGCTTTGCCAAGCCCGACGAAGTCCTTTTAGAGGCAGCCGAAAAATTAAAAAATCTTCCTGCGAAGTCTTAGCAGACAAGGATCTTTCCAATATTTATTAGTTTTGTGAAGCTTCGGGAAAAGATTACTTTCGCGGTGCAAACGATTTATGGCCTCATAGTTCAAGGGATAGAATAGAAGTTTCCTAAACTTTAGATTCGCGTTCGAGTCGCGGTGAGGCTACAAAACCTTCTGAATATTCAGAAGGTTTTTTGTTGCAATTTGGTTTCGTTGGTGCTGAGTTACTTTTTGACCGTCAAGGTTGCGGGGGTGGCTTAAATGGAGGGAGTAAAACACCAAGTTCATTGGACCAT
>CAIVGL010000021.1 GCA_903905505.1 uncultured Bacteroidia bacterium | reverse complement strand
TAAAAGTAGATTGATCGATGGGTTGAATCTGTTTATTAGCAATCGCCTCGATGGTGGTGAGCACCAGTTGAGCTCCAATATCCATCAGCTTGTCGTGAAGATCCCCAACACTCTCTTCGGGCGATATGGTCACCTTCTCTTGGAAAAGAATATGACCGGTGTCAATCTCTTGTTTTAACAGGAAGGTGGTCACGCCACTCTCAGTGTCGCCATTGATGATGGCCCAGTTGAGGGGTGCTGCACCTCGGTAATTTGGTAATAACGAGCCATGGAGGTTAAAAGTGCCCATTGGAGGCATCATCCAGACTGCCTCGGGGAGCATGCGAAAGGCTACCACCACTTGAATGTCTGCTTTTAGAGCAGTAAGCTGAGAAAGAAATTCAGGGTCTTTAAGTTTTTCGGGTTGAAGGACGGGAAGACCAACGCTTACGGCATATTTCTTAACGTCTGATTCATGAAGCTGCAATCCGCGACCAGAGGGACGATCGGGAGCGGTGATCACCCCTACAACCTGGTAGTTATTTTCGACCAGCGCTTTTAAACTCGTGACTGCAAATTCAGGAGTTCCCATAAAGACAATCCGTAGGTTTTTTCCGCTCATCGGTAGGTCGTTTCTAAGTTTCTTGTATTAACGAAGATTGGTATTCCCTTTGATAGCCTTGGGGAAATAGGGGCAGTTCAAACAGCCATTGCCGCAACAGTAGCCTCGTCGGATTAGAAAATGCTCAGTCATAATCCGATAGCCATCTTTTGAAAGGATATAATCGACACCCTCTCTGACAACGTAATCTTCTTCGCTTCGGTATTCAATATCATCAGTCATAACTCAACCTTTTAAGTTATCACAACGAGTGGCCCATCCGATCACGCTTCGTTTTGATGTACACCTCGTTATGCGGATTCGATTGGATGATAATTGGAATCGACTCCACCACTTTTAAGCCGTATCCTTCAAGACCCACCCGTTTAACTGGGTTGTTAGTCAGTAAACGCATCTTATGAACCCCTAGGTTGCATAAGATCTGAGCTCCTACGCCATAGTCGCGCTCATCGGGGTCGAAACCCAGATGGATATTTGCATCGACTGTGTCGATCCCTTGCTCTTGCAGTTTATACGCTTTTATTTTATTCATCAGTCCGATGCCGCGACCTTCTTGTTGGATATATACGATCACCCCTTTGCCATTTTCTTCAATCAACTCCATCGCTTTATGCAGCTGATCACCACATTCGCAACGCAACGATCCAAAAATGTCACCCGTAGCGCAAGAGGAGTGCACGCGAACCAATACGGCCTCGTCGGGTTCCCATTCGCCTTTGATCAGCGCAATATGTTCGATGCCATTTGATTTTTGTAAAAATGGGATCAAGCGGAAGTCACCATTGGTGGTCGGCAGTCGAACCTCTTCGCCTTGTTCGATCAGACTCTCTTTATCGATCTTATAGGCGATTAAATCTTCAATGGAGATAAGCTTAAGATTGAATTTCTGTGCGATCTCATAGAGCTCAGGCAGTCGAGCCATCGAGCCGTCCGCATTCATGATCTCTACTAGCACTCCTGCAGGCTCTTTGCCCGCAAGTCGAGCCAAGTCGACAGTTGCTTCGGTATGACCTGCACGACGCAGTACACCGCGGCTTTTAGCCCTTAGCGGAAAGATATGACCTGGACGACCAAGCTCATTTGGCTTTGTTGTTGGATCAGCAAGTTTTTGAATCGTTATCGCTCTGTCGTGGGCCGATATTCCGGTGGTGACCATGTCGCCTACTGCATCTACCGAGACGGTAAATGGGGTGTCGTGAAGGGAGGTGTTAGTTCCAACCATCATATCCAGTTCGAGCTCTTGACAGCGCTCCTCGGTCAGGGCTACGCAGATAAGTCCGCGACCTTCGGTGGCCATAAAGTTGACCATCTCAGGGGTTATCAATTCGGCAACAGCAATAAAGTCACCTTCATTCTCGCGATCTTCATCGTCGACAACGATGACTAGTTTTCCGTTGCGAAGGTCTTCTACGGCCTCTTCAATGGTATTTAATTTTATCTCACTCATAGTCTTTTTTACTAAGCTAATTGCTTATATTTTGTTCTTCCTTTTTCTGTATTCGGAAGATTTTTTTAAAGAAATCGCCCCATGCATGAATGTTAAAAACGACGGAGTCGTTGGCTGCTTTATAGGTCAGGAAGACTCCCCATGGCAGGAAAATAAAGGTTGAAAACCAGACTCCTTTCCAGACACTATCGGCCGTTTCACGCGAAAATTTCTCTCCCGTTGTGCTGATGATCCAATAGAAAATAAATAGGACCACCGAGATGACTATTGGCATTCCTAGGCCACCTTTTCGGATGATAGCTCCCAATGGAGCTCCAATAAATAGAAAGATCAGACATGCAATAGCAAAGGTGTACTTTTTATGCCACTCTATATCGAATCGATTTATATTTCTTTGGGTTGCCCCAATAATCTCTTCATTCTGCTGGATAAAGCGCATGTTATTCCGGGCATTGTTTAAGGCCGTAGTAATGGTTCCTGATCGAACATTGGGTAATCCATTCATGAATGCCGAGTCGATATTGATGTATTGAATAAGCTTAGGCTTCACAATCTTAGCGGTGTCATTTTGAGATAGTCGAGCTACATTAATCGCGAGAGGTGGCATATAGGTGAACGTCAAGCATTGCTCGATCCGTTTTTTTTCAAGCAGTCGGGAGATCGAATCAACGAAATAGACAAGCTGGTCGTTGGTCAACGCTCGATTTTGATTCTTAAATATACTCTCATCTTTACGCTCTAACTCCATCCCTTGCAATACGGTGAAGATTGATTCTTTTGTGAATTTATCTATTCGTGCAGGAAAGGTAGGTTTATTGTTGTTATTTGATTGTAGCTCCGTATTTGTCTGCCCTGAATAGAGGTTCAGGATCATGTATTTTTTGTCTTTGGTGATCTTCATCGTCCCAGAATCAGCCACCGTCACAATGGTACTCCCTTTATCTTCGGTATGATCGTAAATCATAATGTCGTAGAGCATCTCTCCATTGGGCTTTTTCCGACCCACCTTAATCGAATAGTTGTCAATGTCGTTCGAGAAAATTCCCTCCTTGACAATGATCTCTGGTCGCAATTGTCGGATACTCGACATTAAGGCAATTAACTTTTTATACGAGACCGGAATAACTTGATTGTAGAAATAGAATGAACCAAATGTGAGTAAGATACTCAGGACTACGACAGGTTTCATAATGCGGTAGAGCGAAATTCCGGCAGCTTTCATGGCCAGAAGTTCATTGTTCTCACCCAGGCCTCCAAAGGTCATGATAGAGGCCAGCAACATCGCCAGAGGCAAGGCCATCGACATAAGCATGGCCATGGTGTAAACAATAAATTCAAGTATTGTGCTGAAATCAAGTCCTTTGCCGACTAGTTCGTCGAGATATACCCAAAGGAATTGCATCAGTAACACGAACAAAGAGATGAGCAGTGTTACAAAGAAAGGTCCAATAAAACTTTTAACAATATAGAGATGTAGACGCTTCATGCCATGGGTTTCCGAAACGGAAGCAAAGTTACATCTTTTTTAGGATTTTAGGGGTGCTAAAATCTATGAGCCGATCATATGTTTTAATTTGGCGACTTGAGAAACCCAAAGGTTTCGGGTGTCTTCAGCATCAGACTCATCCACATGGTCGATCACAATCAAGGCCACATCACCGGTAAGCTCATCTTGTACGATATTGAACCCAAATTTGGAGTCGGGTTCTTGATCTAACCACCTAAAACTGATCGAAATGTTAGGGACCATGCTTAAGATTTCGGCTTGTTGCTCGGTTGTTCCCCAGATAAAGGTAAATATCTTACCGTCGATCTTGACATTGTCGGCAAACCATTCGGCCAACCCTGATGGCGTACTAATCCGACTGAATAAAACTGTGGGTGAAGTTTTAAGGAAAAATTCTAATCTAAGCTCTGTCATTCAAAAAAAATCTACTTTAAATTTTTTACATCTAGGAATCGGGTCGGTTTCTCGAACCACAACCCCTTGGTTTAATTAGGTCGCTAAAGGTTTTAAACGGCTGATTTTATAACCCTTGAAGGTTTAGTCGGTTTATCAATCACCAGCGGGTGCAAATTTAAGTTTATTCTGATCTTTAGGCGAAAAATATTTTTTTATTTTCAAATCTAATTATTCGGTGGGTATAATAGGTTAATTATGGCGCGTCTTCTACGTTTAAGGGGAGCGGATGGTCGATCGACAGACTTATTTTTGCTTGATTTCGGCTTACCTGAACTAGATGATGGTTGTTAATCGCCTCTTTTTTAAGGTAGTCTTTGAGATCTTGCATCGTTTTTATCGGTTTTTTATTGATGCTTAGAATCAAATCGCCAGCTTGAAGTTTGGTGTCCGATTTTTGGATTTGACTGATTACAATTCCACCCGAGTCAAAGCTTATTCCAAAGGCCGAAGCTTCGCTGCCCCGCAGCTCATGAATGGTGGCTCCCATCCAGGTAAAGTTTACGGGTCTTTGAACCACTTCAGCTGGTTTAAGATCTATTTGAGGGATCTCAGGCGTTTTGGCAATCGCTCTAAGACTTTTCTTCACGACCCCAAATTGGTTCATTGGGAAGTTGTGAAATCCCAGGGCTAATACTGGAGAATTCTCCTTCACCCTGAAATCACCATTGGCTGCATCGACAAAAAGTGGATCGCCATTGACGGAGTTTTTATCGCATTGGTTGGCGCTATATTTCAACATCACTTCGCGCGTGGAGGCATAGAAATTATAGTCTAGCTCCTTGCCCCATTGTCCGTTAATAGCGATATATCTATTCATGATTGCTGGCTGGTATGCCTTAAAGACGATGTTGTTTTTGAACACATCTTTGCTGTCGGTATACCACACGTGTGGGTGCAGTCCGCTGTTGATAATGATGTTGTTAGTGGCAATTCGGTTATACCCTTCTCGCAGTTTAAGACCTCCGTTGAGCAGCAGGTTGTTGTAGATTTGGTACCAGCTCGAGCCGTCGTCGAGATCAATATCCCACCCATGATCACAGCGCCAGCGGTTGTTGCGGATGACATTCATGTCAAGCATATCTAAAAAGGGGAGGTTGGGATCTTTTGCAACTTCAGGCAGTGTCTCGGCAGCATTTGGCGACCAGTATCTGTCGCGTCCCCACGAATTAAAACTACCATGATCACCGGTCTCCAGCACAGTGTTAAAGATATCGGAATTCTCGATCACATGTCCGCCAAAGGTCCCTTCGCTGATGTTGATGCCCGCGCGTGGGACATCGTAAATCGAGCAATGGTTAACCGTTATCTTATGCGACATGGAGATGGTGATCGGAGATGTTTGTTTCTCGTCGCGACCGGTGAGGGTGATTAGGCAATCTTCCACGGTGCAGGATTCGGGGAAATTATCCCCTTTCGGACCTTTGGTGTGATCCAGTGTCTCAAAGTTTTGTTTTCCAACGCTGAAAATTGGATTACGAACCATTGCTGGATCTCCCACAAAAGCGATCCCGCTGGCACCAATGTTATGTAGATAGCATCCGGTGATGTAGATGTGTCGGTTGTAGTTGTTGATGAAAACGCCATTTCCACCCACTTGATCGAATTCGCAGTCCGAGACCGAGCAGTTTTCGGCCCCATTAAATACGACTGCTCCTCCTCGGTAGATAGTCCAGTCGGAACGCAGAAGGGGCTCTTTGTTCTCCATAAATGTCCGCATGGCATGGCGGAAAATAAATCCTTTTAGGGCTATCCCTAGGACGGGATTCTGCTTGGTTCCGTTGAATTCGATCAGGTGTCTAAGTCTAACGACTTCAACTTTAGCTGTCGAAAGATCGGTCTGACTGTCGGGCTTGAAATATATTTTCTGCTCGCTGGCCTGATAATACCACTCACCAGGTGCATCTAGCTCTTCGAAGATGTTCTCCACCATTCGATAGGTGGGATGCATCCCCGAGGGGCGATTGTTTTGCCATCCTCCGATGTAGTCGAGTTTTGTTGGACTTTTTTTGCCAAGGATCTGCCAGTGCATATCGCCCCATAGAGCACCGTGCATGGCATGAATATAGCCACCCGTTGGATTTTTCCAGGTTAGAATTCGACTTGCGATTAAAGGGTCTTGGGTGCTGTCGGATTTTGCCTGATGGTCTAATTCCCAGGTGTCGTAGACGTTTTTCCCTTCTACTGCATTGGGAAATCGAGCCATTCGTTGTCGTGCTCCATTGATAAACAGTTGATCTATAGAGCTGTATTTCGGTGTCTTGGCGACAAATATTCCATGGTTGAATGGTTTCCATTTGAGTTTTAATAGGGTACCGCCACTCAGTACGGCGCCCCCTTCAGTCTTGGCTCGGTAGGTTGTGGTGGCTCCAGTGTTGCGGCTATCGCGATCTGTAAACTGAATTGTCTGCGGGAGGTAGTAGGTCCCGTTGTCGAATATCACCTCCACTGATTTGTTTGCGGGAAACTGATGAGTTAGCTCTTGTGCTTTGGAAACCGACTGTATTGGTTTATCGATTGTTCCAGGATTGCTGTCGCGGCCGGTGGGCGAAACGTATATCGATTGTCCGTTCGCGCCAGAGAAATATCCAATTAAGGTTGCAAGTATGAAATAGCGGGTCATAGTAGGTTAGGTTTAGGTTAAAAAACGCTGTCGCGAAGGTGGCATTTTTTTTGATCTCTTGTGCAGGGTGGGGAGGCAAAATTTTCTACCGTGAGAGCCCTGAAGAATCGGGGCGCAGTTCTGATTTAGGAAAAAATGCAGGCTTTTTTTCCTAAATAGTCTATTTAACAGGCTGATGGCACTTGGAAATGCATCGTTGACATCTGGAATGCCGATCCTGCGAAATAGGGTTTGATTCCTTCGAGTTTTCAATTTTCACAATAAAAAAGGACTTGCGATTTAACGTAAGTCCATTTTTGTTGTTCCGTAGCGAGAGAGGGGCATGATCCCTCGACCTTCCCGATAGCTATCGGGACGCTCTGTCTGGGCATAAAAATAGGTATAACGAAAAAATCATTACACCTAAATTATTCGTAGCGAGAGAGGGGCATGATCCCTCGACCTTCCCGATAGCTATCGGGACGCTCTATTTGGGCATAAAAATAGGTGTAACGAAAAAAACATTACACCTAAATTATTTGTAGCGAGAGAGGGGCATGATCCCTCGACCTCATGATTATGAATCATGCGCTCTAACCAACTGAGCTACCTGATATACAAGTGTTTATATAAATTAATTTTATATAACTGCTTATTTACTGCCACATGAACTTGAATTATCCTAATGTGCACCTTGATAAATCTAACAAGGTATTTGTCTCCTTCATGATCAAAAACAAGCGTTATCGTCTTTACAATGGAAAGCGAGTAGAATGCACTATTAGTCCTAATTCTTTCCCATTCGAACAAAGAAAAGCTGTTGGCAATCTTCTAGCTGCTGAGGTATATAATTATATAAATCGGGGTGGAGTATTAGAAACCTATTCTACAAATGAGGTTATCATCGGGAAACTTACAGATAGAGTATATCTATTGAAAGCTTTAAATTCAAAAGTTAATGGGTCATACTCGGAAAGGTATATTAGAACACTTAAAGGAGTATATCAAACCATTACTAAAATCATGAAAGGTGAGGAGTTGACCTCTAATCACATTAAGACCTATTTAGACAAGTATTCCTCAGGCATCTCTCACAATAGCATAAGAAGGCATTTAAACGTGCTTATTAACGAGGCTATTGCTCAAGGCATGGAAAGTAATCCAATGAAGAATATCAAAAGCAGAAAAGCCAAAGCAACCCTTAACAAACCGTTTAATAATATCTCAGAAGTATTATCAGAGATCAAGACCTATAATCCCAATCTTTATCTATGTTGCTTGATGACCTATGGGTGCTTACTTAGACCACATCGGGAGATCAGAGAGCTTACATGGGGAGACTTCTCAGAGGATCTTAGCTACATTAACTTATCAGGGTTGAGGAACAAATCAGGTCGTAATCGAATTGTTCCTGTACCTAGTTATATCAAAGAGATCTTAGTCAAAGGAGAGAGGCATTTAAACATCTTCTCCTTGACAAGCAAGCCTTTGAATGAGGACTATTTTAAGACCCTTTGGAGCCGTTTTAAGGCACAATCAAATACTATTGAGGAAGAGCAAACCCTTTACTCTTTTCGTCACTCAGGAGCCATTGACATCTTTAAACGAACAGGGTCATTAACCAAGCTACAGAAGGCAATGGGTCATTCAACACTGAATGTAAGCTTAACCTATCTAAGAGGGCTAGAGGTCGCTGATCTAATTGAGGCTGACATGCCTATGATTTAATTTGCAGAGCTAATGTTCCCTGTTTCTGTATTCAGTATTAAACTTAAGCCATGTTCGTCTTTAAATTCCTTGTATTTCCCAATTCTAGACTGCTTAACAGGTTCAGGGTGAAGAATTAAAAATAGAATAGCAATTAATAGGGCTAATACAGAGATCTTAAAGATTAAGTCGAAGTTTATGTTTTTCATTTCTAGAAATTTTTAATGCTAGGTTATTTGCTAATTAATTGAGAATTATTCAAATCATATAGCTATATCTAAATTTATTATTGGGATTTTTGATTTTTGCTAAAAATCAAAGAAGGACTCTGTTATAAATTTCACTTAATTTTTTTCTCAAAGCGTCGTTTTGACCTTTCATAGGCTGTTTTCTCCCATGTCGAATCAAATCCACTCCAAAATATTCGAATTGAATATGAACCCGATGTCGTCCAAATTAGAACATACATATCATCATACTTAAAAACAATATTATTATAATCATCGCTGTTTTTTAGAAACTTATGATTTTTTTCTATCGCATCTTCAATCTTATTTAAGAATTCAATTGCCTTATCTTTTTCTAAATTCTTATATGAATATCCCTGATAAAGAACCCCTGCCTCATTCCAATAATTCCCATAGAAACCTAAAATTAGTCCTTCTTTTTGTTTTGCCTCGCATTTATACAATAATGTAGTAAGTTCTCCTGAGCTTGCGGATGCTAATGGAATTACTTCGAACTTATCTACATCATCTTTTGTTTCAAGGATATTACTAAACAAAAAATTCTTCGAGTTAAATAAAGCAACCTCTTTATTGAATTCTCTTGCAACAAAAGCATTATTACTATTGGTTTTGACTTGACCCAAAACTAAATTGTTAAATAATATAATTAATGTTAGAGTTATTATGATTTTCATATTTAGAGTAGTTTTATTTTTCATTTTCAGTTTTAATAATTTTGATTGACCATAAAGTAGTATAAATCAAATACCTTAAGATAAAAATAACCATGAATCCAATTTGAAAAATTCATCATTAAATGCATTAATAAAAAATTAATCAATATAAGAAAGTGCAGACTCTAATAGTTGTTTTTTTAAATTTACAATACTATCAAAACCATTAAAATCATATTTTGCACCACTTATCTCTATGGAATACTTATTTCTGTTAGAAATGATTTTACAAATGATTTTTTTGTTATTGTCATCAACTAAAACATTAAAACTATTTTTTTGGTCTCTGTAACTTATTCTATCAGAATCTATTTTTTTATTATGTATTAATATTGTTTTTACTGTATGATATATTTTTAATTCTTCAGCAGTTGTAATAACCATATTTCCGCTTCTTGATTCAACTTCAATAACTTTTGCTAAAGCAGTTTGAATAGAATTAGAATTAATTAAAGATTTTAATTTTTCTTTTACTGTATCTGTCATTCTTTTGCCATCCATTCTATCAAAAATTGCTTTTATAAAATTGTCAGATGGCTCAAAAAGCTCTGTTGCAAAGGCATTATCAAACCCTTGCATAAAATAAAATTCTTGAGTTTCTTCAAGTAATTCATTCAAATTATTAATAAGTGAGCTTCTATGAAACTTTGATAATTTCTCAAATAAATCATCATTTAGTTCAGAAAAATCAACAACTAAAAAAGGAATTTCAAATAAGCTTGATGATTTAGTAGCTTGATTAACTGCATAAAAACGCCATTCTAAACCATTTGTTAATATACCAATTTTAGAATTCTTAGTATTAATAAAATAACCATTAAGCTGAGATGCCTCTTTGTCGGTTAATTTCTTTCCATAAGTTTTACACTCAACAATAATTTCAGGATTTTTTTTGTCTTTTACAATTAATCCAACATCGGCTTTGTCATTTTTAGCACCCCAACCGGCATTAATTTCAGTTAGCATATCATCTATTCTACTGAAACCTAATACCTCAATAATCGGCTCAATTAAGTAAAGTCGTGTTTGTGCTTCATTAGTACATTTTTCAGTAATTTTAAAAAAATCAAATTTTAATAATGATTTTTTTATAGCGTTGGCAATTTGTTTATTTATAGCCATTTATTTATAATTTTTTTGTTAACATCAAATGTATTTATAATTTTTTTATTTAATATTTATTTTCGCATAATCCTACTGTTTTTAAAGTGTATGAATTTAATTGTTTTACACCTTAAACAGCTGTCCTAAATATGGGTTACATTATAGTCAGGTTTCACCTCTGATTTCTGAACCACTCCATCGCCTTCTCGATATCCGAGTCCTTGATCTTGTCTTCCTTGTTTTTCAGAAAGGTTGCTGTAATCTTGTTCTCTTCTTGTGGATGGCTTTGGTAACTCTCCCTGAATGCCTTGTTCTGCATTGCTAATTCTGCCATTCTGTTCATTTTCGGTTTTTCCATTTTGATGATTGTTCTTGAAATAAAGTTTGGTAACTTTCTATAAAGTCGTCCATATTCTTTTTTTCATAACTTGAAATTTCAGGATACATTAATTTTCCTTCGTTTGATATATTTTTCTCTAAGTCCTTAACATTAAGTATGTCATGAGAAAGTTCATGGTACATCAAATAGTATCGCATTGGCTTAGAAAATTGCTTCCAAGAAGAAGGGTTTATATAAATTTCTATTCTATTATCGTCATTGCTTCCTAAAGAAAGTCCATGGATATGTGTCGTATTTTCTAGCTGATCTAATCTTGAAAATTTGATTATTGTTTTTTTTGGCTTTTTAGGGAAAATACCATAGAATTCTAAGTCACGATAGAATTTTTCAATGTAAACATCAAACTTCTCATCTGCTTCGTATGAACTAGCTACAATGTCTTTATAGAGATTATATTCTGATTGATTTCGAATTATATTATTAATTATAAAAGCGATAAAAAAAGACAATACTATAGCTATACCCCAATGCTTTAGATGATATTTATTTATTTTTATAGCTAATGGGATTATTTTTGAAATTGGTTCAAGTTCTGTGTTTTTAATCTTTTCGTCAAAGGATGGTTTTATCGGTTTTATATCAGGTGGGATATTTAAAATAAGTTCCTCAAGTTCTTTAATCTGCGATAATTCCGTCCAATTTTCTAAACCTAAGTACCAAATCTTAGTACCTCTTGAAATCTTTTGAGTCTTTAATTCTTCCTTTGAATAGGGACCAAATTTGTTAACTCCATCTGTATAAAAATATTTTCTCATGCTTAATTATATTGATCAAGGAGTATAACAGAATTGGATATTCGCGTGTACAGTTGGTCAAGTCCTCTAGATTCAGGATTATCTAGACAACCTCCTGTAAGAGTAATAATTTTATCCTCATAAAATACGATCCAATAATTAGTTATAAGAGGTATTGTTACACCTGTTCGCTCTATTATTCCTTTACCCACAAAATGTATAGCAGGGTAATTATCAATTGAAACAATTGATTGCTCTGAAACGATAGGCGACTTTAAGACTGAAATACATTCATTAATAAATTTGTTAGTGAAACTTTTATCTTGAAGCACTTCCCTAATTTGTTTTCGAGAGAAGAAAGTCATATTGTCTTTTATTCCAATCAAAAATGAGTTTCCTCCATTTACAAAACATTTTACAGTGTTTGGACGGGCGCTTTCTTTTACTTCCCACCCTAGAGGCACTTGTAATTTCAGGTTGACTTCTTTTGCTTTTGGATGGTCTTTAATGCTTATATATTCACCAAGTTTGAAATTGCGATTTGAAAACTCCGTAGATTTTATGCTGAGTTTCTTTGCGAGTGAATTTCCTTTAAAGTAATAAAAGTCAACATCAATATTTTTCAGAAAGCAAGTTTCTGCAAATCCCGATGTTTTAAAGTTGGATATTACTTCTTCCTTAATATTATTAGGTGCTTTCCATTCGTCGGGCACTTCATATTGATATATCAGAGTACGCCCCAAAGAAAGACATCCCTTTACCCTAATTCCATTACCCATATTAACCCCCTTTGCCTGTTTATTCGCGTATTCTGCAACTTTTTTTATGTCAGTTTCAGAAAAGGATTGACTATAACAATTCTGTGAAGAAAATGCAAAGCATAACAAAGTGTATAGTAAGGTTATTTTATACTTTTCCATATTGCAGCGCTAATAATCCCTAAGATGACCATCACCCAACCTAACCTTTTTGTTTCCTTATTATAATTACCGATGGCATACTTAAATCCAATTACAACCCCTAGAAACCCACCAAGTAGTGCAAAAATCAACCCTGCAATAATCCACCCTTGACTTGCTTCTTTTAATCCTAAAGGCGATGATATATTGTGTGTTTTTATGTCCTTATTTACAATATCCGCTTTGCTATTTGAGGTGTTTGTATCATTATTAGCTATTATTGGTGGAGGGCATAATTCAAATATTTCCTTTAATTCATCAACATTTTCAGCTTCTTTCCAATCGTCAAGTCCTTCATGCCAAATTAAAGTCTTTAGGTTAATGTCTTTTTGTTTTAATTCTTCTAAAGTTAGAGGTCCTTCTTTGTCTTGTCCGTTTAAGTAAAAGTATCTTTTCATGTTAAGTATATATTTTAAAAGAAATAAATCTATCTATTTGGTTATATTCAAGTTGGTATTTTGTCGAATGTGCTTTTTTAATCTTATTCTTCCAATATTTCGTTAATTTTCACGAGATTATTTTATTTTTTGCTTTCGTGAATTCATCCTCACTTAACATTCCACTATCTCGCATTAATTTAAGTTTGTCAAGTTCCTCTGAGATAGTAGTGTTTTTGTTGTTAATACTTGATCTTTCGGGTTCAAGTGGATTATTAGAACTCGATTTAGGCGCATCTGTTAACGCCCAAATCAAAGCTGCAATCCAACCGATAACAGTCCATCCCAAAAAAATATTAATTAATAATATCGCCACGAAATGTTCTTTTTGACGAGCTAAGATGGAGGGGAGGAAACCTATTAAAATAGAGATAGGTAAAAGCACTAATGCCATAATTACATGTGCTGCACTTATTGCGGCGAACATTGTTGTAAGATTTGTCATTGTCTAAGTTTTATAATGTTATTTGTTCATATTTTCTTTGCTAGACTCATATTTCTTAATCATCTCCCGGGTTTCCTTGACTTGATTTGCGTTAAAATTTAATTCGGTGTAAAAGTCTTTCCCTTGGGTGATGAGCATCAAAGTGAAAAATAATAAAGTAATATAAAAATATGCGGTTGACCCCCTTAATTCACTCTTTCTAACTTTAGTAATTGCGTTAGCTACCAAGATGCCGAATCCCCACATTAATAGAGCAGCGAATAAGCCTGCAAATAAACCTGCATAAAATTGCAATGGTATTTCACCATATTTTAGTTTCCCACTTAAGAGGCCGGAAGTATAATACATGTTAAATTGTGGTATGGCAATAATAATTGGCCATAGGATAAAACCTATAAGCAATATTTTCATTTTGGATAATTTCATTTTGGATATACTTAAGTTAATAATCCTTACTTTTTGATAATCTCATTTCTTTTTTGTTTTTAAAAACATCCTGAAAAAGTTCTGTAATAACTTATTATAGGCGAAAAAAAATAATTAGTTTCTTGATATAACATTGTGATGTTTGATTTTTTATTTTAATGAGTTTTAACTTTCAAATTTCATGGTGTCATATATGTCACAAATCAGAATATGGAAATTTCTAAAATCTTTTGGAAGGCCAATTGCCCGAACAGTGTAGAGTTTTCCATTCCTAATAAACTGTGAAATAATCGATGTTTGTCTTTCGCCTGTCTCAATAAGATTTCCGGAATAGACTACGTGATTTAAAGTTCCAAACTTTGTATCAAATTTAGGCTCCCAAATGTTTATCTTTAAATTAGTATACAAGACTTCAAGTGCAGATAAAATTTTATCTTTAGTTAGACTTTCTGCAAATTCTTTATTTGTGATAATCTTAAATGTAAAATCATTACTGTAAACAATTTGTATACGTCTATTCATAGAAGCAGAGTAGGCATTGAGTAACATATTCGTTTCATCTAATTTTTCTTCTGCGTAATCTTTAGGAAGCATTAATGAAAACCTATGTTCTTTGTTTTTCCAATTATTGACAATTAAACTTATGGTTTTGGAAGGAATGTATATGGATTTGTCTGATAATTGTTTTTTAATCCGCCTGCTTAGCGCTTCATTATACTCGTAAAACCCTTTACTATTTACGGAGAATAATATTGAAATAACTGTCTTTCCGGTTAAGTCAGTATAGAAATATCCAATATCACGCCCACTTTTTTTAAGTGGCTCAAATTCCTTAATTCCATTTATTGAATTAGTTAGCCTTTTTCTAATAGTTATATCAGTAAGAACGATTTGAACCAAATCTAAAGCAGAGGAATTTAATTCATAATTGAAAGAAAATAATACATCAGTATATGTAACTCCCTTTAGTGTTGTCATTTCGTCAATTTTCAGTGGAACTTGTTGATTGTACTTGTCAAAAAGTCCCTTGACCTTATCTGTTTTTGAATTACAGCTGAATAAAATCAAAAATCCAATAATTGCAATTATCTTTTTCATGTGTTTTTGATTTATTAAGTTAAATAGACCGAAAGCTATTCATTTCCAAATTAGTATCCTAAAAAAATTAGTAGAATTACATTGCTACTATTTTCTTTATTTGAATAATTGAAGAATTACGGGTGTAATCTTAGAAAGATTTATAAAATATATTTGTGGGAATATTTGAGATATTAAGCACAGAGCTCACGCATTCCCCATCTGCCACTTCTGATCTCCCTTAACTTTTCGTGTACTTAAATCACCTTCTAAATCCAATAGTTGAGACTGTTAGGTGCAGTCTTGCCTTACAATGGACTCATGTCTGATAGCTCGATCGCTTCGTCGAACGTCATATCGGGATGTCTCTCCATATCCGATCTCAGAGCCTTCTCCTCTAAGTTCAGGTCTTCCCACTTGGCTAACATCAGCTCCTTCTCGTTTTTGTCTGTTATTTTCTTATTTTTCATATTGCAAATGTATGAGATATAAATATTAAAGGATAGACCAAGCCTGTAATTGGGATTAAACTTATCATTTATTAAATTAGACGCTTGATTTCTTAAAATTAAACTTTAAAAATGAAAGAACTATCGCATCTTCAAGAACGTATCTTAGATGAACTTTATGGAAATTCTAATTCAAAGACTGATCCTGATCAGGAATTGCAAAGAATTTGTGCGTATTTCAAACAATTGGGCTCATATGCAGAAGATGAATTTATAATGCATAGATTTAATAAAATGGTTCAAAATCAATTAGGACTCGCTTTATTGTCGTGTTTTTCATTTTATTGGCTTGACCGTTTTAAAGAGGAATACCCGGAAGAATTAAAGTGCTTTTTAGGAGAGTATCCTGATACAATAGAACAAGATTTTATTTCTAAATGCATTTCAGATCAAACTGAAATAGTAGAAAACACATTTGTTTATATGGTGAATGTTCCCAATGAGGCTCCTATAAACGCAATGCAATACGTTGAAAAAGATTTTCTTTTTGAATACAAACATAGTTCATTAAGAAAAATAGACTTTCTCAATGATAGACTAAACGAGATCTCAGTAAAAGTGGATAAATCTACAAATTCACAAATAGAAAACCCTGTTTCCACGCTCTCCCCAATTGCAGAACTAGAAAATCCTGATCCTATGCTGTTTACATCAGTCGAGGTTTACAAAAAAGTCCGCGAGTTTACTGAGCTCTACATTGTAAATTGGCATGCCGATTATTCTTATCTTAAAAGAAAATTAGATATTATGGGACTTCTTCATAATGTCACAGATACTGTATTTATGGAGAAAATGTTGAAGTTAAAGTTGATCACACAAGAGCATTGTGACATTTACGAAGATAAGAAACAGAAGCTTAGCTCATTACCTAAGTCTTCTAAGAACAAGCATAGGGTAGCTAATTTTAATCGTATTTTTGATCCTATCGATTGAAATCTTATAAGGGGAATTAGTTCCCCTAATGGGGGAATCTATTGCCTTAAATGGGTCATTTACTTTTTGGAAAATTTGCTGTTCAAACTCTAAAATGAACAGACAAATGAGAAAAGAACAATTTTTAAAAATCATTAATTCTGAGATTAATGAACCGAATGACGAGCTATCTAAAAAACTAGAAAGTTGTCTTATTGATGTAACAGAAAACATCCCGCCTCCGGAAATTGCATGGGAGGTTAAGAATTCGTCTAATGATGAATTTCAAATCCTTGGAACACATGGTAATTTCAGCTTAGTTAAAGGTAAAGCCAAAAGTAAAAAGTCATTTTTTATTAACATGGCTATCGCAACTGCAGTGGGAGATGGCATGCTTCAAAACAGGCTTAGAAGCCCCCTTAAGCCAACGAATAACATGGTACTATACTTTGATACCGAACAGTCGAGATACCACGTCCAAAAGGCTGTAAAACGAATCTGTGATCAAACGAAAAAAAGCCTTCCTTCTAATCTAAGAACCTATGGATTAAGGAAGGAAAGCCCTGATGAAAGGTTAAGATTAATTGAGTATGCAATTGAAAATACGCCATGTCTTGGATTTGTTGTAATAGATGGAATTAGAGACTTAATAACCTCAATTAATGACGAAGCAGAATCAACTTACATGGCGTCTAAGCTCTTGAGATGGACTGAAGAGTTCAATATTCATATCATTGTGGTATTACATGAAAATCCGGGAAGCGATAAGGCAAGGGGACATATTGGTACCGAACTTACAAACAAGGCTGAATCAGTTATAGCTGTTGAGGTTGATAAGTTTAATCCAAGTATTTCAGTAGTAAGTCCGAGTGATACTAGAAATAAAGAATTTGAGGCATTTGCCTTTGAGATCGATGAGAATGGTTTACCACATATAATTGAGGATTATGAAGAAACCACAAAGACCACTAAAAATAGTTTTGACCTATCTGCTCTTCCTGATGGAGAAAAGTTTCAAATCTTAAAGGATGTATATTCAAATGGTGATGAATTTACTCACGGAGAATTGGTTTCTCAAGTTAAAATAATTCTCGGCAAAATGAATTCAGGGTCTAAAGGTAAAGGAGATAACAAAATAAAAACTCTAATTACTGAAGCCAATAATAAAGGATGGCTAATTCAAGAAGGAAATAGAAAGCCTTACACTATTGGTATTCTATCAATTTAGCAATTCATAGGTTTAGGCCCTATTATATAGGGCCATAAACCGATGAACCTATGAATCAGTAAACCGATATCCTAAAACCCTATAAAAACATGAAAACATATAAATACTCCTTAGATAAGTCAAGTCGAAAATTTGAGTGTCCGAAATGTGGCAAAAAGACATTTGTAAGATATAAAAATACTGAAAATTTGCAATATGCAGAACCCGAATTTGGCAGGTGCGATAGAGAAATAAATTGTGCACACCTTTCATATCCTGATAGTACACCAAGTTATAATTTAGAATATATGCCAAGTACACAACCTAAACCAAGCCCTAAGCCAAGCTATATTAGTTATTCTATATTGGATAGCTCTTTAAAAAAATATGAAATAAACCCCATGGTTAAATACTTGTATAGCAAATATGATTCAACCAAAGTGGACGAGGCTATTCGGAATTACAATGTCGGAACATCAACTCAATATAGTGGATCAACGGTTTATTGGCAAGTAGATAACACAGGCCAAGTAAGAACAGGAAAAGTAATGGCTTATGATGAAACTACAGGGAAAAGAGCTAAAACCAAGGATGGAACCGCTCTAATTAATTGGGCTCATAACTTTCTGAAAATACCTGAATTCATTCCAAATCAGTGTTTATTTGGGCTTCATTTGCTTAAAAAAGATAAAAAACCAATTGCTGTGGTTGAAAGCGAAAAAACAGCAATTATTATGAGTTTAGAGCTTCCAAATATTACTTGGATGGCAACAGGCTCATTAAATGGATTTAAGCATGATTACCTAAAACCACTAAAAGATTCCAAGATTATAGCCTTTCCTGATAAAGGAGGATATGAAATGTGGTTAAAAACAGCTAAGGATTTAAATAAAATGGGATTTAATATTAAAGTTTCAAAGGAACTTGAAAGACCAAATTTTGAAGATGGATGGGATTTGGCAGATGTAATTAATTCTGCAAATGAAATATTTCAATAGCAATTGCAGCATGATTTATTTAAATGATAACAGAAAATAGGTAATATACCTATTTCACGAAGCGATTGCCATCAGGGAAAGTCATTTTTTTTGATAGGGTGGGGTCGTGATTTTGATAAATTATCTTCGGAATTTTGGGAAAATCACTGCCTATTTCTTGCCATAATTTGGAATTAATGGCAGTTTTTATGTACATTTGCAACTATAAGCACTATAAAAAAAGGACCCACGATTTAACGTAAGTCCTTCATATTCAGCGTAGCGAGAGAGGGGCATGATCCCTCGACCTCATGATTATGAATCATGCGCTCTAACCAACTGAGCTACCTCGCCATTATATTCAAAAAACTTGTATTTAAAAACTTAATCGGTCCTTATATATAGTATCGGGACCTTTCTGATTAAATTTCTTGAGCGGGCAAAGATAATACGTTTCTCCTTTATGGCAACCCCTATTTATCTCTTTTTTTGAATCTGATAATTTATTAGTCAAACTTGAAGCTAAGTTGACAGATTAATGATTCCATTGAAACCCTTATTTATTTCTTCTCCATTCTCTTTCGAAACTCCGGGAAAAGAATTTTCTGCGCCTTCTTGATATGAATGTATTTGTTTAGATCTCGAAGGGAGATAACCTGGTAGTGGTGGTCGGCGAGATATTGCATGTGCTCCCGGAATAAGGCTGGTGCTGTGTTTACCCAAGGATGCTCAAGATCGGGTACTCCATGGATGGTGATCACCACAATCTTTCCATCATGCGCCTCCTGGAATGCTTTAGTGATCTGATCTTTATTCTTGTCTGTCATAGCCCAGCTTGGGACAAAAAGTGGATGATCGGTCTCCGGATCATAGGCTTTATTGCCTCCTCCACGTGCAAATTCATAGTGCTCTTTAGCCAGTTTTTCGATCACCGCTGGACTCCAATCGTAGCCTGGAAAGGCAAATGAGGAGGTCTTCGGAATACCCAAAGAATCACATTTCTTCTCAATATAGGTTAGCTGTTCTTCAAATCCGGCTTCCGAAAGATGACTTGCTCCCACATGAGACTTGGTATGATTGGCAATCTCAAATCCCATTCTGTCGAGTGCCTGGATTTGTCGCCAATTGAGATATTTCGTGCTATCCCGATAATTAGGCGGAAACTCACAAACAAAAAATGTAGCCCCAAAACCAAACTCCTTTAAGATTGGAGCCACGATGGTATACTGACTCTCTGGGGCATCATCAAAAGTCAATACCACCAATTTATCCGGAATTGGTCTCTTCAGGATTTTGGAATATCCTGGCAGGAAAAATACCAGAAAGAGGAACAGATTGAGAATTTTAAGCATAGGGTTATTGAGGTTTAATTTTTTACGGTTTGCGGGTTGAATTTAGAGTTTTTATATCGGACTAGTCTGGGAATTTCCGGTAAATCCGACTTCGGTGCAAGAAATGGACAAATTGAATGGTTTGATCATTGATTTAATCGCTGAAGAAAATCTTCAGTATTTACATAATCCCCAGATCTGCCTTCTTGAATGGCCTGTACCATTCCAACATCTTCTAATTCCTCATCAGAAAGAACGTTAACTGAGACTCCGATTCGATGAGCTAAATCTAGAATTTGCTGTAGATTTTCTTTTGAATCACTCTGTAAGACAATTGTTTCCATTGTTGATTGTTTTATTCCAATGCAAATTTAGGAAATAAATAGTCGGAAGTCTGTGCCTTTAATCAACATCTTACAGAGATTTAATTTTGCTTAAAAACCAAAGGGCTGTCTGATAAATTTCAGACAGCCCTTTGATTTAAGTTCGGATGCTCAATTAGGCTTCCTTATTTTTTAGGTTTACGATATACCCAAACGCAGCCGCTGTGAAAAACATAATCAAGCTATAGATAACCGGTGGGATACTCATGACTCCGTTGCCAAGAATTGTTAACGCGATAAAAATGGCTAACGTACCATTGTGGATGCTTATTTCCATGCCAATAGCAATGGCTTGTTTGTTCTCGACGTTAAAGAGACGTGGCATATAATATCCAACAGCAATACTTGCCAGGTTAAAGACCAATGCTGCCAAGCCAACCATTTGAAAATAAGATACAATGCTAGCCCTTACTTGATAGATAATACCTCCAATTACGGCTACCAAAAATAACGCAGAAAGAATTTTTACCGGCTTATCTAATTTTTCCGAAGCACTTGGAAATTTAGCCTTCACGATCATTCCAATTGTTACCGGAACAAGCACCATGATAAATACTTCTACTACTTTTTTAAACACCATCGGCACCACTTGTCCAGTTTCCATAAACTGACTGATGGCAAAGTTTACAATCAATGGGAGGGTGAATAGGGTGAGTAGGCTGTTGACTGCAGTTAACGAAATATTTAATGCGACGTCACCTTTTGAGAAGTGACTATAAAGATTGGCTGTTGGTCCACCTGGAGAGGCCGAAAGAAGCATCAATCCAACCGCTAACTCAGGAGATAAACCAAAGGATTTGGCAATCACAAAACAGACGGCGGGAAGGATAAGCATCTGGCAAACTAGGCCAATAACAATTGCTTTTGGATAAGCAACTACGCGTCTGAAATCATTAAGCGTTAACGTTAATCCAAGGCCAAGCATAATGATGCTTAACGCCAAGGGGAGTAAAACAGCATTGAATAATGTTGTAGTCATAATTTAATTTTTAGTTAGTACAAATCAGTGCAAGAATAAATTCGAGCGTTTAAGTTTCGTGCACAACCCTCCTAGTTCTGGATGTTGTAGTCGTAAAAATAGAATTAATTCTTAAATCTTGCACATTCCGAACAATTTTGAGAATTTTTTATTCCGTAATTCATTGGTTTAATTGTGTCCTGTCTTATCTGCTAAAGGCAGTTCGTTTTGGATTGTTCATTTAACTTGGAATTCGGCTGGGATTAAACTAATTTTGCATACTTATAAAGGTTGATCTTCATCTTCTTAATTTGATTCATTCAGTATGGAACACTCCTCAAAAGCTGAGCACCTAAATGCATTTTGCAAAAATACGTTGGTCGAAAACCTTGGAATTGAATTCCTTGAGGCGACTGAAGGTGAGGTTGTTGCGCGGATGCCGGTGGATCATCGGACCATTCAGCCTTTTAAGATTTTACACGGTGGCGCCTCTTTGGCTTTGGCCGAAACGGTCGCTAGTGCCGGATCAATGTTGCTCGTCGATTTAACCACCTCAGGCATTGTTGGCATGGAGGTTAACGGAAATCATATCGGCAAAGCAACGGCTGGCTTCGTTACCGCGACGGCTAAAATCGTTCATCAAGGTCGTCGGACACACGTCTGGAGCGTGGAGATTGAAGATGAGAACAAAATAAAGATTATGATTGGACGTGTGACCGTAATGGTGATTGAAAACAACCGATAGTCAGGCTTCAGAAACTATTAATTAAAGGATTTAACCTACATGAGTGCCTCATTAAGCAAAGATATTTCAACCAGCAAAACAAATTCACTGCTCAAAATCTGTCTGGATAAGAAAGTTCCTTTTGCTTCATATCAGATGCTCGGCGATTCACATATTACCACCTTAATTCAAACGTCGGGATTGCCTCGGTGCATAGAATATTCGAAAGACCTAACAGAGGCTTCCGGTTTTGTGATGGCCCCATTCGATGCCAACGCTCAGTTTCCAACTTTCTTGCTTGAACCTGATTTTACCCATAAAGGAGATCAGCCAGTCGATGTAATTTTAGAGACTTTATCGAAATACACTTTGATCAATGGTTCGCCTGCCGCTGCTCAACCCTTGCATCAAGCCTCATTTAAAGAGTTTGAATCACAAGTTGAGACGATCAAACAAAAAATTGCGGAAGGGATTATCCACAAGGTGGTTCTCTCCCGAATCGTGGTGGATCCATCTATTGAGGGGATCGACCTGATCGTTCTATTTAATGCCTTATGTAAAGCTTACCCAAGTGCCTTTGTTTATATGCTTCAGATGCCTGGTGTGGGCTGTTGGATGGGGGCTTCACCTGAACCATTGGTTCTAATCGATGGGGATTCTGCTAAGACAACTTCAATAGCTGGGACTCAGATCTTGGGCTCGCATTCCATCGATGAGGTGGTGTGGAAGCCCAAAGAGCTCGACGAACAACAGATCGTGACAAACTACATCGAACAGGTTCTTCACGCGTTTGGACTCGATCGTTTTAATAGAGAGGGACCTTATACTTACCAGGCGGCTAACCTAGTTCATTTGCGCACTCAGTTTGATTTTAAAGCGGAACTTATACGTCCAGTATTTGGAGATTTTATTGAGGCACTGCAGCCTACGCCATCTGTTGGCGGACTTCCGAAGAGTGCCGCGAAGGAACTTTTGGTGGAGGTCGAAAAACACAATAGAGAATATTATTCAGGATTTTTAGGTCCGATAAATTGTGGAGATCAAACGGCACTTTTTGTTAACTTGCGCTGTATGAAAGTTGTAAAAGAGGGATTCGCATTTTTTGGAGGCGCTGGAATTACCGAAGGGTCTATGGCCGACCTCGAATGGGATGAGATAAGTCAGAAAATTATGACGCTCTCCTCTTTTATGAATGGTGTAAAATCAAGTACCATCTCCTATGAACTCTCCAAAACAGGGTATTAGTGATCTGCCAGAGATCTGCCTTCAGCATGGCCTAACCCATGTTGTGATCGCACCTGGTTCACGAAATGCTCCTTTGATCGCTTCTTTTTCCGCCCATCAGAAAATCACCTGTTATAGCATTGCCGATGAGCGATGTGCAGCCTATTTTGCGTTAGGAATTGCCATTCAAACGCAGCAACCAGTGGCCATTATCTGCACTTCTGGAACGGCTGCGCTTAACTTTGCTCCAGCTATCGCAGAAGCGCATTATCAAAATATTCCGTTGGTCGTGCTTACCGCTGATCGTCCCGATGAATGGATTGATCAGGCTGATGGTCAGACGATACGTCAACAAAATATCTATGCCAATTATAGCAAGCAAAGTTTCCAACTCCCCGTTGAGACGGTAACAGATGCAGACCTTTGGTATTTTAATCGGTCTGCCAATGAGGCTATTAATTTTGCTACAGCTGAACCGAAAGGTCCCGTTCATCTTAATATCCCCTTGCGCGAGCCACTTTATGCTCCTCTGCCAAAATCCAATGTTGAGGCGCGGATCATTCAAACGGTATATTCGCCTCCAACCTTGACTGCGGCGAATCTTAATCCACTTCTTGATCGGTGGAATCGGTCAGCTAAAAAAATGATCGTTTTTGGCGCTGGACAAAAAAATAAAGAACAGGTGGAGCTTGTAAAAGCTTTATCGCAAGATCCCTCAGTGGTTGTGGTGGCTGAAAATATTGCAAATCTCGACAATGACTTAGTGCTATATGCCCCTGAGCGTTTCTTTGGTTCTTGCTCAGAACAAGATGCGCCGACCTTTCAGCCTGAATTGTTAATTACAGTTGGGCACGCCGTGGTGTCTGCCCAGCTAAAAAAATATTTACGTCGATATTCGCCTGCCGAACATTGGCAAATCTCCCCTTCACCTTCTGCAATCGATACGTTCCAAAGCCTGACCAAATCTATCGTGGCAGATTCCAATTGGCTGCTTGGACAATTGGTGCGCCAAGGTGAGCAGGCAAAGAGCAACTATCGTGAACTCTTTGCGGCTAAAGATCTAAGCTTGTCGCAATGGCAGGAGAACTTTATTAGCGCAGCACAATTTTCTGATCTAAAGCTGTTTAGGGAAGTCCTAAAAAGTATTCCGGCAGGCTCGAACTTGCATCTGGCCAATAGCACGCCTATCCGGTATTCTCAACTTTTCAAAATTGAAAATACCCTTTCGGTTCATGCCAATAGAGGAACTTCGGGTATTGATGGTTGCTTGTCGACAGCCGCGGGATGTGCTGTGAGTTCTCAAGAGCCTACAGTATTGATTGTAGGCGATATCTCGTTTATTTACGATTCAAATGGATTGTGGAATAAGGCCTTGAAAGGAAATTTAAAAATTATCGTGGTGAACAATGGCGGTGGTAATATCTTCCGATTAATACATCCCAATGAGGGTGAGAATCCGGCACGTGATTTTCTGGAAACCCCTCACAACGTAAATCTAAAACAGCTAGCTTTGGCTTTTGGAGCTACACACGCGATCTGTCATTCAGAAGATGAATTGGCAGGTCAGCTCAACACATTTTTTCAACCTTCTGAAAAGGTCGGTATACTCGAAATTGTGACCGATATAGCTGTTAATAAGGCTGTGTATAAAGATTATTATAACCAAATAAAAAGTATATGAGTGCTAGAATCTGGACCAAAATAAAAGATTTTGAAGATATAAAATTTGAATATTTCGAAGGGATCGGTAAGATCACCATCAATCGGCCACGATACCGCAATGCGTTTACTCCTGATACGGTTAGTGAGATGATGGAAGCAATGGCTTACTGTCGTGAAAGCAACGATATCTTCACCATCATCCTTACGGGAGAAGGTGATAAAGCATTTTGTAGCGGAGGCGACCAGAATGTGAAAAGCTCAGGTGGCTATATTGGCAAAGATGGCGTTCCTCGTTTGAATGTGCTCGATCTTCAAAAACTTATTCGTTCTATTCCAAAGCCTGTTGTGGCGATGGTAAATGGATTTGCAATTGGTGGTGGTCATGTTTTGCATGTCGTCTGCGACCTCTCTATTGCATCTGAGAACGCAATTTTTGGTCAGACGGGTCCACGTGTGGGAAGCTTTGATGCAGGCTTTGGCTCGTCGTATCTTGCACGTATAGTTGGACAGAAAAAAGCACGTGAGATTTGGTTCCTTTGTGAACAATATTCGGCCCAAGAGGCTTTAGATATGGGCTTGGTGAATAAAGTGGTTCCATTTGATCAGCTAGAAGATACAACTGTTGCTTGGTGCGAAAAGATGATGATGCATAGTCCATTGGCTTTGCGTATGATTAAAGTGGGTCTTAACGCTGATCTCGATGGACAGGCTGGAATTCAAGAGCTTGCTGGAAATGCAACGCTACTGTACTATTTAACAGAAGAGGCGCAAGAAGGGAAGAAGGCATACCTCGAAAAACGGAAGCCTGACTTCAAAAAATTCCCTCGGTTCCCTTAATCAAAGCCTTTTGTTTAATAAATCAACTCGTTTCCCCATAGATCTATTTGGATGATTAAACCTTGGATACATGCTGCAAGACCGCGAACGTTGCCTTTGGCCTTGTCGGGCTCAATATTGGGTAGCTTTTTAGCCGCCTCAGACGGTCATTTTCGATGGTCTGTGTTTTTGCTTGCTGCCGTAACCTCCTTGCTTTTGCAGATCTTGTCGAACCTAGCGAACGACTATGGCGATTTCACCAAGGGAACCGATAACGAACATCGCATTGGTCCCGACCGCATGGTTTCGGTAGGAGCCATCTCACCCCGTCAAATGATAGCTGCCATCATTGGGGTGTCGACGCTTTGTTTGATTACGGGTGTTTCACTGATTATAATAGGGTTTAATGATTCACAAGTATTAATCAAACTGATCTTTCTGCTGATCGGAGTCGGGGCTATTGCTGCCGCGATTTATTACACGGTAGGTAAAAATCCGTATGGATATAGCGGTTTTGGCGATCTGTTTGTGTTTGTGTTTTTTGGTCTCGTAAGTGTGATGGGGACCTATTTCTTGCATGCTCAGATGGTGCGCCCTGAATTACTGCTGCCTGCTGTTACGCTTGGTCTACTTAGCACAGGTGTACTTAATCTCAATAATTTGCGTGATGAGCATTCCGATACCTTAGCTAAAAAACATACCATTGTGGTGAAGATGGGTGGTCGTTGGGGGAGAATCTACCATGCAGCTATGCTCGTTTTGGCAATGTTGGCTGCTTTAATTTATATTGCCCTTGATTTCCAAAGTCCAAAACAATTGTTGTTTTTAATCTCATTCCCATTTATAATCCGTAATCTGATTGTGGTCCTTCGCAATGAGAATCCAGCAGATCTTAATGTCGAATTGCGGAATTTGGCCCTTTCAACGTTGTTATTTTCAATTACCTTTGGGGTAAGTCTAGTGATCTAAATTCTCGCCAGCTAACAACCATTGAGCACACTGGTTTTTATTTTGCCTTCTAATGTTGAACGCCCGAATTGTAAAACATAGCCTTGATTTTAAAGTTCCTGGGAAGACATCACGCGGTGTTTTAACCCAGAAAGAGTGCTATTTTATTGTTTTGCACGATACGGTCTCGAACCAGTCGGGCATTGGTGAATGTTCTACCTTGCCCGATCTGAGTCTCGATCATATTCCCGAATACCATTCTAAATTAATGGAGGTCTGTCAGCAAATTAATGGCGGAAGAGACCCTCTTGCAATTGATCTTGCTGATTTTCCCTCTATCGTCTTTGGATTGGAAATGGCTTTGGCCGATCTGTCAGCTAAAAGTAAGGATCAGCATATTCTTTTCCCTTCGGACTTTACGGAAGGCAAAAAGGGAATTCCCATTAACGGATTAGTCTGGATGGGAACTCGCGAATATATGGAGCAGCAGATCAACGAAAAGCTTGCTCAAGGTTTCGACACCATCAAAATTAAAGTGGGCGCTTTAGATCTGGCTACCGAGCTTGATATCTTACGGAACCTGCGAAAACAATTTTCTTCAGATACTATTACGATTCGTCTCGATGCCAATGGGGCATTTGATACGGATAAGGCCTTGGGTATTCTGGGCCAATTTGCTCCCTTTGATATCCACTCCATCGAGCAGCCGATCCGTCAGGGTCAGCCTGAAGCCATGGCTTCGCTTTGTCGAGATTCTCCAATCCCCATAGCATTGGATGAGGAGTTAATCGGTCGATTTAGTCTAACAGAAAAAGAGGAGTTGCTGCGATTTATTAATCCTGCCTACCTCATTCTAAAACCTAGTCTGATTGGTGGTTTTAAAGCTAGTGAATCATGGATTGCCCTTGCTGAAAAACAGCAGATTGGGTGGTGGGTAACCTCGGCCTTGGAGAGCAATATTGGTCTGAATGCCATTGCTCAATGGACCTATTTGCTAAATAATCCATTGCCTCAAGGTCTTGGAACTGGACAGGTTTATACCAATAACATCCAATCTCCTTTGACCATCTCTAAAGGGAAGCTTTTTTATGATCATGCTCAGTCTTGGGATTTAAATTTATTCCAATGAGCAAATTTAACTCCTCACTAACGCTGGATGGCCACCATTACAAGGCCGATGAGCTGACTGCTTTTTGTCAATTGCAGTTGGCGATTCCTGATCTTGCTGAATGGCGGAAGAAGCTCTATTTATTCATCTTAGATTGGCTTTCTGATACCGATTATGTGATCATGCACACCTCGGGTTCTACAGGGCCTCCGAAGCAGATTAATCATTTGAAATCGCAAATGATCTATTCGGCTCAAATGACCCAGTCGTATTTTAAATTTGGCCCCGCGACAAATGCCCTGTTAGCTTTGCCGGCAAGTTATATTGCGGGTAAGATGATGGTGGTTCGCGCTTTTGTTAGTGGGATGAACCTTATCGTGGCAGAGCCGTCTGCCAATCCATTTTTATCGGTTAATGATCGGATTGATTTTGTGGCGATCACACCCTATCAACTTGGTCATTCACTGAATGAACTTAAAACGTGGACTCAAGGGTCTATACTGGTTGGTGGGGGTGAGATCTCCTTGGCTTTGGCGAAGGATTGTCAAGAATTATCAGCGACTGTTTATGCCTCCTATGGGATGACCGAGACAAGCTCCCATATTGCCATGCGAGTGTTAAATAGCTCAGCTAGATCGCAATATTATAGTGTTCTTGACGGGGTAGAGGTGAGTCTGGATTCGAGAGGCTGTCTGGTGATTCAGGCTCCAGGGTTAATTTTAGAACCTCTGGTTACCAATGATCTGGTCGTGTTAGTCGATCCGAGCCATTTCGAATGGCTTGGACGATTTGATCAGGTGATTAATTCAGGTGGCGTAAAAATTTTCCCAGAGGTTGTTGAACGAAAATTGGCCCCGTTTATTTCCGATCGGTTTTTTATTTCCGCATTGCCTGATCCATTCTTAGGGGAGAAAGTCGCCCTGTTTATAGAACGAAAAAGTATTGAAAATCAATATTTTGAAGATTTATTTCAAGCAAATTTAGCGAAGTTTGAAATTCCTCGTGAAATCATTGCGTTACCCCATTTTGAGCTCTCCTCTACGGGTAAGATCTTGAAGAATCAGATTGTTATAAATTACCTTCAAAGGGGGTAGTCGATCCCCGAATTCACTCATTTTAGCACCTTTTGTTCTATACCATAAAGTAGGTATTAAAATGCCAAATTAAAGGTATGGTATGTCACCTGTTGTTGTTCTAATTTTGTCAATAGTTAGTAGTCGAAGAATCTGTGGTTTAGGTTTGTGGAGTAGGCTTGTGATTTGCTCCTAGATTTTGAAAATTCGGACACAGAAAAGCTGCCAACAATTATCAATTTAATTGCAATTTACGATGAGTATTATATCTGGACTTTTATCGGCAGAACAGCTCGAGCAACTGACGAAGTTAACGAGTTCACTATCTAAAGATCAACAACTTTGGGTTTCCGGTTATTTAGCTGGGCTAGGCGCACAGCAAGGTGGCAATGCATTGGCTCAGCCTGTGTCTGCTGCTACAAGTTCACAAGATTCCCTAACCATTTTGTATGGATCACGCACCGGTAACGGCGAAGGACTAGCGAAAAAGGCGCTTCGTCTGGCTGAAGCAAGTGGTCTTAAGGCAGTTTTGAAGAATATGGAGACGTTTAAAATTCGCGATCTTCAAGCTGAGAAAAATGTCTTGGTTATTGTCTCTACTCACGGCGATGGCGTTCCTCCATTTTCAGCACAAGAACTACACGAGTATATCTATGGCAAAAGGGCTCCTAAGCTTGCCACTACAAATTTTGCTGTGTTGGCCCTAGGCGACTCAAGCTATTTCCAATTTTGTAAGACCGGAAAAGATTTTGATGAGCAACTAGAGAAGTTGGGTGCCAATAGAGTCGCTCCAATCTTAGCCTGCGACTTAGATTTCGAGGAGCCTGCCGAAGTTTGGATCCATTCTACTTTGGCTGTGTTTGCAGAGAAACTAGGCACTACCGCAAATGCTATTGCTATTCAGTCGAATGCCTCAACAGGAACAGGTTCTGACGTGGTGAAATATTCGAAAAAGAATCCGTTTAAAGCACCAATTTTTGAGCGCATCTCCTTGCATGGTCAGTCAGATGAGCGTCAAACAATACATCTTGAATTAGCCACTGATGATGCTGGACTCTCTTATGAGCCAGGCGATTCAGCGGCTATTATTCCGCTAAACACCAAGAAAATAATCGATGAAGTACTTCAAGCTACGGGTTTGGATGCTCAGGAAGAAGTGACTGTCAATGGGATTAACAAAACGTTGTATTCTGCTCTTCGTCGAGATTTAGAACTTTCAAAGATCACAACCGATGTGGTTAAACGATTTTTAGAACATGCTCCAAACGCTGATCTTCAAAAGCAAATCGATGATCCAGCAAAATTCAAGGAGTACCTCTATGGGAGAGATATCGTTGATCTATTTCACGAAAATCCCACCAAGATCACAGCTGCTGAGCTCATAAAATTACTAAGACCCATCCAGCCTCGTTCATATTCGATCTCTTCTAGTCCTGCCGCTTGTCCAGGTGAGTTGCATCTTACCGTTAGTGTCGTTAACTATGAGAAAAGTGGACGATCTAAAAGAGGTGCTTGCTCAAACTACCTCTCAGAAATAGCCTTAGAGGAGGAGCATGTGCCAATTTTCATTGAGTCAAATCCAAATTTTAGATTGCCTCAAAATGAAGAAACTCCGATTGTGATGATCGGAGCAGGGACTGGTATTGCACCTTATCGAGCTTTTATTCAACATCGTGAGTTATCTGAAAAACGTGGTAAGAGCTGGCTATTCTTTGGCAATCGGAATTTTGAGACTGAGTTTTTATACCAAGCCGAATGGCATAACTTTTTAAAGTCGGGTGCCTTATCGAAGATGAATGTGGCGTTTTCACGCGATGGTGAGAAAAAAGAGTATGTGCAGCACCGTTTGATTGAAAACTCAGCCGAGTTATTTAAATGGTTAGAAGAGGGTGCGCATTTCTATATCTGTGGCGATATGAATAATATGGCCGGAGATGTTCAAAAGGCCTTGCTGAAAATCATTGAAAAAGAGGGCTCCTTAAATAGAGAAAAGGCGGAAGAATATATTACCAAGCTGCAGAGAGAGAAACGATTGCAGTTGGATGTTTATTAATAAAATTATAAGTCTTTATTTCAGACTTAAACAAAGTAAATAATACTAAATGGCTGATAAAAAAGAGATTCCAGCACCGTCGCCGATCGAAAAAATTAAAGACGAGAGTGCTTATCTAAGGGGAACAATCACAGAAAGTTTAAACGATCCACTTACCGGTGGGATGCGTGCGGTTGATCAAGTGCTGATTAAATTTCATGGTACCTACCAACAGCAGGATCGTGACCTGGATGATGAGCGGAAAAAGCAAAAGCTCGAACCCCTTTATTCCTTTTTAATTCGCGTTCGTGTCCCTGCAGGTGTTACAACTGCTGCGCAATGGCTTGCTATGGATGACCTTTCGGAGCAGTACGGCGATAAGACATTGAAGCTTACCACCCGTCAGGCCTTTCAGTTTCATGGCGTATTAAAACGCAATCTGAAACGGACCATCAAAGAGATTAACGACTCCTTATTGGATACGATTGCCGCATGTGGTGATGTAAATCGTAATGTGATGTGCTCAGCCAACCCTTTCGAATCGCCTGTGCATGCTGAAGTGGCTGAAGATGCAAGAAAAATTTCGGCTCATCTAACACCTTCGACTAATGCATACCACGAAATTTGGTTAGATGGTAAACTGGTTGAAGGTGGCGAGAAGGAAGAAGAACCTTTGTATGGCAAACTTTATATGCCGCGTAAGTTTAAAACAGCTATCGCCATACCACCTCGTAACGATACTGATGTGTTGTCAAACGACCTTGGCTTTATTGCCATCGTGGAGAACGGTAAGTTAACGGGATATAATGTGACCATTGGTGGTGGCATGGCCTATACTTTTGGAAATACCGAGACCTATCCTCGGGTAGCCGATGTGGTTGGCTATTTCCCAAAGGAGCAGATTGAAACAGTTTCTGAAGCTATATTGATCTTCCAACGAGATCATGGTAATCGCTCTGAACGTAAAAATGCGCGGTTGAAATATACCGTCGATCGTTTAGGATTAGAATTCTTTTATGCGGAGATCAAACGAACCAACGGGATCGTTCTGGCACCTAACAAAGCCTATGCATTTGAAACGATGGGCGATAAGTATGGATGGTTAAAGAGCGCGGATGGCTTATGGCATTATACCGTATTTGTTGAGGGGGGGAAACTGGTCGATCGTGATGGTTATTTGGCTAAAACGGCTATTCGCGAAATCGCAACAATCCATAAAGGGACCTTTATTCTTACCGGTAATCAAAATGTTGTGATTGCTCAGGTGGAAGAAGGCGAGAAGTCTAAGGTTGAGGCTATCTTAAAGAAATATAAGATCATCGACACCGCAAAAATATCGTTGCTTCGTCAAAATTCTATCGCTTGTGCCGCTTTGCCTTATTGCGGATTAGCTTTTGCAGAAGCTGAGCGCTATCTGCCAACATTAGTTAGTAAGATAGATCAGCTTTTAGAGGTAAACGACTTGCTTCAAACACCTATTAGCATCCGAATGACGGGCTGTCCAAATGGCTGTGGAAGACCTTTCCTAGCTGAGATTGGCCTTGTAGGACGTGCACCTGGGGTTTATAACCTCTATCTAGGCGCTAGTTTTGTGGGTGATCGTTTGAATAAACTATATAAGGAGATGGTCAATGAGGAGCAGATCCTTGAGGCTTTAGCTCCCCTTCTAGAAGACTATGCAAAAAATCGGACAGCAGATGAGCGATTTGGTGATTTTGTGATCCGTAAAGGATATATCAAAGCCACATTAGCTGGCAAAGAGTTTCATAATTAAAGGCTGATTAGTAATTATTGAGTTGAAGTATGAGAAGAGAAGATTTACAATTTTTGCCCATTTCGATTAACGTAACCAATAAGAAAATCTTACTTGTTGGGGGTGGAAAAGTAGCAACGCACAAAGGGGTTATCATGGCGCGAATTGTGCATGAGCAAGTTACCGTTGTGGCTCCTGAGTTTACCGATGAGATTAAAGCTTTGCCGTTTAATTTTGTCACCAAGGAGTATGATAAAAGTGACCTTGAAGGGTTCTTCTTAGTCTATGTCTGCACCGGAAACCATGAGCTTAATGCACAGATAAAAGCCGATGCAGAGGAATTAAATA
Organism: uncultured Bacteroidia bacterium; assembly: GCA_903905505.1. Taxonomy (GTDB): domain Bacteria; phylum Bacteroidota; class Bacteroidia; order Bacteroidales; family Prolixibacteraceae; genus JAAFHB01. The sequence continues at coordinate 11,018 of CAIVGL010000021.1, read as the reverse complement.
TCCTGACCAGTGTGTGTGACTCTCCATTTTTATGCGATTTTGTCTCACCTGCCATTCATAACGAAGGTCATGTGACCATCTCTGTTGGGACAAATGGTCGAGATGCCTATCAGGCGGTAGCTATCCGAAATCAAATTTCAACCCTCGTTCAAGACGGTCGGATAATTATCTAGTCGTAAAATACCGAATACTTAGTTTTTTCTCCATGCACACCATGTTCCAGAACTTAAAAGTGAATAGTCAAGATAGTCCTCAGGTCCTTCAAAAGATCGAGGATGTGATGACGCTATTTGCTGATCTGAGTAGTTTGTTGATGCCATTGGAAGTAAAACTAAAGGAGGGAGGGTTGAAGAACGCACTTCCAAATACTGTGGAGGCCCTATTTCAAGAACTTCAACAAAAGAAGCTAGATTTAGCGGTGGTAAATGCGATTGAGTTGCCTTATCCACTGACTGAAAATTTAAAGGTTGTTGCACTATTGGAGGGTTTCTCTAGATCAGCGAATCTTCCGGGTAACGATATTAACGACCTCGATGAACACCTATTTCAAGGAGATCCATTAGATGATTATTTAGCCCTCGTGGCCCATGTTGATCGGTCGGAATTGGTCCCTTTGTTTGCCTCATATGATAGTCGTCTGAAATTTGGCAAAGTGACCTTGGTAGGCTTTGGCCCAGGTAATGCTGATCTTTTAACCATTGGAGGCGATAAAGCATTGGCAAAAGCTGATGTGATATTTCATGACGATTTATTGGACCAGAGTTTTCCTGATAAATATAGAGGAGAGAAATTTTACGTCGGTAAACGGAAAGATTGTCATAGCTTCCGTCAAGATAAAATCAATCGATTACTTTTTAATGCAGCCAAAGTGGGCCGTTGTGTGGTCCGACTAAAAGGTGGTGATCCTATGGTTTTCGCTCATGGCGGAGAAGAGTTGGAATTTTTACATCGCAATTTTGTTGAGGTCAACGTTCTCCCAGGTGTGTCGGCAGGTATTGCTGTAGCGGCTTATACTCAGATCCCCTTAACTCATCGAGGTATCTCCTCGTCCGTAGCGTTTATCTCAGGACATTCCGATTCGGTTCGGATTCCTGAAACGGATACAGTGGTCTGCTTTATGGGTGGCTGTAATATTCGGATGATTGCTCAAAAAGCCATCGATCAAGGAAAGCGTGCCGATACTCCGGTGATGCTTGTTCACAATATCTCGCTGCCCGATCAGAAGGAGTATTTTTCAACCTTGCAGGAGTTAACAACCAGTACGGAGAAGTATCCAACGCCAATCATTATTGTGATCGGGAAAGTGGTCGCATTGCGTAATAATAGTGAACTGGAGGTTTTAAAGCCTGTGTTCTTAGTCACTGGGACCACCACCGAGAAATATCAAAAACTCGGAACTGTCATTCATCAACCCTTGATTGAAGTGAATCGGATTCAGCCTTATGCTGAACTTGAAAACTATTACAAAAATCTTAAACAGTTTGATTGGATCTTTTTTACCAGTCGTTATACCGTCCAGTTCTTCTTTGAATTTTTAAAACATTACGGCAAGGATAGTCGCTCACTCGCTCACCTGAAGATTGCATCAATGGGCGATCTGACCTCTAAAGCGTTGACTAAATATGGCATCGTGCCTGATTTGCAGCCCGAAGATGAATCGTCACAAGGATTAATCAAGGCGATTGAAGCACAAGGTATTCCTAATGGACATGTGCTAATTCCTAGGTCTAACTTAGGACTTCCAATTCTTCCAGAGAACCTCGCTCGTTTGGGATGGACTGTCACTCGTCCTGTGTTTTATGAAAATAAATACCCCGATAATTTAAAGCCTCTTGACCTGACTGACGTGCAGACAATCGTCTTTCCTGCTCCGTCATGCGTGACTAATTTCGTTCGTCTTTATGGTGAGCTGCCCAATGACAAGCGATTTATTTTCAGAGGTCGTGAGACGGAGAAGCGATTTTTGGAACTTAGTGAACCCTTTATTGCCTCGGTATCCTAAGTATTCTCATCGGCTTTTATTTCTAAAAGCTTTAATTTTCTAAGTCAATCTATCTTTGTATGTTTGTTGAACAATAAATCATACAAAATGATGAGGAAGATTTTTATTCTGGTTTTAGTTGGCTTGCTTTTTAGTTGTGGAAACAATGGAAGCAATCAGAATAAAACGACCCCTTCAAAGCCTTCTGCAGTTGATAGCCTAAAGAGCTGCTGCATGAAAACTCCAGCACGTTTTGAGACTAACTTAAAGGGAGATACGACATTTAAAAACGGATCTCTTTCGCATCAGGGTATGGTTTATATCAAAGGTGGAACTTTTGATATGGGAGGCGATAACAATCAGGCTGCCCCAGATGAATATCCTAAACATAAAGTTAGCGTCGATGGTTTTTGGATCGATCAGACCGAAGTGACCAACGCTCAATTTGCTGCCTTTGTGAAGGCAACGGGGTATGTCACCACGGCCGAACTGAAGCCCGACTGGGAAGAGCTAAAAAAACAACTGCCCCCGGGAACACCTAAGCCTGATGAGAAAACACTCATCGCCGCTTCCTTAGTCTTCTCATCTCCCAATCACGAGGTGAGCTTAACTGATTATAGTCAATGGTGGACTTGGAAGGAAGGGGCCGACTGGAGGCATCCACAAGGCAAAGCGTCGTCGATTGTCGATAAAGATAACTATCCCGTTGTTCAGGTGTCGTGGTACGATGCTCAAGCTTATTGCAAATGGGCCGGAAAAAGATTACCCACTGAGGCCGAATGGGAATTTGCTTCGCGTGGCGGACTAGAAAATAATATTTATTCGTGGGGGAACGAAAATGTCGACCTAGGAATACCAAAGGCTAATACGTGGCAAGGTAAATTTCCAACTTTAAATACGGCTCGGGATGGATACCCCGGTGTCGCTCCTGTAAAATCATTCCAGCCAAATAGCTATGGACTCTTTGATCTCTCCGGCAATGTTTGGGAATGGTGCTCCGATTTGTATCATGTGGAATACTATAAAGAGATCAACACACCGCAAGGGATTCAAAATCCGAAAGGCCCTTTGAAAAGTTTTGATCCCGATGAGCCATATGCTCAAAAAAGGGTGCTTCGGGGTGGTTCGTTCCTGTGTAACGATTCGTATTGTAGCGGTTATCGCAATGCCCGACGAATGAAGTGTACCGAAGATACTAGCATGGAACACACCGGTTTTCGCTGTGTGACCGAACATTAAATTACGCTCGATGTTAAAAAAATACGCCAAACTGCTCGACCTAAGTTGTATTGTAATCTCATCCATTACGATACTGCTGTTTGCCTTGTCGTCGTACCAGCTTATGGCTCTTGATGCTTCCTCTTTTACAGCATTTCGCATCTTCAATATTCTACTTCTTGTGTTGTTTGGACTAAAGCAACGCTCCTTAACGATCTGGATTCTGATTAGTATTGTCGCGGGTGCTGAGTTTGGTCACGACCTTCCTGCTATCGCGAAAGAGATGCAGTTTTTAAGCGATATTTTCCTTCGACTGATAAAAACAATTATTGCTCCACTGATTTTTGCAACGCTCGTTAATGGCATTGCAGGTCATAGCGATCTTAAACTTATTGGTCGGTTAGGTTGGAAATCGATTCTTTACTTTGAAGTGGTTTCAACCATTGCTTTAGTGATTGGATTAGTGGCCATAAACATAAGTAAGGCTGGCGTGGGCGTTGTTTTACCCGCAGGTGCAAATGCTCCAGAAGTGGCCTCGAAAGTGCATTCCTGGTCTGGCTTTCTATTGAATATGTTCCCTGAGAATATCGCAAAATCAGTTTTTGAAGGTAATATTCTACAAGTGGTGGTGTTTAGCATTATTTTCGGAATCGCACTGGCAAAAATTGGGAGTAAACATCGGATGCCGATCCTAAAATTCACAGAGAGCCTGGCTGAGGTGATGTTTAAGTTTACTAACCTAATTATGTATTATGCTCCAGTGGCTGTTTTTGCCGCTATAGCCTTTACCATTGGTCAGCTTGGAATGGATGTTCTATCGAGTTTGTTAAAGTTATTAGCGACGTTGTATGTCGCGTTGTTTGCCTTTCTGATATTGATCATATTTCCGATGGTTCTGCTTTTGCGAATTCCGTTTAGGCAATACCTTCTTGCGGTTAGTGAACCGGCTTCAATAGCCTTTGCGACTGCGAACTCAGAATCTGCCCTTCCATCAGCCTTGGAATCGATGGAGCGATTTGGTGTGCCTCGCGAAATCGTCGCTTTTGTGATTCCAACGGGATATAGTTTTAACTTAGATGGAACCTCGCTATACCTTTCCTTGGCTTGTGTCTTCGTGGCTCAGGTGGCCGGCATCGACTTATCCATTGGTCAGCAAGTGGCGATGTGTCTAGTTTTGATGCTTACCAGTAAAGGGGTGGCCGGCGTTTCGCGTGCTTCTTTGGTGGTTCTTTTAGGCACCTTGTCTAGCTTTGGTTTACCTACCACACCGGTATTTCTAATCTTGGGTATCGACGTGTTAATGGATATGGCTCGCACAACAGTTAACGTCATTGGAAACTGCACCGCAACCATTGTCATGGCTAAATGGGAGAAAAAATTTGATAATCAAAAAGCCCTTGATTTTTCGAATGACCTCCCTTAGATATTCTCTCCTACAAAAATATTTTCAAGGTATTTATAGCCAGTTCCAGTATTGATTAAGACCACTTTTTCGTGCGACTGAATACGGTTTTCGGCTTTAAGTCTTTTTAGGGCGGCCCATAATGCGGCCCCTTCAGGTGCAACAAACATCCCTTCTAAACGAGCTACCTCTTGTAATGAATCGTTGATTTCTCGATCAGAAACACTAATGGCATATCCGTTATTTTCATACAGAATCTTTAGGATCAACTTGTCGGCGAACGATTTTGGGACACGCAGACCATTGGCAATGGTAAATCCCCGATCAACAGCCTCCGATTTAACCAGTTGCTGGTGAAAGGCAGTCACTATTCCATTGCAATTTTCCGACTGGACAGCAACTAATCGTGGCCTTTTTGACCCAATCCAGCCAAGACTCTCTAATTCGTTAAAGGCTTTCCAAAATCCGATAAGTCCAGTACCTCCGCCAGTAGGATATAAAATAACATCGGGTAACTCCCAGTTTAATTGCTCCGCCAGTTCATAACCCATGGTTTTCTTCCCTTCTAAGCGATAAGGTTCTTTCAAGGTCGACATGTTAAACCACTCTCCTTTAGCGCATAATTCAGCGACTAGTTTACCGCAGTCGCCAATATTTCCATCTATCTCGGTGAGTTGAGCCCCATAATATTTGACTTCCCGTTTATGCTGATCTGGTGTTTCTTTAGGCATAAACACATGAACGTTTAACCCGGCTCTTGTCCCATAAGCTGCCAATGCAACCCCTGCATTGCCTGCCGTTGGTATGGCAACTTTTGTAATTCCTAACTCTTTGGCTTTTGAGATCGCCGTGCTCATCCCTCGGGCTTTAAAAGACCCTGTGGGATTGCCTCCTTCGTCTTTCCAATAGACCTCCTCAATACCGATGGTCTTGTTTAATCGGTTTGCCTTAAATAGGGGAGTACCACCTTCGCCCAGACTAACAATATTGTCATCATCGTTAATTGGTAAGAACTCCTTGTAACGCCACATGTTATTGGGTCTGTTCTGCAAATCGGATTTAGAGACTAACCCTGGAGTAAGATTGTATTCAGCCAATAACGTTTCTTGACACTCTGGATTCAGACAGAAATTCTGAATGGCATCATGCGGATAGAGGGTTCCGCAACCTGAACATTTCAGATGTAAGATAAAGCTATTCTTGCTTTTAAGGTCTTGTTGAGGTTGCTCTAGATTTGCCATTTTAAATTGTTTTAAGGTCGATTCCTTTTTTTCAATTTCTTGAATTCGGATGCTCTTTGTGATGATACAAATTTGCGTTCACTTATTGAGTTCTCAAATCCCAATTAAAGGGTATAAATAGTACCATAAACAAGGTATGATCCAGGAGAATAAACTATTCTAGTGCTGAGCTGGATTCATATGTTGTATAACTATTTTTCTTTCAAACATGACTTTTGTCATATTTATAATTGGTCCATTTTTCTAACTTTAAATACACTTCGTTCGTGCTATTTTAAATAAGGCTTGACCTTTTTGGTTCTCTTTTTAATAAACGCAAATCATGGTTGCTGTATTAGAACTTATCGATAACCTAGCTGGCCAATATGGTCGAGATAGGAGTAGTCTTTTGCCTATTCTACAAGGGGTGGTTAAGCAAGAGAATTATCTTTCTGAATATGCGATGATAGAGATCGCAAGGGCGCTAAATCTTCCAGCCGCAGAGGTTTATGGCACCGCAACTTTTTACTCCTTCTTGGAATATAAGAAGATGGGGAAGTACTTGATCCGTATCTGTAAGACGATCACCTGTTCCATGAAGGGGAAAAATCAAGTTCTGATGGCCATTGAGGATATGTTGAAAATAAAAGTTGGGGAGACCACACCAGATGGGATGTTCTCCTTGCTTCAAACCAATTGCCTTGGGTTCTGTCATATGGCACCTGCTATGCTGATTAATTTCGATGTTTATACGGATCTTACCCCTGAAAAAGTTCGTGAGATTCTAAGTGGCTATTTGAATAAGAAAGGAGGAGCTGATGACACCAGGATATGATCTTAAGCGGGTTGATTTTATATTTCAAGATGAATCAGACTGGAAAGAGATTTTACAGAAAAGTCTAGGTAGACCCTCTGCGGAGCTGATCAATGAACTAATCAGCTCAGAGCTTAAAGGAAGGGGAGGAGCCGGTTTTCCCACTGGTTTTAAATGGAAGCTGGCGGCTGATGAATTGAATCCGATCAAATATATCATATGTAATGCCGACGAAGGTGAGCCTGGAACGTTTAAAGATCGCGAGATCTTGACCAAGGTCCCGATGAAGGTGCTTACCGCTATGGCTATCTGTGGTTATGTTGTTGGATCTCACGAGGCCTATATCTATCTTCGAGGCGAATATTTCTTCCTTCAGCCTGCCTTGAACAAAGCCATACAAGAATTTCAAGCCACCTGTCAAGAACTTAATTTTGATTTTCGGATTAATCTCTTTATGGGAGCGGGTGCTTATATCTGTGGCGAAGAGACCGCTCTGTTCGAGTCTATGGAGGGGAAGCGTGGTGAGCCTAGAAATAAACCTCCTTATCCCACATCGTTTGGTTACCTTGGCAAGCCAACTGTGATTAACAATGTCGAAACTCTAGCCCATACTTATACCATTTTTAAATATGGAGCTAAACGGTTTTACGACCTAGGCGTTCAATATTCGCGCGGATCTAAGCTTTTCTCCGTTTCAGGCGACACGCCAAAACCTGGTATCTATGAGCTTGAACTTGGGATGAGTCTCCTTGACTTTGTTCATGATTTTGGCGACGGCGATACCAAAGCCGTCCAAGTTGGCGGTGCATCTGGCTTTTTAGTCCCACAGAAACGATTCGCGGAGACAACCATTGGATTTCAAGGTAAACTAACCGGTATATCACTCCCAACTGGCGGCTCAATGATGCTGTTTAATAGTTCGCGTTCGATGTATAACGTGCTTGATAATTACCTCGAGTTTTTTCGCGAAGAATCGTGTGGTCAATGCACTCCATGTCGGGTAGGCTGCCAGCAATTGCTAAATGGGATAAAAGCAGTTAAGCGTGGTGAGAAAAATGCGCTTTATCTGGATAAGCTGCTTCGCTTAACCGAAACCATGCAATATACTGCCAAGTGTGGACTCGGACAATCGGTGGCTAATTCATTTTCGTCGATTGTTGAGAATTTCAGAGAAGAGATGATTTATTAATATGTGTAAGAGATTCGGCCATGACAACCAAGATAAAAATAACCATCAATGAAAAGCAGATCGAGGTAGCAGAGGGAAGCTCCATCGTTGATGCTGCCGTTTGTGCCGGTGTAATAATCCCCACGTTATGCTTTCATAAAGATCTTTGCGTCGCTGGAAATTGCAGAGTTTGTGTCGTCGAAATAGCGGGTCAAAAACGACTCTCAGCAGCTTGTGCTACACCCTGCGAAGAGGGTATGGAAATTCTTACCAATTCGTTGAAAGTTCGAAATGCTAGAAAACAAATTATTGAGCTACTCCTTTCCGAGCACAATGCTGATTGTACGTTGTGTTATAAGAATGGGAATTGTGAATTGCAAAAATTGGCTTCCGATTATAAAATAATGACGCAGGATTTTATCCAGCTGGCACCATTGCGGAAATATCAGATTGATCATTATTCCCCCTCCATGATAAAGGATGATAGCAAATGTATTCGCTGTCAGCGATGTGTGAGAACCTGTGCTGAAATACAAGGGGTAAGTGCTTTAACTGCTGCCTACAAGGGGGATCGGATGAAGATTGCAACCTTTTTTGAAAAGCCGATGAACGATGTGGTCTGCACCAATTGTGGCCAGTGTATCAATCATTGTCCAACAGGTGCTTTGGTAGAGCGTAATTATATCGAAGAGGTGTGGGATGCCCTCGCGAATAAAGATAAGTTTGTGATTGTTCAGACAGCACCTGCCGTGCGGGTCGGACTTGGTGAAGAGTTGGGGTTCGAACCAGGTACTCGAGTGACGGGAAAGATGGTTGCTGCCTTAAAACGTTTAGGTTTTGATGCGGTGATGGATACAGATTTCTCTGCTGACCTAACCATCATGGAGGAGGGTTCGGAGCTCCTTATGCGACTTAAAAAAGTGTTGGTAGATCATGATCCTAATGTTAAACTGCCATTGGCTACCTCTTGCTCTCCAGCTTGGATTAAATACATCGAGCATATGTATCCCGACTATCTCGACCATCTCTCGACGTGCAAATCTCCACAGCAAATGTTTGGAGCTTTAGTTAAGACTTATTATGCTAAGCACTTTAATCTGAATCCAGAGAATATAGTTTCGGTATCTATTATGCCTTGTACGGCCAAAAAATTTGAAGCTAATCGGCCAGAGATGCATGATAGTGGTTATCGAGATGTCGATTATGTACTCACGACGCGTGAGTTGGCGATTATGATAAAGCAGGCTGGAATTGATTTTTTAAAACTTGACGATCGGTCCTTTGATCAAATTATGGGTGCTTCAACCGGGGCAGGTGTTATTTTTGGCGCCACTGGAGGGGTGATGGAGGCTGCATTGCGTACGGCCTATGAACTGGTGACTGGTCGCGAAGTCCCTTTTGAAAATCTTAATATAATGCCTGTTCGTGGGATGGAAGGTGTTCGTGAGGCTTCGATATTAATTGAAAACCCATTACCCGACTGGTCTTTCTTGGAAGGTATCGAACTTAAATGCGCTGTTGCTCATGGACTTGTCAATGTCAAGAGCTTAATGGATTCGATCGTTTCAGGTGAATCGCAGTATCATTTTATTGAGATCATGGCTTGTCCAGGTGGCTGTCTGGGTGGCGGTGGTCAGCCAATCCCGACCAATCCAGAGATCCGACGCAAGCGCGCATTGGCGATCTATGCCGAAGATCAGGGTATGCCTCTTCGAAAGTCACATCAGAATCCCGAAATTCTTAAGATCTATTCCGAGTTCCTTACTGAGCCGTTGGGTGAAGTTTCGCATCACCTCTTGCACACCCATTATACCCCAAGAGAGAGGTTTTAGGGTCATGTTTTGTGTTTAGTTCGACTAATTGCGCACCATATCCCAGCCACGAAGTGGTTGAACTCTAATAACGATGGGTACTAGCCCATGGAAGTCTAACGCTCCATGAGTGTTAACCCATGGATAAAGTATATCAACCAAATCCTCAGCCACCTAGTGGTTGAACTCTAATAACTATGGGTGCTAACCCATGGAAAAGATATCAATCCGACGAAAGCCACGAAGTGGCTATATATTACTAACCTAGGGTGCAGACCTAGGTTAGTGCAGCAAACGAGCCATCAGCCACGAAGTGGTTGAACTCTAATAACCTTGGGTGCTAGCCCATGGAACTCGAATAACCATGAGTGTAGTCCTAGGGATATAGCAGTATGTGAGCAGCCACGAAGTGGTTGAACTCTATAACCACGGGTGCTAGCCCATGGAAAATACAGCCACGAAGTGGTTGAACAATACAAAGTCTAACCTAATATAAAATAATACAGTATGTCATCTTATTATCGAATCTTATATCATTTAGTTTTTAGAACAAAGAATGGCGATAAAACCCTTGATGCAGATCATCGGGCGGAACTCTTAGCCTATTTCATTGGGATTCTAAAAAACAAAGATTGCTTTGTATATGCCATTAATGGGATGGAGGATCATATGCATATTTTAATTGAACTAAATCCAACCATTGCCTTGGCAGATCTAATGCGGGATATTAAAACATCAACTTCATTGTGGATTAAACAATCTGGGAAATTTCCGCTGTTCTATGGCTGGGCAGTTGGATATGGCGCATTTACCTATGCCTGGCGAGACAAGGATATGATAGCTAATTATATAAAGAATCAGCAGAAACACCATCGTAAAAAATCTTATAACGGTGAATTAAGAAAGTATCTAACTGATCAAGGCATTGAAATCACGGAAAACTATTTTCCATGATGACTATATTCAACCCCTTCGGGGCTGAGAGAGATATTTTTTCACTAACCATCGGCATACACCTATGGTTATTGAGATTAAGCTCTTTCAGAGCTTTGTTTACTGTTTTTTTTATAGGTTACGCATAATGTATAAAGTAACCAAATCCTCAGCCACGAAGTGGTTGAACTCTCTAATCGCGGTTCTTAACCCATGGAAAATCTATCAACCAAGTCCCGGCCACGAAGTGGTTGAACTCTAATAACTATGGGTGCTAACCCATGAAAGTCTAACGCTCCATGAATGTTAACCCATGGATAAACTGCAACAACCAAGTCCCAGCCACGAAGTGGTTGAACTCTAATAACTATGGGTGCTAACCCATGAAAGTCTAACGCTCCATGAATGTTAACCCATGGATAAACTGCAACAACCAAGTCCCAGCCACGAAGTGGTTGAACTCTAATAACG
>CAIVGL010000020.1 GCA_903905505.1 uncultured Bacteroidia bacterium | reverse complement strand
GTTACGATAAATCCAGCACATTGAATGGCTGGACCTCCATCGACATCACCATGTCCAAGAACGGTATGAAAAATACGTCCTTTCCCATAGTTGGTCACAATTAGGATTGGCTCATCACGACCTGTTCCACCTTTGCCTGGAGGGGCAAATGCGGTAGCCAATATCTCCATGTTTTTAGCTGGTCCGCGTAATTTGCTATATAGCTCATCTTTACCATGCATCCAGCGAGGAGGTAACCCTTTGGTAATTGGATGTTGAGTATTTCTATTTCTTACTGTAAACTCTTGTCGCTCGCCATGACCTCCGCTAGGACCCGCAGTGGTATCAATGACCATCTTGTCGCCTTTAAAATAGACAAATGGGCCATCTTTTTCTGTGCGACCCCAGCCTAGACCGATCATCTCACTGTAAGCTGGCCAGTCTGGGAATGAGTTGTCAGCAGCATGAACGACCACAACGCCACCGCCATTTTTAACGAACTCGATAAACTCAGACTTTGTTTTTTCAGACCAAGAATCTCCGCTGTAATTAAGAACGATAACTTCATAATTCGAAAATTTAGGGGTGAACTTATTCATGTCACCACCTTTGTCGGGCGATACAGCCACGTCGACAGAGAATATGCCGGTCTGCTCAAGTAATACCTTAAATATAGGTGTAGTAACTTTCCAGTTATGATTATTCTGACCGGTGATGATTAAGGCCCTATGGTCAGCGCCACTCTTGCAAGCACTAAAAAGTGCAAGCATTATAACGCAGGCTATTGCTAAAAATGAATATTTTTTCATCCGTATCTAATTTAAATTTTTGGTAATTCCCAAGGTTCGCGATATGGTCTAACTAGTAAACGACTAGCAACTGGATTTCCAATGATCTCTTCTTTAACAGGATCCCATTGGAACTTCTGACCCGTTGTCATAGCTATTTCTCCTAATAAGCCAACCGATATTGAGCGGTGAGCAATCTCTACTGGAGCAACTGTTTCGCCTCTTGATTTCACGCACTCCAAGAAGTTTCCAACATGGTTTATGCTTTTGTACGGATGAATCTCATTTTCACCGATCACCTCTTCTAAAATTTTTGGATCTGAAGCGATCAGTCTGCCACGGTCGACATTGATCCACCCTTTTTCGCCATACCAGGTCGCTCCACCATTTTTAGTTGGAAGTTGTGATGAATTTGCAACGCGCATCTCAATGCCGTTCGCATATTTACAGTTGATATTATATTCTACAGGTACGTTAAACAGACCTTCTCTTGGGTAAACACCCTCACCTGAGAATTCAACAGGACCTGATCTTTCCATTCCTATACCCCATTGTGCGATATCGATATGATGACCTGCCCAATCGGTAAGCTGACCACCAGAATAATCTAATATCCAGCGCCATTGCCAATGAACGACCCCTCTAAATGGTACTTTTGGAGCAGGCCCAAGCCACATCTCCCAATCTAAATTTGCTGGAACCTCTTTTATAGGAGGTGTTCCAACACCCTTGTTGCCATCAGGAAGTCCAACTTCAATGCGGGTAACTTTACCAATTCGACCGTTTAAAACTAATTCAACGGCACGGTGGAAATTAGGGGTCGACCGCTGCCAGCTACCTGTTTGCCAAACGATATTGTTGCGTTTTACGGCACTTACAATAGCGCGACCATCATAAATGGTTCTTGCTAATGGTTTCTCTCCATAAATATCTAATTTTTTGTTCGCTGCTGCTGAATAGATCAATCCATGCCAGTGGTCTGGAAGAGCAATACATACTGCATCTAACTTTTCTTTCTCTAAAAACTCACGGTAATCGCCGTAGGTTCTGCAGTCGCTATTTTTATTGGCGGCATCAACGAGTCCTTTTGCATTTTTAGAATGGTTGCTATCTACATCACAAACGGCAACAAACTGAACCTCTTTGATGTGCTCTAGAAATGTACCCATGTTGCCAGTGCCTTGCGACCCTACGCCAATGGCTCCCATGATAATTCGATCGCTTGGAGGTAGCTTGCCTCCCATACCCAATGCTGTAGAGGGGATGATTTGTGGTAGAAGAAATGCTCCAGCTGAGATAGCCGTTGATTTCTTCAAGAAATCTCTTCTCGTTGATTTGTCCGTCATTTTGTTGATTTTTAAGTGTGTTAGTATTTATTATTATCTCTTATTTGTCAAGGTGTTGTTGAAAAAAGTCTACGATCGGTATTTGGTCAGGTAGCCCATGAGGATGATGACCTTCCCCTTTTTTCATGATAAGTTTAAATGTGCCTCCCCGTTTTTTGTACTCTTGCTCCATCCGTGCGCCATTCTCGTTGTAAGGTACTGCGGGATCTGTCTCACCAGCAACATAGATGATTGCCACATGGGCCTTCGCCAATTTACGCGCTAAGTCAACAGGGTTTTTCTTATAAGCCAATGCTTCAGCTTCTGATTTGAAATGATAAAGTTTTATCAAGTTTTTCCAGTCGCTTGGGCTCCCTTTCCCAATGCTGAATTTGCCTCCTGGCCAGCTTTTAAAGTCGCAAACTGCTTTGTCCATATACAAGGCCGATACTTTGCCTTTGTGCTCTGCAGCCCAGCGCGCAATGGCTAAACCTTCGCGACTAAGTCCCATTAACGAAACTTTCTTAGCCATCCCATATTGTTTGGTCATGATCGGGTAGAGGTTGTCCCATCTTGCAATCGCATCTGGTGCTCCATACGTGTTTCCTAGTTCAG
>CAIVGL010000019.1 GCA_903905505.1 uncultured Bacteroidia bacterium | reverse complement strand
TCCTAAGCCATTTAAATCAAAGGTGCTTGTCATCTTCCCGATAAGCTGCTCAAGATTCAAACGACTCTTGGCCGCTAAATAGATTAAACATTCATTGGGTAGCAGCGGAAAAGCTGAAAGTTCTGCGCGAGCCTTGTCCGTAGCAAGATCATCCTTGTTGGCAACAATTATCAACTGCTGATGGGTGATCTTCTCCCGAATACTCTTGATCCGTTCGGTGATTGGCAAAATAGCACGACTGATATCGGTTACCAGGATCACAATCTCAGCTTTATCGAGCTGCAGGTAACTGCGCTCAATACCCATATTCTCAATCACATCTGCGGTATCACGAATTCCTGCCGTATCCGAAAATCGGAATAGCGTCCCTCCAATGGTTACCACATCCTCAATTACATCGCGTGTGGTGCCGTGGATGTCGGATACAATGGCCTTATCCTCATTTAATAGTGCATTCAGCAGCGTGGACTTGCCCACGTTGGTCTCCCCAATAATAGCTACCGGAATCCCATTCTTAATGACATTTCCTAATTTAAACGATTCGGTCAGTCGTTGTAATAATCCAGCAACTTGCGTAGAGAGCTTGATGAGTAAGGTCCGATCGGCAAATTCAACATCTTCCTCACTGAAATCGAGTTCCAGCTCTACAAGGGCTGCAAAGCGCAATAACTCCGATCGAAGCTGGATAAGCTCTTTCGAAAATCCACCTCTCATCTGATTCAGAGCCATCTTATGTGCTGCAGCATTACCTGAGGCAATTAGATCAGCCACCGCCTCAGCTTGCGAAAGATCCATCTTGCCATTCAAAAAGGCCCGTTGCGTAAACTCACCTGGCTGCGCCATCCGCGCCCCTTTGGTGATTAATAACTGCAAAATCTGCTGCTGGATAAATACCGAACCATGACAAGAGATCTCAACAATATTTTCTCCAGTAAAGGAGTGTGGGGTCTTAAATAGGGCTACAATCACCTCGTCAATAATTTGTCCCTCCGAAACGATGGATCCAAAATGGAGTGTGTTTGCCTTTTGGTCAATTAGTTTCTTATCTCCGTTTGGAGACTTAAATACTAGATCAGTAAGGGTGATCGCCTCTTTCCCTGATACGCGTATGACAGCTATCCCGCCAATTCCTGGTGGTGTCGATATGGCACAAATAGTTTTCTGATCTAACATAGCTTCTTTTTAGCGAACCTTCGACAAAGATAACTAAAACAAAAATATTCCTTAACTTTAATCCGTTGCACCTTTGTTCGCACTACAATTCCTAAATCATTAAGTTATGAATTATTCAAAGTACCGCTTTCCAAGTGATCGGAGCCGATCGTTATCTGATTTCTCCACCAGTAATAAGAATGGTTACGGTGACTCCGATAATGCTGAAGAGATGCTTCAGCATAGCGTTGAACGGCTTTCGAAGATTCAGAATGTACTTTATGCTCAAGATAAATTCTCGGTGTTGATCATTTTTCAAGCCATGGATGCAGCGGGAAAAGATTCGACCATCAAGCATGTGATGTCGGGAATAAATCCGCAAGGGTGCAATGTAACCTCGTTTAAAGCCCCATCTGCCGAAGAGTTAGACCATGCGTACCTGTGGCGCTGTATGAAAGTGACTCCAGCAAAAGGGGATATTGGCATTTTTAACCGTTCGTATTACGAGGAAGTCTTGGTAACCCGCGTTCACCCTGAACTATTGGCTAATCAGAAACTACCTTTTGACTATAGCAAGCAAACCCCCGATGAGAGTTTTTGGCTACAACGGTATGGGGATATCAATAATTTCGAACACTACTTAACCAATAATGGGACCCTAGTGCTGAAATTTTTCTTGCACGTTTCGAAAGAGGAGCAGAAGAAACGGTTCTTAAAACGGATTGAAGATCCAGAGAAAAACTGGAAATTTTCAGATCGTGATGTGGTGGAGCGGAAACATTGGAAAGAATATCAGGAGGCCTATGAACAGGCATTTTTCCATACTTCCACTGCTTCGTCCCCTTGGTATATCATCCCTGCCGATCATAAATGGGTGATGCAGCTTCTGGTTAGTCAAATTATTGTCGATCGTCTGGAATCCTTGGGTATTGAGTATCCTCAATTAACGGCTAACCAACGTGCGAATATCGAAAAAAGTAAGGAATTGTTACTTGAGGAGTCTTGATCGAGAGGTCTAAAAACAAGGAAGGAGTCGTAAGACCCCTTCCTCTACCTAACCTAACCTAAATAACCTTTCAACAAGTGAAAGGAAGTCTTAAATATCTTTGGATTTTTAATCCTGCAATTATCTTACAATTTTAGATATTAAAACAAGGTGATATTAATAATAAGTTGATAAAAAGTGGTAGAATATTAACCTATTTATTCCTTCAAATTATGGTAGACATTCGTCACGTCTTCGTCGTCTTCTAGTTTCTCTAATAATTTCTCTACATCTAAGATTTGCTCTTCTGTAAGTTCTTTAACTTCAGACGGTATGCGCTCAAACTCGGCGTTAACGATCTCGAAATCATTGTCTTCTATGTATTTTTGTATTGGGCCAAACGCTTCAAAATCACCATAGATGATGATGTTGTCATCTTCAGGGAATACCTCTTGAATACCTAAGTCGATCATCTCTAACTCAAGTTCTTCTAGGTCAATACCCTCCTTGTTTTTAACTTTGAATAGACATTTATGCTCGAAAAGATACTCAACGCACCCTGAGGTGCCTAAAGAACCATTGCATTTATTAAAGTAACTTCTAACGTTTGCAACAGTTCTTGTGGTATTATCGGTTGCCGTTTCAACTAAAACCGCAATGCCATGAGCTGCATACCCTTCATAAACAACTTCTTTGTAGTCGGATTGGTCTTTGGAAGTGGCTTTTTTTATCGCACGCTCGATATTTTCTTTCGGCATACTCGCATTTTTTGCGTTTACCATTAAAACACGTAACCGTGAATTCGCTGCTGGATCCGGACCACCTGCCTTTATGGCAATAGCTATCTCTTTCCCAATCTTAGTAAACGTTCTGGCCATAGAGCCCCAGCGTTTCATCTTTCTCGCTTTTCGGTATTCAAATGCGCGTCCCATATCTTAATTAGTTCAGTTTTTATAGCCCACAAATTTAAACTGATTTTCTAAATTTAGAATCATATTGACTGAAATATTAAAGGTCATTGATTTCTAGCGCAGCATGGATATTATTTGAAGTTGAAAATTAACTGAAATCTTGATATTTTCAGTTAATTTCGTTTTGAATAACTGAATGGCTATTTCGGGATGCTAAAGCTAGATTTTTTTACGCTTTGGCTCGTGTGTATTAGTCTAATAAATTGATTATTAAAGCTTTATTATGGCAGTCATGTTTGCTTCCAATTCTCGAAAGTCTATCGTACGAATTCTTTCAACCATAGTCACAGGATCTATTCTGCTTTTTGTACCGGGATTAACCATGAAAACAGTAGTCGTGGTAATGGGTTCAATGTTGGCCTTTAGCGGTCTGTTAACCCTGTTATTGTCTAATTTTAGTACTAAAAGTTATCAAGGTGGATTTGTTTCGGTACAAGGGACGGTGAGTATTATTTTTGGATTAATCCTGATCTCTTCACCAGGGGCAATGGTCAAGATATTTATGGTGATCATCGGTATTGTCTTGGTGATGATGGGTCTTGCCCAGCTCTTTGGTTCTATGCGTGCCTTAGGACGCTCGGTATGGGCTTGGTTCTTTATGATCATTGGCTTCCTAACCCTTATAAGTGGTTCTTATTTATTGTCTGATCCTTTTAAAAGTGCAGAAGCGATCTTGCCTTTCCTTGGTGGATTAATCCTGCTCAATGGACTCACAGACCTACTAAAGTATTTTAAAGGTCCTAAGCAACCTAAAAATCCCAATGAGCCAACCGTTGAGGATATTTCATACGAAGAGGTTGAATAATTGCAATAATCCGATCAATTTTAATTTTCGAATCACTTTGTTGAGGTGATAAATCGAAGATTTTAAGGATTAATTGTATTTTTACCCGCAGAATTTGTGCTACAAAATTAGATTATGGAAATTACAGACTGGAAAAACCTTGGATTTGGATATCTTAAAGCTGACTATAATGTTCGCACCTGGTACCGCGATGGTCAATGGGGTCCATTAGAAGTCTCTGACTCTGAGCATATCACGCTTCCTATTGCCGCCACTTCGTTTCATTATGGACAAGAGGCTTTTGAAGGTTTAAAAGCTTTCAGAGGTCAGGATGGCAAAATTCGGGTTTTCCGAATGGATGAGAATGCAAAACGGATGCAACGCTCAGCTCAAGGTGTGATGATGGCTGAAGTGCCAACATCTTTATTTACCGATGCAATAAAAAAAGTCGTTAAGCTTAATGAATCTTTAGTCCCTCCATTTGATTCAGGGGCTTCACTCTATATCCGTCCAATGCTTATTGGCGCAGGTGCACAGATAGGTGTTAAGCCTGCTGATGAATATCTTTTTGCTGTGATAGTCATGCCTGTTGGTCCTTATTTTAAAGAAGGTTTTAAGCCTACCGATTTAGTTATCTATCGCGAATATGATCGTGCCGCACCACTGGGTACTGGGAAGATAAAAGTTGGTGGGAACTATGCCGCAAGTATGGTTGCTGGTCAACGAGCTCACCAAAATGGTTTCTCTGCTGTGCTTTATCTTGATGCACGTGAGAAAAAATACATCGACGAATGTGGACCTGCTAATTTCTTTGCCATCAAAGGAAATAGCTACGTAACCCCTAAATCAGAGTCTATCCTCCCTTCAATTACCAATATGAGTCTTCGTCAATTGGCTGCTGATATGGGTTTTAAAGTTGAAGATCGCCAGATTCCTGTTGAGGAGTTAGCTGATTTTGATGAGGTTGGAGCGTGCGGTACTGCTGCTGTTATCTCTCCGATAAAGCGCATTTACGACGCCGATAATGATCTAGAATACAACTACGGCACCGAGCCAGGAAAGGTTTGTGTGGCGTTATATGAGAAGCTTCGCGGTATTCAATACGGATTAGAGCCCGATCCTTACGGTTGGACCACAATCATTGAATAACTAGCCCTATTTGCTCTCTCTCATCTTCTTCAACCAGAGAGAAACGACCCAGACGACACTAATCCCAAATAGGATTAAGATCGGTATGTAATATTGACAAATAAATGTGTGAAAATAGGCTCCGATTAAGATGTAGGCGGATGCTACGCAGAGCTTAAATACGATGAATTCGGAATTCGACCAGGTGGTCTTAATCTTAAAGAAGTTCATGTTGGATTGAATTTAAGTAACTTGATTTACCACTTGGCTTTTAGAATTTTAAAATCCAACTCTAAAAAGCATTGTAATAGTCTAAAGATAAGGCTTTTTTCGCCCTTATCAATCCAATATAACCCGATTTTTACGAGACTCTTTTTGCTACGATAGTTCAAGCATTCTTAAGATGGGTAATTTGGCTCTTTCAAGTATCACTGGATCGAGGATGATCTCAGGTCGTTCGTATTTTAAAGCCAGGTAAAGCTTTTGAATCGTGTTTAATTTCATAAAGCTGCAGTCGTTGCATCCACAAGTAGAATCGATAGATGGCGCAGGAATAAACGTTTTGTCGGGGCACGACTTCTGCATCTGGTGCAAAATACCGCTCTCGGTAGCTACAATAAACTCTTTCTTGTCGCTTTGGGCCACGTAGTTTAATAAAGCGGTGGTTGAGCCAATGAAATCAGCGACTAACAACACCTGCTTTTCACATTCTGGATGGGCAATAAAGATTGCTTTAGGATGCTCATCCATTAAAGCGACGATCTTCTCTAACGAATATTTCTCATGCACCATGCAGGCTCCATCCCAGAGGACCATCTCACGGCCAGTCACCGAGTTGATGTAGTTGCCTAAGTTTTTGTCTGGTGCAAAGATCAAGGGTTGGTCTTTTGGAAACGACTCCACAATCTTCATCGCATTCGAAGAGGTCACAATAACGTCTGATAAGGCTTTGATCTCAGCAGAACAGTTGATGTATGAGATCACTTTATGATTGGGATGTTGGTCTTTAAACGCCTGAAAAGCATCGGCAGGAGCTGAACTCGCTAAAGAGCAGCCTGCATTCATATCGGGCACGACCACTTTTTTGTTGGGATTGAGAATTTTGGCCGTCTCACCCATAAAATGAACGCCGACAAAAACAATAAGGTCAGCCTCCGTCTTTTGAGCTGCCTGTGCTAACGCTAAGGAATCGCCCAGAATATCGGAGATATCTTGTAATTCACCCGTGATGTAATAATGACCCAGGATAACTGCATTTTTTTCCTTCTTCAAGCGATTGATCTCTTGAATTAAATCGAGACCAGGCGCTATAGGCTGGTTGACATAGCCGTGGGCAACTATTAATTGATCGAAGTTTGCTTGTAACATGAATTGGTAATTTGCAACGATGCAAAAATACGAATTCAATCTACACCATCGACTAAAACATTCACGAATAACCAATATTTAATCAGATTTAGCCCATATTTTGTCCTTCGATGTATTTTAGGAATATTCCCTACCTTTGCGTTTTACTATTTATTTGCAGCATGGCACAGAAACCATCTATACCTAAAGGAACGCGTGACTTTTCACCCAATGAAATGGCTCGGAGAAATTACATCTTCGACACGGTAAAACAGGTATTCCAAGTCTACGGATTTCAACAGATTGAGACCCCTGCTATGGAGAACCTATCTACGCTTATGGGTAAGTATGGGGAGGAAGGGGATAAGCTCTTGTTTAAGATCTTGAACTCCGGTGACTACCTCTCTGCTTTAGATGGCGAATCACTACAACAGGCCAGCAGCACAAAGCTTACCACTAAGATATCGGAAAAAGGGTTGCGTTATGATCTCACGGTCCCTTTTGCGCGTTATGTGGTGCAGAACCAAAACGACCTTGTTTTTCCATTTCGCCGTTTTCAGATCCAACCTGTCTGGCGTGCTGATCGACCACAGAAAGGTCGTTACCGCGAATTTTACCAGTGCGATGTTGATATTATTGGCTCTGATGCACTCCTGAATGAGGTTGAATTAATCCAGATCATTGATCAGGTCTATCGCAAGCTCAGACTTGAAGTTATAATTAAGATAAATAATCGTAAAATCTTGGCTGGCATCGCTGAAACAATTGGTGAGGCCGATCGAATTGTAGATATTACAGTAGCCATTGATAAACTCGATAAGATAGGAATAGAGAAAGTTAATGAGGAGTTAGCGCTGAAGGGTGTCACCACTCAAGCCATCGAGAAGCTGCAGCCAATTTTAAATCTTACCGGAAGTAATGGCGAAAAGTTAGACCAGATCGAACGGGTGATTTCCAGTTCTGCGATTGGTGTTAAAGGGGTAGGTGAGGTGCGTACTATTTTCGACTATCTCTCCTCGATGGATTTGAAGGCAGAGTTAGAGCTGGATCTTACCTTAGCTCGAGGACTGAATTATTATACAGGAGCTATTTTTGAGGTTAAATCGAAAGATGTGGCTATTGGCTCGATAACTGGCGGTGGACGGTATGATGATCTGACTGGTATTTTTGGTCTCACTGGTGTTTCAGGGGTAGGAATCTCCTTTGGAGCCGACCGTATTTATGATGTGATGATGCAGCTAGATCTTTTTCCAAAAGATGCTCTTAGTGCCGCTCAGGTCATGTTTGTGAATTTTGGGTCTAAAGAGGAACAATTTTGTCTCCCTTTGGTTGCTCGATTGAGGGGTGAAGGGATTAGTAGCGAGCTTTATCCTGATTCAGATAAGATGAAGAAGCAAATGAATTATGCCAATCGAAAAGGGATAAAATTTGTCGCTTTAATCGGTGAGTCGGAGTTGGAGTCAGGACTAATAAACTTTAAGAATATGGAGTCTGGCGAACAGCAACTTGTTGGCATTGAGGATATTGTTTCTCAGTTGAAAGGTCTCTAGTTGAATTAAAAACAAAAGAGGCTGTCAGCAAATTTACATCCGTGACAACCTCTTGTTCTTAAACTAAACTTAAACAAAAGTATTTTTGAGCTCAATTACTTGGTCTCACTCTCTTTTTTATCCTGCTGGTTTTTGCGAAATTCGCGCATTAGCGTTGTTCTAAACTTTCGTTCTGAAGCGTATATCCGAACCACTTTTTCAGCAGGAATTACATCCATCATTTTCAAATTATATTCTTCAATTAGCTTCCCTTCTGTGACATGGGTCGTAGCTAACTCAATGGCTAATTTACGGTAATCAGCAGCCGTTAGTCCTGGTTTTGGCTCAGTGACCAACTCCTCTAATTCGCGCTTTTTATTCTCTAAGGCTATTTTCTTTTTCTCTAACTCATTGTATAACGGCCAGAATTTCTCGGCTTCTGCTGGGGTTAGATTCAATTGATCGGTTAGAAAGCCAATTTTTCTAATCTTGATAGCTTCCAAAGTCTTGGGATCTAAGTTTCGTTGTGCCATTACCCCAATTGAAATAGTGCTTAGAAGAAGCACAGTTAAAACTGCCTTATTCGAAACGCTCAATACATTTCTCAGTGTCATAGTTTTCTTCATGGCTTTAAAATTAATGGTTCGAAATGATTTCGTATTCAGTTGAGTTATCGGCAATATAGTCTGTTAAATTATCTGATGTTATCTTTTTCGCTTCAACTTGATCTGATTCTGAAAATGCAGCTAGAATCTGATCATCAGAAGGATTTGACATAAATGCTTGTCCAATCGAATTATTCAACTCTTCATTATCTGCCAACGCATTAGTCTCTGAAGACTTGAATAGGTTAGGGAATTGAATCGTTGTAAGAACCAAAGCTAAGACTAATACAGCAGCAATAGCAACGATTGGCTTGAGATAAGCCATGAACGGGTTGCTTGCCTTTATCGCTTGTTGTTTGATACGCTGGTTTAATCGCGCTTCAAACCCTTCGAAGTAGCCCTCTGGCACTGTAAAAGGATTTCGTTTATAACGATCTCCCAATCCATTTTCGATATTTCCGATAGTCGTTTTCATGTGTATATCGCTTTGACACGATTCAGGTTAAATGGTTTAAATATTAATCTTGATGTTCTTTTAAATAATCTTCAATCTTCTTAACTGCAAAATGATACGATGCCTTTAATGCTCCAACCGAGGTGTTTAATATTTTAGACATTTCCTCATATTTCATCTCGTCGAAATATTTCATGTTAAATACGATCCGTTGTTTATTCGGAAGCTGTGCTAAAGCTTCTTGTAATTTATTTTCTAGCTTGTCACCTTCGAAATAAACGTCAGTCTCTAAGTTTTCTACCAGATAATTACTTGTGTCGTTGATCGAGCTGATCGAGTACCGCTTTTGTTTTTGCAAATGACTCAGTGATTCATTGGTCGCAATGCGGAATAGCCAAGTAAATAAGGAGGAGTCTTCTCTGAAGTTTGCCACATTATTCCAGACTTTTAGGTAGACATTCTGAAGGATGTCGTCAGCATCATCATGGTTGATCACAATCTTCCGAATATGCCAGTATAATCTTTGCTGATAGGTGTTTACCAGAACTTTAAATGCCTGCTCTCTGCTCTTTTCCCCTTTGAGTTGGGCAATCAGATCTGTTTCATCGACGTGCATTCTGGAAACTAATTCTTTTCTAATTTAATCTTAGTCAGACACCAATCTAAGCCAATGGTTTAATTAAATCGATGCTTAAAACGGTCAACAGTTTTATTTACCGGTGAAAATAGTAATTTTGCGCCATATAAATATACCCTTTCAGAATGGCTTTACAGTGTGGCATCGTCGGACTTCCTAATGTTGGAAAATCTACCCTTTTTAATTGCTTGTCGAATGCGAAAGCACAAGCGGCAAACTTCCCTTTTTGTACTATCGAGCCGAATGTTGGCGTGATTACTGTTCCAGATAAACGGTTGATCAAGCTAGCTGAGATAGATAATCCGAAGCGTGCGATTCCAACAACCGTAGAGATTGTGGATATTGCTGGGTTGGTTAAAGGGGCGAGCAAAGGTGAAGGTCTTGGAAATCAGTTTTTAGCCAATATCCGCGAAGTTGATGCCATAATACATGTTGTTAGGTGTTTCGAAAATGAAAATATTATCCATGTCGATGGGTCTATAAACCCAGTTCGCGACAAAGAAGTTGTTGATATTGAATTGCAATTAAAAGACCTTGAGACGGTTGAAGGACGTATAGCAAAGCTTCAAAAACAGGCCAAGGTGGGAAATGATAAGATCGCTCAGAAAACAGTCGCTATCGCTGAGCGGATTAAAGCGGCACTTCTAACCGGAAAAAGCGCACGCACAGTTGAGCTTACTGAGGATGAAGAGGGTTTGATACATGACTTCTTCTTGCTGACTAAAAAACCAGTATTATACGTCTGTAACGTAGATGAAGGATCAGCTGTCAAAGGAAATAAATATACGGAGGCCCTGATTCAAAATACCGCTGACGAGAAAGCTGAGATATTGATCGTGGCTGCTGCTACAGAAGCTGATATCGCTGGATTAGATAGCTATGAGGAGAAACAGCTATTTCTTGAAGACCTTGGCTTAGATGAGCCGGGAGTAAACAAACTTATCCACTCGGCGTATAAATTGCTTAACCTTCAGACTTACTTTACCACCGGTGTTGAAGAGAGCCGTGCTTGGACATTTGTCAAAGGTATTAAAGCCCCTAAAGCCGCTGGAATCATCCATAGCGACTTCGAAAAGGGCTTTATTCGTGCGGAGGTTATCAAGTATGACGATTATATCCGATTAGGGTCTGAATCGGCTTGTCGCGATAATGGTAAGATCTCCATCGAAGGGAAAGAGTATGTCGTTCAAGATGGCGACATTATGCACTTCCGCTTCAACGTATAGGGCTACTGCTTCCCCTTTTTATTCAAGATTACCTCAATCTCATCCATCACCTTGTTCATTGCCTGAATGGCTTTATCAAAAGGTACTGAGGTGGTCATATCTACACCTGCACTTTTAAGTTGTTCAATAGGGTAGTCTGATCCACCAGAGGCTAAGAACTTTAAGTAGCGCTCAAGAGCCTTAGGTTCTTTGTTCATAACCTTCTCAGCTAAAGAGAACGATGCTGTAAACGAAGTGCTATACTGGAAAACATAGAAATTCATGTAGAAATGGGGGATGTTAGCCCATTCAATGCTCGTGTAATCGTCAATAATGCACGTATTTGCTGTGTTTCCATAATATTTCTTGAGAATCTCACCATAGGTCTCTGAAAGATAATCTCCAGTAAGCGGGGTCCCTTTTTCCACCGTCTCGTGAATCTTTTGCTCAAACTCAGCAAACTGTGTTTGTCTAAATAAAGTCCCCTTGAACCCATCAAGCCAATTCATTAAGATCGAAAGTTTAACATCGTCATTCTTGACATTTTTAAGCATATAGTTAAAAAGTAACACCTCATTAAAGGTTGAAGCTACTTCAGCCACAAACGTTTTGTAATGCGATAAGGGATAGGGCTGAGTTTTATTTGAGAAATAGCTCTGCATCGTATGGCCCAGTTCGTGCGCTAAGGTACTCACATCATTATACGACTCGTTGTAATTCATCAGGATATACGGATGCACATCATACGCTCCACCATTGGAATAGGCTCCAGAGCGCTTGCCTACATTCGGATAGACATCGATCCACCCTTCGTTTATCGCTTTGCTTAGCGTTCGGGTATATTCACTTCCAAGTGGCTCCAACGCTTTTATAACTAGATCGCTTCCTTGCGCATAGGTGTATTTTAAATCCACATTCTTGACCACTGGCGCATAAAGGTCATAGTATTTTAGGGTGTCTACTCCAAGCATTCGCTTTTTTAGGGCTAGATAGCGATGTAAGGCAGGAAGATTTTTATTCACATTGTCGACAAGACTCTTGTAAACACGAACTGGTATGTCATTGGGAGCTAAGGAAGCCTCGATAGATGAGCTGTACTTCCTGGATTGTGCCCGATAGCTGTGATCCTTTACGTTGCCATACATCATCTGACCATAAGTCCCTTTAAATTTGGCAAAATTATTCCAGAAAGCCTCAAAGGCAATCTTACGATCTGCACGATTGCTAGAGGTCCGAACGTGATTAAAAGCACTGCTGGTTAACTCAACTTTACTCCCATCTGATAAGGTAACAGTTGGTGATGGCATCTCTGCATCTTTAAAGGTCCCGTAAACATCGTTTGGTACGCTTTCGATCATCGACGAGCGAGCTAAAATGCGCTCTTCAGGTTCCGATAAGGTGTGTTGTTTCTTTTTGAATAGATCGGTAAGATCTTTCCGATAGATCTCAAGTCCTTTTTCTTTGCTGATAAACCCTTCAATAACTTTCCAGTCGACCTTTAAAAGTTCGGGCTCAATAAAGGCTGTCTTGGTGCTATAGTCGTTAAGCAGCTGATCTAGGCTCTGCTGCATCGACATAAATTTCATGTCTCTGGTGTCGACATCACTATTCAGACTTGTATAGATATACAAACGAGAGGATTCTTTGTCAAGCTTCGTGGAGAATTCAAGGCACTCAAGCAGTTTTGAGGCTGACTGGGTGAGCTTCCCCTTGAACTGTTCGATCTTCGGCATCTCAGCGATTAATTTTTGTTTCGCTGCTTCCCATGCCTGATCTGAGGGATAAACCGGTGTTAGATTAACTTTATATTGGCTCTCAATTAAACTGCGCTCTTTTTGGGCTGATGCTACTAAAATAGAACTTAAAAATAGACATACTAAAAATAGAAATTTCATATAAGCTTGATTATTAGTTTGTAATTAATGAGAATCAAAGTAACGTTTTAATCGATGTTAAAAATCAAATGTGTCGGGGTGCGCCCCAAAATGCTCATCTCGATCTAAGGCATCAATGAGATCCATATCTTGACCAGTCAAAGTAAAATCAAAAATATTGGCATTGTGAATGATCCGTTCTCGTTGAACAGACTTAGGTATGGTGACAATCCCTTTCTGCAGATCCCATCGCAAGACGATCTGAACGGGTGATTTTTGGTATTTTTCTGCTAGCTTGATAAATAGGGGTAGTTCATTCACCTTGCCCCGCATAATTGGGCTCCAAGCCTCATAGACGATGTCGTACGATTTACAGAAATCGATTAGCGATTGCTGAACAAGATAGGGATGACACTCCACCTGATTCACCATGGGCATGATTTCAGCTGTAGGTAATAGTTCTCTCAGATGATGTTCTAGGAAATTGCTCACTCCAATGGCTCTGGCTCTTCCTGAATGGTATATCTCTTCGAGAACTTTCCACGACTCAGTAAAATGCTCTTTAACAGGCCAATGAATCAAGTATAGATCGACGTAATCGGTTTGCAAAAGGTTTAAACTCTCCTCAAAACCCTCAAGGACGGTTTGGTTGCGTTGTCGATCATTCCATATTTTGGTCGTAATGAAAAGCTCTTCTCGCGGGATGCCACTTGCTTTAATGGCATTGCCAACTCCATGTTCATTGTTATAGATAGAGGCTGTATCGATATGGCGATACCCAGCTTCAAGGGCCCATTTTATAGCATTCTCGACCTCTTCGCCATCCTTGGTTTTAAATACACCCAATCCGAAATAGGGCATCTTCACCCCATTTGATAGCTCTACGGTTCCATTAATATCATCAATAATCATATTCGACAGGTTGCTTATTAATTACTCCAATTTTAAAAAGTTTAATCTTTAAATATTCATCAAATATAATCCTTCATAATTTGATTGATACCGATAAATTTATGAAATTTGAACTCAATAGCCGAATTATGAAACATGACCTTGTAAATACAACCGATATTGAGCTTTTAATTGATCAGTTTTATACAGCTGTTCAGAAAGATAACCTGATTGGACCAATTTTTAATGCTCATTTAAAGGGTCGATGGTACAATCATCATCAGATTCTTTATCGCTTTTGGACAACGGTTCTTCTACGTCGGCCTAGCTATGTCGGTAATCCTGTGCCAATTCATTTTCATATGAACCTTACCGAACTTCATTTTAACCGTTGGCTGGATATTTGGTGCCAAACTGTCGATCGTCAATTTGAAGGAATAATTGCAGAAAGGGCTAAGCACCGCGGAAAAACAATTGCTGATTCTTTTTTAATCCGAATCGAACGACAGGCAAAACTTTAACGATATTCTCGCTCTATTTCTGCTTGAATTTAAGATGGTATCTGTATATTATTCTGATATGAAGCATTTTAAATTTATGCTGCCTCTCTTTTTAGCAGAAAATTTGCAAAGAAATTTGGAATTCTAGTTTACCCTCGTTATGTTTGCGATTCATTTAGCAATAAAAAGGTGATTTAGTAGCATGAAAAGAATAAACAAAAATAGTGTGGGTCTTACACGGGGAGAACAGCCTTGTTCTTCTTCTTTTGCTTGTTCCTCAAAGATGATGCGCCAAATGACCATGTGCATGCGATAGCCTTCTTGCGGGCTACCCCTGTTTGAAGGCTTTTACCAACAGCTCAATTGAGCATCTCAAAATCAAAATTATCTGTGAAAATTAAATACAACTTCATCGACAACTCTCGATGTCATAAACTTTTTAAACAAAGAGCTAGGGAATTGAGTTATACTCTTACAGCTAGATTCAGAATTATAAATTAGAATTTGAAATAAAATAAATAGAAACAATTTAAATTAACCGTTATGTCAAGTACACCAAAATTCGAAACACTTCAAGTCCATGCTGGACACACCCCTGATGGCGATACGCTGTCACGTGCCGTACCAATTTACCAAACAACATCTTATGTCTTTAAGAATGCAGAACATGCTGCCAACCTTTTTGGATTAAAAGAGTTCGGTAATATCTATACCCGTTTGATGAATCCAACTACCGATGTTTTTGAGAAGCGTATGGCTGCTCTTGAAGGTGGTGTGGCTGCATTAGCGGTAGCATCAGGTCATGCTGCTCAATTTATTGCCATTACAAATATCGCTGGTACAGGTGACAATATCGTTACTTCACCATACCTTTATGGCGGTACCTTTAATCAGTTTAAAGTATCATTTAAGAACTTAGGTATTGAAGGTCGCTTTGCGGCTGATTTAAACCCTGCTAATTTTGAGAAATTGATTGATGGCAAGACTAAGGCACTTTATTTTGAAACAATCGGCAATCCAAGTTTCTCTATTCCTGACTTTGAGAAATTTGCTGCTCTAGCTAAGAAATATGATCTTCCAATTATCGTTGACAATACCTTTGGTTGCGGTGGAGCATTATTCCGTCCATTAGAGCATGGTGCTCACGTGGTGGTTGAATCTGCAACAAAATGGATTGGCGGTCATGGATCATCTATCGGCGGAGTGATCATCGATGGTGGTAATTTCAATTGGGGAAATGGTAAATATCCTGGCTTTACTGAGCCGTCAGAAGGTTATCACGGATTGAAATTCTGGGATGTTTTCGGTACCGATGGACCATTTGGAAACATAGCCTTTATCATCCGCGCTCGTGTGGAGGGATTGCGTGACTTTGGTCCAGCAATCAGCCCATTCAACTCATTCCAGTTGATTCAAGGTATCGAGACTCTTTCATTACGTGTTGAGCGTCATGTTCAGAACACCCTCGCCCTTGCCAAATGGCTTCAGAAACATCCTAAAGTCCAGTCTGTAAACTACCCAGGTCTAGAAGGAAATGAAAATTATGAGTTGGCGAAGAAATACTTGCCAAAAGGACCAGGTTCAGTGCTCTCATTTATCGTCAAAGGCGGTAAAGAAAAAGCGATGCAGACTGTTGACAACCTTCAGTTAGTTAGTCATTTAGCTAACGTTGGTGACGTGCGTACCTTGATTATTCAGCCTGCTGCAACAACACACTCTCAGCTTAGTGAAGCGGAACAAGTAAGTGCTGGAGTTGAGCCTGCTGGATTACGTGTTTCTGTGGGTATCGAACATATTGAAGATATCATCGCAGATTTCGAACAAGCGTTCGCAAAAATCTAAGTATATTCTGATAAACAAAGGTAGAGCATACCAAAAGTGTGCTTACCTTTGTTTACTTTTTCTTATTCAAGTTCAAGTTTGAATAAATTTTAAAAATCATACCATGCCATTAAATCTGCCAGACGGCCTTCCTGCAATTGATCTTCTAAGCAAAGAGAACATCTTTGTGATGAATGAAACCCAAGCTGCACATCAGGATATTCGTCCATTAAAGCTAATTATTCTCAATCTAATGCCGTTGAAGATTGCCACCGAGACCGACTTGTTGAGGTTACTTTCAAATTCACCCATTCAGATCGAGATTGATTTTCTTCAGATTGAGGGGCATATCTCAAAAAATACCTCCAAAGACCATCTCAATACCTTCTACCATACTTTTTCAGAGATTAAAGAGAACAAATACGATGGTATGATTATCACGGGTGCCCCAGTGGAGCATCTTCCATTCGAAGAGGTTGACTATTGGAATGAGATCTGCAAGATTTTTGATTGGACGAAAAACCATGTCACTTCAACGATGTTTATCTGTTGGGGTGCTCAGGCAGGGCTGCATCATTTTTTTGGTGTTGAGAAATATCCATTGGATAAGAAAATGTTTGGGATCTTTGAGCACTCTTTTTCAGATCCTAAACTTCCAATTTTCCGAGGTTTTGATGATATTTTTAAAGCACCACACTCGCGTCATACTCAGATCTTAGCAGAAGATATTCGAAAAATTAAAGAGCTCGAATTGATCTCCTATTCCGAACAAGCAGGCGTTCATATGGTGATGGCAAACAAAGGAAAGCAGCTTTTTATCACCGGTCATCCTGAATATTCGAGAGGAACATTGGGTCGTGAATACAAACGTGATTTTGAAAAAGGGCTTCCAATAGAACTTCCACATAACTATTACAAAGGCAATGACCCATCTCAAAATCCGGTCTTAAGCTGGAGATCACATGCAAATTTGCTATTCCTGAATTGGTTGAATTATTACGTCTACCAGGAAACACCCTACGATCTGCACGATATTAAGTAGGACTATTTCCCGTATCTGGTTTTCCACCAGGCCTGAAGGCGTTCCAGAATCTTGAGCTCTGTTGAATTGTTTTGAGGGGTGTAAAATCTTTTCTTCGCGATCTTTTTGGGTAAAAATTCTTGCTCCACAAAATTCCCTTCATAGGAGTGCGCATATTTATACTCCTTGCCATAACCAATATCTTTCATCAGTTTTGTGGGCGCATTGCGCAGATGTAGTGGTATAGGCAGGTGTCCAGTTGTTCGCACCTCGTCAAGCGCCGCATCAATAGCCAGATAGGCGGAGTTACTTTTGGGTGAAGTGGCTAGATAAATGGTGCATTCAGATAGGATAATACGCGATTCAGGCATACCAATTTTATGAACCGCATCAAAGGTGCTTTGAGCGATTAATAAAGCATTTGGATTAGCTAAGCCGATGTCTTCTGAGGATAAGATCAAGAGTCGGCGGGCAATAAATTTAATGTCCTCACCACCTTCAAGCATTCTGGCCAAGTAATAGACCGCTCCATCAGGATCACCGCCACGAATACTCTTAATAAAGGCTGAGATAATGTCGTAATGCATCTCCCCATTCTTGTCATAAAGAGCAAGGTTCTCTTGAAGTCGTGAAGTCACCTTGTCGTTGGTAAGTACGATCTTGGACTCGGTTTCGGCATTGAGCACAATCTCTAAGACATTTAAAAGCTTACGGGCATCACCGCCTGAAAAACGAAGTAGTGCCTCGGTCTCCTTCAGGGTGATATTTTTTGTTTTAAGCTCGTAGTCAAGCTTAAGCGCCTGATCTAAGAGTTGCAATAAATCGTCTTTTTCCAACGATTTTAGGATATAGACTTGACAGCGTGAGAGTAGGGGAGAGATGACCTCAAAAGATGGGTTTTCGGTGGTGGCACCAATTAAGGTGACCAGCCCTTGTTCTACAGCGCCAAGTAACGAGTCTTGCTGTGCCTTGCTAAAACGGTGTATCTCATCTATAAAGAGGATCGGATTAGGAGCACTGAAAAAAGAGTTGCTTTTTGCTTTGTCAATTACCTCACGAATATCTTTCACCCCTGAATTGATAGCACTCAGGATATAGAATGGTCTATTTAAGGAGTTGGCTATGATCTTGGCCAATGTGGTCTTTCCAACCCCTGGAGGTCCCCAAAGGATGATCGACGATAGGTTGCCCGAATCGATCATTTTACGCAGTATGGCCCCTTCCCCAACTAAATGTTTCTGACCGATGTACTCCTCGAGATTTGAGGGTCTAAGTCTTTCTGCTAAGGGTTGGTTTGACATGGCTAGTTGCAATATCGTTTAATCACGTTATAAGCCTCTACCAGACCAAGCTCCCCTGCCTTACTTAAATCAAGCGATCCTCCCTCCATATCATCAAGGAAAATCCGAGTTAATCCTCTATTGAAATAAGCCTCTGCAAAGTCAGGTTCAAGCTCAATGGCTTTCGAGAAATCATTGATCGCTGAGAGATAATCTTTCTTTTTAACTTTGGTATTGGCCATGTTAAACCAAGCAAAGATAAATCGTGGATTCATGTATAAGATCGACTCGTAGTCTTTAATAATATCATCGTAATCTAGAACTTTTTCTTCTTTTGGAGCATTTGAAGAGGCTTTAGTTCCATTTATGTTCAATGTTGTGGGCTCTGGCAAAAGACCAGGTTTAAGGATGTAGTCAACCCTTTTCATTAGTGCGTTGGCTCGACTGAAATAGGCGAGGATATTATGATTATCGATCTTAATCGTTTTGTTGTAATCTTCGATAGCTTGATCGTAATTCTTGAGTAACTCATAATATACAGCACGATTGAAATAGGCATCTGGATTTTTCTTGTTGTTTTGAACCGTTTTATTGCTCAGCGTGATGCTTTCGTTGTACTCTTCGGTTCTCCAATCGTCATTCTTTACCGGCTTATTGGTAATCAACATGAACGGTTGATTGTTGTTCTTTCGATTTAAAGCATCGACCTCTAAGCTGTAATACTGTAAACGTTCAAAGTTAACCGAGTCTTTGTGGAAAATTGAGATGATAAATTCAGGTTTCAGCTCGATTTTAACATTTCTATTTTGAACCATTCCTCTTGCTATCTCTGTCTCCGTAACCTCACCACCCGTTCGAACCACTATGTTTCTACGTGCTCGTTTTTGAGTAACTGGACCTTTTTGATCTGGCTGTTTTGATGCCGTGGTATCAGGTGCTGCTTTATATGGGATGGCTGTTGTCTGATTTTGAGCGGTAGCAGCAGCTGTACTAGCAGCGGGTGAACCATTGGCAGGCTGATTAGCTGTCTTGGCCGATCCTTTGTTTTGTCCGTTTTGATTTGGATTGCTTGTTGGAAGGACAAAGCCATATTGGCGTCTTTGTCTTTCACGTTCTTGTTCGGCATCGAGCCGTTTTCTAAACTGGGCATAGTTTGGATCTAACTGTTCTGCCATGGCAAAATCATTTTCAAATCCAGTAATCTTAAGTGTTTCTTTCGCGATTCCTCTGTTTAGCCAAGCGACTGCGATCTCTGGATTTAATTTAATCGCCATGTCGTAATCAGGAATGGCCCCTTTTGTGTCTTCTAATTTATGCTTTACAATACCTCTATTGACAAATGCCTGTGCCATCTTGGGATCTAGTCTAATACAAAGGTCGTAATCTTTTAAAGCGCCCGCATAGTCTAGCTTCTCAAATCTAGCTATTCCGCGCATAAGATAAGCTCCGGCATAGTGAGGTCTGATCTTTATGGCCGCATCACAATCTTTGATAGCACCGTCGAGATCGTTCTTCATTTGCTTAGCCGAGCTTCTATTCAGATAGGTGTTTGCTAATGTTGGATCTATCTCCAGTGCTTTGGTATAATCCTCAATGGCACCTGTGAGGTCTTCCATGGCAGCTTTAGTAATACCGCGATTGCTGTAGGTCGCTTGATCGTCGGTTTTAAATTCTAATGCTTTGGTATAATCACTTATCGCTTCTTTGTAATTTTTAAGCTCATAATTGGCCATTCCTCGATACATATAAGCCTCTGGATAAAAAGGTTTAATATCGATGGCCTTATCGTAATCATTTTTAGCTCCCCTAAAATCATCGATATAATGCTTCGCCATACCTCTGTAATAATAAGGCTCGGGCAGGCTAGGTCTAAGCTTTATGACTATATTTAGATTTTCAATAGCACTTACATAGTTTCCAAAATAGATCCTACTTCTACCAATGTAGAAATATTGATCTAAGTTAAGCTGTGAAAAGGCTGGAAATGAAAGGGCTGAAAGTAAAAGTAGGGCGATAATTTTTTTCATCCGAAAGAGCATGTCTATTTTGGTTGCTTACAAAAATAACAAAATAGTTTTTGCTGACTTGGAATGGTTCTATAATATTAGGATATTAATGTTAAAACTACTAAAATGAGATGCGTTTGGTGTTTGGGTGATGAGCAATATATTCATTATCATGATTTTGAATGGGGTGTTCCGGTACATGATGATGTAAAGCTTTTTGAATTTTTAACACTCGAGGGTGCTCAGGCGGGATTAAGTTGGCTAACGGTACTACGTAAACGAGAACATTACCGAAAAGTCTTTGATCAGTTTAAGCCTGAGATAATAGCTAGTTATAATTCGACTAAGGTTGCATCCTTGATGAATGATGCGGGAATTATCCGAAATCGACTAAAAATTGCCTCGACGATAAAAAATGCGCAAGGGTTTTTAGCCATTCAAGAGCAGAGCGGTAGTTTTGATGCCTATATCTGGGATTTTGTGGATGGTAAGCCGATTCAGAATAACTTTAAAACAATAAAGGATTTGCCATCTGATTCGGAAATATCACGTCAGATCTCTAAAGATTTAAAGAGGCGAGGGTTCTCCTTTGTTGGTTCTACCATCATTTATGCTTTTATGCAAGCTGTTGGGATGGTCAATGATCATTATTGTTCTTGTAATCGCCACCGCGAACTGGGTGGAACTATATAGGCTTTAGCTGGGATAAGTGAGCCTATTATAGACGTTTAATTAGAGTAGCTCTCCTTCGTCGAAATTTCTTCTCTCCGTGATATTGCCTTCTGAGTCGGTAATAAAGATATGTCTTACTTGAAAATGATCCCGGATAATAAACTCGTAACTAGCACTATTATTCGTTTTTTCCCTGTAAATAGAACTCATGATTTGTCCGAAAGCTTCAAGTTTTACTCGAATTAACTCGTCGAGCTCCTCGATTTTGAAATTCGTTTCTGTCCTTAACCAGGTGCCTGATTTTTCGAATAAGGCGATCTTTTCATTGCCATTGATGCGAAAAATAACTTCAAATCGATCCTCTTTTTCCTTAGACCATTCAACATTGGTTGCTTCAGGAAACAAGGTGGTAAACGATTTAAGTAAATTCTGTCCGGGGGTATTGGGATTAATCCGAAATAAATATTTTAGGATAAAATCTTTCATGGAATATTTTTCTCTTTTGACGGAATATTATTTAAAAGTCACAATAAAAATGGTGACTAGTCGTGCTTGTATTGTTCTTTATAGAGGAAAGCAACTCGGTCTCGAGCACGTTTAAGTCGCATTTTAGCAGCACTTTCGCTGATTTTCAAGGCGGTTTTGATATAGGCAATTGGAACGTTATCGATGTAATGCATCGTAAGCAATGCTTTCTCTTCAGGATGGATCAATTCAAGGATTTGCATCAGTCGTTCGCTGTTGATCTCCTTTTCATTTAGTTCATCAATAACGTCGGGTAATTCATGTTGACTATTCCAGTCGGGGTAGTTCATTTTCTTTTTTGTCCGAAGATATTCGATGCAATTGTTATAGGTTATCGCATAGAGCCAGGTTGAGAAGTTTGATTCGCCTCTAAAATCGGCTAATCGTTCAAAGACTTTGCAGAAAATATCTTGTACGAATTCTTGGGCTAGTGTTTTATCCTTAAGCAGAGAGTAACATTTATCGAAAACTTTATCTGAATAACGCTTATAAAGCTCTTCAAATAGGTTAGTATTGTGCTCTTGCTTAATAAGTCTGATGATTTCTATATCTGAATAGTCCTTTACTGAACTTTTTATTGTCACCATTTAAAACAGATAAGTCATTAATAATTAAGAATATAGAAAATTTCGTTCGGCAAAATTAAAAAAAAAATGGAAAATAATGTGACCTTGGCCTGTGTTTGCGTCTAAATCATATATTTTTAAGAATTGCAAAAACTTTTATTACTTTAAATTTATCTTCAAAATTATGAAAAATTTATTAAAACTGGTTGCTTTTAGTGTATTAGTTGTTACTTTGGCTTCTTGTGCAAAAGCACCACAAGCTGAAATCGATGCTGCGAACGTTGCTATCGAAGCTGCAAAAACTGCAGGTGCTGATCGTTATGTACCTGAATCATTCAACGCTGCTTCTGAAGCGCTTAAATCTGCTGTAACTGCAGTTGAAGAACAAAATTCTAAATTTGTATTGTTCAGAAACTACGATGCTGCTAAAACAACTCTTGTATCTGTAAACACTCTTGCAGGTAAAGCTGTTGAAGAAACTACTGCTAAGAAAGCTGCTTTGAAAGCTGAAGTTACTGCTGCTCTAGCTGAAATCGCTACTGTTGTTGCTTCTAACAAAGAATTGTTAGCTAAAGCACCTAAGGGTAAAGAAGGTAAAGCTGCTCTAGAAGCAATTGGCCTAGAAATCGCTGCTGTTGAAACTATCAGTACTGAAGTTACTGCTGGTGTTACCAACAACGAAGACATCTTAACTCTTGCTGGAAAAGTTAAACCAGCTGTAGAAAAAGCTAAATCAATCAACACTGAATTAACAGACGTTATTGAAAAAGCTAAATCTAAAGGTGGCAAGAAGAAATAATAATTCTTTTTAAGCTAAAAAAGATTTAAACCCTCGGAATCACTTCCGGGGGTTCTTTTTGAGATTTATTTTGGTCATTGTTCTGTAATAGTACTTTTACAGAACGTTTTTTTTAAGTTACTTTGCTACCGCTCCAAGTGGAAAACTATTTATTTGATTTTATCTATTGCGCATGAAACTGGGTTGGAAAAAGAAGTTATTTATTAGTGTTGGCATCCTACTCTCAATTTTTGTGATCGTTTATGTGATCCTACTGTTGACCATGAATAATCCCCCACTAGCTGAATTTAAAACGTGTCAGTCTATTTTGGCTATAGCAAAGCGTGCAAATGCAGATGTTTATTCTCCCGAATATTATAGCGCTGCGGATAAGAAATACAAGGCTGCACTTATCGAGTGGAAAATGCAAAATCAGCGGTTCTTCTTCTTTCGAAATTATTCAAAATCTAAAGAACTGATCTTAGCCGCTAAATTAAAAGCGGAGCAAGCGAATGCCTCCTCAGGTACCAATAAAAATTCGATGAAGATGAAATATCTTCAGGAAATAGAGTTGCTTAAACATAAACTGGATAACTATCACGAGGTGTTTATTCACCTTCCATTGAAAGTTAATGTTCGAAAAAATTATGAGTTTGGTAAACTCTTTTTAGATCAAGGTCTAAATGCTTTTAGTAGCGGGGATATTATGCTTGCTACCAAAAAGTTAAACGAAGGAAAATTACGTATTGGTATTGCTGATAAGGAGGTTAACATCCTTATTAAAGAATATTTTAATAACTTCCCCAAATGGCAAGAGTGGTTCGCTTCAACCATTCGATCATCTGCTCAGAATAATGCTTATGCATTTATTGTTGATAAGATGAAGCATAAGGGATATTTATATTATCGTGGAAAACTCTCTAAAGAATACGATGTGGAATTTGGTCGTAACTGGATTGGAGATAAGGCCTTTGCAGGTGATAAAGCTACTCCAGAAGGGATATACCGGGTAATCAAGAAGAAAGGTAGTGGAGATTCACGCTATTATAAGGCCATGTTAATTAATTATCCCAATGAGGAAGATTATGCGGCTTTTTACCGAAAGAAAAAACAAGGTTCCTTATCCAGAAATAGTAATATTGGTGGATTAATAGAAATACATGGTGAGGGGGGTAAAGGGGCCGATTGGACTAGTGGTTGTGTCGCACTTGAAAATAGTGAGATGGATGAGCTTTTTAGTCGTATGTCTGTTGGTACTCCCGTTACAATAGTTGGATCAATGCAATCACTCGCTGAATTATTAAACTAACTTATAATAAAATGGAAATCGAAGAGAAACCTTATCGGTTAGTCCTAAGCATCGCTAAATGGATTATTCCACTAGTTTTTTTGATTCTCTCTATTCGTATGATCACCAATACGCCAGATTATCAAGAGCCAGCTTATCAAGTTAAGGGTTGGTTTGGCGATTCATCGTCTTATCAAGAGAAATCACAAAAGAGTATTGACAAACTGGCACAAAAATCAAGACGAAATATTGCCTCTCTTGAAAGTCGAATAGATAAGTTAAAACCTGTAAAACCTTTTATTGTGGTCAATACTACCGAGAACCGATTCTCGCTGCGCAACGCTGCTGGGGATACCATTAAGACCGGGATGTGTTCAACAGGGAAGAATGAATTGCTAATCTCGGGTACCAAAAGAATTGTTTTTAAAACTCCTAAAGGGATCTTTATGGTTCGCAATAAACAACAATCAAGACCTTGGATTAAGCCTGACTGGGCCTTTATCGAAGATGGTTTGCCTATTCCGTCTGCTCGCTCCTCTGAACGGATAGATTATGCAACCTTAGGGGATTATGCGCTTGAAATAGGGAATGGATATATGCTTCATGGTACACTTTATCAGCGTTTCTTGGGACTTCCTGTCACGCACGGTTGTGTCCGTCTGGGAGATAAAGATTTAGAGTTGATTTATAATACCTTAAGTAAAGGTTCTAAAGTGTTTATTTATTAAAGAGATTGACATGAATAATAAACTAGTTTTTTGGATCGTTACAGCAGTCCTGGGTGTTTGTTGTATTTATATTCTTACCAGTACAGTAATCCTGCCTGTATTCACGAAATCGGCACTTCCTAA
The DNA here is from genome assembly GCA_903905505.1 of uncultured Bacteroidia bacterium. Classification (GTDB taxonomy): domain Bacteria; phylum Bacteroidota; class Bacteroidia; order Bacteroidales; family Prolixibacteraceae; genus JAAFHB01. The sequence continues at coordinate 34,950 of CAIVGL010000019.1, read as the reverse complement.
GGTTGTGGTGCATACGGTTGAAGAGAAGGAGAAAAATGGTAAGCCAAGTAAGAATGCAGATGATTCAGCCGATACTTCGAATGGAGGCAGTTCGAAAGAGTCTGTGGATAAGCTGCTTGAATTAAAGAAAAGGGAGTTCTTAACCCAGTCTCGTCTTGCACTAGCGACGGAAGATTCAAACTATTTGGTTCTGGACTTAAGCAATAAACTAGCGATCTTAGAACTCAAAGGTATTGTCCTACACGAAGCTAAAATTGTTAAATTAACCTTGAGCAATTCGATTAAACAGCAACATGCAGAGTCGCTAATTAATTGGGCTTCTGAACCTTTTTCTGTGAAAAATATTGAAGCTACAATACCTAAGATTGTTTTCTTTGAAAAAATTGCTCCAAAAGATACCTTAGAAGCGAATAAAATGTCACTAGAGCCTAAGATCACCAAACAAGGTGATGTATTGGTGATTATGGATTTTCAACGGAATCTTCGATTCATTATTTCGCAAAGTGAGCTTCCTGACCCGGATGGATTAAAAGCGATCACCGAACTACGTAAAAGTTATAGTAAGCTTGAAGTATCGCGCTCGCTTGATGCGTTGACACATCTCAATCGCGAGCCTATTAAGCCTCAGATAGAGATCGTAGTTTCGAAAACTGATGCCACAATTCTGTATAAGGCTCTACCTCTAAATCCAAGGATGATCCTTAAATTTTGATAGGTTCAGATTCGACTAAACCTAGCATACTTGAAATTATTTCGTCTCCAAGGGCTTTTTTCTTAGCCATATGCTCTAGAATGGATTGAATCTCTTTGTGCGTTTCAAATTCACCCATGACATTATTGAAGTCAATTTGTTGAACACTTTTATCTCCATCAAGTCCAAACCCAGTTTGCTTGATCAGAGCAAACTCTTTTTTTGCATCATTGTACAGTAGTTCATCAATGGTTATTACCGCAGATATCCACTTTTTTGTAATCTCAATTACATCATTGGGCGTTAAGTCTTCTACCCGAACTCCATAGAATTGTTTAATTATTTCGGTAGCCCATGACCATTCGTAGGAATAATAATTTTGATGAATAGACTCAATACTCGAATTAATCATCTCTAAAGAATTTATTTCTCCATTTTCAATTGAATCGAGTAGTTGATTTATCGCATCAGATGGACAAATTAGACCACTTATATCGAGCCATTGACAATTGCTTCCAATAGGTGTATCCTTGCTGAAAGCTTTGTTTATATCTTGAACGGTGTTGATGGAATTATTCTGAAGTCTAGAAATCATGGAGTTACCTAAAAATTTCCAAATGGCTTTTTCGTAAAGGTGAATGCCTCTTACGAGTGAGCTATTTTTAATTATAAGGCCATGGTAAGTGTAATAGGGAGCTGTATCACCTGATGCCTTCAATAGGTCAAGTAATATAGCTCTACCTTTAATCATTTTTTGAATGGTATAGGGGCTAAGTAAATTGAAATTTATATAATCGAGTAACTTAGGATCCTTTCTCCGTTCTCGTTTTGGCCATTTTTGTGAGTCGCGTATAGTCCCAATACTTTGAATGTTTATTCCTGGAACTAATCGACTTTCATCTTTCTCTTCAATTAAATAGGAGAAGGGGAAGTCTGTGGTGTCGGAATGACGATAATGACGCCCTATGACTAATGAGAATGCTCCAATTCTTGATGGCCATAAGATATAGGAATCACTCGCAGTTTTTGTCCCCCTCTCAACTATTCCTTGGTGAATTGGACCAAGCTTGTAAAGATGATTGCTTTGATTAGAGCCACTTCCTGCATTCATAAAGGAAAATAATCCGGCGATTAACAGGGTGGATTTGTGATGTGAAACGGTATATGGTCCAGCGAAAATTGAACATGCTTCACCATGAAGTCCTTGGCAATTGGCAAAAAATACAGAGTCAACAGCTGAGTAATGTTTATCTAGTAAACATCCTTGTCCAACAAAACAGTTGGAAACTAAGGTTGAATCTGTAATTCGAGTTCCTGAACAAATGATGAAATTATCAAGAATCACACTTTGTCCAATTTGTACTGGATCTTCTATGGAACTATTAATCGTTCCATTTGTAAGTTTTGAAACTCCTTCAAGCTTAGCATATGCTCCAATATTTACATTGCGAATAATACCGCAATTAATTATCTGAACACCTATCCCAATTTCACCACAATTACTCGTAACGCTTTCTGTGTACTCTGAAATGTATTTTTCAATGATTTGATTGGCCTTAGTACGATGCCGGTATAACGCTAGAATATAGGCTACGTGAGAGGAGAGGTGGTCGTAAATTGGAATTTCTCGACCACCAGATTCATTAATAACCTTCACACGAACACCATTGCCAAACGAACTGCGGTTTTCCACTGCAAGCTCATTTAGATTGTAGATTATAACGTTCTCGTTGATTGTGTAGTTCGCAATATAGCTTTTAACATTACTGACTAATGCATTATGTTTAATCGTACAGTTGTGTATGCGAGAATTAATTAGACCTGTCTTAAGCTTTACTCCACCAGGAAGGGTTATCTCTTGGTCGAATCTTCCTAGGAAATTAAATCCTGAAAATAGTGTAGATTTAATCTGATCGGTGATGAAATCCAGTGTGACATCAATAGCGTTCCAGTTATCACAACCACAATGCTGATTTATTAAACGGTCAATCTCGTTAGTGGTTAGCTTTCGATATTTATTTAGCTCCATTGGTTCAAAATTAAATTATCAAATCTGGGTCAATCATTTAATGTCAAGCATTCATGTACTGCATCTATTCTTCTGTGTCCCGAAATCTATTTAGTGGTTGCATTTAATCTATTATGGTCTAAAAAGACCTTTCGTTTATTCTGAATACTCGATCATTTTTATTGCCTAGAGAGTATGGCTTTTTTTGAGGTATTTAGTTTAAAATAAACTTACACCTATCAAATATATAAATATTTGTTCAATGATTTAGACGCTTTTTGATGTTAGAATGACTTTAAATTAGACAAAAAAAGGGGATGCGTTGGCATCCCCTTTTTTTGTGACAGTCCTAATTTATACGTTTTCAGGAACAATGTATGGTGCTCTATAATTGCGAGTTAGCATTCGGTCGGCTTCCGGGTCGTTTACGAAAGATTCCGATTTTGGATTGAAGGTTAAGACTCTGCCAGTCCGATAAGCTATATTTCCTAAATGAGCTAATGAAGAGGAGAGGTGTGCACTTTCAACTGGACCATGCAACATCGAAGAGTCATGAGCCCGCACGGCATCAATAAAGTTCTTAAAGTGATCGCCACCTTCTTTCCCTTTTTTTCCTGGTGTTTTGTCATCTCCAAGGAAGGTCTCATAGCTGTCGTAACCTTTGATAACCATATAACCTTTATCGCCATAAAAGATGTTTCCAACTGTTGAGCCATCTTCAGCATTGGTATGCCAAGGACGTACTTCAAACTGGATGATTTTTTTCTCATCTGGATAGTGGTAAATAGAACTTAGTAGTTCAGGAGTCTCCTTGCAATCATCCCATAAGAATTTTCCACCCATAGCAGTAATCTTTGATGGTAAACCAACATTTAATCCCCACATACAAAGGTCTGTCTCATGGATTCCTTGGTTTCCAACATCACCATTGCCATAATCCCAATGCCAATGCCAGTTGTAATGGACGAGATTTTTGGTAAATGGACGTTTCGGTGCTGGACCAGTCCATAAATCATAGTTTAATCCTTCCGGAACATTTTCTAAAGGCTTATTTCCAATATCAGGCCTCTTTCTAAATACAAGCCCTCTTGCCATATATACTTTGCCAATATATCCGTCGCGTAGAAGCTGCATGGCCTCTCGAATAGCCACAGAACTGCGCAGTTGAACACCATGTTGTACGATACGGTCGTATTTGTGAACCGCTTCAACCATCTTACGTCCTTCCCAGATATTATGCGATCCAGGTTTCTCAACATAGACATCTTTACCCGCCTGACAAGCCCATATCGTAGCTAATGCATGCCAGTGATTCGGCGTTGCAATGGTAACCACATCAATGTCCTTGTTGTCGAAAACCCTGCGCATATCTTGAATGACATTAACTTTTGAGCCGTAAGTTTTCTCAAATTCTTTCGCTCTTTCATTCGCGACAATAAGATCAGGATCAACAAATGTTTTGATTTGCACATTTTTCTGCTTCATCAATCCTTCAATATGACTCTTTCCTCGGCTATTTAGACCTAAGACAGCCGCATTGATGCGATCATTGGCTCCAAATGCCTGAGCTGGAATAATGCTGGGGATCGTCAGAATGGCTGATGCCGCAGCCGATTTCTTAAGGAAATCTCGACGTGTTGCTTGGTTTGTTTCTTTCATGAATTGTTAGTTTTTGAGGGTTCGTATTGGAAAATAGATCGATCGAAGAACTATTTATTCTTGTTTAGATGGTGCAAATTAATTTTTTTTAGTGAGATTTTAACTTCAAAACCAATAAAATATATTGTTTATCTTTGTAACTATTCAACCTGCTAAATAATTAACCGATGAAATTAATTACTCTCTCCTTACTCCTTGCCTTATCACTTGTATATTGCAGCCCTCAGAAATTAAAATCTGGTATCGATCCTGAGGCATTTAATAAAACAATAAATGGGAGTACCGCAAAACTCTATACCCTAAAAAATAAGAATGGTTTAGAGCTTAGTATAACAAATTATGGTGGTCGAATAGTTTCTCTGATGGTTCCAGATCGGAGTGGAAAACTCGAAGATGTGGTGCTCGGCTATAGTAGTTTAGATGGCTACCTAAACGGTAATGAGCAATATTTTGGCGCAGCCATTGGTCGTTATGGCAATCGAATTGCGAAGGGTGGATTTAAACTAGATGATGTAAGTTACAAAATCGCAGTAAACAATGGTCCAAATGCCCTACACGGTGGGATTAAAGGTTTTTCTATGAAGATTTGGGATGCCCAACTAAATAGTGATCAAGAACTTGAACTAACCTTGGTGTCTCCAGATATGGATGAAGGGTATCCAGGAATGCTAAAAGTGATGATCGTTTACCGTCTGACTGACCAAAATGAAGTCTCTATCTATTATTCGGCAAGCACCAATAAACCAACTGTAATTAACCTAACGAATCATAGCTATTTCAATCTTCATGGTGCAGGAAATAGCGATATTCTTGATCATGTGTTGATGATTAATGCCGATCATTTTACCCCTGTTGATTCTACACTTATCCCGACGGGTAAATTGGAGCCCGTAAAAGGTACTCCGTTTGATTTCACTTCACCAACCACTGTTGGTTCTAGAATCAACGACAAACATGAGCAACTTTCTTTTGGTTTAGGGTATGATCATAATTTCGTGCTTAATAAAGAGGCAGATCAGAAAATATCTCTGGCAGCATCAGTTTATGATCCAATAAGTGGTCGGTTTATGCAAGTGTTTACCAATGAGCCAGGGGTGCAGTTTTATTGTGGCAATTTCTTGAAGGGAAAAGAGATTGGAAAGAACAATAAGCCTTATGGATTTCGTTCAGCATTATGCCTAGAAACCCAGCATTTCCCTGATTCTCCGAATCATCCTGAATTTCCTTCTGTCGTCTTAAGACCAGGTCAGATCTATTCATCTGCCTGTCTGTATAAGTTTTCGGTTAAGTAACATTTTTAAAAAAGCGTGTTTTTTTTCATTAACTACCTAGTAGCAATATGATTACGCCAGTGATAATGCCTAATAAAAGCCATGCTTTTTTTAGCACATTATTTTCTTTGAAGATTATTGCTCCGAGGGTAAATGAGATTATGACACCACCTCGACGAAGTGCTGAGATAACTGAGATTAAAGAATCTTCATAGCCGATAGCATAGAAATAGAGGAAATCTGCCACCACAAGGAATAGGCCAATCATGGGTATCGACCAGCGCCATTGAAAAGGCGTGTTCTCCTTTCTTTTAGGATACCACAAAAGCATTACAATCGGTGCTAATAACAAAATCTGATAAATCGTCGACCAAGCCTGCATGGCCATACGATCGAAATGCTGAATTAGAAACTTATCATATAGTCCACTAATTGAACCCAGTAGCGTTCCTGCGATCAGAAATAAGATCCATTTATTGGTTCTAAAATGAAAACCTTCCGATTTGCCTGCCAAAGAGAGCAGATAAAAAAAGATTAGTGTAATGGCTGTCCCAATCCATTGTAACATCGAAAGATGCTCCGAAAAGATGATGATAGCCCCTATAATAACCCATATTGGACCAGTTGCCCGAATTGGCGAAACAATGGTCAAAGGGAGGTGTTTAAGGGCAAAAAAGGCAAATATCCAAGAAGAGGTTACAATAATAGCTTTGATAAAGAAAAAACCATGTTGAATAAGCGGCACAGTGGGAACAAAGAATAGCGTATTTCGTAATGTTTCGGGACTAACGGCTGAGATTAGTGTTGGCACCAACATAATCAGCGCATAGGTAGAGGTTGAAAAGAAAAGTACCGGCAATACGGCATTTTTATTTAGTGCTAATTTTTTGAAAACATCGTAAGTGCCAAGAAATAGTGCCGAAGCTACGGCGAAAAGTGCCCACATAAATAGAATTTTGAAGCGGCTAAATTAAGAATATTTAGCTGCTTCGCATTAAGATTTCTAGCTTGGATATTATTGTTTTTTTCGGAAAATTCCGGAGAGTGATCTGGCTTTTTGTGAGAGTTGATTGATCCCTTCTTGGATCATGTTCTTATCAAAATCAGACGTAAACATCGTTTCGGACCCCTGCTCTAACTCATTCGGGTAGATTAAGATAAAGTCGTGATTTTCGAAATTTTTCGCCATTAAACGAGGTATTGCTTCTTGATTTGCTTTGTATGAAATACTCCCATTGCGTGGGAGCACAATGACGACAAGATCGCTCGGCTGAATGAAATTTGCAATCTCTAAGAAATTAGACCAATCTTCAAATTCAACGTGAGTTAGAGAAATATTTAGCTTGTGAGTCTGCATATACTCCTTGATATACTTAAATGATTCAGGTGTAGATAAGATATCACAACTAACCTGCAATGTTTTGGCGAGTCTGAAAACTCGATCTAGCCAAAGATTAAAACCATATTCTCGGTCGGCATAACGCGGACAAACAACGACAATTTTTTTACGCTCATTGAGATGCTCAGATAAACTTCCTACCCATACCGCTTGGTTGGTATTGTCGACGATATAACTTATGGTGTTGCCAAAGAGAATATCTGTAAACTGACTTTTCAGTGCATAACCAATGATTATTTCAGAAGCAAATATCTCTGTTGCAACTCGTTTAATTCCACTGGAAATATTCTGACTTATTCTGGTAATAATCTCAACTTCCTGATCAACTGCGGCGGCATGTACAATGGCTTTTTCTAATGTCTTCTTCGCTTCGACAAGCTTTTGTCTCGCTTCTAAGTCATCTTCTACCACCGATAAGCTGACAATTGGAAAGCGATTTTTAGGATTCTTTATCGCAATTGCTAAATCAAGTAATCGCTCCATGGTGCTCGGATTCGAAATCGGGACTAAAATCTTTTGATCCCGAACAGTTGGTAGGATCGGAGCATTTAGTTTATCCGCAATGATCACCTTTTTGGCTGAATACTCTGTAACAAATGAGGCAACAAGACAGGTAATTAAAATTAAAACGATTGTCCCGTTAAGTATGTTTTCATCTACAATGCCGATTCGAAAACCAACCATGATAACCGCAATGGTTGCTGCAGCATGAGAACTGCTTAATCCGAAAATTAAATTGCGATTGGCTTTTGAATAGTTAAAGAAGAAGGCTGTTAGCCACGCTGCCAGATATTTCCCAATCAAGGCAACAATGGTTAGAGTTCCAGCAATCATTAAGGCATGTTGCCCTTTCAATAACACCATCAAGTTGATAAGCATTCCAACACTTATCAAGAAGAATGGGATAAATAGGGAGTTGCCTACGAATTCTAGTCTGTTCATTAAAGCCGAAGTGGAAGGGATCAATTTATTCAAGGCAATACCTGCAGCAAATGCACCAATGATCGGTTCTAAACCAGCTAGCTCAGATAAAAATGCGGCCAAGAAAACCATGGCCAGTACAAAGATAAAATGGGAATTCTTTTCTCCTTCAAAATTCTTGAAAAACCAAGCTGCTAGCTTGGGAATAACCATTAAAACGATGACCAAAAACAACAAGACAGATATGGAAAATTTAATCCAGAAATCAGTCGAAATCTCACCACCTACCGACCCAGTAATTATTGCCAAAATAATTAGCACGGCTGTATCAGTCAGCATGGTTCCACCAACGGTAATTCCTACAGCTTCATTTCTTGAAATCCCTAATCGACTAACAATTGGGTAGGTTACTAAGGTGTGAGTCGCAAACATGCTCGAAACAAGAAAACTTGTCTCAAAGCTAAATTCTAATAAATAACGGCATACCGGATAACCGATCGATAAGGGGACTGCAAAGGTGAAGAACCCAAATACTAGACTCTTATGCTTATAGTCTGAAAATCCTTTTAAATCGAGCTCTAATCCAGCCAAAAACATAATGTAAAGTAGACCAATTGTCGAGAATAGGTCAATGGCTGAATTTTTTGCGATTAAATTGAGTCCATGAGGACCAATAATTACTCCGGCTAGGATTAAACCAATAATTCCAGGAATTTTTATCCGTCTAAAGATTAATGGGGCGAGGAGTATGATAAATAAGATAACAGCAAACACCAAAACATTGCTCTGGAAGGGTGTTTGAAAGACGCGCTGTAGATTCTCAATTACTTTATTCATACTAATCTGAATTCGATACGTAAAAGATCCAAAAGTCGGATCAAATAATTATTGGCAAACTTAATGGTTTTTAATAAAATTATGGGTTGTTATTCTGATTATATTTTTAATAATTAGCTATTTAAGATCATCTTTGTGATCCTATTTGTTTCGAAGTTAGAGTCGATTAGTCCAATCGATTTTGAGTATAAAATTATTCAAATCTGGTAACATATTGTATAACAAAAGATATTTTATTTCTGATTGACAGGATCAATTTTGATTGGTCATTTATCTTAAATGATTTATTTGGGTGGGGTAAAAAACTTATCAACTTAAATGTGTTAATTACTGGATGTTAAATAGGGGCGGAGGCCTTTTGTTTTTCATTATATTTGTGCAAAATCGTTATAAAAATGGTCCCAGGTTATTCTGAAGAGTCAATTCGTACCCTTGATTGGAAAGAGCATATCCGCAAGCGGCCAGGCATGTATATTGGCAAATTAGGCGATGGCTCAGCAGCTGATGATGGTATTTATGTCTTATTAAAAGAGGTTCTCGATAACTCTATCGACGAATTTATGATGGGCAATGGTCGCAAGATTGAAGTGACTGTGGCCGATGAACTTGTGTCTGTCCGCGATTTTGGTCGAGGTATTCCACTTGGAAAACTTATGGACGTGGCTTCTCGAATGAATACAGGGGCTAAATATGACTCAAAAGTCTTCAAGAAATCAGTTGGACTCAATGGCGTGGGTATTAAGGCGGTAAATGCCCTTTCTAATGAGTTTTCTATCCGCTCCATTCGCGAAGGAAAACTTAAACAAATCGATTTTTCCAAAGGTGAACTAGTTCATGATTTTGAAGAGGTCGATACAGAAGAGCCGAATGGAACCGAGGTCATTTTCACTCCAGATACCGAAATATTCAAGAACTACCATTACATTGAAGAGTTTATTGTCCCATTATTGAAAAACTATACGTTTTTAAATGCTGGCTTGATCATAAATTTCAACGGGGAGAAATATATTTCGAAAAATGGGTTGTATGATCTTCTAGAAGAGAATCTCGATCAAGATCCAGTCTACCCAATTATTCATCTTAAAGGTGAAGATATTGAATTCGCGCTGACCCATAGTAACCAATATGGGGAAGACTATTACACCTTCGTGAATGGTCAGTTTACCCCACAAGGAGGCACCCATCTAGCGGCCTTCCGCGAAGCATTAGTAAAAACGATCCGCGACTATTACCACAAAGAGTTTGATGCCTCAGATATACGTGCCTCTATCGTTTCGGCCTTAAGTATTAAAGTTGAAGAACCTATGTTTGAGTCACAGACTAAAACAAAATTGGGATCTAAAGATATGGGACCAGAGGGTCCTTCAGTCCGTAATTTCATTATGAATTTTATTCAGAAGGAATTGGGCAATTTCTTGCATAAAAATGGACAAACGGCAGATATTCTGCTTAAACGTATTCAAGAATCAGAACGCGAGCGTAAAGCGATCTCCGGGATTCAAAAGCTAGCAAAGCAACGAGCAAAGAAGGTTAGTCTACACAATAAAAAATTACGTGATTGCCGAATTCACTACAATACCACTCACGAGCTAAAAGAGAATAGCTCCATCTTTATTACCGAGGGTGATTCAGCAAGTGGATCAATTACAAAATCACGCGATGTGACGACTCAAGCCGTATTTAGTTTGCGAGGTAAGCCATTGAATAGCTACGGGTTGACAAAGAAGATTGTCTATGAAAACGAAGAGTTTAATCTTCTTCAAGCTGCCCTAAACATCGAAGAAGGTATTGAGGAGTTGCGCTACAATAAGGTGATCATCTCTACAGATGCCGATGTTGATGGGATGCATATCAGACTGCTATTGATAACTTTCTTTTTACAGTTTTTTCCTGAATTGATCAAAAAAGGGCATCTCTATATCCTTCAGACACCGCTATTTAGGGTTCGAAATAAGAAAAAAACGATGTATTGCTACTCTGCCCAAGAGCGTGATGCTGCAGTTAAAGTACTTGGAACAAGCATCGAGATAACCCGATTTAAAGGACTAGGAGAAATCTCTCCCGATGAGTTTAAGAATTTCATCGGAGAAGATATTCGCCTAGACTCTGTTATTTTAAATAAAAATGAATCTGTGGCAGATATGCTTGAATTCTATATGGGTAAAAATACACCTGATCGTCAGGATTTTATTATAGAACATCTTCATGTGGAGAAAGATGAAGTTTAACAAAATTATACGATCAATAAATTCAAGGTCTTAAACCAATAACCAAATTATTCCGACTGTCAAATGTCTAACGAAGAAGATATCGAGCGATTATCTGCACCTGAAGAGCATGAGGCCAAAGAGGCTAAAAAGGAACTGCATCACATTGTCTACTTATCGTCAATGTATCAGAACTGGTTCCTTGACTATGCTTCGTATGTCATATTGGAGCGCGCGGTACCTTATGTTAACGATGGACTGAAACCTGTTCAGCGTCGTATCCTTCATGCTATGAGGCAGATGGATGATGGAAGGTATACTAAAGTGGCTAATATTATCGGACAGACAATGATGTATCATCCTCACGGTGATGCGTCAATTGGGGATGCCTTAGTGCAGTTAGGTCAAAAAGATTTATTGATTGATGCCCAAGGAAACTGGGGTAATATTCTCACTGGAGATGGGGCTGCTGCACCTCGATATATCGAAGCGCGACTTTCAAAATTTGCTTTGGAGGTTGTGTTTAATCCCAAGACGACTAAATGGCAACTCTCTTACGACAGTCGTAACCGTGAGCCTGTCACCTTACCGGTTAAATTTCCACTGCTGTTGGCTCAGGGTGTCGAAGGTATTGCTGTTGGATTAGCTTCGAAAATTCTTCCTCATAATTTTATTGAGCTGCTAAATGCCTGTATCTCTTACTTGAAAAAGAAAGATTTTGAACTCTATCCCGACTTCTTAACAGGAGGTTATATCGATGTTTTAAAATATAACGATGGTTTACGTGGAGGAGCCGTAAAAATTAGAGCCAAGATTGAAAAAGTTGATAGTAAAACATTAGCCATAACCGAGATTCCTTTTGGAAGAACAACATCTTCATTGATAGAATCAATCGTTAAGGCCAATGAAAAGGGGAAAATTAAAGTCAAGAAGATTGATGATAATACGGCGGCAAATGTGGAGATTCTTATTCACCTTATGCCCGGTATTAGCTCTGATAAAACAATTGACGCATTATACGCCTTTACCGATTGTGAGGTTTCAGTGTCGCCTAATGCTTGCATTGTAGAGGACGATAAGCCGAAATTTATTAATGTAACAGATATTTTAAAACGATCGGTCGATAAAACCATTGAACTCCTCAAACTTGAGCTGGAGATTCAAATGAGTGAACTTGAAGACCAATGGCACTTTGCATCCTTAGAGCAAATCTTTATCGATGAACGGATCTATAAGGATAAGGCATTCGAGGAATCTGCTAGTATTGATCAAGCTATTAGTCATATCGACAATCGGTTAACCCCTTTTAAACCTAAGTTTAGACGAGAAATTGTAAGAGAAGATATTGTTAAGCTTCTGGAGATCCGAATGGGACGAATATTGAAGTTTAACACCGACAAAGCCAACGAGATTATCAAAGGTATCGAAGATAGTATTATGGGTGTATTGGCTAATTTAAATAATCTAATCCCTTATAGTATTGCTTGGTACGAGCATCTTAAGACGAAGTATTCTAAAGGGAGAGAGCGTAAGACTGAGATTCGAAGTTTTGAAAATATTGAAGCCGTAAAGGTGATCATCGCGAATGAGAAACTTTACATCGATCGTGAAGAGGGCTTCATTGGTACTGGACTGAAGAAAGCTGAATATTTATGCGAATGCTCTGACATTGATGAAATTATCGTTTTCCGCCGTGATGGCTCTTATTTTGTAACCAAAGTTACGGAGAAAGCTTTTATCGGAAAGAATGTTCTTCATGTGGCGATATTCGAGAAGAATGACAATCGCACCATCTATAACCTTGTTTATCGTGATGGTAAAGCTGGCTATACCTATATGAAACGTTTTAGCGTGACAGGTGTTACTAGGGATAAAGAGTACAACATGACCATAGGCACCGAAGGGTCGAGGATACATTATTTCAGTGTTAATCCAAATGGTGAATCTGAAGTTCTTCGTATCACCTTTAAGCCAAAACCAAAGCTTAAAAAATTAGTTGACGAGCTTGATATCGCGCAGCTTGCCATCAAAGGTCGACAGTCGATGGGTAACCTTGTGACCAAGAATGAAGTTCATAAGGTTACTTTAAAAGAGAAGGGGATGTCTACACTCGGAGGTCGAAAAATCTGGTTCGACGAGGATGTATTGCGCTTGAATGCCGATGGTAGAGGTAAGTATCTAGGTGAATTTACCGGGGATGAAAAAATATTGGCTATTGATAAGGATGGTGATTACCAAGTTTATAGTTATGATCTTGAAAATCATTTTGAGAAAAATATCCTTTCCATAGAGAAATTCCATCCTGCCAAAATTGCAACGGTTGTCTATTATGATGCAGAACAAAGTTTCTACTACGTGAAGCGATTTGCTATTGAGGTTAATGGAGGTAAGTTGTCTAATTTTATTGGTGAAAATTCGAGTAATAAACTGATCAGCATCACCTGGGTCTCCTACCCTAGAATAGAATTGGTATTTGGTGGAGAGAAAAATGGTCGAGAAAATGAAGTGGTTGATATAGCTGAATTTATAGGCGTTAAGTCCTATAAAGCTAAGGGTAAACGTTTGTCGAGTTACCAAGTTAGCAAGATTGTAGAATTAGAGCCTGTTAAAGAGGATGAGGAAGTTGCACCAGAGGAGATAGCCGCTGTAGAGGAGGAGGTTGAGTCTTTTATTGTGGAGCCCCAAGGTCCAATCTTGGAGGTCCCTTTCGAGATAAATCGTCCAAGTGATGACAGTGAGTCTAGTCAGATGCTTCTAAATTTCGACTAATGAGAATCTATCTTGTTGGATATATGGGTTGCGGAAAGTCAACCATCGGAAGGCAAGTTGCTGAAATATTGTCTTTTAATTTTATCGATCTCGATAAATTTATTGAAGAGCGTCATTTCAAGAGTGTCCCAACTATTTTTGCCGAGGAGGGCGAGGCCGCTTTTCGTGAAAAAGAAAAATTGGCTTTGTTAGAGGTTTCTCAATTTGAAGATATTGTCATTGGAACCGGAGGGGGGGCTCCTTGCTTCTTCGATAATATGGACTTTATGAATGCCAATGGAGTAACGATCTATATTGCTCCTGAGACCGAAGTTTTGGCAACGCGACTATTAAATTCAAAAACTGAACGCCCTCTGATTGCTGGTAAAAAAAGAGCTGAACTAATCACCTTTATCAATCAAGCCTTAATTATTCGAGCTCCATTTTACGAGAAAGCCACCATAACTATCCGGGATCAACAAGATCTCGATCCTCAATTTGTTGTAAGTGAAATTCAATCACTGGGATTGAACGGATAATCCCGAAATTTGTTTGCCAATAGCTCTATACGACTTAAACTTATCTCTTATGAAGTATGTAATTGTTGCCCTATTACTCATAGTCCAACTTGGGTATGGTGCAAATAAAAAAAACGCCATTAAATGGCAGTTAAAGACCGAAGATACCCAGTTATCTTTATCGGTTGAGCATAATCGTCTGTTCGTTCTTGAGCTCAAGAATGTCCAGAATGGATGGAACTGGATTAAGGAACCTGCTGAAATGCCTTTGCCAAAACAGATTCAGATGGGTAACGAAAATACATTAGTTAATTGGACGTTTCAAGATGCTAAAATTGAACAAGTTAATGGAACTAAGCTAACTGTTCGCTTTAGTTCCGATAAACCTGCTCTTTTCCTAGTATCGGTGTGGCAAGCTAAACGTGGGATTGGTCCAATTGAAAATCAAGTCTCGCTCATTAATAAATCTGGAAAGAGTTTACAAATCAAGGATCAGGACGTTGTATCTGCAGATCTGACTTTTACTTCAGATTCGCTTATTACCCTCTGGCATTTTAATAAAGGGAGATATTTAGTCCGAAAATTTAAAGAGGATAAGCCAATTGTAAATGCGGATATCATGAAGGAGAATAGCGAGATCTCGTACTATCTTTCAAACGATGCAAATGGAGGTTCCCCAAAGGGTTTAAATAGTCAGTTGCCATTTCAGGTGTATGATGTGAATGGTAGACACGGGTTATACGTAGGCTATGAATGGAGCTTCGGTCAGTTTAAGAATAAAACGGGTAAGAATCCACTTCAAATTAATTATAAATCCTATCTGTGGGATTCTTTAGCTGTGGTTATTGATAGCGAGAAGGTTTTTAAAATGCCAGCAGTCTTCTTTGGTACTTATCGTGGTAATGTCGATGATGGCAGTAATCGGATGAAACGTTGGTTCTGGAACCATAAGATTACCCAGACTTTAAAAGATCATCCTAATGAGCCTTTGATCGAATATTGTATTCCTGGTAATGAAGCTCAATTAACCGAATATTATCAGAAATACCCGGTGGCTCAATGGGGAGCCGAATTAGGTAAGATAGATATCGACTGGTTAGATGGGGCAAGCACAGATTGGACAAAGGGTGATTTTAAGAAATATGCTTTTTGGAGGCCCGATAGTTTAAAATGGCCCAAAGGGATGACCGCAGGAGATATTGTTCATCAGAACAGCCAAAAACTGTCGCTTTATATGAATTTCACCTTCGAATGGACTGACATTGCAACTAAAGAAGGACGAGAAAAGGAGAAAAAGGCGCTCTTGGAAAGATACGACAATTGGCACTACGACTATTGGCGAAGCGATATGAAACTTGAAGCTAAATTTGATTACTTAAGTCATGAAGGGCTGTTGGAAATCCTGGACTATATGATCGATAAAAGACCGAATTTCAGATATGAACACTGCGGAAACGGTGGTCTACTAAAAGATTTTACAACCCTACAACGGATAACGGTTTTGACGAATGAGGATTCGGGAGGACCAGAATGTCATCGTGAATCTTTTTATTCTTGCTCTTATATGATCAATCCAGTTCAATTGAAGACTGATGTTGGGATGAATTTAGGTCCATTGGGTGAGGTGCCGAATAAAGCTGGATATGCGCCAAGCGGAGGAACGATCAATGATTCGCCTCAATGGGTAAAATATATTTTGAGGACAGGTTTTATGGGGGCTAATATGGCTACAAACTGGTGTGTCTATACGCCAAATCAGATTGTAGGGGTTAAAGAGCATTGGCCTTTATATAAATCCAAACAACGACCAATCTTAAGGGGTTTGAAGGTTGGAGATGCACCAGCCGATGTGTATCATATTTTGCCAGCTCCCGATGGTATTAACTGGGATGGGATTGAATATTACAATACTTCGCTGAATAAGGGATCGATCTTGCTCTTTAAACCTTCAGAAAGTGTAGCTACTTCGAAAGTTATAAAGCTTCGCGGGTTAGAAAAGAAGAAGAAGTATACCTTAACTTTCCAAGATCGAACAGAACAAAACTCCGTTAAGTCAGGCGCTGAGCTTATGACTGAAGGTCTTGACGTGAAAGGGATGATCGGAAGCTATGCCTCAGAAATAATTTGGATAAACTAATCAGTAAACAACTAAAGTGCTTTAAGCAGCTTGTTTACTGACGTTTCTATAGGTGTAATTGAAGAAAATATGACGTCTTGCAAACCGAAGCACGGTTGATGAACTACAGAATTTGTTGTAGATGCTTTTCGGTACTCCAAAGTACTCATAGATGCTTCCATCCTGAAAGGTGATCTTTAAGGTTTGTCCTTTGTAGGAATAATCATCTATGTTAGAGCTGTTTGTCGTTGCCGTGTAGGCCTCTAAGTTAAACGCCTGTGTTTCTGGAGCAATACTTACCAAGAAATGATAAGCTTCAATGATGGTCTTGCTTTTATGCTCGGCCTCTGCTTTGCGCTCTTCATCGCCAACAAATTTATCTGGATGCCACTCTTTGATTAAATTACGGTAGGTCGATTTTAATACAGTTAAATCAGTATCAGGTGTGATATTCAATAATCTTCGGTATTCGATAATGCGCTTCATAAAATGGCTAAGATGAATAATTTATAAGGGCGCAAAGGTAATCAAAACTATTAAACTACCTATTTGTGACGAGTTATTGTTGGTTGAACATTCTCGTTCAGCTCGAAATTTGATAAGAAAGTTTCATTAGGAGGTTTTTCGATATCTAAATATAGCAAGGCTAAACATTGATATGGCAAAGGCCGATAATGCTGCAAATTCATTCACAATATCGATGAAATTTGACCCTTTTAATAGAACAGACCTCATGATCTTTACAAAATAAAATAGCGGATTTATAAAGTCAAGATTCTGTGCCCATTGCGGCATACTCTCAACAGGAGTAAACAAACCACTCATCAGAATGAATACGATAAGTGAGAAAAACGAAACAAAAGTTGCTTGCTGCTGCGTATCGCTAATGGTCGAAATAAAAAGTCCCCACGATAATACCAAGATCAGATAAACGGCAGCTAAACTAAACAATAGCAATAAGCTTCCTCGAAGGGGAATATTGAAAGCTAACTTAGCCAATAAAAGTCCAAAAGCTAAATCAAATAAACCAATGATCAGAAAGGGTAGGAGCTTGCCCGCAATAAATTGCCATTTCTTAATCGGAGTAACATTGATCTGCTCAATAGTTCCCAGCTCTTTTTCGCGCACCAGATTCATGCCACCTAATAACATCCCAACTACCGTAATTAATACCACTAATATCCCCGGAGCCATATAGAATTTATAATTCAACTCGGGATTAAACCAGTAAGTCGACTTAATTTCAATGGTCTTAGCTTGCCTAAATTCGGGTTTGATGGGTTTAATCAAAACCTTCTGACTATATGCGCCAATTACATTTGATAAATATGCCAATGACAATTGTGCAGCATTGCCATTTATGGCATCTACAAGTACTTGGACTTCTGTTCTCTTAAGCGTTGTGAGTTCTTTGTCGAACTCTTTTGGTATGACTAAAGCTAAGTTTACTTTGTTCCGCATCAATAAATCCTCAGCTTCCTGGGAATTATTAAGACCTGTTACCACTTTAAAAAATGGATTTCCACTTATCTCATGGATCAGATTTCGTGAGGAAGCAGAGTGGTCGTAATCGACTAGGGCTAAATCGACTTGCTTAAGTTCATTGGTAGCTGCAAAAACAAGAATAAGCATCTGAACTAAAGGCATAACGAATATAATCGGTAACATCGATTTATTTCGAAAGATCTGAGTAAACTCTTTTTGAAGAATATAGAATAAGGTCCGCATACTCAATTATTGAAGTCTGATTTTGAATTTCCGAATGCTAATTGCAATAAATAGGGCAGACATGCCCAATAATATTAGAGTGTTAGGCCACACTTCGGCAAGTCCACCACCTTTTAACATGACTGTCCTATTGATCTCGATAAACCAGCGTGGCGGAATGAAATTAGAGATAAATTCTAGCGGAGCTGGCATATTTTTCACAGGAAAGATAAATCCGGATAATAGAATACTTGGAAGCATCAATACAAATCCAGATATCGCTAAGGCCGTAACTTGATTGGTGGCAAAGGTTGAAATCAATATTCCTAGTGATAAGGCCAAGAAGATAAACAAGAGTATTTCGGCTAATAACAGCGCTAGACTACCAATGATAGGGACATTAAAGACAAAATATCCAATCAGCAGCACCACCAAGGCATTGACTATGGAAAGGATCATGTAAGGTGTGACTTTTCCAAGTATGATTTGTATCGGTTTTAAAGGCGATGCAAGAAGAATCTCCATCGTGCCTGACTCTTTTTCACGCGTAATGGTGATGGCGGTCATCATCGCGGATATTAGCATTAGGATAACTGCGATTAGTCCTGGGATGAAATTATAAGAGTCGAGCATGTCTTCATTAAAAAGCATGCGAGCTTTAATGTTTATTCCAGGTTGTTTCTGCTCTTTTCTAAACTCAGTTTTTACAAAATTATTTGTAATGGCTGTGGTGTAATTTACTACAAGTTGTGCTGTATTTGGTTCCGATGCGTCCGCAATTAATTGAATGTCAGCTTTGTTTTCATTTACTAGACGACTAGCAAAGTTCGGCTCAAAGATTACAATTTCTTTTACTTTCCCGCTTCTAAACAATCCTTCATATTCAGACTCAGAGGTAGGTGTTGCTGCAACCTGAAAAAATCCGGAAGAGACTAATTGCTGCGTTAGTCTTATACTGAGGTAGTCTCTTGAATGGTCTACCACTGCAATTTTTACATTACGCACTTCATTGGTTAAAACAAAACCAAAAAGTAATAATTGAGCGATCGGGATTCCAAAAAGTATGACTAAGGTTCTTGGATCGCGGAAAATATGGAGAAACTCTTTTCTAAGAAAGGCTAGAAATCTTTTCATCTTGCAATTTTTAAGAATACTTCATCCATATTGATTGCATTATATTGCTTCTTCAGGTTCTCCGGAGTATCAAGTGCCACAATTCGACCTTCAGACATGATTGAAACGCGGTCGCAATATTCGGCTTCGTCCATATAATGCGTGGTGACAAAAACAGTAATCCCTTTTTGTACCGCTTCATAAATTAGATTCCAAAATTGTCTTCTCGTGATCGGGTCAACACCTCCTGTTGGCTCATCGAGAAAGACGATTTTTGGATTATGGAGTATGGCAATAGAAAAGGCTAGTTTTTGCTTCCATCCGAGTGGTAAATCGCCAATTTTCCGATTCTTAAATGCCATTAGGTCAAGTCTTTCGAGCATCTCTTCTGTTCTAGCCTTTCGATCCGAAATTTTCATCCCATAAACTCCACCAAAAAAGCGAATGTTCTCAGCTACGGTTAGATCTTCATAGAGTGAGAATTTTTGGCTCATATAGCCTATGTTTTTCTTAATCTTTTCTGTCTGGTGGTAAATATCATAACCGGCCACACTCATCTCACCAGAAGTGGGAGTGGAGAGACCGCATAAAATGCGGATGGCAGTCGTTTTTCCTGCACCATTGGCCCCTATGAATCCAAAGATTTCCCCTTTGTATACTTCGAAATTAAGGTTGTCGTTTGCAACAAATGTTCCAAACCTCTTCATCATATTTTTTACCGTTATGACGGCTTCGTTACTGATCATGCCGTCTGATTGTGTTTTTGCATCAACAAAATAAATACATCTTCAATGGTAGCCTTTTCCGATTCAACAGTTATGTCATGTTCCCCATGCTGGGTTAAGAATCCTTGAATGGATTTTGATGTATGTTGCCCTTTTGTGGTAACCAGGTGTAAAGCCTGTCCAAAACTATTCACTGAAATTAATGATGGGATTAGCTCCAATATTTTAGAGGTATTGTAAATTTTCCTAGAACTAATTGTCCAAAGATCTTCAGGGAATGAGTGCATCATCGTCTCTGGTGTGGCAATCGACATTATTTTTCCCTCTTGAATCAAGGCTATTCGATCACATAATGTGGCTTCATCCATATAGGGCGTGGAGACAAGTATGGTTATCCCCATGTTTTTAAGCCTTTTAAGCATCTCCCAGAACTCTTTTCGCGATACCGCATCTACACCTGTGGTGGGCTCATCAAGAATTAGAATCTCAGGTTTGTGAATCAAGGCACAAGACAGCGCAAGCTTTTGCTTCATTCCACCAGATAATTGTCCTGCTCTTCTTGTTTTAAAGGGTTCAATCTGCTGGTAAATATCCTTGATGAGATAATAGTTTTCTTCAATCGTCGTTCCAAATACCGTCGCAAAGAATTTTAAGTTTTCTTCTACTGTTAAGTCTGGATAGAGTGAGAATCGACCAGGCATATAACCCGTGATCAATCTCACTTTTTTATAGTCCTTAACAACGTCTAGATTGTTCATAGCAGCTGTTCCTCCTGTTGGAAGTAAAAGGGACATAAGGATGCGCATTAACGAGGTTTTACCTGCTCCGTCTGGGCCAATAAGGCCAAATAGCTCACCTCTTTGTATCGAAAGGGATACATTTTCTAAGGCTACTACATCGCCGTACTGCTTTCTGATATTTTGAACCTCAATCATCGAGTGTAATTCCTTAAAATTTTATTTCGCCTGGCATGCCAATCTTTAGCGAACCATCATTGGCCACTCTTATCTTTGTTGCATATACAAGCTTGACCCGTTCTTCTCTGGTTTGTATGATCTTTGGTGTAAATTCTGCTTCTGAAGAAACCCACTCTACAACGCCAGTAGTCTCTTTTAACCCTCCATGGCTATCCACTATAACCTTTACTTGACTTCCAAGTTTAACTTGTGTAAGCTGATTTTCACTAATATATACCCTTAGGATTAGATTGTCGATATTTGCCATTTTATAAAGTGACTTACCTGGCGTCGCTAATTCACCAGCCTGGGCGTATTTTTCGAGAATAACACCATCAATTGGAGCTTTAATCGAACAGGCATCAATACGGTCATTCAAAACGGCTATTTGCGCTTCTATGGCTGAACTATTTTTGTCAATTGTTATAAGTTGTGCTGAAAACGCTTTCTTTTGTTTCCCATAAAGAGCTATCTGTCCATCAATATCATCTAATTGCTTTGGCGTAGCCGCACCTTCGGCCAGCATTGTATGAATTCGAACTTGATCCTTTTGAGCATTTGTTATTTGCTGATCTGATACACCAATCTGAGCATAAAGACCAGCTTTTTGAGCCAAAATAGACTCTTTCTGTGCTGATAGCTGACTGCGTTGAAGTACAAGGTTGGAGGTATCAGTAACGGCGACAAGAGTGCCCTTGGTGATTTTCTCCCCTTCATGGTGCGATAAGGCTAGTATCCTTCCTCCATTTTCCGCCGAGATAATCACTTCATCTGTTTCGAAGTTGCCAAATCCATCAGATTTTGTTTGACGGCTTGCACAAGCTCCTAAAATCAACACCAACGAAAAATATACGATTGCTTTCATAGTTTAATTCTTTTTGAGATTCTGATTATTGCTTATTTCCTTTAATAGTGAGATAGTTTATAGAAGTCTGAGCGAATTGAATTTTATGAGTCTCCAGATTGGCTTTAGCTTGCAGCGAGCTGTTGAGGTCTCTAAGGTAATCTGCCGAAGTTATAACTCCATTTTTTAAGGCGGAGGCTGACCTATTTAGAATGTTGGTTTTAATCTCTACTAGCTGCACATCACTTCCAATTAATTGGCTAATTTTTTTTGCATTGTTCTCCTCTTGCTTCAGCTGAAGCTGAATAGAACGATTGAAATTTTCAAGATTAACCTGAACAAGATCTTTTTGAAGCTTTAGCGCAGAGCGTTCTCGCTTACTCTTGTGCCAGTCCCACATATTCCAGGATAATCCAGCCCCAACCATATAGAAATCAGCAAAGTTATTGTCTAACATATTTAACCCAGGTCGACCATATCCGCCCTGACCAAATGCATAAATAAATGGATTTCTGGAATTCTTTAGCAACTCTTCACTTTTGCTGATCTTTGCTTGTTGAAGTGTAAAAAGGATGAATTCAGGTCTGTTTGATTCAAGATTCAAATCAATAGTAGCCTGTAAGGGCTTTTTGTAAGTTGTTTTATCAGTGATCGTTTGGCCTGTTATGATTTCTATAAGTCCATTTATGGTCTGAAAAGATGACCTTAACTCTATCTCTTGTTGATCGGTCATGATATTCTCTGCCCTAAGCTGGTCTAAGTTGTTAGGTAGGGAGACTCCATTTGCGACTGCTGATTCAATTTGTTTGATTTGCTCTGCTAAAGTTGACCGCTTAAGATTTACGATCTCAAGCTGCTGCTGAATGATTAAGGCATTAAAATAAAGTGTATTTACGGTCTCTTTGATTTTATATAACTCTGTTTCATTCTGTTGTTTTGAGACTAACCGATCAGCCTCCTCCACTTCTTTGCTTTTCTTGGTCACTCCGCCATCGTAAATTCGCTGTTTAAGCTCAACATAAGTCTTGTATTGATCTTTAGATAATGGCGTTGGGCCTGCAAAACCTGGTGTCTTCAAGACTAATTTGGTGACATCCGATTGCCATGAAGCTTTAGCCACTAAATCAAATTGAGGCAGGCTATTTGTTTCTAAATTTTGCTGCTTTAATTCAGATAGCTGATCTATTATGCCTGCTTGCCTTAATAATGGATGGTTTTTACGAGCTAGATTCTGACAGCTGTCTAAGGTTAACTCTTGTGCCTGCACCTGAAGTGTAAACAAGATCAAGGTGAGAATGAATAGGTTTATTTTCATACTTCAATAAGTTTAAACATCATATTTTTTACAACCTCTTTACGTTCTTCTAGAAATCTAGTGTAGGCTACTTTATCATCTTGAAATAAAACCATTTGCAATATAGGCCGGGCAACAAATGGAAAAACTAACATCCCCATTAAGCTAGTTAAGATATGTCTTGGGTCAACAATCGATTTGTTAGCTGATTCTACTTCATTGAAAAACAACTTCAAAACTTTAGCCGGCTCCATAAAATTCTGAAACATCAGGGAACTTAATACCTTGGGATCACGATTGATTTCATTGATGATAAAACTTGGTACATATGGGTTGGCAGTGATTAAGTCAATGTAATTGTCAATAAAGACTGAAAGTTTGTCCCTAGTGGATGCAGTTGAAAACAACGTGTCTTTTAGTTTGGCAAAGAATTTCGTGAAGATATCCTGGAATACCGCTTTAAATAGATTCTCCTTGCTTCGGAAGTAGTAGTGTAATAAGGCTTTGTTCATCCCTGCTTGGTCAGCAATCTCTTGCATTCTAGCTCCTTCCATTCCTTTTAAAATAAAGACTTTACGTGCTGCTTCGTAAATCTTTTCCTCCGTGGATTTGTCCATTGTTTAATCTTGTTATAGGACAAAACTAAGGTTAATATTTGAATTAACCAATTAGTTTAACCATTTAGTTAAAATAAATTTAAAAAGGTAATCAAATGTGGACAACTGATGAATTGTTTTAGGATAGAGAGATCTTTAAAACAACAATCCCCGATGCGAAAATCGTATCGGGGATTGTTGTGATGTGAGTGGGGGATACTTAGTGCAAGGTTGATTGCACGTAGGGCTCTTTCTTGTTAAACAAGTTATAAATAAATGATTTAACGCCTGTTTTATTTTCTTGAGTTTCTGGAACTTCAGGAGCTTTCGCAGGTTCGCTTTTGATAACAAGTTCTTTCTGAGTTTTATCGTCCTTTGGAGAATTAACTGCTTCAGCCTTAGGAGTCCATAATGATGTGATCTCGATGAACCGTTCGTAAGCGTGTTTATGCTGACTTAGTAGCCATTTGTAGATGTTTTGATCTGAATAAACTTTCTGAATTCCATGACCTTCTCCTTTTAACACGGAGAACAGAGGTTTAGAACCTATTTCTTGAAGTGCTTCAACCATATCGGTAGAGCGTTTAAGCTTAACTTTTTTATCTACCTCGCCATGGAAAACCCAGGTTGGAATGTCTTTTAAAGTTTCAACCATACCTGTTTGACCTCCACCACAAAGTGGCATGATAGCGGCAAAATACTCTGGATAACGAGACGCAATATCCCAGGTTCCAAATCCACCTAGACTCATCCCCGTTAAATAAACACGAGATGGGTCAATGTTGTATTTGTCTTTTAGTTCTTTATAGAATGATTCGAACCAACTTCCAGCAGTCCAATTTCTATTTGATGGGCACTGAGGTGAGATTACGATGGCATCAACACCCATTCCGCGTTCAATATAGAACGGAGGGCCATATTTTTTTAAACGGTCAAGATTATTCCCTTTGCATGAGCTTCCATGAAGGTAGATAATTAATGGCCAAGCTTTTGCGTTGCTTTTTTCATATCCGTCTGGAAGGTACGCTAGGTATGGATATGTTTTTGATTTCTCAACTGTCAAAGGAGAGTTTCCAACCGGTGTTTTGGCTGAAAGTGCGAGTGTAAAACTTAAAAGAGTTACCAGGGCTATTATTTTCATACGTTGTCCTGTTAATGATTAAAGTACAAATTTAGCAATAATATCCTATAAATGAAGCAGTATCGTAAGTTTTAGAATTATTTAACATTGAATTCGAAAAACTTTAAGCGGTAATTCTTTGTTTCCTAGTCTTTTGCGAACAGGATGATTTTTGATTGAATTTCAGGCATTCGCAGCTAATTTTAGGGTGAAACGGAGCTTTTTTACTGTTTTAGGCAAGAGGAGGTCTTGAATAAAACCTCAGGCTTTGGGCTTAAATAAGACCAGCTGAATTTAATAACAGCTGCATTTCATCTCTAGTTTCCTTGGCACTCTCTTCCGCTTTTAAGGCAAAGTCTTTTTCATTTGAAGCATAAATAATAGCTCTTGATGAATTGACCAGTAACCCACACTGCTTGTTTAAACCATATTTTGCCACCTCTTGAAGACTTCCACCTTGTGCTCCTACGCCAGGGACGAGTAGGAAGTGATTTGGGATAATTTTGCGAATTCCCGCTAGCTCTTCGGCTTTGGTTGCCCCGATAACATACATTAGGCTATTTTCATCTCCCCACGTTTGTGATATACGAAGTACTTTTTCAAATAATTTCTCAGAAGTTTGGTTATCAACACCAAATTGAAAATCATATGCTCCCATATTAGAGGTCAAGGCAAGTAGGATAACAAATTTATCCTTGTAGACTAAGAAAGGTTTGACTGAATCTTCGCCCATATAAGGTGCCACTGTTACAGCATCGAAATTCATTTTTTCAAAGAATGCTCGTGCATACATCGTAGAGGTATTGCCGATATCTCCTCTTTTGGCATCCGCAATTAGAAAGATGTCTGGATAGTTTTCACGGAGATAGTTTACTGTTTTTTCTAGACTTATCCATCCATCTAACCCTTCAGATTCGTAAAATGCCAGATTGGGTTTGTAGGCAACAGTATATTTAGCAGTTGCATCAATGATCGCTTTATTGAACTCGAAAATTGGATCAGGGTGCTCTAATAAGAAGGTTGGAATTTTACGAATATCTGTATCTAATCCAACACAAAGGAATGATCCTTTTTTTTGAATATTTTCAAATAACTGCTGATTGTTCATAATCTAAATCCTTTAAATCGTTCTGTGTTTTCTTTTAGAGTTCTGTCTCCTTTAACCGTTCTGTATTCTCTTCTACCCTTAATTTCTCTATGATCTCTTCAATATCCCCATCCATAATGGCTGGAAGATTGTAAACGGTAAGACCAATTCGATGATCGGTCATACGTCCTTGTGGATAATTGTAAGTTCTAATCTTTGCAGATCGGTCACCTGTTGAGACCATCGTTTTTCTTTTTGAAGCTATTTCGTCCATGTATTTCTGGTACTCCATATTATAGATCCTAGTACGAAGCTCGCCCATCGCTTTAGAGAGATTTTTAATCTGGGATTTCTCATCTTGGCACGTCACAACGATTCCTGTTGGAATATGGGTAAGTCGTATGGCCGAATAGGTCGTATTTACACTCTGTCCCCCAGGTCCTGAAGAGCAATAGGTATCCTTGCGAATATCCGACTCTCTTAAGTCGATGTCGAACTCTTCAGCTTCTGGCAATACAGCCACAGTAGATGCCGAAGTATGTATTCGCCCAGCAGTCTCTGTTTGAGGAACCCGTTGGACACGATGAACACCTGATTCAAATTTAAGTATCCCATAGACATTCTCCCCTGTGATTTTTGCCACAATCTCTTTAAATCCGCCCGATGTCCCTTCCGTAGAACTTGTAACCTCTAGGCGCCAGTTCATTTTATCGCAAAATTTAGTGTACATTCGAAATAAATCACCTGCGAAAATGGCGGCTTCATCGCCTCCTGTCCCTCCACGGATTTCTAAAATCGCATTCTTGCTATCCTCAGGATCAGCAGGTACGAGCAAGAATCTAATTTCATTCTCATGCTCTTTTATGATATTTTCACTGTCTTCCAGCTCTGCTCGAGCCATATCACGCAAATCTTCATCTGATTCTTGGTCTAAAATCTCCTTGGCATCAGAGAGGTTTTTCAACATCTTTTGATACCGATGAAATGATTTTACGAGCGAGTCAAGTTGCTTGTAATCTTGGTTTAACCTGACATATCGCTTCATGTCTTTCATGACATCTGGATCTGAGATTTGTTGACTAACCTCATCAAAACGGATTTTAATTGCTTCGTATTTTTCTAAAAGTGAATGATCTGACATGGACTAAAAATTAAGACTTAAGGGTGAAATAAACAGAATTGGAAATCTAAGGCAAGTATCGACTTTGCTAATACTCAAAAGTTCCATATCCGGAGTGGATGGTCACTTTTTTACCTGAATAAGACTCGACACGACCGATTATTTGAGCCTCAATATTGAAAGATTTTGCAATGGCAATTATTCCCTCAGCCGCTTTGGGGTCTGCGTAAAATTCAAATCGATGACCCATGTTAAATACTTTATACATCTCTTGCCAAGATGTTTGACTTTGCTCCTGAATTAATTTAAATAATGGGGGAGTATCAAAAAGATTATCTTTTATAATATGTACATTATCAACGAAATGAAGAACTTTGGTTTGTGCTCCACCTGAACAATGAATCATACCTGAGAGGGAGTGCTTATATTGCTCTAACACTTTTTTAACCACTGGGGCATATGTTCGGGTTGGACTTAAGACAAGTTTTCCAGCATCTAAATCAGTCCCTTCGACCGAATCTGTTAATTTGCAGTTTCCTGAATAGATTAACGATTCCGGTACTGATGGATCATAGCTCTCTGGGTATTTCTTGGCAAGGTAGTTGGCAAAGACATCATGTCTAGCTGAGGTTAGTCCATTACTTCCCATTCCACCATTGTAGCTTTTCTCATACGTGGCTTGGCCTGATGAGGCTAATCCAATGATGCAGTCGCCTGCTTTAATTCGATCGGCAGATACTACATCGCTGCGTTTCATTCTGCAGGTAACTGTCGAGTCAACAATAATGGTCCGAACTAAATCTCCAACATCGGCCGTTTCGCCTCCTGTGGCTTGGATATTTATCCCTAAAGCTCTAAGCTCTTTGCATAACTCTTCGGTCCCTTCAATTATTGCTGCAATGACCTCTCCTGGTATAAGGTTTTTGTTTCTGCCAATGGTTGATGAGAGGAGGATGTTATCGATTGCACCAACACAAAGTAAATCGTCAAGATTCATAACGATCGCGTCTTGAGCAATCCCTTTCCAGACCGATAGGTCACCGGTTTCTTTCCAGTAAAGGTAAGCTAACGCTGATTTTGTTCCTGCTCCATCGGCATGCATGATGTTGCAATATTCAGGGTCACCCGTAAGATAATCAGGCACAACCTTGCAAAAAGCTTTTGGAAAAAGGCCCTTGTCAATATTTTTAATCGCATTGTGCACATCCTCTTTCGAAGCTGAAACACCTCTTAAATTATATCTATTATTGGAATCCATATTGACAATCAGTAATTTACGCTATATTTTGCTTATTTCAAATGTTTGAATCAAGCCTCGCAAAATTAATATTTTACGGCTATTTCTCAAACTTCTCGTGGTAATCTGACGATAAAACTCTGAATTCAGTTCGTCGATTGATCTGGTGACAAATCTCACGTTGCTTTTCATCCGATAAAGATTCGATGAATTTGCAAGTTAGGGTGTTGCCCGGTTTTAAGAATGGATTGCTCTTTGCTGATTTCTTAGTCACCTTTTTCGGAGAGCTCTCTCCATATCCTTTAGCTACGAGTCGACCTGGTTGAATCCCTTTCGCAATTAGGTAAGCCACAACTGACTGTGCTCTTTTTTGAGATATCTCTGAATTTATGGCATCATCACCTCGGCAGTCGGAATGCGACATTAACTCTATTACGATTGTTGGATTGAGGGCTAAAAGGGAAGTTAGGCTATCCAACGATGATTTTGATTCAGGGAGTAAATCGAACTTTCCAAATGCATATTGAATATTATCAATACTAATAGGTAGATCTGCGGGACTCAATTCAAGGCGCACTTGAAATTGTTTCCCTTCATCCAATCCTATGGTCGAGGCAGTATGTTTAGTATTTAAAAAGCCTTTGCGGTAGGCCGCGATAATATATT
This sequence comes from uncultured Bacteroidia bacterium, assembly GCA_903905505.1. Lineage (GTDB taxonomy): Bacteria > Bacteroidota > Bacteroidia > Bacteroidales > Prolixibacteraceae > JAAFHB01. Next base: position 6,110 of record CAIVGL010000019.1, on the reverse strand, counting down.
CTACTTGCGGTTTTAACTTAAACTTGAATTTTCCATTCTCCGCTTTTACTTTAAGCATGGTGCCATCTGTACCAATCAGTTTTACTGTGGCATCATTGATTCTTGATCCACTCTCTTTGCTGAAAACATCCCCCTCTATTTCATATACTTTGGGTGGCAGAACAAATGTATAGATGTCGTCTTTAGAACTGCCTTCGCGATTGCTTGAAAATAAACCCCGTTCTTCACCAGGATAAAAACTTATGGCGAAATCATCCCCCGTAGAGTTTAAAGGGTATTTAAGATTTTCGATGTTCCATTTGTTTTGAGAATCTTTTTTTGCTGAAAATAAATCTAAGCCGCCCATCCCAATCTGTCCATTTGAGGAGAAGTAAAGCGTTCCATTTTCATGAATATAGGGAAACATCTCGTCGCCAGAGGTGTTGATTTCAGGCCCAGCATTGATTGGTTTACTCCAAGAGTTTCCTTTTTGTTTTGTTGTATACCAGATATCCTTTCCGCCATAACCACCCTTGCAATCAGAAACAAAATAGAGTGTATTTCCGTCTGCCGATACAGAGGGATGAGCCATCATTAAGGAGTCTGCCCGAACTTTGATTTTTGTTGGTTCTCCCCAGATTCCTAGGAGCTGTTTGGATGAAAAGATATCGGAACTCTCTTGATCCGATTTTTTATAAATACACCGGGTGAAATACATCTCATCTCCAGCTTTATTAAATGCCGCTGCACCTTCTTCGTCAAATGTGTCAATAATCTTTTGATCGTCAATTAGCTGTGGTTTATTCCATCTCTTTTTTTGGAGGTTATAGGTGCTTATAAATAGGTCAGCATTGTATTCCCCAGTTATGGCGCTTTTTAATTTTCCAGTGGCCCCTTTCCTCGAGGAGGTGAAATAGATCTCATTGTCGTGAACCCCAGCATAAGATGCCGAAAAATCGTTGTAGTAGGAGTTGATCTCTTTTAGATTCCCAATCTTATAGCGGGTGGGTGAATTGATCCATTCCACTGTTTTTTTGGAAGACTCAATGCCATTTAAAGCCATTAGATCACCAGGTACAACAGCTAAGAATGCCGTATAGTTTTTAATTGCCTCTTCATATTTCCCATTTGCACGAAGCACTTCAGCATAATGAAGCCAAATGATATTGTCACCCGGATTGTGGATTAAGGCACTTTTAAAATAACTTTCGGCAGATCGGTATTGACCGATTTTATAGTACGCTTCGGCAATTTTAAATTGAATCAATGCTTTCTTTTGACGATCAACAGTCTTCATGTTGACCTTCCGAAGTGCACCGATGCTCTTGTAGTATTCTCCAATTTCAAATGAGGTTAACGCTTTTTTAAAGTGGTATGAAACACCGCATGAACTGAAACATCCAAGTAGCAAATAGAATAGTAAATAGTGAATTCTTTTTGTTGCTTTATGCTTTATTCTAGTCATTTGCTAAAAGTTTACCGATGGCTTGATGGACAAAGATAAACCTATTGGTAGATTATTGTAAAGCAAGTGAAGAAATAATTTTCGTGAATTAGCCGAAAGATTGTACCTTTGAGGCTTTTAATCGAAATAATTATGATACAAGCAGAGATTCATACAGAAAAAGGGGTGATGAAGATTAATTTCTTTGAAAATGATGCCCCATTAGCCGTGGCTAACTTCGTTAAACTATCGAAAGATGGTTTTTATGATGGTTTGACTTTTCATCGCGTAATTCCAAATTTTGTCATTCAAGGCGGATGTCCTAAAGGTAGCGGTGTGGGCGGACCAGGATACACCATTAAATGTGAGTTAGATGGCGAAAATCAGTACCACGATCGTGGTGTTTTGTCTATGGCTCATGCCGGCAGAGATACTGGTGGTTCGCAGTTCTTTGTATGCCACAGTCGCGCTAACACAAGCCATCTAGATCGCAAACATACTTGCTTTGGTAAGGTATATGAAGGTTTAGATGTGATCGATGAGATCCAACAAGGTGATAAGATCCTAAAGGTCGTGATCATAGAGGCTTAATATTGAGCTTTTAAAAACTTTTTAAAGCCGTTTTAGAATTTCTAAGACGGCTTTTGATTTTTGTAAGTAGTCCCTTTTGTAAATTAGTATTGCTAAATTTGATTCGTGCTATAGAGGTGCTAAAAAGAGAGAAATTTAAATCCAAGAATACCAAAAATAGGTTCAAAAATGAAATTGAAAAGTCTTGTTATTATTGCATTGTTAAGTATTTCTTTTTTCGTTTCTGCGAAGAAAAAAGTTGATAATGTATTTTATGTCCAAAATACAATCGATGGATTTAAACATATCCCTCGTCAAAAGTTGGAGAAGGTTAAGCTATTGAAAAATATAGGTTTTGATGGTTTGGAAGGGGCTGGCTTAGCTGATTTCTATGAGCTTAAGTCTGATTTAGTACAAGTGGGATTGCATATGCCTACCAACTATGTTCCGCTAAGTTTTGGATCAAAATTGAGTAAGGGATCAGCTTCACTTTCCGAGATCAAAGAGATGATTAAAGGTGCTGAAAAGGGCTCGGTGGTCTACTTTAATGTTCAAAGTGATGATTATAAAAATAATAAGGATGCTGGCGATAAACTATTGTCCGTAATTCTTCAAGATTTATCTGACTATGCTTCTAATTACGGGGTTAAATTAGGTGTTTATCCTCATCTTTCGTTGTATTGCGAAACATTAGAGCATAGTCTAAAACTGGCTAAATTGGTATCTCGAAACAATTTTGGATGCGTCATTAATCTCTGCCATTTATTAAAAGTTGAAGGATCAGAGGGGATTGAACAAAAAATAATGACCTTAATGCCATATCTAACTGCAGTAAATATTTGTGGAGCTGATGGTGGCAATACCCAGCAATTAGGATGGGATAGGTTAATTCAACCGCTAGGTGAAGGCTCTTTTGATACGTATAACTTTGTGCGAGCGTTATGGGATGCTGGTTATAAAGGCCCTGTTGGATTGCAATGTTATAACTTAAAAGGGGAGGCCACGCAGGTACTAAAAGGGTCTTTTCAGACTTGGCAGGAGTACAAAAAACGCTATTCTAAACAGAAATAATAAGGATGGTCTGATTCGGCAAGTTCATTAATTGGTGTAGTTCAGTATCATGATGTAATGACATGCGCTACCAATCAAGACAAAGAGATGAAATATGACATGGTTGTATTTCATCTCTTTTCGTTGGTAAAGTAAGGCTCCAAGGGTGTAGAGAACTCCTCCAACAACAAGCCAAATCACACCTGATATTTTCATGTTGTCTACTAAGGGTTTAAAGGCAACAAGAATGATCCAGCCCATTAAGACATAAGTCGTTGTTGATAGCTTGGGAAAACGACCAGTATAAAATTGCTTTAAGATAATCCCTGCTATTGCGATTATCCAAACTGTTATGAATATAGCCTTGCCCCATATTCCTGCTATGGTTAGTAATGTTACTGGGGTATAGGTGCCTGCTATTAATAAATATATCGCTGAGTGATCGAGTATGTTAAGTTGATTTTTTTGCTTTTGGTCTTTTGAATGGTGGTACAAGGATGAAGCTAGATAGAGAGCGGATAATCCAAGCGAATAAATTAAATAACTAATAAATTTTAGGTTTAAACTAAATGTTGTTTTTGATGTCAAAAGATAAATAGAACCGAAAACAGCTAGAACGAATCCGATTCCATGAGAAATAAAATTTAACTTCTCTTCTTCAACTGTTTGATTTCTAGATTTTTCCATGGTTTGAATAGGTGTGTTATACTTAATTGAAATTGAATCTAAAAATACACTATATTTAAAGTGTAATTCAGGCTTTCGTTATTCTATTTTTTTGGCATAAAATTTGGTGTATTTAGCCTATGTGTTATAATGCTCCGTTTGCTCGAGTTGTAAATCGCATCATAGATTACCTTATTTGTAATAAATTCAAGGAGTTTTTAATTCTTACGTTTAGCTTCAGTGGTCTATTTGTCTGTAAATGTGCAGCTTATTTGTTTTTGTTTTTCCTTTAAATTGTTAACATAATTGTTGAAAAACTTGAATTGTTTTTCAAATTGCTTGATTAAATAGTTCTTATTTTGATTATCTTTGTAAGACAAAATAGGACTGAATTAGGATTCGGTATCTTTTTTTAAATTAAATGTAAATCCTATGAAAAAATTAATTTTAATTCTTGCAGCAACGCTTTTAAACTGCGTTTATCTGTTTGCTCAAGATAAACCGGAGCCCTTTAATAAATGGGAAATTGGTTTAAATGGGGGTGTAAGTAGTTTTTCTGGAGAGTATAATATGTTGAAAAACAATAGTTTTACCCCTTCAACTGGCTGGAATAGTAAAGGTGAATTTGGATTTGGTGCTACCTTGAAGAAGAATTTCACTCATGTATTTGCTATTGAATTAGGTTATAACAATAACACGTTGATTGGTTCTTCGAATGGTACTTCATCTGGAGATTTTAAATCTCTTGCGAATGAATATGATTTAAATACGGTTTGGAATTTGAATAATTTATTGTCAAAAAATAAATTTGACCGTAAATTTTATTTGTATGCTAAGTTGGGTCTTGGAGCTACCCATGTTAAAAACGTAACCGGACCAAATTCTGGAGATAAAAATCTTGAAATTCCTACGATACCTTTGGGTACAGGTGTTTCTGTTCGTGTAAATCAAAATGTGCGATTTAATGTTGGAACTCAATGGAGTTGGGTTAATTCTGATCGCTTAGATGGTCATTCCACAGTTTCTAATCCAGGAAATACTAAACCAGGCGCAGTGACTCCTCAGATATATGGAACAAAACTTTATACCTATGCAGGTATTTCTATCAGACTTGGAAAAAAGAAAAAACATGCTCCAGAAGTGGAAATGCCACGTGCAATCGCTAAACAAGAACCTAAGCCTGAACCTAAGCCAGAGCCAAAACCGGCGGCAATCGAAAAACCTGCAGTATTAGGTACCATCTACAAAGTTTACTTTGCCTTTGATAAATGGAAACTTAATGAAAAGTCTTCAGCTGATTTAGATAAATTAGCTAAAGATTTGATTGAGAATCCTTCGGTTAAAGTTTCGATTAAATCTCATACTGACTCATGGGGTCCAGCAAGTTATAATATGAAACTCTCTGAAAAACGTGGAAAGGCAGTAATCGATTATTTAGTGGCTAAAGGAATTAGTAGTTCTAGAGTTGATGCACAAGCTTACGGCGAGACTATGCCAGTTAACAAATGTACAGATGGTGTTCCTTGTTCTAAAGCTGAACATGCTCTAAATCGTAGAACTGAGACCATTATTATTGAATAACTCATTCTCGCTAGTCCGAGAATAAATAATATAAAAAATAGAGATTGTCTTCGACAGTCTCTATTTTTTTAAGCATATCTGGAGGATAAATTATCAAAGAATGAAACGGATTGGTCTTATTTCAGATACGCATGGCTATATGGATGATCGCATTCTAGAACTACTGAATGAATGTGATGAGATCTGGCATGCAGGTGATATCGGTGACCTACTAACCGCCGATAAATTAAGTGCTTTAAAGCCATTTAGAGCTGTTTCTGGAAATATCGATGGATCTGATTTACGCTATCGGTATCCCGATAAGTTGCGGTTTGTTTGCGAAGAAGTTGATGTCTTTATGGTCCATATTGGTGGTTACCCGGGTAAGTACGCCCCAGAGGTTCGGGCTGAATTTATAGAAAAAGCACCCAAGCTATTTATCTGCGGTCATTCACATATCCTAAAGGTCATCTATGATGATAAATACCAATGTCTGCATATTAATCCTGGTGCGGCAGGCATTCAAGGTTTTCATCAGGTTCGAACCATTATCCGCTTTACAATTGATCAGTCAATTATTAAAGATTTAGAGGTGGTTGAATTAGGTCAGAAGGGGATTATTTCAATGTAAAAACTGCCGCAACCCAGGTGTCTAACTCTTTGAATCTTGAAAATTCAAGTCCGATTTGGGTGGCTCTTTCCTGTATTGCTTTTAAATCATCGCTATAAAAACCACTCATTATTAATTCTCCCCCTGGATTTAATACGTTCTTGTAGTTTGGCATATCCTGAATTAAAATATTTCGCTGAATATTAGCATAAATAACATCATATGAGTCTG
>CAIVGL010000018.1 GCA_903905505.1 uncultured Bacteroidia bacterium | reverse complement strand
TTGGTTAGTTAATTATTTTAATTTCCTTCAAGTTACTTCAATTTCTTTCAATTTACTTCAATTTCCTTCAATTTCTTTTCAATTTCTAAGTACTTATTGCCAGATCATTGACTAAATAAGATTCCCCTCGTTAAAGACTTTCTTAAAGATTATTTCTGAAGTTCCTAAAAATGCTGATTGATCTCCCATCTCAGAAATAAGGTGCTCTCCGAGATTTTTTCTAAGCAAAATCGATCTCATGATTGTTGAATGGGGGACAAGACATCTTGTTTGGTCTTTGATAGTGGACCACTTAAAACAATGGCTTCTGGATTAAGAAGCTGAATGATGATGGCATCTTTAAATTCTTTAGCTGCCCCAAAATGAAATTCGCCATGCGCATGCATCCGGGCATCATTATCAATACAGACTAGCTTATTGAACTTCTGTCGGGGCTCTCTTCCAATATGGGCTCTTCTCTTATCTTTTATGGTGTAGTTAATTCCTGTTTTCGAATTAATCAATCCAGGCATGTCAACTCCGATACCATATATTTTTTGATCTGGTAGGTTGTTCTCTTTAATTAGAAGTTGAGCAGCATTTAATAGCTTCTCTACTTAGCAAAGGATCATCAAATTGGTGTATTGCATCAAAATGTGGTTTTTGAAGACAGATTAAGAGGCTCATTGTCATAACTTAGAGCCTAGTTTCCGATTAAGAACCCAATTTAAAAGTCAAGGGAAAGCTGAGGATCGATCAGTTTAAAGCTTTTGCGGTGGTGGGAGGTGATACCGAAACGCTGAATCGCCTCGCGGTGGTATTTGGTGGGATAGCCTTTGTTTTGGTCCCACCCATACTGTGGAAATTGTTCGTTAATCGAATTCATGAAATCATCGCGGTAGGTTTTGGCCAGAATGGAGGCAGCGGCAATCGACAGATATTTACCATCCCCTTTAATGATTGTGGTATGGTCAATATTTTCATAGCTTTTAAACCGATTCCCATCAACAATAATATGAGCGGGTCGGATGGTCAGTTGAGCTAGGGCTCGATGCATCGAAAAGATTGAGGCGTTTAAAATATTGACCTCGTCAATCTCTTCATTGGTATAGCTACCAACAGCCCATGCAAGGGCGGCAGCTTCAATGATGGGCCTTAGGCTGTAACGCTGCTTTTCTGTTAATTTTTTGGAGTCGGTTAGTAGCTCAGACTTAAAATCACCAGGCAAGATAACGGCAGCTGCAAATACGGGTCCAGCTAAACATCCTCTACCTGCTTCGTCGCATCCCGCCTCAAATACTCCCACCTTCAGATTGTTCAGCAACATAGATGTAAATTGATAAGAACCCAATTGTCTTAATTTTTGCTAAAGTAGAACTCAATTTTATAAGAAGCAAATCTTATCATGAACCTAAGTCAGGGCTTGATTTTATTGATTTTTAACAATTAAAAAGCAAGTGTTAATTTTATTTAATTTTTTCTAGGGGTCATTTGTAATTATTTTTTACTATTTTTCGATCAAATCAGTGCAGAACTGGGGATGAATTTAGACCAAACTAAACACACATATCTTTCTGAAGAGCTTTTTATTTTCCAACGAATGGCGGATGGGGATCATCATGCCTTGCGGTTTTTCTTTGATAAATATTACGAAGATCTATGCAACTTTGTCAATCTTTACCTCCACGATAAAACGGCTTCTGAAGATATTGTCCAAGATTTATTTGTCTATTTCTGGGAGAAAAGAGCTGAAATCAAGATTGAATTTTCTGTTAAAGCATATTTGCTAAGTGCCTCTCGTAACCGATATCTAAATTATGTGAGAGCAGAAAAGAGTCATCAGACGATTAGTCATGAAGTGGTTTTAAGCCATGAGCGCTATACGAGTCCTGAAGATAGCAAGGTTGATTTTCAGACTGTTACTCGTTATGTAAACGGAGCTATTGCAAAGTTGCCTCCGAGATGTCGAGAAGTGTATCGACTGCATAAAGAGGAAGATCTATCGATTCGAGAAATTGCGCTTAAGATGGATATTGCCGAGAAGACTGTTGAAAACCAGATGACCATTGCGATCAAGAAGTTAAGACAGCAATTGGTCCCTTTCTACAAAGAAATTTTTGCCATGATTACGCTTGGTCTTTTTAGCCAATTCTAAGGCGAGATTTTACTCTTCGAATTCGATTATATCCAAAAAATAACTGCTAGCTCCCTTTCCTGCATCAAATAATTGATTATCCTTTGGGGGTTATGGTCGAGTAAAGTGACTTATATTTAAATAGGGTATATACAAATGACTGGAACAAACTACAAGGATCTTATAATCAGAGAATTGAGAGGAGAGGCTTCTTTCGAAGAATCACTGCAATTAAGCAGATGGGTCAACGAGAGTCTTGAAAATCAAAATTTCTATGCTGAATTATGGTCTGCCTATGCCTTATCTTCTCCGGATGTGGAACTGGTGCATCCAGATAAAGTTGCAGGCTGGTCGAAAATAATGACTAAGATCTCTGCCCCAGCACGCCGGTTTTTATGGATTAATAAATATACAAAGCTTACTGCAGCTGCAGTTCTATTTTTTCTTATCGGTGTTGGGTTTCATTATTTAACTGCGGAGAAGAGCAACATGTCTGCTGAGTTTTTAAATCAATATGCAACGGTTATTGTTCCAGAGGGTCAGAAATCGATGATTGTCTTGCCTGATGGCTCTAGTGTTTGGCTTAATTCGGGCTCCACATTTAAATATAAAACCAGTTTTAATGCTCAAATAAGGGATGTTGAGATTGAAGGTGAAGCCTATTTTGATGTCAAGAAGGATAAGGGAAGAATGTTCCGTGTTAAGGCGGGTGGTTCATTTGTAGAAGTTTATGGGACTGCCTTTAACGTGAAGAGCTATAAGGAAGAGAAAAAATTAGAAGTAACTGTGGAGCATGGAAATGTAGGGGTTGTCAAAGATGGTTCCCAATTAGCTAATCTTTTAAAGGGCGAGCAAGCTACAGTTCGGGAAGATACCAAGGAGGTTGTGTTGAGAGATGCGAAAGTGGATGTTGTTACGGCATGGAAAAACAACGAACTTATTTTTGATGGGATGGCTTTTGAAGAGGGGATCCGGTATTTAGAGCGCTGGTATGGTGTAGCTATAAAGATTGAAGAAAAGATGAAACGGAAACATAACTATACGTTTAAAGTGAAGACCGAATCACTCACCGAGTTATTAAAATTATTACAAGTGATTACCCCACTTGACTATAAAATAGATGGAAAGAATGTAACAATTAAATATGCTAACTAATATTAAACCTGAAATTATTTTGCCTATGCATTGAATTTTAAGTCGAAAAAGATACAGGCTTGCCAAAGTGATAAACCTGTAAGATCAAATTAATTATTTTATTTATTTATCCGCATCTTATTATGCATTTATTGGCGTTTATGCATGATAATCAAGGTGTAACTTAAACTTTATAAGAGTATGAAAAAAAACGACCAATGTGAGGGACGACATTTATTTAAGCTCCCGATCATTAAAATTCTTTTGACTGTAAAACTAACCATTGTGATGGTTTGCTTTACCGGTCTATTGAGCAGTTTTGCGGCTACGTATGCCCAAAACACCAAAATGACCTTGAATCTGAAGGGTGTTGAGGTAAAAGCTGTACTTCAACAAATCGAGAATCAATCGGAATTCTCTTTTATGTATGACAACAACAAGATCGATGTTACGAGAAAAGTTGATGTTACTGCAGAAGAGAAGACTGTTGATGTAATCCTTGCTCAGGTATTTTCGAACAGAGATGTGATGTACGAGATCATCGATCGTCACATTGTTCTTATGCCAGCAGAAGCGGCTCCAGTAGCGGCTCAGCAAGCGAAGAAGGTTACAGGAAAAGTTACTGACCAGAGTGGATTAACGCTACCTGGTGTTACCGTTGTGGTAAAAGGGACAACTACCGGAACCTTAACTGATATGAATGGTGATTTTTCTTTAACTGGAGTTGCTGATAATGCGTCGTTGCAATTTTCTTTTATTGGAATGAAAACGCAAGAACTTAACCGTGGAGGTAAAAGTACTTTATCTGTCGTGATGCAGATGGAAACGATCGAGGTTGCTGATGTAGTTATTACTGCATTGGGAATTAAGCGGGAGAAAAAAGCACTTGGTTACTCTGTAGGTGAGGTGAAAGGTGAATTATTGACTGCGACACCTCAGACAAACGTCCTTAACTCACTTCAAGGAAAAGTTTCTGGTGTTCGTATTTCACAAATGGACGGTACAGTAGGTTCTTCTGTTAACATCATTATTCGTGGTGCGAAGTCATTAAGTAATGACAACCAACCACTTTTTGTGATTGATGGAGTTCCAGTAGCGAACAACGTAAATAACTACTATCAAGGAGCCGATTTAGGAAATGCGATCTCGGATTTAAATCCAGATGATATCGAGTCTGTATCTGTTCTAAAAGGTGCAAGTGCTGCCGCTCTTTATGGCTCACGTGCAGGTAATGGTGTAATTTTGATTACAACGAAGGCTAGTGCAAAAGGGAATAAAGGAATTGGCGTTTCTGTTAATTCTTCTGTTGTATTTGATAAGCCATACGATTACTATCCATACCAATCACAGTTTGGTACTGGTAAAGCGGGTGCTCATCTATTTAGTGAAGGTGACAATGAAACTTGGGGATCTCAGCTTGATAAAGGCGAGATGTGGGCTCAGTGGAATACCGCCGGTATTGCAAAACCTTTAGTTTCGTATAAAAATCGTATTCAAGATTTCATGGGTACTGGTTCGACATACACCAACAACGTTTCTGTTAATGGCAGCAGCGACAAAGGATACTTTAGACTTTCAGTTGGTGATATGCGAAATACTGGTATGATTCCAAATACCGATATGACAAGAAGTACCATCAATCTGAATACCTTGTACAAGTTATCAGATAAAGTCTCTGTAACTGCAAACATTAACTGGAATGAAACAGGTTCAAGCAACCGTCCGAATATCAATGGTGACGACCGTAATGATGTGATTCGGAGTTTGTATGAAAAAGGTGCTCAGGTAAACATCAATGATTTAAAGCAATACTGGATGCCAGGACAAGAGGGCGTTACTCAACGTTCGAATGCTCAGAAACAGAACAATGCATACTTTATTGCCAACGAAAATACGAATGCATTCAAAAGAGATCGATTAATTAGTAAAGTTCAAATGGATTGGGAAATCACCAAAGAATTGAGCTTAATGGGTCGTTTCACTAGAGATGCTTACACGGAAGGGCGCGAGTCTAAAAAAGCATTTAGTACCTATGGTCAGCTGACAGGAGGTTACGATGTGGTAGATATGTATCGCAAAGAGACCAACCTAGAAGCAAATCTTTCTTACAAAAAGAAGATTAATTCAGATTGGGGTATTAATGCCTTTGTCGCTGCAAACAGAATGTATACGTACAGTAAATATGTAGAAGATCTTGCTGCTGGACTTGTGATCCCTGGACTATATACAATCTCGAATGGTATTCCGGGTCAGGTAACTTACAATAGTTCTTGGTCTCAGAAATCTATTTATAGTGTGTATGGTATGGCTTCAATTGACTACAAAGGGATGGCTTATGTTGATTTAACCGCTCGTAACGACTGGTCAAGTACATTGCCTAAAGCGAATAGGTCATATTTCTATCCTTCAGCTTCTTTGAGTTTACTTCCTTCAGAGATGTTTGAGATGCCGAAATGGATCTCTTATTCTAAAGTTCGTGCAGGTGTAGCTCAGGTAGGTAGCGATACCAATCCGTATGCCTTGAATCAATATTTCTCAGTAGGAAATGACTGGGGAACTGCGAAACAGATGTATATGAGTGGGGTATTGAAAAATAGCTCATTAAAGCCAGAGCAAGCCATGTCGAAAGAGATTGGTGCTGACTTTAAATTCTTGAATAACCGTTTAGGAATTGAAGGAACTTACTATGATGTTCAGAATAAAAATCAAGTCCTTAACATCTCTTTACCTGTTGAGTCGGGAGCGACTAGTAAATTAATTAATACTGGTCTTATCCAAAGTAAAGGTTGGGAATTTGGTTTAACGACCGTTCCAATTCTTACTAAGGATTTCAAATGGGATATGAATTTCAACTTTACTAGAAACCGTACCTATTTGAAACAACTAGCCGAAGGGATTAAGAATGTCGATTTCTATGCAACTGAAAACGGAATCTGGCGTACCTATGAAGGTGGTTTAATTGGAGATATCTACATGAAACCAATGTTAAAGGTTACAGATACATCATCCCCTTACTATAACTACCCTATTATTTCTTCTGCTGGTAAATACCAAACAGATACAAATCCAGCTCATATTGTTAAAGTTGGAAACTCAAACCAAGATTTTGTGTTAGCATTTCAGCCAACCTTTACCTACAAAGCGTTCTCTCTGTATGCAAATATTGAGTGGAATCAAGGTGGTCAATTCTTCTCGATCACCCGTATGTTTATGAACAACAATGGGGTGAATCCAGATAATAGTTTAAGTGGAGCACCTTATGATAAGAATTCAGATATCGTAGCTCAGATCAAGGCCGCTCCAGATAAATTCTTCGGAAACTGGGTTGGAGGTCGTCTTCCTGAATTAGGAGGTTTTGCTTGGGCAGTTCCTGGAGCCCGTTTTGCAGATGCTAGTTTTAACCCTGGAGTACGTGAGGTTGTCACAGGTGGCGTGAAGTCATATGTTGAGAACTTAGGTGCCGCTGGTGCTGGAACAGTATGGTTGGATCCATTCAACGCGAACCAGGCTGCAAACAGACCATTTACGAACCGTAATATCTACAGCTCAACCTACGTTAAAGTTCGAGAAATCGCCTTCACCTATCGTTTGCCTAAGAAATTATTGCACTCAATTAGTATTCAAAATGCATCGATTTCTGCTGTTGCTAATAACATCTTTGAATGGACTAAAGCGGGTGTTCATATTGATCCTGAAAGAGCCTATAAAGCAAATAATGGAGCATGGACACAAGGTGTTGAATATTACAACATGATGCCTTGGACCGGTTCAGTAGGATTTAAATTAAACTTTGATTTTTAAAAGAGATATACGATGAAAACAATCAAAATAAATGTAGTTATTGCTCTAACCTTATTATTCCAGCTGACTTCATGTCTGGATTTAACAAAGGTCAATGTGAGCCCAAACAATCCTGAGAGTGTCTCTTCAAACTTTATTCTAACCTACGTGCTTGTTGGGACTGCAAAGTCTTATGCAGCATTGGCGGATGTTGGATCTGATATTTCTGGTGCGATGCAATTCAATCAGAATGGCACAAATCAGGGTGCAGGTAATATGAACCAAATGGCGTGGACTCGTCCTTCTTGGGCTGCTCAATACGACTATTTAAGGAATATTAAGATTATTCATGATAAGTCATTGGTTGATAAGAATAAATTAGCAGAAGCAATTTCTCTTACATTAAGAGCTTTCAATTATGGCCTTCTTACCGATTTATATGGTGATATCCCCTATTCTGAGAGTATGTCAGCTTCTGATGGTATTTACTATGTCAAGTATGATGACCAAAAACTGGTTTACAAAGGGATATTAGCTGACCTAAAAGCCGCTGATGCGATTTTAGGAGATGCAAGTATTGTAAACCATAAGATTGATGCAAATGCTGATTTGATGTACAAAGGAGATGCTGCAAAATGGCGTAAGTTTGCCAATTCGTTAAGAATGCGTTATGCCATGCGTTTGATCAACAAGAAAACTGAAATGACAGCTTTAGGTGTTGATATCGCAGCTGAGTTTAATGCTGGATCAGCAAATGCAATTGCTGCGTCTACCGACGAAGCCTTTGTTAGTTTCCTTGGTGTAGCTGCTGCGAACTCTTATCCTGGTGGATTGCTAAATACAGCAAATCCTAACTTCTTGACCAAGCCTTGTAAGACAATTGTGGATTCCTTGAAATTGAAAAAAGATCCACGTCTGTATCGTTGGGTACTTCCAGTAACTTCCAAATGGGATGCTACTGTCTCAGGTGCTAAAACCTATACGAATCCTTACGGCGAAGCTCAGAGTGTTACTTATGCCACAACAACAAACTTTGCTCTGGATACTACTTTATTCGTAGGTTTGCCACAAGGTCTTGCTGTTATTGACTTGGGTAACTACAACAGAGGAACAGCCGCTTTACCTACACCCGATAACCCAGAGAAAAGACCATGGGTTTCGTTCTTACACGGTCGTTATCGCTTAAACACCGATACTTACCTTCGTATGGACTTAATGGGCTATAGTGAAGTTGAGTTCTTGCTTGCTGAAGCGGCTGTACGGGGTGGTTTCACTGCGACAGATCCAGAAACACATTACAAAATTGCGATCGGTGCTTCTATGAAAAGATGGGGTATCACGGATGGTGCGAATGGTTATAGTTTTGCAACCTTCTACAGTAATCCACAAGTTAACTATGCTGCTGCAGCGAATAAACTTCAGCGTATCGGTGGACAAAAATGGGTTGCACTTTGGCTTAACGTAGAGTCGTGGTTCTCTTGGAGAGCAACGGGCTTTCCGAAGCTTGTAACTGGTCCTGTAACTCAATACGGTGCAGCATTGCCAACTCGTTTGATGTATCCAGAACCGGGACTAGATCCAAAGTATCTAGTTAACTATAGCGCAGCTATAGCTAAACTTGAAGTAACTTCATATGTTCCAACAGGACAAAGCAAAGACCACCCTTATTCAAGAATGTGGTTATTGCAAGGTACTGGATTCCCTTATTAGTGAATTAGGTTAAAATTTTAAAAAGGCTGTTCCCATGGGGAGCAGCCTTTTTTTTGTGACTCGATCAAGTGTCTAAATCTTTGGCTAATATTATTTTCGATTGACCAGGGTGCTACTACTCACATAACCATCTGAGAAAAATTTCTCAATATCCAATATAGACATACGACTTAATGATTCGATTCGTAATCCCAAGTTTTAGAATGTAATAATAGGTTCCAGTTGGCACCATTTGGTGATCCAACATTCTCCCATCCCAAATATTTATGTAGTCGAGGTTTTCATAAACTTTTTGTCCCGAACGGTTGAAGACATAGAGCTCTGTCTTTGGATAATTCAAAATCCCTTTAACGACGAATAAGTCATTTGCTCCGTCACCATTGGGTGAGAATCCTTCAGGCAATGAGAGTGGACTATCGTAGATATCAATAATTACGATTGCCGAATTACATTCATTGGCTATGTTGCACACTTCGTATTCAAACTGATCATGCCCTGGTATTTTAATTGTCGGAGCATAGGCGATGGTTAGATCAGGATTGACAGTTGCGGTTCCTAGCATAGGGGGATGAATAATTCGCACAGAACTAAATGCCACCGTAGATATATCATTGTCTAATACATGAAGCATCGAGTCTTGTGCCCATGACATTTTATAGCGATCGTCATTTGCCTCGATGCGATAGAGCTCAAGTGGGAAAATAAAATCTTTGACGTTCTGACAACCATATTGATCTGTGACGATTAATCGATAGAGTCCGGCGCCAAAACATTGTACCGTTGGCTTGTTTCTGGCCCCAATGATATCACCTACGCTCGTTGACCACTGATAGGTGAGTTTGTCTCCTTTCGATATTGAACCATCAACAATCATGCTTCCGTCTTTACTTAGAGCACCAGTTGAGGCAACATCCGCTTTCGGCATCTCATTAACTTGAATAATTATGGTGTCGCTGCTGGTATATCCCCTTGGATCGGTAATTGCTAAACGAACTCTAACTTTAGTGGGCAGAGCTCCTTGATAGCTTGAGGCTAAAGTGAATGAGGTCCGAGCGCCACTCAGCGCGGTCAGGCTTCCCCCGTTTTCGAGTAAAGTCCATTGATAATCAAGATTGCTGCCTATTGATTTTGAGCCATCAAGATTTACTTGCGTGCATGAGCCTACTTGCAAAATTCCAGCTTTTGGCAACGAGTCGACCTCCGATATTACGGCTTGAATATTGGTTCTGATAGTCATGGTCGTTTTCGTCGCACATTCTGCTGCTGCAGGGGTAAAGGTGTAAGTTGCCTCGCCTGAAATTGCGGTACTTATTTTTGCGGGGCTCCATGATCCACTTATTCCGTTTAGCGAATTAACGACTAAAGCTTGAGGAACATCATTTTGAGTGTAAGGTCCAAGTTGGGTAAAGGTTGGAAGGATAGGCGCGTTAATGGTTATTTGAATATCCGCTTTCAGTGCGCAAGTTCCTAGATTTGGATTAAAGGTATAGGTTGAAGACCCAACAACTGACGTATTAATGGTGGAAGGGAGCCACGTTCCGGCTATCGAAGGTGTATTATTTGATAGTGTTGGCAATGCCAATGGAATGCTATTCTGGCAAATCGGCTCGATAGGGTTAAAGGTTGGCGCGGTAGGTCCAACAATGGTTATTGAGATTGTGGTGGAAGTAGCGCAGAAGCTTATGTCTGGCATAAAGGTATAAGTATATGTTCCTATCGTTGAGGTATTAATCACCGTTGGAGACCAAGTGCCAGATATCCCATTAGAAGAGGTCGAAGGTAATTTAGATCCGGTACTATTTTGACAAATGGCTGGTATTGGGGTGAAGATTGGTGTCGTTGGATTATGTATTTCGACGATTACTTCGATTGTCGCGGCACACTGACCACCCGTCGGCGTAAAGGTATAGGTTGCATTGCCAGATGTTGATGTATTGATAGCTGCTGGACTCCA
>CAIVGL010000017.1 GCA_903905505.1 uncultured Bacteroidia bacterium | reverse complement strand
CTAACAACACCGATCCGCAAACCGCTCTGTGTCATGACAGGTGCGACTTGCGAGCGTAAAGTTTACTCTAGAGTATTGTACGAGTGTAAAAATTCACTGAATTTACCCTTGTTCCGTTAATGAGCGTAAAATTTACCTATAATGCCCCACCATTTAGGACATGTTTATGGTAAAACAGTTAAATTTTACCCTTTTAAACCAGTATCATGTTGTCTGAGCAGTAGGATGAATTATATCTAGTAAAACTTGCAAAGAATTTGCAAAAACCAGATGACATGAAAGGAAGCTTTCTTGGATTTAATTCTTATCCAACGCATAACGTAAGGTGGAAGATTGTCAAGTGGTCAGAATGCATATTTTAACCCATTATAGTCTCTGCTTTGAAGGGCTCTAACCACCTAGTTTCAAATTGGATTAGGGTCTATAGACTTCCGAAAGGTCTCTTTATTTCCTAGATCTATCAGTTCCCTTTTAGTTGAAACTATAACATGAAATTAGTCCAATCAAATGAGAATTTTAGGACATGAGAATGAATTTTTTAATGGTTGTTTTCGTATCCCTAAAATTTGCTAGAGATTAAATTTTAATTCTTAAATTAAATTTTCTATGTTTGCCCACAACTAACCTAAACCTAAATGAGTCTTTATAAAAGATTAAATTCTCATAAGACAGATAATTCCGATGCATCTCAGCCAAACGTTGAGATGAATACACTTGCGGTCGTTTACGAGGAAAATTTTGACGTATTATTAAATTTCGGACGAAAATATTGCCGAGAGGAGTCTGTTATTGAGGATGCTATCCAAAACATCTTTATCAAACTTATAAATAGTCGGGAAACATTTGTTAATATTCGTAATATAAAGCAATATTTATTAGTTGCTCTTCGGAATGAATTATTTAGCCTGTTTTCCAAAGAGAAGCAAATAGTCACTAGTGAAATTAGCCCAAATTTCCAGTTTAATCCTGAATATTCTGTTGAGGACAAAATTATTAAAGAGGATGGAGAGGCACGCATAAAGAAATGTCTGAAGAAGAGCTTACTCAAGCTAACACACTATCAGCAGGAGGTCCTCTATTTAAAGTATGACCTTGGATTATCGTACGAAGAGATCTCTGAGACCTTAAATATAACGGTACAATCGTGCCGTACTTCCATCTATAGGTCAATAAAAATTATCAAAGCTGATCTTGAGTCTCTGAAGCAAAAGAATATCCAAATTTTCTTTTGCTTTTTAAGAACCATCTTTTAAGTAGATTTTTTTTAAAAAAATCTGCGATTCCTGTCTATATTTTCCAATATCAACCATCCTAAGTATTAGATGCTTTAAATGAGTTAGATACTCAGCTGTAAAATCGATCCATTTAGTTGATAATTGTTGAAAATTTCAAAAAAATCAAACATCCAATTGTATGAATTATAATGCAAAATTAGTATCGTGAAAGAAAAAGCAGATTACAGTCATGATGTCCAAGATTTTCTTCTCGACGATGAATTTGTTAGAAGAGTTCAGGATGAGTTTGGTTCGGAGGAGTATATCACCGGATTGAAAGCGCAATTTCCAACACAGGAGAGCAATATCGACCTAGCGATTAAAGTGCTTGAGGTCATGAAAAATAAACAAGTTTATTCGACCCCGGAACAACGATTAAGAGTATGGTCCGAAATTGAAAAATCTTCCGTAAAATCAAGAAATATCAATTTATGGAATTTCACGATAAATAGCCGTTTTGTCAGAGAACTTATTCAGGTGGCTGCAATACTAATTGTGACATTCGTGATCGGGACTTTGGCTTTCTATTATACGGGGAGAAAAGTTGTTGATAATTCACCAATCATTAGTTTTGCCTCTTCCACCAAGGTTGATTATACCAAATCGCAGCTAATTTTATCTGACGGAAAAAAAATTGAGGTCACAGCGGCCAACTCTAAAATTAGTTATTCCCCTGATGGAGCTAGTGTTAATCTAAATGATAGCTCCAGTATAGTTCAGGATACTAGGAACGATAAATTTAACCAAATGATTGTCCCTTATGGCAAATATGCCACGCTGAAACTTTCGGATGGGACAAAGGTATGGCTCAATGCCGGGTCGCGTTTGGTTTATCCCCCAACTTTTAGAGGGAAATACCGGGAAGTCTATTTACAGGGTGAGGGATATTTTGAAGTTACAAAAAATACGACAAAGCCCTTTTATGTGAAAACCGATCGGATGAAAATTGAAGTTCTGGGGACAAAATTCGATGTTCAGGCATTTAGTGAAGAAGAAACTCATTCCGCAATCCTTTTGGAAGGTAAGATTTCACTTTCATCACCTCAGACTGCCATGATAGCCAAAGAACAGGTCGTCCTGAAACAGAGTGAGCGGGGAGTCTATTCGGGTATTTCGAATAGGTTTATAAAGGAGGAGATTAGCCATCCCGAGAATTTTATAGATTGGACTTATGGGTATATTAATTTCAATAAAGAACCCCTTGAAAGTGTCTTGAAAAGAATTTCACGATATTATAATATTAAGATACAGCTACGAAGTGGCATGGGGTCATTCCAGATTTCAGGAAAGCTTGATTTGAAGGAAGACTCAGAGCGTGTGCTGAAAGGAATAGCAATTATATCAAAAATGAAGTTATTTAAAGAGGAGGGAGGATATTTGATCAAAGACTAACTAAAAAAAATCCGGTCAGTGCTCGAAACACTAACCGGACTGCGACTAACAAATTTTATGCCCAAAGGCATTCATGTTTAATTACAAACCAAAATTATGAAAAAAAAACACAAAGACGCTGGTTTTATCTATAAAAATCAGCTTCGACAGCTTTTTCTTGTTATGAAATTAGTTTCATTTATATTGTTTATCGGGGCCTTATCGTTATCTGCAAGTTCCTATTCGCAAAAAACTAGGATTGATCTGGATATCCAAAAAACATCTGTACAGGATATTATACATTCAATCGAAGCAAACAGCGAGTTTATATTTGTTTACGATGAAGCCTATATTAATTCCCTTTCGAATCGGTCAATTTCAGTCCATTCAAAGGCCATTGACGAAGTATTTGAAGAATTATTCCAGGGGACTGATGTCTCCTATCTGATTGACGATCGTCAAATTTTTCTCTATAACAGCAAAGATCTTTCCACGTTACCTTCGCCAAAAGCAATTGCATTATTAGCTGAACAGCCGCAAAAGAAGGAGATTTCGGGAAGTGTTGTTGACGCCAAAGGGGTTCCAATTCCTGGAGCCACAGTTTCTGTTAAAGGAACAACGACTGGTGTTACAGCAGACATGGATGGTAAATTCAGTCTCTCTATCCCTTCTGATGCAAAAACCTTGGTTGTTTCCTTTATTGGAATGAACACACAAGAGTTGGCCATAGCAGGGAAATCATCATTTACTGTGTCTCTAAAAGAACAAGCCGTGCAATTGAGTGAAGTGGTCTCTATCGGATATGGAGTTTACACAACCCGCGAAAAATTAACCGGCTCAATTGCATCAGTACAAAATTCACAATTAACAAGCCGTGGTGCTATGACATCGAACTTGGGTCTATTGACGGGTCTTGCAGCAGGGGTTAGGGTTACCGCTACCACATCACTGCCTGGTGTGGATCCCTCGATTACGGTTCGTTCAGCATCTTCCTATAATACAGGATCTGGCTTACTCTATGTAATTGATGGAGTAGTTAGGGACCAGGCATCTTTTCAAGCCTTGAATCCTGAAGATATTGCGACCCTGAGTATCCTGAAAGATGCTGCTTCGGCCGCAATTTATGGAATGAAAGCCGGTAACGGTGTTCTTCTGGTGAATACAAAAAACGGGGCATCAGGGAAGTTAACAATTAATTATGGATACTCTTATGCTTCAAGTAATCCATATCTTTTACTTCATAAATTGAATGCTTTTGACTATGCCACGAAAATGAATGAGATGAACACCTTAGTCGGAAGACCTGCCAATGATCCTGGGTGGTTTTCACCCGCCGAATTAGATTATTTTAAAACCCATTCCTATAATGGACTCGACGACTTCTGGTCTAATCCCCGTTCAAAAAATAACAACCTCTCTATAAGTGGCGGAAATGAAAAGACAAAATACTTTTTATCGGCAAGCTGGAATACCACGGATCAGCCAACATTCAGTGTGAATAGCGAGAAATACGCTATCCGGTCTAAGTTAAATACTAAATTAACCGACAGGTTAGAATTAGACTTCAATTTGTCCGCTTCATGGGATAAAAATACGCGCCCGACTGGTGATATGTCCGGATCGGGGATGAGCTTTGGCTACCTTTATACACGGAAACCTATTACTCCTTATTCCCAGGTTATTGACGGAGTGACTTATCCGGTTGATCCTGTAGTTGCACAAGTCATGTATGGCAAGGGAGGATCTAGTGCCTTTTATAATGCTTATATTAATCCAACAGCTTCGCTTAAATATTCGATACCTGGTATCGAGGGGTTAAAAGCGAGTGTCCAGTACGCCTATAACAGCAAATTCTCGAATGATAAATTATGGAATGTGTCTCCCTATTACTACAACTTCATCACCAATAGGCACATAACAACCAATCAGTTCGATTATGCCAATGCAAACGGATGGCGCTACAGGAATCCGCAAAATAACAATACGTATGCCAGTTTAACTGAAAATTATGGTAAGAATACAGGTTATCAAGGTAATTATCAATTAAATTATGCCCATACCTTTGGGAAACACAATGTCTCTGCTTTTGTTGGTTATGAATTTCGCGGTACTTCAGGTGGAGCGATTCAGGCCTACCGCCAGGGTTTTAGCCTTAATACTTATAATCAGATTAATGGAGGAAGTTCTGATCCCAACAATATGTCAAACTCAGGAGACTTAAATGGGCTGGATGGCATGGCTTCATGGATTGGACGTCTTGATTATGATTTTGCTGGCAAGTATATTTTGGGCGCAACGGTCCGTAGAGACGGATCGTATAAATTTGCTCCTGCCCGCAGATGGGGTAACTTCCCTGCAGTTTCTGCTGGCTGGATTGTTTCAAAAGAGTCTTTTTTCGATCCGATCAGGACAGTTGTCAGTAACCTTAAACTTAGAGGTTCTTTTGGGGTAACCGGAACAGACAACACCGCCGCTTTTCAGTGGCAGAATACATTCGCGAGTGGTGGCCAACCGATTTATGGTGCCTCGGTATATTCTACACTAGCTACTTCTGTTGTCCCAAATCCTAATATTACTTGGGAGAAAAATTTCAACTATAATGTTGGGGCCGACTTTGGATTTTTGGATAATGCTTTAACTTTTTCAACTGAAGTATGGTACAACAAGACAACAGATATCCTTGGTTCCCGTACGACGACAACACCATTTGTCGTTGGGGCAAATTTACCAGCGGTAAATTATGGAGAGGCAAGTGCACAGGGGTTAGAAGCTTACGCGAATTACTCCCATAAAATAGGTGAGTTTACATTTTCTACCGGCGGTAATATTGCTTTTACTTCGAACAAGGTCCTTCTTCGTGATGTTTCCTTGGGAACACGCCTAAGGGATAACCCGAATGGCCACCCAATGGATCGGAATCTAGTATGGCATATCCAAGTCGAAGGTGAGGGAAATGGTGTTGTACGGACAGGTGCAGAAGGTGAACGAATCATGGCTGAACAAGGGGTAGGTGCGACTCGTCATCTGGTCATGGGAGTTCCGATTCAACCGGGTATGTTGAATGCACAGGATATTAGTGGATCAAATAACTCGTTATTTGCCAACTCCCCCGACGGAGGTGTCAATCAAAATGGTGTGGATGACAAGTATTATGTACCTCATAAATATAATTCACCCCGAATGACTTTTGGACTTAATGCCAATATAAAGTGGAAAGGGTTCGAATTAAATATGATTGCTGCAGGTACTGGTGCTATTTGGCAAAACGTAGTCGGCAATTTCCAAAACTACTATGACTTTTGGCCTAACACATGGAACTTCGACAATATAAATTCTGGGCCATCTAATGTTTTTGGCGGGAAATATTCTGATTATGGACTTCTGCCGACTGCAGGAACCGACAAAGCCGCTGACTATTATCTACGTAACATGGCCTTTATGCGTATGAAAAATATTTCTTTGAGTTACATGATACCAAAATCGCTGTTGCATAAATTAGGGATTCAGGGATTAAAGTTCTTTGTAAATATGGAAAATCCGTTTATGATCTATAAGATGTGTCCGCAATATGTTGATCCGGAATCCCGTGACCAAACGAATTATCCAATTCTCCGGAACTACTCATTAGGGCTTAATTTAACGCTCTAAAAGAATTATTTTACTAATTTCTAAAATATAACATATCATGAAAATGAAAAAATATATATATGTAATTCTTCTGGGAATCACCATGGGACTAATGTCGTGTTCAAGGGTGTATGATGATATTACGAATTATACAAATCTCACGCCAGACGCTGTATGGACAGATGAGAGCTACTCCACGCAGTATATCAATCAATTATATGGGAATATGATGAACTATGTAACCCAAAGTGATGCTCCTGCAACCGAGGAGTGGGGGTTATGGCAATATAC
Source organism: uncultured Bacteroidia bacterium (assembly GCA_903905505.1). Lineage (GTDB taxonomy): Bacteria > Bacteroidota > Bacteroidia > Bacteroidales > Prolixibacteraceae > JAAFHB01. The sequence continues at coordinate 10,149 of CAIVGL010000017.1, read as the reverse complement.
AGTCTGGACCACTTTCTATAGCGATCAAATGTCTGTCGCAGGGAGTGGCACAAAGTCTGCTGCCAGTTTTGGGACTAGCTATCAAGATATACGAAACCTAAATACGTTCTTTGCAAATGTAGATAAGGGTAACTATGCCTCCAAAAAGTGGTTAAAAGGGCAGGCATTTTTCATGCAAGCTTTTCAGTATTTCCGTTTAGTTAAATCATTCGGAGGTGTTCCGCTCGTAAAAGAGGTGATTACTCCAAGCGGAAACCTTAGTGCACTTGGGAGACCAAGAAACACAACACTAGAGTGTTTTAACTATATTGTTCAAATGCTTGATAGTGCCATTGTTAATCTGCCCGAACCAACTGCTCCGGGTGCTGTCGTATCTGGTTACGATAAGTTCAGAGTTAACAAACCGATCGCGATGATTCTTAAGGGAGAAGTGCTGATGTGGAAAGCAAGTCCGATCTTTTGTACCACCCCGAATGCAACCTACTGGAACGATGCCTACACTGCTGTGAGTGCAGCCAAAACCTACCTCGATAGTAAAGGTTATGGTTTATATACTACCAAAATTGGTAAAACGCCCCCCTATACCGGGATGTTTTATGATAAAGCTGGGTGTACAAAGGAGTGGATCTGGCAAAAGGAATATAGCTATCCGGTATCCAATTCTGCCGGTCTCTATGGTATGAAACAGTATTCTCCAACTTGGAACTTGGTTCAACGTTATATGATGGCAGATGGGAAAGATACCCTTACCTCGGCCTATACTTACGACAGAAAGCTCTATTGGAAGAATCGTGATCCCCGTCTTAAACAGACCATCGCTTACAATGGTTCCTCGTATGTATTTCCGGCGGTTCCTGGCGCAATTCCTAATCCGAACAGACATGAGTGGATCTTTGATGGTACTATTCAGGGCGACTACTCTGGAGCTTCAGGATTTCTAAGCAGAAAAGGGATTGATACAACCCTTAATATTCTGCAATTGGCTACTCAAGTACAAACAAACTGGCCTATTTATCGTTACGCTGAGGTTCTGCTCGATTTGGCAGAATGTGCAAACGAAATTGATTCGCACCGCGGTGAGGTGGCTGGACTTCTAACACCAATCAGGAGTAGGGCTGGAATCGTTAACCTAGATGGAAGTTACGGTTTGGCCTCGGCGCCAAATAATCGCGATAGCTGGCTTAAAATTATTATGAATGAGCGACTGGTCGAATTTGCTTATGAGGGGAAACGTGTCTATGATATCAAACGAAGAGTCTTATTCAGTGACTTCCGTGGATACAAGTTCTTACAAGGACTGTCGTCAATTATTAATGTCCCTGGCGTTGATGCTTTAAAACTTAAGGCTGCAAGGAACGGTGCTACGATTGTCATTGGAAAGTTGTCCAGTTTATCGTTGAGTAATGATGACGTATACAGGGCGCTAGACGATACAATGGCAAAGAGTGCCAATCCAGACCAACTATATCAGCAAATTTTCACGAGTGTAGTGCTAACAGCCGATTTGGCGAAAACCTTCTTGAATCCGTTTGATTCAAATGCCTTGGAGGCCATTCCTAACGCCGTTTTATTAGCCGATCCTATGGTGAAACAAAGTGTTACTTATGGCGGCCCGTTTAATCCTAAACTAAATTAATAGTTGCCGGAAAACTGACGGTTAGAAAGCATTAAAATCTTAAAATAAAAATATTATGAGAAAATACTTATTATTGGTCATTGCCTTCTCGTTAATGAATGCATTGGTCTTCACTTCCTGCAAAAAGGAGAATCCTGAAACAACCTTTCCTCTTGGAGGTACCAAATGGATTGGTGTCCCTGTTTATAATTTTCTTTATCACCAGTACTATAACGGAGATGTAAATAAAATCTTGTCCTTACAAGGATCAGGAAATACCGGTACAGGAACAATGATGACCATCGACAATCACACTTCCCGTGCTGCAATTACCATCACCACAGGATCTCCTGTTTCGTGGAATTTAAGCGGAAGTAATCTTAATTTAACCACCGCGAAGGGAATATGGAAGGGAGATCTTAGCTATAGTAACAAGAATGTCAATTTTGCAAAAGTTGATTCGACCTACCTTGGGGGATATCTTGCTTTTGATATGGTTGATCAGGCGAATTCCCTTTCCACGAAAGTGTTCAGGGGAACCTTTGTGAAAATAGGGACAACAACTCCATTGGATTGTGTATGGATATTCCTCTCAGGGAAAGGGTGGAAAATGATGGTCCCTAATTATCCCGTGACCATTTTCCCGCTATCTCCATACAAGGTGGATAGTTCAGGAAAACTCCTGGTTGATTTCTTTGGTGGAACAGCCAGCAATTCTGTTCCGATCAATTATACTCAACACAGTGGGACCTACACGGCATCAAATGATTCGATTGTCTACACGACCTTAACTGTTCCAATAGCCAATGCCTATCCAAATGGTTACAACTGGAGGGGTACGTTTAGGCTAAAAGAGGTTAAATAGCCGAAGTTCATAGTTTATCAGACTCCCGGGTTTCGGCATAGAAATCCGGGAGTTTTTTTATGATTTTATTTTGGAAATAAGAAGAATGACAATGATTGACAAATCTACTAGAAGGGATTTTCTAAAACGATCTGCCTCACTGGCTGCAGGAGCACTTGTTCTCCCACAAATTATTCCGTCAACTGCTCTTGGCATGGGAGGAAAACTTCCGCCAAGCGACAGAATCGTGATGGGAGCTATCGGAACAGGGGCTCAGGGAACCGGAAATATGGATGGATTTCTGCAAAGAGTAAAGGAATTACAGTTTGTGGCTGTCTGTGATGTGGACAGAAATCGCGCGAAGGGTGCAAAAGACATGGTCGATACCGCACATAATAACAAAGACTGCCGCACCTATGGCGATTACCGTGAATTTTTAGAAAAAGAAAAACTGGATGCTGTATGTATTGCTTTGCCCGATCACTGGCATGGATTGATTTATACCGCTGCAGCGAACAAAAAACTAGATGTTTATGGCGAAAAACCTTTGGCACGAACCATCTCCGACGGAAGGGCTATCGTAAGCGCCGTGAAAAGAAATAATATCGTCTGGCAGACCGGGAGCTGGCAGCGTTCACAACAAAATTTTAGACATGCTGCTGAGCTGGTGATTAATGGCCGTATTGGGAAAGTATCTCTCGTTGAAGTGGGTTTGCCAAATGGAATCAAAGGTGTCGGCACCCCGCCGATTAAAGCTGTACCTGCCGAATTAGATTGGGAAATGTGGCTTGGTCCAGCCCCTAAAGTGCCGTTCAGGGGGATATCCCACTGGAACTGGCGATGGATCCTCGATTACTCAGGCGGACAACTCACAGACTGGGCTGGCCACCATATCGATATCGCACAATGGGGACTTGGAATGGGACACTCCGGACCGGTTGAAATTGAAGGGGAAGGGACTTATCCTAATGAGGGAATATACAACGTTCCTGTTGATTATAATTTCCTTTGCAAATATTCAACTGGCGTAGAGCTGAGAGTTGCAAACTCAACTCAATTGCCCAATAGAAAAGATGGCCCTAGCTGGTTAGGTGGCGCTACCTGGTATGGCGATAAGGGGTGGATCAATGTGGACAGAGGGAAAATTCAGGCATCTAATCCAAAAATCTTGGAAGAGGTGATCGGCGAAAATGAGATCCATCTTTATAAAAGTGATAACCATATTGGCAACTTCCTCGAGTGCATTAAGTCAAGAGGTGAAACAGTAGCTCCCGTTGAAATCGCTCACCGTTCAATCTCCATCGGCCTACTTGGCGAGATCGCGATGACCACAGGACAAAAAATCCAATGGGATCCAGTTAAAGAAGAGATTATCGGAAATCCGGTGGCAAGCCGTTTGCTCTGCCGTCCCTACCGGGAACCTTGGGAAAACCCGACAATATAATTCAACTTTAATAGTTTAATTGATTTAAAAAAAATACGTAGGATGAAAATTTTTTCTGCAGTTCTAGTTTGTTTTACACTTCAACTGTCATTACTAGTCAATTTTGTTTCTGCGTCACCCAGTGGTACCAAAAAGGACAATCGCACTTCAAAAAATTACAATTCAAATCTGGCAACAGACGAAGGCCAGTGGAAGCCGGTTGAAGGGAAATATGGGATGACAAGATGGGCTGCAGATGTCTCCCCTAAAACTTCGTTGCCGGAATATCCGCGTCCCCAAATGGTCCGCAGCCAATGGATGAACCTTAACGGATTATGGAACTATTCGATCACTTCGAAAGAGTCACCGAAACCCGAATCTTACCAGGGAAATTTGCTTGTCCCGTTCCCGATCGAAGCGCCTCTCTCGGGGGTTGGCGTGATGATCAATACGATTCCGGGACGCACGTATGACAACAGCCGCCTGTGGTACCGCAGAAGCTTCACTGTTCCCAAAAACTGGAAAGGTCAACGGGTATTGCTGCACTTTGGTGCGGTAGACTGGGAGGCAAAGGTTTATCTCAATGGAAAAGAATTGGGTATTCATCGCGGTGGTTATGACGGCTTTTCATTCGATATCACTGATGCTTTGATTCAGAGAAAAGATAATGAACTGGTGGTGGCTGTCTGGGATCCAACCGCTATGGGTGGTTATCCCCGTGGAAAACAAATTGATTCACCAGGAGGCATCTATTATACACCCGCTACAGGTATCTGGCAGACTGTATGGCTGGAACCTGTCCCCAAAGTAAGTATTAGTAAATTAAAGATGATTCCTGATGTTGACCGTGGGATGTTGCAATTAACCTGTTCTATCTTGGATAAAGCGGGTGATTTTCGGGTTAATGCTGTTGTGATGGATGGTCAAAGAAAAATTGCGGAGCTCACTGGCATACCTAATCAAACGTTTGGGATCAGGATTCCCGATCCTAAACTGTGGTGGCCTGACTCCCCTTTTCTTTACAATCTAAAAATCAGCATTGTATCATCAAATGGAAAAGTCATTGATACGGTTGAAAGTTATTTCGGGATGCGAAAAGTTGCGCTGGGTAAAGATAATAACGGGATAACCCGGATTCTACTAAATAACCAGTTTGTATTCCAAAATGGAGTACTCGATCAGGGTTTTTGGCCTGACGGGATATATACTGCGCCAACAGATGAAGCTCTTCGCTATGATATCGAATCGATTAAAAAACTCGGATTCAACCTTAGTCGAAAACATGTTAAAGTTGAGCCTGAACGTTGGTATTACTGGGCCGACAAGCTGGGACTGCTAGTATGGCAGGACATGCCTTGTGCTGGCGATGGCATTCATGCTTTTGAGCCTGTTTATCCCACCTCGAATGACCAACGTCATGAACAGTTTGGCACCGAACTTCAGGCAATGATTGATGGATGTTTTAATCATCCCTCTATTGTATCGTGGGTAGTATTTAACGAAGGTATGGGACTGAAAAATCCGGGAGGTTATAAACTTGATGACGATACTCGCGCCTTCATGCGTAAAATGGCCGGCATCGCCGCAGTGGATACTACAAGGATGATAAACGCTGAGAGTGGCGCACCAATGGGAGAATATCAGGGTTGGAATATCCTAGATATTGGTACAGGACAAATCATGGATGCCCATTGTTACGGAACCATAAAATGCCTTACTCCAACAGACACCCGGGCCAGCGTTATCGGAGAATATGGCTACTCAAAATACCTAGTAGCCAACCCTAAATATCAATTGCTGGTCACGAATCCAGGAATTAGTGGAGTAGTTTGGACTCAGATTACAGACGTGGAAGACGAACGTAACGGACTTCTGACCTACGACCGAAGTAAATTTACCGAGGATCCGGTGAAGGTGGCAGCCAAAAATGCAGGATTCTTAAAAAAGTAAGACTAGCAAATCAGTCTAAAAACCATATTTAATCTCCTCCATACACTACTTAACATGAAAAACCAATATATTTTAATTTTTGCGATAGTAATAACCCTGTTCAATGGCTGTACTTCAGGAACACACTATAAAGCGCTGATTGTTACAGGCCAAAGTAGCCACAACTGGAGAGCCAGTTCGCCCATTCTCAAGCAAATACTGGAGCAAACCACCCTTTTTTCGGCCGATATTCTGAAAGCTCCCGAGAAAAAAGAGGAGATGAGTACATTCGCTCCTAATTTTTCCAACTATAATGTCGTTGTACTTGATTATAACGGCGAATCATGGTCGGAGAAAACCAAAACTGCTTTTGTTGAATATGTGAAAAATGGCGGTGGTGTGGTTATCTATCATAGTGCCAACAGTGCTTTCCCCGAATGGAAGGAGTTTAACCAGATGATCGGATTGGGAGGATGGGGTGGCCGCGATGAAAAATCGGGCCCTTATGTTTATTACAACAAAAATAAATTGGTAATCGACACAACAGCTGGCAGTTGTGGTTCGGTTCTCAAAAGACAGGAGTTTCAAGTGATAACTCGTAATCCAGAACATCCCATCACCAAAGGGTTACCTATCGGTTGGCAGCACGGTAGTGATGAGCTTTACAGCGAATTACGTGGACCGGGCAAGAATATGGAGATACTGGCTACAGCCTTTGCCGCGGGAACGGCTGGTGGCAATAGGCGTAACGAGCCTATGCTGATGGCCATCACTTACGGAAAGGGGAGAATTTTCCATACCACCTTAGGCCATGCCGATGAAGGCGGCGGTCCAGCAATGGAATGTGTTGGATTTATTGTGACGTTGCAACGGGGTACCGAATGGGCGGCATCAGGTAAGGTAACTCAGAAAATCCCATATGATTTCCCCAATAACGGTTCAATCTCTCTGAGAGCCGGTTTCAAAGAGATGACCCTTGATGATGACTTGGCAAAAATCACGACTTACGACATAACCAAAAGCACGAAATACTTCGTCGACTTGCAGAGCCGTATCCGCACTGAAGCCAAAACACCCGAAGCGCTTCAGAAATTCGAGAAATTGATAATTAAAATCCTTGAAAACAAGGAGGCTACAGATGACGGCAAGAAATTATTGCTTGGCGAGCTGAGCTGGATGGGATCTGAATTAAGCATACCTGCAATTAAACAACAAACTAAAAATCCGAATTTAAAAGCTGCTGCCGAATTTGCTCTGGCTAGGCTTCAACCATCCAGATAAATTCAAATTGAAATTTTGAATGTGACAACAAAAAATAGCATCGCTATTTCAAGCTCAGAGTGTAAAATTTAAAATATACAACTCAAAATTACTTCCAATTTATATGAATAAGATTTTAGAATTAATTATCATCCTTGCATTGCTTTCATCAAATTCTGTGGCATTTGCCAGGGGAGAGATCAAGGGGAACGAAACTATAAAAATTACTGCCATTGATTATCCCTCGCTGATTTCGAAAGCAGACCTTATTTATACCAATCCTGTAAAAAACTCTTATGAAGGTCAGCCCGTCGGGAACGGCCGGATGGGGAGTCTAATCTGGACAAATCAAAATACCCTCAGCTATCAGATAAATCGAGTCGATGTTTTTTCAATGGGTTCAAATACAAAATCCTATGATAGTTCGCAGCCTGATTGGTCCTGTGCATCAGGTCAGTTTGATATTGATTTTCAGAGTAGAGAGCCGGTTTTTGCAGGATCTGATTTTAATCAGCACCTCTCTTGCTATGACGGAACCGTCGAAACGGATGGAAACGGCATCAAGACCAAAACATTCGTTTGGAATGAGGAAGATGTTATGGCTGTCAGGGTTCTCGATTCCCGCACTATTCAAACTCCTGCAACGATCAGCCTTCGGGCGATACGGCCATTGGTTGTTCAGCGAGAAAAAAACAAAGCGATATCCAAACTGGAGATCATCGGCGATAAAATCGTCCTGACCCAGGAGTTTTCCGAAAATGAACACTACTGCAAATCGGCAGTGGCTATTGCTATTCCTAACAGTAGCTCCATGGCATATCTTTCTAAGGATACAGAGCTAAAACTTTCTACCCTGACCGGTAAAAAAGAATATACTGTTCTTGTTTCAAGCGCTGCATCGTTCGATAAAAAAGTTGATGTTGTTGAACTTGCAATAAAGAAGCTTGATCGAGCGACTTCGAAAGGTTACGATGCGATGCTCGCTTCAAACAAAGCTTGGTGGCACCCTTTCTGGGAACAATCGTATGTGCAGCTGAGCAGTAAAGATGGTAAGGCAGATTATATAAATAAAAACTATACTTATTATCTCTACTTGATGGCATCCTCATCGCGAGGTGACTACCCCGTAAAGTTCAACGGAATGCTTTGGAGCACCGATGGTGACAAACGGGACTGGGGAGGATCCTTTTGGGGGGCTAATCAGAGCTGTATTTACAACGCGCTACTCACCGCTAATAAATTGGAGCTGTTTAATCCCATGTTTAAAATGTTTTCATCGCTTTACAACGCCTCGGCCCGGTCAGCGGAACAACAATGGGGCAGCAAAGGGATATATATCGCCGAGACCATTGCCTTTGATGGAGATCCGGAGATGCCCGATTCTATCGCCAAAGAGATGAGAGAGCTTATGTTGGTGCAGAAGCCATGGGATCAGCGATCGCAGGCCTTTAGGAATTATGCAACGGGTAGGAACTCTTTACTAAGTAGGTGGAATAACGCGGATAGCAAAGATGCCTTCGGACCGGTGAGTCATATTTTTTCGCGCGGAGCCAAAATTGCCTATACCTACTGGATGAATTATGAACTCACCATGGACAAGAGATGGTTATCGGCGTCAGCCTATCCAATGATTAAGGGGGTTGCGGAGTTCTATCGTAATTTTCCAAACCTCAAGAAGGAGGCTGATGGCAAATATCATATTTATCACGTCAACGACAACGAACCGATTCGAAATGGGAACAATACCGGAGAGGAAATTTCTTCGATGATGGGAATTCTTCCAGTTGCGATAAAAGCTTCCGAAATACTGAATGTCGATGCTGACCTGCGTCCATTATGGAGAGAGTTATTGCAAAATCTCTCCCCACTTCCCATGAGTAATGCATTTCCCGAATTAAAAAATCAGCCTCTAAGACATGTGAAATCACTTCTGCCAGTCCAGCAGGGGTGTCATGCATCGGCATTGCCCGATCTCAATACAATGCCGGTGTTTTGCTTTGACCTCTGCACCCTGGAGTCGAAGGATACCATGATGGTAAGAGTAGCAACAAATACGTTTAATGCCTACTACAAAAATGGAATTAAAGAAGGGTCCACCGCTGGACCATTATGTATGTTACCCATTGTAGGCGCTATGCTGGGACGAACTGAAGTCACAAAATATCTGATTTACAACCAGATGAAAGCCATAAACAGAAGTATATTCGAGAATCGGATGGATTGGTTTGAGGGATTACAGGGGACAACCTGTGAAAGGCTGGGTAGAGGAGCAGACGCCTTGCAGAATGCGTTGGTTCAGAGTATCCCATCTAAACCGGGAGAACCGACCATTATTCGGGTTTTCCCAGCCTGGCCGAAAGAATGGAACGGACAATTTAAACTGCTTTGCCGGGGAAATTTCTTGGTGTCATCCTCCTTTCAAGATGGTGACATTAAATATGTGGAATTAAAATCTCAGGCAGGATCAGATTGCAGAATACGAAATCCATGGGGAAATTCAACCATTGATATTTACGCCAATTCCAAAAAAATAAAAACAGCTGGAGGCGATCTGATTACCTTCAAAACCAAAATTAACGCAAAATACATTTTAGTCAAAAAAGGTTTTACTATTCTTTAATAAGAACAATAAAAACAGAAATTAAAATATACAAAACAACTAAGTTGTAATTTGTTGTTCCTATCTTTTGCAAAACGCTTGGAAAAATTAGGCCTAATTGGATGATGCTATAAACCGTTCAATTTATTTATATCTAAGTCATTATGGCATTCTGTGAGGCCAAGTAAAACACCCTGAAGTAGTTCATATTGCGGTGGTCTTCCGCCAATCTAGGATGGGTATTCTTTGATAATCAAGGGTTTAAGAATATAAAGCTTCTTAAACCCTTTTTTCTTGATATAAATCTCTGCTAGGTTTTGATTTTTTCAAGGGAAAACAGGAGTAAATGGAACCAAAGGAGTGGAATTATTGGAGCCTGATAAATTAGCTAGTTCTAGTATAAGTAATTTGATGATAATAATTATTGGAAAGGGATAATTCCTTTAGGATTAAAACACGTAACAGACAAGATTATTCGT
>CAIVGL010000016.1 GCA_903905505.1 uncultured Bacteroidia bacterium | reverse complement strand
CCATCTGCCGTTTTATGCCATCTTATCTCTACAGGTTTAAACCGTGGATCAGCGACAAGTTCCTCCGCGATTTCTTTTTTTGTGTACGTTTTATTAATATCGTTTACCTCTGTCCAATTCGAAGGGACAATAGATCGTGCAAAAAATCCCTCTGTCCCGGTTATAGTTTGAAGCGACTTTAAAAAATCAAAAGCTTTGCGGGCTTTCCGTTTAGCATCCGGATCTTTTGTAACAGCATATCTAAAACTTTCCATAACAAGATAACCACTGGTATACTCCCCGTCATTATCGTCATCCGAATGCTGCCATGAGGCAGTGTCTCCAGGAATATCCAATCTTAACGATCCACAGATCCACGGCTCACGCATATTCTTTGTCATAAGGTGATGGTAAAATTCATCCGCCTTATCTGATAAGGTCATTTGGCGCGCTAATATCTTACTCACTCCTTTGTCAGTAGCGATCCAGGCATTCCCCTCCTGATCAAAAGTGATATCATTAACTTTATTATCTGTCAACCATCGTTTTGTAAATCGAAGAGAGTGCGACCAATCCTTTGCATACCGAACCACACCCATGTTAGTACCAACCCACATTGTCCCATTAGGCGATTGACGAATACAGTTGATGTGAACCGAAGGAATACCCTCTTGCGTGGTGAGGTTTTTTAACAACTTATCATCATGCAAAATAGTGACACCACCCATTGCACCCGCCCAGACATTTCCCTGGTGATCAACAGATACTGCCCTGGCATAGCAGCTGATCAGCTCCGAAACATCCTGAAATAATCTGGACTTGCCATTAGTAAACCTGTAAAGACCATTTTGAGTGGCAACCCAAAGATTTCCTGAGGCATCGGTTATTGCATCTCTGACAGTACGGGCAACCTTGAGATTTTGCTTAACCCATTTACCCGACAAATAACGCCAGATTCCATTGGGACCTAATGCATAATTGCCATTCCCATCTTTACAGATTTTTGATATTGGGGCCTCAACTCCCTCTTCTTTGGTTAATTTAGCATGACTGAACCGGTAAATACCATCCCAGGTACCTAGTAAGACATCGCCGTTTTCATTAGCGATCACGCTATAAGCGGGGCCCCGATCTTCCCCTGTAATAATAGGTTCCCAATTGCGTGCCTGTGGCTGTTTACGAAAAACTCCGGATGCTGTAGCGATCCATATATTACCCAATTTATCACTAACAATACCTCTTACCTGATTATCTAAAAGGTTAGTCCCAATGTTATAACCATCATGAAACTCTTGGGCAAAAGGAAGATCCGGCACCGAAAGAGCACCGCTTTGTGATTCTTGTTTTTGTATCACCTGTGCTATCGCCGGCAAACACAATAGGGATCCCAACAATAGGTTAATGATTTGTAGGCGAAACTGTTTTTTAGAATTTAACATGAATATTTACTTATTTTAAAAACCTATTACTTAATCTTCGATCTCCTTTAAAATTTCCGCATTAACGAATGCGCTCATAATGCACTTGAACAAGTCCTTTCTCAAAATGTGTTGCATTAATGAGTTTTAATGAACGTTCAGCATTCCCATTTTTAAACAAAACTAATCCTTCACCTAGAAGAATTGGAATTATTGATATAACAAACTCATCAATCAAATCCGCCTTAAGTAGATCATTAACAATTTCGGCACCTCCATCGCAATAGATATTCTTACCAGGCTTGGATCTTAATTCTGCAATCAATTCTATTAAACTTCCAGTGTAATAGTTGAAAGTTCCATTTCTTACTTGAGATGTGCGTGAAATAATATATACTTCCTTATCTCGATGAGGATATTCATAACCCATTGCATTAACTCTGTCGTAAGTTTTTCTACCGATTAATATAGTATCAATTGAATCGACAAAATCTAAATATCCATAATCCTCTCCTTGCTTCTCAACTAGGGATAAAAAATCAATATCATCATTTTGTTTTGCGATGTAGCCATCCAGACTCATTGCAATGTAAAGAACTACCTTTCGGGTTTCTACCATATTTAAATTTTACTGATGTTTGTGCCAGATGCAACTCCCAAGTTGAAAATTTGAAAATATCGCTTTAAAACTAGATTCTAATGGACTGCATGCATATACTCCCACTCGTGCAATTTCTATGGGTTGATGAAGATGAAAAATCCGCATTTGCTGAAAGACCTCCCCATCTAATGAATTCTCGATCAAAAAATCGGCCCCATTTCGACTTATCCGATACCACATAGTTGATATTTCAGAGGATATGTCTGTAGTAGCCCAATCCGAAAAACCCAAATTTGTAACCACTGAACCAAGCCTAGCAAACTGCTGATTTTCGTATTCTACCGAAGCCTTAACCCAATTGTCAGAATCTTGATAAAGTAAAATACCACATTGATCGTATTGATTTACGGAGGCATACTTCGTTTTTACTTCGAAGGTGAAATCACCCTCTTTAGCCATTAAAAATGCATGCCCATTATCATTTTGAAAACCATAATGAGTCCGTTGCCAGAAATCTGTCTCTGGATCTGTTACGATCATTAATTGATCATCAGAAAGGGTAAACTTATTAGGCTTATTAAGCCAGTGGAAATGAGAAAAATTCAAATTTGCATCCATTTTAATCTGTTTTACCACACCTATTAAATTCTAATGTGCCACCCAAAAGAAGTTCATCGTATGCAATATATAATCGATTCAAAAGTTTACCATTCAACTTCATCGAATTAAAGTAACTATTTTCTTTTGAAACAATTGCGGCATTCACCTCAAAATATTTTCCATTTGGAAGCTTTATCTTAACCTGCGAAAATTAAGGACTTCCAAAATAATAACAACTATCCACCGGGTTAAAAGGATAAAATCCTATCGCACGAAAGAGATACCAAGCCGACATCTGTCCACAATCTTCATTGCCACAAAGCCAAGTGACCCAAGAAAAGTCAGGAGAAAGATTAGAATATTCATCGCTTTTCTCGTGTGAAGAGATAATTTCCTGATGGCACCCGAACCACATAAGCTCCTTCTTGATAACCAATACATTTCAGATCAGCATTCTGCTCAAGAGGAAGACCACCTTCTAGAAATAGATCTTTTTTATCTCCTGGTATATAGACTGTTGCATGCGTATTAAATGGAACAGAAACATGTAAAGCAAAGCGACTATTTTCGATTTTCCAGGATGAGCCTATCGATCCTTTAATCGTCTCAATGGTAGCTTCTGCAGAATTTAGACTATCCAGCAACAGTGGCTTAATAAGAAAAGAGGTAAATGCTGGATCTTTCTTCTCGACCTGAATTCCTGCGATATATTTATAAAACCAAGCATCAATACTTCCCATCATTACGTGATTTTTCGACTGTTTTAAGGTCCAAAACTCACACATGGTAGTATATTTATTCATCATATCGTTCCAGCTAGGGGCTGTTTTCTGATTGATTAATTTCCAGGCAACCTCACCCATCCCAGCTTGCGCCAAAGCTTCCGGTAGATACTTTGTTCCTAGCACCCCTGTTGTTAGATGTGTATTATTTTTCACCACAATATCGTGAACCAAATTATCTAAAACTCGCTGTTTTAATTCAGAAGGGACTAGACCGAGAAACAGAGGGAAAGCATTTGCCATCTGACTGCCATCGGAATAATTAGCTGTTGATTTACTTAGATAATTGCTGTTATAGGCCAATTTAATTTTTTCGGAGAGTGCCTTAAAATAAATTTGATCATCTGAATTGTTTAAAACCTGAGCGATATCAGCCATTATCTGAGCATTCAGGAAATAATAGGCTGTGGGCACAGAAGCAGGCTCACCCTCTTTCCACCCCTTAACCATACTTCCCCAATCGCCAATCCACCCTTTGGGCAAAATATAATCCTTTGCTAATCGATCGAGAAATAGCATATAGGATTTAAACGCAGCATAATGATCTTCTAATATTTTACGGTCGCCATATTGCTGATAAGTTTGCCATGCCATAATCAGGTAGGTACTGCTCCATTCGATACCTTGATCCAAGATATAGGGCCTTGGCGAAATAATTGGAATATCTCCGCTCTTCAAATCCTGATTCACCCGAATACCCTCGAACCAATTTTGATAAAACAAAGCCATATCAAAGTTCGACATGGCCTCCTCCGCCGTAACTTGTGCATCTCCAAACCAGCCTAGACGCTCATCCCGTTGCGGACAATCCATCGGGTAACCCATCATGTTGCTTTTTTGCGACCATACGGTAGCCTTATGAATTTTATTAACCAGTTGATTACTGCAATTAAATTGGCCGGTCTGAGAATTATCAGAATAGACGGCTTCACCATTTAGAGTTAACAACTTAAAAGGTCCATTCAGCACTTTAACCTCCACATATTTGAATCCAAAATAGGTAAATGAAGGACGATAACTCTCTATTGCATCTCCACTCATGCGAAATTCTGCCGAAGCATTAGCATGTTCATTACTGGTAATATCGAGCGTGCCATCGGCATTTAGATCTTCAGCAAAGCGAAACTTAATGATTGTATTTTTCGATCCTTGACCAATGATATGGATCCACCCTGCAAAGTTTTGACCCATATCAAAAATCCGAACGCCCTTCTGTGGGGTAACAAGTTCTTTGGGCTTAAAAATCTCATGAATCTTTATGGCAGGCATTCGATGTGAGACTAAACGAGTTGCAGGAAGATCAACCGAAATAGCTTTCTGCCATGAGGAAGCATCGTAGCCCGGCTTAGACCATCCTTTATGTGCCAATGAAGCGTCATAAATTTCGCCATCGTAAACACAGTTGTAGGTTACGGGTCCTAAGGCCCAATTCCATTTATTATCGGTGTTAACCCACTGAATAGATCCATCTTGAAATTCAATTCGAATCTGTGCGATAGCCTTTTTGGCTCCAAACCATTGCATCCGATAATCGTTCCACCATTTTTTATATGGATTATACCAGCCATTCCCAAGGTGTATCCCAAAAGCATTCAATCCAGCATGAACAAAAGCGCTCACATCATAGGTGTCGTAGAGGACGTAATGATTATAAGGTGTTTTGGCGGGAGCTAAAACATGATCCCCCACACGCTGTCCATTGATATAAAACTCATAAAAACCCAATCCGGTGATAAAAGCCTTTGCCGATTTTACAACCTTTTCCAGCTTAACCTCTCTTCTTAAGAGTAGCGATTTACCATCGTGACTAACCGAATCTTTTGGATCCTGCTGCTTAACATCTTTAAAAAATCCTTCTGCAGGGAGTGAGTTATAGGCAGGAACGTTGCCTATCCAACTAGCCTTCCAAAGTTCATCTGATAAGAAAGCTGTCTCGAATTTCGCCGTTTTACACGCATACCGCTTATTTGAATGATCCCAAATGACAACCTTCCAGAAATAGGTAGCGAATGATTTTAAAGCTAATCCTTGATAGGCATGTTGAATTGTTTGGTCGGAAATAATTTTACCGGAGTCCCAAAGATCACCTTTATCGTGTGCTAGATTAGATGCTGTTGAGGAGACTAAAATTTGAAAGGCTTGTTGAGCTTGATTTCTTGCTGTCGATGAAATAATCCAAGAAAACCAAGGATGTGAGTCCGTAATATCGATAGGACTTTGTGAGTAATCAACCGTTAACTTACTAAAAACCAATTGATTTTCAGCCTTTAAACTAGTCAACAAAGAGAGCAATAGCAGAATCATCAGGGTCGAACCAAACGACCTCGCCAGAAAACAGTTGTATCGTTTAGTATAGATTAGCATCACACAAAAAGCAACAAGTTATTAAATTTCAGATAAATACGAACTTTAAAAATAAACTATTTGCAAACCCCAAGAGAAGAAATATAACCTAGATGCTATTTAAATTCTTTCCGGTATTCAGAAGGGGTCTTTTGCATGACAGCCCTGAAGTAGTGGTTGAAATTTGCCAAGTTATTATATCCACACTCATAACAGATTTGTGTGATCTGCTTATCAGATTCAGCTAAAAGCTTCGCAGCCATTCCGATACGGACATTTTTCACATAATCCATAAAAGTCTGGTTGGTCTTCTTTTTGAAATAGCGACAAAATGAACCTGGCTCTTTATAAACTAAGGCAGAAGCTTCTTTTAATTTAATGCCACTTTGAATATTATTAAATACGTACTCGTAAATCTTGTTAATCTGATCTTGGTCTGTATCAAAAGAGTTTGCCAAGGAGGAAGGTAAAGCTAAAATCTCGCGGTCTTCAATCTGAAGTAAAAGATTAAAAACCTTTAACAATTCGATGTAGCGCTCTAATCCTTTCAGAGTCACCATCTTCTTTAACGTATGACCAACCTTTTCGGTCTTCTTCCCTTTAAACCAGATACCATTGCTTGCGTTCTTTAACAGATCGACAACCTGCTCAAGCTCAGGAGTATTAAAGAAGTCGGAGCTGATTATATTTTCATTAAAATGGGTCACAATACACTCCGCAGGTGAGTCAAGATCAGACTCAAGATTATCCCAGCAATGTGGAATATTTGGGCCCAATAAGACTAAGTCTCCTTTAGTATAACCAGATATACTATTCCCAATGATTCGTTTTCCCGATCCTGAAGCGATATAATTAAGTTCAAAATTACGGTGAGAATGAATCCTTGTGCCATTAGAAGCTAACTGTAACTTCCTAGTAATGAATGAATAGTTATGAGAGACAAAGATCTTCTCATAGATTATTTCCATTTTTTATTTTTTTAGTCTTTTTTAACTTTAAACGACAAATATATAAGATTTATACGATATAAAAGTTAAAATACAATGCAAATAGAACAAGATTATAGAAGAATAAAAGATCTTGATTGTTTTATTTTGTATGGCAATGAAATAATTTATACATTGCCAGCTAACCTATTTTAAGTACAAACAATATATTTTATCAAGCAACTATGGATTTACCTTTAAGGGGAATTATTCCTCCAGTTATTACGCCGCTTTTAGACAATAATACTTTAGATGTTAAAGGACTTGAAAAGATGGTTGAGCACCTAATCAGTGGTGGTGTTCATGGCCTCTTTATACTTGGAACAACTGGAGAAGCGCCTAGCTTAAGTTATAAGCTGCGCAAAGAATTTATCAAAAAAACGTGCGAACTAGTTAAACATAGAGTACCTGTTATGGTAGGCATAACTGATACATCATTTGATGGCTCGCTTGAGATAGCTGAATATTCGAAAAGCGTAGGTGCCGATGCAGTTGTTGTTGCGCCTCCGTATTATATGCCAATTGCTCAGTCGGAACTTGTTTTTTATCTGCAGAACCTAATCCCTAAACTGCCTTTACCTGTGTTGCTTTACAACATGCCAAGTCATACTAAACTCCACATGGATTTAGAGACCGTCAAAATTGGCCAAGAGCTTGGAGCTATCGGTATTAAAGATAGTTCAGGTGATATGTTTTATCAAACAAATTTAATTGAAGCGTTTAAAGACAAACCTGAATTTGCCATTATTACAGGTACGGAGCTTTACCTTCCTGAGACCATATTACAAGGCGGTCATGGTGCCATTGCTGGTGGAGCCAATATCTATCCAAAGTTATTTGTTGCCATGTATGAGGCTTCAATTGCACGTGATTTTGAAAAAATCGCCAAGCTAAGAGAGCTAGATATTCAACTTTATAACACCATTTATGCCGTATCTGGAAGTAGCTCAAGATACATTAAAGGGATCAAATGCACGTTGGCAACAATGGGAATTTGCAATGACTATGCTGCATTCCCTTTGTCAAAATACGAAGGCGAAGAACGCAAAAAGATTGAAAAATATGTTGCTCAGTTTAAAGGAATACTCGACTAATGAATCGATGGATATCTGTTGTGGGCCGAACGTAATTTTCTTAATTTCAGCCACATAACCTTATCAACCATTATACTTTTGCTTCGATATGCCTAATAAACATCAACTAGTCATATCGAAGCATTTTTTTACCTAATCATTATCTGAAATATATTTCTTAAAAGACTAAAGAACGAATAAATTAAACTTACTGATCGAGATAAAACTGACCATTTTGTCTCGATTGTTTCAAATCAACTAACTAGCATGTTTAAAGAAAAGATAAGTCTACTTATTCTTGTTTTTGCATCCCTACTTCATCTGGGTTGGCAAAAACCTGAAGCCAAGCACGCCGATGTTATCATTTACGGAGGTACATCTGCTGCAATAACAGCAGCAGTGCAGGTTGTTAAAATGGGTAAAACAGTCGTGATTGTCTCACCAGACAAACATCTGGGAGGCCTTTCTGCTTCCGGACTAGGCAAAACAGATTCTGGAGAGAAATCAATTATCGGCGGATTAGCCCGCGAGTTTTATCAACGGATCTACTCTTATTATCAAAACCCTAAGGCTTGGCCATGGCAAGATAAAAATGAATTTTCCATTAAAGGTCTTGGACTGACAGAAGAGGATGGAGTAAACCGTACCCTTTGGCTTTTCGAACCTCACGTAGCAGAAAAAGTCTTTGAAGATTTTGTCAAAGAGTATAAAATCGTCGTCTGCCGAGATGAATGGCTGGACAGGAACAATGGAGTACTGAAAAAGAAGGGTTCCATAGTTTCAATAAAAACACTGTCTGGGAATACATACACAGGGGAGGTATTTATTGATGCTACCTATGAAGGTGATCTAATGGCAGCGGCAGGCATAAGCTACCATATTGGAAGAGAATCAAACAGTACCTACAACGAAACATGGAATGGGATCCAAACAGGCGACCTACCTGTCAAGTTTCATAGCTTCAAAGACCTTCATGTAAGCCCTTATGTGATTCCGAACGATCCCAAGAGTGGGATACTGCCTCTTATCTCAACTTCCGCGCCAGGAATCCGAGGTGAAGGTGACAAGAGAATTCAAGCCTACTGTTTTCGAACTTGTCTAACGCAAAACAAGTTAAATAAAGTTGAATTTGCCAGACCTGCTGATTATGATTCAACGCAATACGAATTACTTATTCGTGCTTACCAAGGTGGATGGCAAGAGACATGGGGCCTATTTTCTGCTGTTCCGAACTTAAAAACAGATGTGAACAATAGAGGTCCATTAAGCTTTGATAATATCGGAAAGAATTATGATTATCCTGAGGCTACTTATGAACGCCGCAGGGAGATAATCAAACAACACGAGAGCTATCAAAAAGGACTCTTATATTTTATGTCGCATGATCCAAGAATGCCTTCAGAAATTAGACAAAAAATGGCTGAGTGGGGACTTTCAAAAGATGAGTTTACCGACAATGGCAATTGGCCTTACCAGATCTATGTCCGTGAGGCAAGACGAATGATTGGAGAGTCCATTCTGACCGAAAATGAGATTACTGGTAAAAACAAAGTCCTTCATCCGATAGCCATGGGATCTTATAACATGGATTCACACAACACCCAACGGTATATCACGCCAGAAGGATATGTTGAAAATGAAGGGGATATTGAAGTGAAAATACCACCGTATCAGGTTGACCTTGGGTCAATAATTCCAAAGAAAACTGAATGTAAAAACTTATTGGTGCCAGTTGCCTTATCAAGTTCGCATATTGCTTATGGCTCCATTCGCATGGAACCTGTCTTTATGATTTTAGGACAAAGTGCAGCAACAGTGGCTGTTCTTGCTTTAGAAAACAAGAAAGCAATAGCTGATCTTGAGTATACCAAGATCGCAGCTAAGCTATTAGACGACAAACAAGTATTAGAATTCAAGAAGCACGATTAGATCATGATTATGAAAAAAACAACTCTTATTTGTCTGTTCTTAATTGGATACTTCGCAACAAATCTTGTTGCAGGAGAACCATTTAAAGGATCTCAAGCCATTGTGCGCGCTGAATTTCTATTTAAAAAGGAGCAGGTCTCCTTTAAAAGCTGTCATGCCTCAACGATTGAAGAGACTTCTGCCGGGCTAATTGCTGCCTGGTTCGGAGGAACAGAGGAGAAAAATCCGGATGTAGCCATCTGGGCGAGTCGATTTATAAATGGCAAGTGGACAATTCCTATCGAAGTGGCCAATGGAGTTCAAAAAGATGGCAGTCGCTTCCCAACATGGAATCCAGTTCTTTACAATGCAGGCAAAGAACTTATACTTTTCTATAAAGTTGGTCCTAACTGTTCAGACTGGTGGGGAGAGATGAAAACCTCAATCAATAATGGTGAGACATGGTCTAAATCGACTCGCTTACCCAAGGGGATCTGGGGGCCTATCAAAAACAAACCGGTTTTGCTCTCAAACAATGTATTACTCTGCCCATCCAGCACTGAATATGATGGCGAAAGGATACATTTAGAATCAACTTCAGATGGAGGTCGGAATTGGCAAAAAACGGAAGCCCTTAACGACGGGAAAGAATTCTCTAGCATTCAACCAACCATATTGAACTATGGGAATGGCAAACTTCAACTTTTATGCCGAAGCCAAAGCCGAGTTATACTCACAACTTGGTCGACGGACAATGGCAAAACTTGGAGTCATCTTGAGCGTACTCAACTTCCAAATCCCGACTCAGGCATCGATGCAGTAACACTTAAAAGTGGAGTACAACTTTTAACTTACAACCATTTTAATCCAAAATGGGATTGGGAATCAAGAAATATCCTTAACGTCGCCATTTCGCAAGATGGAGTGAAGTGGGATGGTGTAGCTGCGTTAGAATATGACCTAGATCCTGACACCGAATATTCGTATCCAGCAGTTATTCAAACCAAAGATGGTCTGGTTCACATCACCTATACCTGGAATCGAAAACTCATCAAGCATGTGGTCCTCGATCCCAACCGATTCAAAACCAAACCAATTTTAAATGGCATCTGGCCAGAAGAAAAATAAGAAAACGAACTTAATTCATTCGATATGAAAACTACGATTATCCTATTATCACTTTCACTTTTCTTGACCTTTCAGGGACTTGGACAGTCAAGAAATTCCAAGCAAGCCATCTCGCGTGAAGAGCTTATCTTCCCAACACAAAACGAGCATACTCATGGTAGCAGCTTAGTTTCCTTACCCAATGGCGACCTACTTGCGGTCTGGTTTCAAGGAAGCGGTGAGCGCACAGCTGATGATGTTCGTGTGATGGGATCACGACTAAAAAAAGGGTCAAAAGAGTGGGCAACCCCCTTTTTAATGGCAGATACGAAAGGTATTCCAGACTGCAATCCAGTGTTATTCTTAAATCAAAAAGGTAAATTATTCCTGTTCTGGGTTGCCGTCTTAGCGAATAAATGGGAAAATGCAATATTACGCTTCAAAACCTCGACCAACTACAATGGTGAGGCTGCACCAACATGGGAATGGCAAGACGACATATTATTTAAACCTACTGACAGCTTTGCTAAGGAGGTAGAACAAAAGTTCAAAGAGATGCCTGAAAAACATGCGGGATGGGCTGCTTTCGCACCTACTTATGACAATCTAATCAAAGAAGCTAGTAAAGATCTAACCAAAAGGACCTTTGGCTGGATGGGGCGCATACATCCTATCACTTTAGCCAGCGGTAGAATCCTTCTGCCTCTTTACAACGACGGATTTAATTTCTCCTTGATCGCCATATCCGATGATGATGGCGCCACCTGGAGACCGAGTCTTCCAATTGTAGGACGAGGACCAATACAGCCTGCTTTAGCCATCAAAAAAGATGGAACTATCGTTGCATACATGCGCGACAGCGGTGATTCACCAACCCGAGTTCACCGGAGTACCTCAACCGACAATGGCGAGACATGGAGCTACTCGGTAAAAACAGACATCCCGAATGAGGCAAGTGTTGAGCTCTGCGTCCTTAAAGATGGGAAATGGGCCTTCCTCGGCAATGACATCAATGATGGACGCTATCAACTTTCCCTTTATCTATCGGATGATGAAGGAGAAACCTGGAGATGGAAAGAGCTTATCGAATATGAGGCAGATAAAAAAGGGAGTTTTTCTTATCCTTGCTTGATACAAACACCTGATGGACTGCTAAACATGACCTATTCATATGCCATGGGCGAAGGTAAAAAATCGATCAAGCATGTCGTTATTGATCCAAAGAAACTTACGAAATAATCTATTAATTTACACGAACATACGCAATAACTAAAATGAAAATCAAGACCAATCCATTAAAAAAGCATTCAAATTCAGATGGCCACTTCAGTAAAATACTAAACTCGGTTTTAGGAATTGTTTTAGCACTAACGATACTTGCCCTTCCAACAACCCTTTTAGCGAACAAACGGGCAAACGAAGCAACAGGCAAATCAATCCCATCAGCAGAATTAAAAAAGAAAGAGCAAACCGGGGCTGAGAAACTTGGATTTCCATCCGGCAAGGTGGTCTTGTTGTTACATATTGACGATGCGGGGATGTGTCCCGAGGCCAATACCTCAACCTTCAATTATATCGAGAAGGGATTTCTAAATTCTGCGGCTGTGATGATGCCCTGTTCGAATGCCGAAGCGATCATTAAATGGGCAATAAAGCATCCGAAGGCAGACATTGGTCTTCATCTTACCCTTACCAGCGAATGGTCGAACCACCGCTGGGGACCGGTTTCAGATCCTAAAAAAGTTCCTGGACTGATCGACCCAGATGGAAAATTATGGCATGAAGTGCCAGATGTGGTAGCCCATGCATCGGCGAAAGAAGTTGAGACAGAAATTCGTGCTCAGATCGAAAAATCTATTGCCCTTGGTTACCGTCCAAACCATATCGACACGCATATGGGTACGCTATACGGGTCGCCCGATTACGTTAAAGTATTCCTAAAAGTTGCAGAAGATTATCATATCCCGGGAAACATCATCAATGTGGCAAATCCTGAGATTGCTGAAAATTTCAGAGTAGCTGCTGGATACCCGATCACAGAAGAGGTTATTTCGAATGTTCGCAATTACAACATGCCCAAGTTAGATAATTTCACAAGCGTAGGCCCTGGTGATACGTATGAGATCAAGAGAACAAACTTCTTTACCCTTGTAAAGTCTCTAAAGGCAGGTCTGACAGAAATCATTTTCCACCCTTCAGTACCAACGGATAACTTAAAATCAATAACCGGCACTTGGAAGCAAAGAGGCTGGGAAGGTGATTTATTTGCAGATCCTGTGGTTATTAAATTCTTAAAAGACCAAGGGGTGATCATCACCGACTGGAAAGAGATTATGAAACGATTCGAAGCCAAAAAATAAATGAATAAAATAGATCGATTAATTTCAGTTGACGTCTTCAGAGGGATTATCATTGCGATGATGATCTTGGTTAATTATCCAGGATCATGGGGATATATTTATGCACCTTTAACTCATTCACATTGGAATGGATTAACTCCAACTGATTTTATCTTTCCCTTTTTTATTTTTATTGTGGGTGTTTCCATAGCACTATCTTATTCGAAACAACTAGCTGAATCGAAACCCAAAAAGGAGATGGTGAAGAAGATCCTAATTAGAGGAGCTAAAATTTACGCCATTGGATTCTTCCTTCATTATATCCCTGAGTTTGATTTTAATAAAATTGATCTGTTCGGAGTCTTGCAACGTATTGCCGAAGTGTTTGTGGTTTGTGCGTTACTGTATCTCTACACCTCTTGGAAAACACAAATTTATATCATCGCGGTAATCCTAGTTGGATACTGGCTCACCATGACCTATATCCCAACCGATGCCTTTATTGCAGGAACATCTGAACCTGGAGTAAACTTTGCGGCTTGGGTCGATCGATTGATATTCCCCATTGAAACAATAGGCAAACATGGCTGGACAGCCGAAGGATTTTACAGTTGTTTTCCAGCTATTGCATCAGGAATCATCGGGATGTTAATTGGCCGCTTTATCGTGATTAGGAAGACATCTGAAAATACCATCATTTGGCTTGTTGTGGCAGGAGTTGCCTGCATTATAGCTGGAACTATCTGGGGGTGGACCTTTCCGATTAATAAAAAGATCTGGTCAAGCTCATTTGTTCTAGTCACCTCTGGATGGGCAGCGATAGTCCTTGCATTATCTCTATTTTTAATTGACCTACAAGGTTATAAAAACAACCTAATTGCAAAATTCGGAGTTATATTTGGATCTAATGCTATTGCAATTTACATCACGGCCGATCTGTTTGAAACGACCTATAAATACACGGGGATTCACGACTTCGTTTATCTAGGTTTGACAAATCTAGGAATGACGGAGCTAAATGCCTCGCTAATCTGGTCCTTTGTTTCAGTTATCTCCTGCTTATTAGTCGGATTAATACTGTATCGGAAACAACTCTTTTTCAAAATTTAGACATCTAAAGGTGCTATGATGATAACCCAACTCACTCTCATTCTAACTCTTGCTTTATGCTACAGCTGTGGAGTAAAGAAAAGCGAGAATAATATATCGTCAGCTAAACCAATTCGAATAATCCAGCTGGATCCAACGCATAGTCATGCGGCAGCCGCGCAAAATGAGCAGTTAGATTCCGTTGATAGCACCATATACGTCTATGCTCCCGACAAAAGTGCCATCGGGCCCTATCTTCAACAGATTAAATCAATGAATTCTCGGAAAGAGAATCCAACGCATTGGAAAGAGGTTGTCTATTTTGGTCATGACTATCTGGAGAAGATGGCCGCAGACAAAAAAGGGAATGTCGTGGTACTAGCAGGAAACAACCGGCTAAAGATTAACTATATCGAGCAGTCGATTAAGGCGGGAATGAATGTATTCTCAGATAAGCCAATGGTTATTAACCAAGAGGGATTTGAACGATTAAAAAGCTGCTATCAGCTGGCACAAGAAAAAGGATTGATATTGTTTGACATGATGACTGAACGGTATAGTCTTATTCATCGGGTTCAGAGATCAATCATGCAAGATTCAATGCTATTTGGTAAACTTACGAAAGGAAGTCTGACTCACCCAGCGGTAGTCGAATCGAGTGTTCACCATTTCTACCGCGGCGGTAAAGGAACTCGGCCAGCTTGGTATTTCGATGTGCTGCAACAAGGCGAAGGTGTTGTTGACGTAACAACGCATTTAATCGACCTTTCTTTTTGGAAAACGTTCCCTGAACAGTCTATCGACTATCAGAAAGATATCCAAATGGTTGGAGCGACCCATGGCCCTGTCTATCTTTCAAGAGCTGAATTTACTGCGGCGACCTCGCTTCCTGCCATCCCATTGTCACTTGCAGCGTATATGAAAGACTCGACCCTTTCAGTATTTGCCAATGGCAGTATCAACTACATTTTAAAGGGTGTTTATACGAAAGTAGAGGTTGAATGGCGTGCAGCAACTCCTCCAGGGGGGAATGATATTCGTAAGGCTTACGCAGAAGGGACGAAGAGCACTCTATTTATTATGCAACAATATGGGCAGAATAAACCCAAGCTTTGCCTTCAGAAAACAAATTCGATATCGGATCAAATGTTCAACATACAACTCATAAAGTCTTTTGAAAAACTTCAAAAAGATTACCCAGGATTATCATGGTCTGAAGAGGGAAAATTTATTCAAATTAATATACCTTCGGAATTAGAATTAAATAGGGATATCACCTTTCAGGTTTTTAGCGATCACCTATTAAATCATACGATGCCGAAATGGGAAGTTCCAAATACGATAGCAAAGTATTTCATTACCACTTCAGCTTTAGAGTTAGCCAAGTCGAATAAGTAAAATAAAGTTTATGACGACAACTAGACGCGAATACATCAAGAAATCGGCTGCAGGGAGTGCTGCAATTGCCATCGGAGGTGTGCTTCCTGGATTTAGCGCACGAAGCTATAATCAGATTTTAGGGGCAAATGAGCGAGTACGTTTATCTTTTATTGGCGTTAACTCACGAGGAAATTCTCTGGCTTCGAACTTTTCAAAATTAGCTACCTGCGAGGCCATTCATGTATGCGACGTTGATTCGAGAGCTATTTTAAAATGCAGCTCAACCATTGAAAAAATCACAGGAAAGAAACCTCTTGGATTCAAAGATTTCAGACTGTCTCTTGAGAGTCGTGATGTGGATGCGGTAGTCATTGCCACTCCAGACAACTGGCATGCACCTGCGGCTATGTTAGCCCTAAAAGCAGGGAAGCACGTCTACCTTGAAAAACCTTGCAGCTATGCTCCTGCTGAAGGGGAGATGCTCGTACATGGAGCAAAAAAGTACAACAAGGTGATGCAGATGGGCAACCAACGTCGTTCGTGGCCCAATATCGTGCAAGGCATTCAAGCACTTAAGGATGGTGTTATTGGGCGTGTTTATTATGCCAAAGGTTGGTATGCCAACAATAGACCCTCCATCGGCATTGGCAAAGAATGTGCTGTACCAGAGTGGCTCGACTGGGATTTATGGCAAGGTCCGGCAACGCGCAAGCCATTTAAAGACAATTATGTTCATTACAACTGGCATTGGTTTTGGCACTGGGGTACTGGAGAAGCCTTAAACAATGGAACACATATGGTTGATCTAATGCGCTGGGGCTTAGGGGCTGAATTTCCGACTATGGTTAATTCGGCTGGCGGCCGTTTCCGTTATCAAGACGACTGGCAGACCCCTGACACGCAAATTATCAGCATGGAATTTCCGAATAATACCGCATTGACCTGGGAAGGTCGAAGCTGTAATCCACATCAAAATGAAGGAGCTTCTGTTGGAGTTACCTTTTATGGAGAAAAAGGAACGCTGGTCACCCAAGGGGGAAACGACTATACAATCTATGGTTTAGATGAGAAAATTATAAAAAAAGCGGTGAGCGAGGTAAAAGTCGACTCCTCTAATCTGATGAATCCTGGAGAGAAACTCGATGCCTTACACCTGCAGAATTTCTTCGATGGGATAACCAAAGGGGTAGAATTACACTCCGACATCGTTGGAGGACACAACAGTACTCTCTTAGTTCAGCTTGGGAATATCTCCCAACGCGTAGGACGATCCTTGAAAATAAATCCCCAAAATGGACATATCCTCCATGATCATGAAGCTTCAAAATTCTGGTCACGCGAGTATGAAAAAGGATGGGAAATGACTTTGTAAAATTTAGAAACAACAAACTATGTTACCACTTAGTGAATTGCTTAAGCTTAAACGCTGGAATACCCCAACGATATACAATGGATGGGAACAGATTACAAAACATCCTCGAACTTCAGGTTTTAATTTAGAGGAGACGGTGGATTTCATGCCAGAATTTGGACCGATGATTGGCTATGCCGTTACGGTCACCATTCAACCCTCAACGCCTGGATCAAACCCAAATGCTTGGGCTGAATATCGCGAATATATTGCCTCATTACCTGGCCCAAAGATCATTGTGATGCAAGATCTAGATAAGCCAAATGTAATTGGCTCGTTCTGGGGCGAGGTTAGTGCCAACACGCATAAAACACTTGGCTGTGTAGGCGTAATCGTTGATGGCGCAATACGGGATCTTGATGAGATGAAATGTGCAGGTTTCAAGGCCCTTGCTCGACGCCTTTGTGTGGGTCATGCTTATGCGACTCCTTTAAGCTGGGGAGAACCGGTTGAAGTATTTGGAACGAAAGTTAAAACGGGAGATTTGATACATGCCGACAAACATGGATTTTTAATTATTCCAGAAGAAGATCAGCCTCGTATTCTTGAAGCTTCCTTATTTATGGATAACAACGAATGTGACACCGTGATTAAAGCGGCACTAAAATACGATCAAATCGATGAACAAGTAAAAATCGCCGGCACCATGAATGGAGCCGCTAAAGCATTTGGTCAAGCAGCAGTAAATGCTCTTGGCAAGGAAGGAGAATGGAAATAATGGTTGGACAAGAATTTAGAGACGCGCTGCGTTCAGGTAAAAATGTGTTTGGCACAATGCTCACCTCAACATCACCTAAGATGTTTGATGTAACGTTAAGTCTAAACTTGGATTATGTGTTCTTTTGCGATGAGCATGTCGCCTATGATCCAGAGACCTTAAGTTGGATGTGCCGAGCTTATAAAGCTGCAGGAATAACTCCTATCGTTCGAATCCTTGAACCCAATGCCTACCTAGCAACGAAAGCGCTAGATGCTGGTGCAGGGGCCATCTTAGTTCCCTATATTGAGAAAGTTGAAGATGTTTATGATTTAGTTGGAGCCGTAAAATATCGTCCTTTAAAAGGGGAAAAACTTCGACGAATTCTTTCAGGAAAAGAGAAACCAACAGCTGAACTTGAGGCCTATCTTAAGAATCACAATAAAAATCACACGCTGCTATTAAATATCGAAAGTCCAGCAGGGGTTGCTAACATGGAAGAATTTTTTAAAATTCAATCCGTTGATGGACCAGGTGTAGATGGCATTGTTTTAGGACCTCATGATCTCTCCACATCGTACGATATGCCGGAGAAATACCTCAGCCAAGAGTTTCTTGATTTAAGCTGCGGCATAATCAAAAAAGCGAGAGCATGTGGAGTGGCTGCTGGTGGGCACAATGGTTCACGAGGAACCCTTGAATTGCAGTTAGCCTGGGCCAAAGCAGGGGCCAATATCCTGATGCATACCTCGGATATGTTTCTCTTTGCAGATAAAATGCAAGACGACCTCAATAAATTAAGAGAAGCTAAAGGGGAAAAAACAAACAATATTCGATCCACAGAAAGCATATAAATTCAAGGATGAGGAACGCACTCTTAGCGCTGGCACTTTTGTTTGTAGCGTTTGCATGTCAAACGGCTCAACCAATCCAATTCGTATCAAACGGAATAAGTGGTTACACCATTCATATTCCCCAGAATGCGAATGAGCAAGAGAAACGTGCAGCTAAAATCCTACAAAAGTATGTCAAGGAGATCTCTGGATGCGAAGTAGCAATTGCTACCGGGGGCGAATCTAGTGGCCGAGGAGTCTATATCTATGAAGACAAAACTGTCAAAACAGATGCTTACCGAATTAAGAGCAGTGATGATGGATCAATAACAATCGTTGGAGGTCCGCGAAAAGGGTGCGTGTATGGAGCAATAACGATACTTGAGAAGTATTTCAATTGCCATCTCTATAGCCCAAGCTTCAAAGTCATTCCTAAAAATAAAAATCTTAGCCTTCCACTGATCAACCTGGCTGATTCATCGGTCAATAATTACCGCATCGTCAACTATTTCTCATCAACCTATCAGAACGATCAGGATTTAATGGACTGGAATAGGCTTTTCAATAATTACATTTTCGCTTCTCACTCTTTCGACTGGCTAGTCCCTTGGGAGACCTATTTCAAAGAGCATCCTGAATATTATGCTTTCAGAGAGGGTAAACGGATGCCAACGCAGCTATGCATGACCAACAAAGAGGTTGTGAACATTGCCATTGAGAAACTAAAAAAGGAGATGGCTGCTAATCCGACTCAGATCTATTGGTCGGTAGCCCAAAATGATTTTGGGAATCCTTGTCAGTGTGACAATTGTCTGAAAATCGAAAAAGAAGACGGGACTCAGTCTGGTCCGCTTATCTATTTTGTAAACCAGATTGCGAAAGAATTTCCGGATAAAATGCTTTGCACTTACGCATATACCTATAGTCAGTCGGCACCCGCAAAAACAAAGCCACTCGACAATGTGCACATCACCCTTTGCTCCATTGAAACAGATCGTAGTCGACCAATAGAGAAAGATACCGCGAAAGCAGCGCGACAATTTGTGAAGGATATTGTCGATTGGGGCAAGATAAGCAAGCATATTGCAACCTATGATTACACGATTAACTATCACCATTTTATCTCTCCTCACCCTAACTTGTTCGTCCTTCAACCAAACATTCAGTTATTTGTGAAGAACAATGTCTTTGATCATTTTCAACAATCGGATATTGCCGAAGGACATGAATTTGTTGAGCTAAGACTTCATTTAATCTCCAAACTTTTGTGGAATCCGAATATCAATGTCTCGGCTACGATGGACGAGTTTCTAAAAAACTTCTACGGCGCAGCAGCCCCTTGGATCCGAAAATACATCAATGAACTTCAAAGTGATCTTGTCAAGTCGGGTGACAGACTCAATATTTTTGGTCCTCCCTCTTTTCACCAGACAACCTATTTAACAGCAGAAAACCTAACTAAATACAGTTCAATCTTCGACCAGGCAGAATTATGTGTAGCCTATGATACCGTTTCCCTGCATCATGTCGACATCGCTCGCTTACCACTTAGTTACGCGATACTTGAAATTGCCAAAGCTAATTTTGTAGGTCCAAGAGGATGGTGGGATGAGTCAGGAACTATTAGGTCAAATAAGATGGATGCGATCTTAGAGAAATTTAATCTGGTGATGAACCGCGAAAAAATTGGGGTGATGAGTGAGCATAATCTCACAGCCAAAGAGTATTACGACATGAGTCAGCAGACCGCAAGTCATGTTTTCGTTCAAGACAATTTAGCTTTTCATAAAAAAGTCGTCGCGAATCCAGTTCCAAATTCATTAAACAAATACAACCATGCAGATATTGGGTTACTTACTGATGGAGGTATTGGGGATCTAAACAAATCGAAACCACTATGGATCGGCTGGGAAGAAGAGCATGTTGAGTTATTATTAGATATAGAGACAGTTACAAAAGTCTCTTCGATTGAGATTACCTCTCTTTGGGATACTAAAACACGACGAATACTTCATCCCTCTCTAATCGAATGTTTGGTCTCTGAACGAAAAGATGACGGATATACTTCGATAGGCACGATTGAAAATAAAGGGATTCAACTTGAGGAAAAAAGCATTAAAACACATTCATTTAAGATCTCAAACTCTTTGAAACCTTTTAGGTATGTGAAGATAAAATTAAACGGAGCGAAGTTTATGCCTCCACCCTACTCGACCGTCGGACAGAGAGCTCAATTCTTTGTTGGTGAACTAGTGGTCACTAAATAGAGTATTTTAAAAGCATGAAAACACGCCGCTCATTTTTTAAAAAAATTAGGACCAGTGTCACCCTAGAAGCCCTAGCTTTTACGTCTATAATTACATCTTGTAATGATGAGCAATGGGTAAATATGCTCAACCCTTTATCTTCGAAGCTATTATGACCAAACTCTATCATACAACCATCGTTTACTTAATTACTTTCTGTTTTATGGTTATGACTAACGCGTCATTTGCACAGTCCACGGTTGAAGGACTTTGGTATCTAACGAAAAAACCGGTCTCAGTAGAGATGAAAGATGGAAAAATTTTTAAGATAACGCCGATAAAAAAACTTTCCGACGAGGCTCATCCTCCCTTTATCGCTCCAGGTCTAATCGACAATCAAGTAAATGGTTTTGCAGGTGTTTCTTTTTGCTTAGCTGGAGGAGAACTAACAAGAGAGGGTATTTTAAAGGCAACGCAAGAGCTTTGGAAAAAGGGAGTCACCACCTATCTTCCAACACTTACGTCGAACAGTCGTGAAGTGTTGGTGCGCAATTTCACCCTGCTAGCCAAAACGAAAAATGATCCTGAGCTAAATGGGTCAATCGTTGGATATCATCTTGAAGGTCCTTATATATCGCCTATTGATGGTTTCCGAGGAGCCCATCCACTTCGGCATATGCGCAAGCCAGATTGGAAGGAGTTTATGGAATTTTACGAGGCCTCAGGCAGAAATATTACCACTATCACAGTGGCACCAGAACTAGAGGGCGCCATTGACTTCATTAAAAAATGTACCGAGATTGGGATAACTGTAGCCATAGGACACCACAATGGGAGTAAAGAAATTATTGAAGAGGCAGTCGCCAATGGTGCAAAAACAACCACACACCTCGGAAATGGGTGCTCAAACATGATCAATAGGCATGTTAATCCTTTATGGCCTCAACTAGCCAACGATAAGCTTATGGCTAGTCTAATTTGCGATGGGTTTCATCTTCGCGACGAAGAGATTATTGTCTTTTATAAAGCAAAAGGTCCAAATAGAACCATTATAACCTCCGATGTTACCCACTATGCCACCCTGCCACCAGGAGAATATAAAAATGATGAGGGAGAAACAATT
>CAIVGL010000015.1 GCA_903905505.1 uncultured Bacteroidia bacterium | reverse complement strand
CGCAACACGCTCACCAACTTGTTCAACCATTGCTTTGGGAATATCATCTTCGTACAAATCAGCCACTTTATCAGTGAAGCTGTATAAGCATGAGTATTGATTGATTACCGCAGTAATGTCTTGCGCTACGATAGTATCCGCTTGTGGTGTCACGCCTTCTTGCGTTAAGTGTGCGTTAGCCATTGCCGCGCCACGATCACCTGCTACGTTTTGGAAGAAGATGTTTGGATTACCAGCAGTTGCGTTGTAAGGAACATAGCGACGTGCTACATAAGTTTCACTTTGGTTTTTAGGCAAAGAAATTTGACGACCTTGTTTTGCTAAAACTTCTAGCGCCACAGCGTGTTTTAAAATCTCGCCTTTGAATTTGTTAATTCTGGCAGGAGATGTATTGTAACCTTGAATAGCCATTTTAAAGCATCCTTACGTCATCACGACGTTATAGTAAATTAAATTAAGTTAGTCTGTATTAAACCCTGCTTCAAAATCATCTTCGTAATTTTCATCAAATCCACCAGTGCTTGTTGGCATGACTGCCGCTTCTAGTTTCTGATGCTTTTTATTCTGGTTCTCTTGATACAAAGCCTTATCTCTTTTATACGCGCTAATCGCAGCGGAAATAAAACCGGAATCCCAAGTAGTATCTAGTCTATCTTGAATGTCCGCAGGTAATTGATTTTTCCAACCATTGAAATCTTGTGATTGTGCAATCTGCTCCCAATCGGGATGCTCTCTTGTCACAAGTTTCATCTCAAAGTTATTCTCAATTTGAGCGACCTTTTGTTGCAATAGGTAATCAATCTGAGTTTGATCAATTCCACTTTGTTGCGATAAAGGTATTTGAGATAAATCTCTTGCTAAGGCATTGGCAAAATCTTCACCAAATTCCTCTCGCATATTAGAGAACATCTCAGCAGTAACATTGATAGGTTGAGCTT
The DNA here is from genome assembly GCA_903905505.1 of uncultured Bacteroidia bacterium. Classification (GTDB taxonomy): domain Bacteria; phylum Bacteroidota; class Bacteroidia; order Bacteroidales; family Prolixibacteraceae; genus JAAFHB01. The sequence goes on along the minus strand of CAIVGL010000015.1, from coordinate 969 downwards.
CTCTTGATTGTACGGACGATTGAGCCAGTGCTTCAAGACGCTTAACTTCTCTGTTAATTTCGCCAATCTTGCCAAATAACCGCTGATTGTTTTGTTCAAACAACTCTCGGACTTGTTCTTCAGAAAATGATGGATTTTGTTGGATGATATCTTGTATTGCTTCTTCTTTGATTTCGTTGGATGGTTCTTCACCGAACTCCTCAAATCCATCAGCAAACGCTTCGTCAACCTCTACTTCTAAATCCGCGTTTTCACCTTGTACTTGTGATTCTTCCATTTTTACTTCCTATGCTTTCGCATTTTAGTCGCAGGGCAGTTAGCTGTGCGAGTTACTAATTGCAGGGGATGTTACTCGCCTACGGGTTTTTCTATAGACAACAGATTCTTAATCTCAAGTATCTGCCCCCTAAGTCTTTCTGTTGAATCCTGCGATTGAGGATTGTCATTCTTTCTACGCAACTCATCTAAACGTGATAAGTAATATTCTCTAATTGCAATCCAAGCAGGAGAATTCGTATCTACTTTTGGTTTGTCTATCATTTATTACCTTCGACGGTAGAACCATCTGGCAACAGAATGTAAGTACCTTTCTTTTCATACTTTGAGAAATATTCTGCTAATTTTTCTGGTGATGTATTTTTCAAATTATGTTCAGATGGGATAAAAAGATTCTGATCTACCCCACCACTTATCCATTTACCACCTTTTTCAAATTCATTTGAATACTGACTTTGGTCAGAAAATGTAATATGACTCGGCATTTTAAAAGTATCGGGATAATGCGCTTCCTCACCTTCGCGCGGTTTTACTTTACCTTCTTTTACCGCCTGCTCATATCCAGCATAATCATAATCTTTATTTGAAGGAGGCGCTTGTTTTTCACCAAGTGCTTCAGATACTAATTTTCCAACTTCTTTATTTGAAATTTCATCTTTATTTAAAATAGTTTCCAAAGCAGCTTTTACTTCT
>CAIVGL010000014.1 GCA_903905505.1 uncultured Bacteroidia bacterium | reverse complement strand
CGCTGCAACAATATAAGTGTAGCCAGCCCATTTTAAAGCATCCTCGGCTTTTAGCTGCGTTTGAGCATTTGTTACACCAGAAGTTCTAATCCAAACGATTGCTCGGTGACTAGCATTGATCTCAACGGGCAACGTGATAAAACTAAATAAGGTCGTTAACGCAAAGAGGACAATCCCTGCCAACAAAATCCCAGGAAACGAATTAACCATTAAGATCCCCGCCAATAATATCCATTGCATCCACTGTGATGCAAAGCTTACCATCGGAACAAGTCCAGATCGTAAACCTAACCATTGGTAGGCTGCTGCATGTTGTAAGGCATGTCCGCATTCATGTGCTGCTACTGCAGCAGCGGCAACACTCCGTCCTTCATAAACATCTTCACTGAGATTAACTGTTTTTGTGGTAGGATCGTAATGATCTGTTAGTTTTCCTTCGGTTGACTCAATTTTTACTCCTTGTATACCAAAATCTTGAAGCATCTTCAGCGCCACTTCCCTACCTGACATCCCATTTGATGTTGGAATTTGAGAATATTCCTCAAATCGACGTTTTAATTGATGGCTAATCAGCCAACTCGCCAAGGCGAAAACAATAAATATTATCCAACTTCCCATCATAACTTAAATTTTTAGTTGTATTCAAATTTAAAACAATACTATCAAATTTCTAGCCAAAATTAAAAACATTGAAATTTTGACAGGTTAAATACTTCCAGAATCGGATAACGTATTCGGCTATTAATCTAAAGTACAACATCTTGACTCATTCTTGAGGGAAATGCTAAAAATCATTAATTCCGAATGAGCTCCATTCTCCTGTCAAAATAATCAAACTTTATTCCTTGAAATTGTGTAAATTCAGTGAAGGAAATTTAGTCGACTACATTTTAAACCATTAAAATTTAAGATCATGAAAAAGATTATCACCCTATCCATTCTTGTTCTGTTTATGTTGTCTTTGACTCTTAGTTATGGATCAATAAGTCATCAAGGCCTTATTCCGCCGAAAAATGAGGTTAAAAAAGCGAAAAAGCCAAATCAGCAAAAATCTCAAAAAGAGTCTTGTGATGCTCAACAGAAGAAAGAGATAGAACTAAAAGAACACTCTATAAATAAGGAAAAGAAAGTGAAGAAACTCACAACAGACGAAAACATCCCAAAGACTATTCAAAAAAGGAATATTCCTTAATTGGATTTTGGATGGAAGTCACCAGCTGATACACCACCTGAGACAATGAATTTCATGGCTTCGGTAGGTGGCACGTCCAAATCTTTAATATTGGAAGCTGGAACAAAGAACAGTTCACCTGCAAAGCCGTAAGAGAATGGACAGTAAACAGTAATTAATTCAGATTTGCCAATTACGATTGGCTTTTCTTTGGTCACAAATCCCATCTTCCAAACATCGTTCTCTTTATTTACCAGCATCATGACTGGACGATGAAATTTTCTCTCTTTTCCAATAAAAGCTGAGAAAAGATCGTTTATTGAAGAGTATATTAATTTTAGAAATGGTGTTCGTTGCAGAATGCCATTGAAAAATCGTTTGATGGGCCTAGCCAATATCGTCTCCCCAACGATTCCAAGCAAAACAAGAAAAATAAAGATGATTAGAATACCTAAGCCAGGGGTTTTGATATCGAAATGTTCTTCTAGATAAACAGAGAGCAATCCATCTGTGAGAAGAAAAATACGGTAAACAAAAAATACAGTTATTCCCAATGGAGCAACCAACAATAATCCTTGAATAAAATAGGTAAATACTCTTTTCATAAAATGGCAAACGTTAACGTATCGGCGAAGATATTAAAAACATAACACACATTAACCTTTACCTTATGATTAATGCCAGTTTAGAGACAATGTTAATGTAACGGTAAAACAAAGTTTACTAAATCCACTCTTCGGTAACTATTTCACCCTTTATACTGGCTATTGCTACCTTTACTGGAACCTTTCTCTGAGCTAGTGAGAGAGCCCTACTTACCAATTGAACTAATCCACTACAACAAGGGACTTCAAGAATCAATACGGTGATTGTATTGACCTTAGCCTCATCAATAAGAGCAGTTATCTTTTGTAAATAGACCTCCTTAGATTGATCCAACTTAGGACATGCAATAACCAAAGACTTATTTCGCAACCATTTTTGATGAAAATCACCAATCGCGAAGGCACTGCAGTCTGCGGCAACCAATAGATCAGACCCAGTAAAATAAGCAGCTCCAGTATTTATAAGATGGAGCTGCGTTGGCCACTGGCGTAACTCTGAAGAAGTATGATTTGAATTGATAGGTGTTGCCATTGAAAAAGTGTTGGGTTCAAAAACAACTGTTTTAGACCCTGGACATCCTGTGTGACACTCGGATTGCTCTTGATGCTCGTTTTGACTGTGCACGCCCTGTTTCACCTGTTCGACTGTAAAAGACAAGCCGGACTCATTGGCCATAATATACCCCATCCCTTGCCTTAAATAATCAAATTCTTCATGCGATTTAAGGTGTCGTAGGTGAGCAACTACGGTATTAAGCCCTTTAGCCACCATGAGTTCCATGACTTGAACCTCATCATAAGGAACGGCTTCACGATGTACAATTGTAATGGCACCCTCCGGACAATGACCGATACATGCCCCTAATCCATCACACATTAATTCACTTACCAACCGAACTTTACCATCAATTATCTGAAGCGCCCCTTCATGACATGTTGGCACACAAAGACCACACCCATTGCATTTGAGTTCATCTATTTCGAGAATATCTCTTTTCATTGTAGCTAGATTTAAATTTATCTCTTTTCATTTTAGTTCAACAAAATTACGTCAGAGTCTCTCCTTAAAGTGTAACAATTGTTACACTTTATCGTATCTTTGTCAATAAAAACAAGATGTTTGAAATTCTAGGTCGCTCTCCCCTATTTAATGGACTTGAAAGCCAACAGATAAACACTTTAATAGCGAAGTGTCCTCATCAAGTAAAATCGTTCACTAAGAATGAGGTTTTGGCCTATTCCGGTGAGGTTGTAGATAAAGCGATGATCATCTTATCTGGAAGACTGCAAGGTGAGATGGTTGATTTCTCAGGGAATAACTTAAAAATTGAGGATTTAAATGCCCCTCAAATGGTGGCTCCTGCCTTTTTATATGGAGCTCAAGGTCTATTCCCTGTTAACTTATCGGCTAGCTCGGATGGAAAATTACTGGTGATTTACAGAAATGATTTCACCAAGTTATTAACCTTGGATCCTCGTGTGCTAGCAAACTTTTTAAATATTATTTCGGGTAAAGCACAATTTTTATCTCGGAAAATTACATTTTTGAGCTTTAAAACAATCAAAGAAAAATTAGCCTACTTTTTACTCAATAGATTGAAAAACAACAACATGATTATTCCAATTAATCACAATCAGAAAGAGGTGGCTGAACTTTTCGGTGTTGCCAGACCCTCTTTAGCCCGGATAATTGGAGATTTAGAATCACAAGGGATCTTAAAATGGGAACGGAATCAGGTTACTGTTTTAGATTTGAATGCCCTTCAATCAATCCTTAAGTAACAGGTATGAAAAGGGTTGTCTGCACCGATTTTGTACAAAGGATGAATGATTGGGGTCATCAGGGAAAGCCATTTCTTTTTATTCTCGATTTCGAACTAAAGAATCCCATTGTATTGCCGTTAGAACAAGCTTATTCTGCTGGGATTCTATACACGATGAACAGTGCCAAAAACTTTGATCAGCAGACCACGACGAGTGAAAAGTTTACTTTCCAAAAATTCCCGGTATCGTATGAAAAATTCAAAGAGGCGTTCGATAAAGTGTTAAAAGAAATAAAATTAGGAAACTCTTTTTTGACCAATCTCACTTTTCCAACTCCCATTAAGACTTCCCTATCCCTATCAGCTATTTTTCATAGAAGTCAGGCCCCTTTTAAGCTTCTGTTTGGCGATGAATTTGTCGTCTTTTCACCAGAGTCATTCGTTACAATAACGGATGGTAAGATCTCCTCTTTTCCGATGAAAGGGACCATTGATGCCGCACTGCCAAATGCTGAAGAGCAACTATTAACTGATCCGAAGGAGATCGCAGAGCACCACACCATTGTGGATATGATCCGAAACGATCTATCTATCGTGGCTACTGAGGTGAAGGTGGAGAAATTTAGATTTTTGAATCATGTTCAGACAAGTGAAAAAACATTGATTCAAGTGAGCTCAGAAATAACAGGGAAACTTCCCGAAAACTATAAGAGTAAACTTGGGACTATCCTATCAAAATTGTTGCCCGCTGGTTCTATTTGTGGAGCTCCAAAGAGAAAAACCTTGGAATCGATTAAAGAGGCTGAAACCTACGAAAGGGGCTATTATACAGGAGTATTTGGAATTTTTGATGGTCAGAATCTACAGTCTGCAGTGATGATTCGATATCTAGAAAAAGCAGGTCAAGAGTATATTTTTAAAAGTGGTGGTGGAATAACCTGCTATAGTGATCCAATGAAGGAATATCAAGAATTAATAGATAAAGTATATGTGCCAATTCATTGAGACTATTTGCTATAAAAATGGAGTTTTCGAGCGAATCGAACTCCATAACGATCGACTAAATCGCACACGCAATCATTTCTTTGATAATCAATTAGCCATTGATCTTTCTGATCACCTAAGTATTCCACTGGATCTAATCCATTCAACTGTCAAATGTACCATAACGTATGGGGAGAAGATACAGCATATCTCCTACTCCAGCTATCAAATAAGAGCAGTCCATTCGCTGAAGATGATCGAAAATAATTCTATCGATTATACCTTTAAATCGTCCAACCGAGAACAACTGGAAGCAATGTTTTTGCTCAAAGGTGATTGTGACGACATCCTAATTGTAAAGAATGGCTATCTCACCGATAGTTCTTATGCCAACTTGATATTACTGCGCGAAAACCGGTGGTATTCGATGCAGAATCCTTTACTTCTTGGGACTCGACTCCAAAGCTATTTAATTGAAAAATTGGTTACCCCTACCCTAGTAACACCAAATGACCTCCACTTATTTTCGGAGGCTAGAATCATCAATGCGATGATCTCCATCGACGACTCCCCCATCATCCCTGTTCAGAACATCCGGTATTAATTTAGATTCTTTTTAAATAAACCATTGAGACTTTAAAAATTCATTATCAATAAATTGAATGACAATTCATTAGAAAACAACCGTACTGAACTATCAATTTAAGACTAACAAATCTTAACATCATTCTAATGTTAAGATTTGTTCTATTGGATCCAATTTCAAGTTTTTATTCTTAAAATTGATGAAATTACACAGTCAATCAAATGAGGAAAAGCTTAAGATTATCTATTTTATTCTTATTTGGGACAATCTTATTGATTGCTATTCAGGTCCAATGTAAGCATGATGGCTTAAATGTGGCAACGCTTAAACAAGTCTGTTTTGATACTGAAATAGCCCCTATTTTCAGTAATAACTGTGCAAGTTGTCATAATAATTCACATATGGAGTCTGGATATTCATATGCCGATTACAACTCCATACTGAAATCCATTACCCCTTTTGATGCACAAAATAGTAAAGCTTATATTGCCATTACGGGCAAAGGTTTTACTCAATTAATGCCTCCTAATTCGGCTTTGTCGGAAAACGACCGGATCTTAATTCGGGTTTGGATAGACCAAGGAGCAAAAAATACGATTTGCACTTCTCCTCCATCTACTGACGGGACAACTGGAGGAGGCGGAGGTGGCACTAAGAGCGATGCAGTGTGCTTTCAACGTGATATTCTTCCGATCTTGCTTTCATCTTGTGGGACAACTGGTTGTCACAATCAAACAAGTGCCGAAGAGGGATATGTAACTGTTAGCTATGCCTCTGTGATGGCTAATATGGTTAAGCCTGGTGCACCAAACTCAAGTAAACTTTATACTGAAGTTGCGAACAATAAAATGCCACCGAGTCCATATACGAAGTTAACAAAAGCAGCGAAAGATAGCATCTTCAATTGGATTAAAAACGGAGCATTGAATAGTGTCTGCACCTCAAACTGCGACACAACAACTGCTGTAACTTATTCAAACCAAATCTCCGCGGTGATCTCACGTAATTGTGCCTCCTGTCACAGCGGCTCAACTGCGCAAATGGGGATTCTTCTAGATACTTATGCGAATGTTAAGACCTATTTAGACAATGGTCGATTATTATCATCTGTTAAAGGTATCTCCATCCAAATGCCACCAGGTTATAAAATCACCAGTTGCGAGTTGCGCCAATTGGAGTTATGGAAAGCGAACGGCGCTAAACAGAATTAGTTATTCTATGAAAAATATTCTATTAATCATTGTTCTTTTCGTTTTAGCTGGATGCTATTACGATAGCGAAGAGGCTTTATTTGGCAAGCCAGCGATTCAAGCATCTACCTGTAACATTGATTCAACAAAATTTTCAGTTGAAATCAAGTCTATTCTTCAATCTAATTGTTTGTCGTGTCATTCTAACACCACAGCAGCCTCCAGTGGTGCAGGAATAAAACTTCAAGACTATGCAGATGTAAAGAGCAATTCAGCACGATTATTAGGATCTGTTCAACAAGCATCTGGATATTCTCCCATGCCAAAAGGAGGATTAAAACTAACCGACTGTAGTATATCGATGATTCAAGCCTGGACAACCAAAGGCGCACCTAATAACTAAACCAATGAAATCCAAATCGTTTCTACTATTCTTCCTTACGTCACTTTTTTTGATACCCTTTCAAGCTAAAAGTCAGGATTTAGATTCCTTGTTAGCAAAATCAGCTGAACCGCAGACAGTTTATGCTACCGCGACATTCAAATCAACACGTGTAGTGAATGGACATTCGATTGAGCGAATGAAGAAAAATCAGTTAGAGTTTAGGGTATCCCACCGGTTTGGTGAATTAAATACAGGTTCTTATAATTTCTGGGGGCTCGACCAAGGGACAATCCATTTAGCCTTAGAATATGGTCTTACCGATTGGTTAGAAGTTGGTATTGGTCGCAGTACGTATGAAAAAACAGTTGATGGATTTGGCAAGATATCGTTGCTTCGTCAAAGTAGTGGCGTTAGCAACATGCCCATTCAACTCTCTTATTTACTGAGTACAGAGTACATTGGATCAAAGTTAAATTCCAATTATACCAATGGCTATTCCCGGAGTTCTTATATCCAACAGATCTTGATTGCACGGAAATTCAATGATAATCTATCGATTCAATTAGCACCTACATACATTCACCGAAATCTAGTACCTACAGAGCTAGATAAAAATGATCTATTTTCTATGGGCCTAGGTGGTCGATTAAAACTATCAAAACGGATCTCTTTGAACATCGAATATTTCTATGTCTACAGGGCCAATGAGAGTGCTTTAAATTCGCCCAATTCAGGTACGACCAAATATTATAATCCACTCTCAATTGGCGTTGATATTGAAACTGGAGGTCACGTGTTTCAAATTATGCTAACCAATGCTTTGGCCATGCGAGAAGGTGGTTTTATTGGCAAAACAACAGGTTCTTGGAGTAATGCAGGTGTTCATCTTGGATTTAATATTTCTCGAGTTTTCTCTTTCACTAAATAATAGCACTCAAAACGATGAAAAAACTTTGTCTACTTACAGTATTCGGATTCTTTGCTTTCACCCTTGCGGCCCAGAATGTTTATCTAACCAAGGATGCGAAGATCAATTTCAACTCTTCGACACCTATTGAGGATATTATTGCCGAATCGAACCAAGCAACGGCTGTTATCGATATTGAAAAAAATGGGGTTCAATTTTCAGTACTCACCACCTCCTTTAAATTTAGAAGAGCCCTTATGGAGGAACATTTCAATGAAAATTACATTGAATCACCAAAATTTCCTAAAGCAACTTTTAAAGGGAAGATAACCTCTTCGATGGATTGGAAGAGCGATAAAACAACTACCGTAGATGTTAAGGGGGACTTAACCATGCATGGCGTAACCAAAGAATTTACTTTCCAAGCCCAGATTACCCCAGCAAAAGAGAAGATTGCCGCCTCTGCGACACTGAAAATAACTCCTGAGCAATTTAATATTGCTATCCCTTCTGCAGTTCGTGAAAAGATTGCAAAAGAGGTCACGCTTAAAATCGATGCCTCTTTTGTCCCTTACCATTAATCTTTAAATCTATGACCTCTAAAAAGACACTTCGTATTGTGGTATGGGTATTCTTTCTCGGATTACTCCTTGCATTCGGTTCGATCTATTACGTCTTTAATATGCCCCATAGAAATCTCGCCAAGGAGACACCTTCTTTTACGCTAAGTGCAACGCAACTAATATCTGAATTCAAGAAAGATGAGGTTGGAGCAAATAAAAAATACCTGAACCAAGCACTTTCGATTAGCGGACAAGTGAAAAGTGTTCGAAATCTTGAAAATCACGGAATGGTCTTTAGCTTAGAGGATGCCATGGAAGGGGTAAGTTGCTCGATAGATAGCGTTGATGTTGTCAAATACAAATCAAAACTATCCACGATCACAGAGGGAACTAAAGCCTCTTTTAAAGGAAGATGCTCAGGAATGCTAATGGATATCCAGCTAATTAATTGCGTGCCAGAATAAGGGTTTAAAACAGAATAACGAAGGGTGCTTCTCATTGAGAAGCACCCTTTGTTATTTCAAGACAAACAGCATTATTTAGAAAGCAATGCCTAAGCTTAATCCAGCACGAAGCCAAGGATAAGGAGCGCCATTGATTTTCGCATTCACACGGTTACCTGATTGGGTCACGGTGATTTTATCGCCTATAAAAGCAGGTAAGACATCCGTTTTTGCAGAATTTATGTCCGTTACGATATCGGCTGCTGCATCTGCAATTATTTGATCTGCATTTGGAGGCAGGTTTGTGGTATTGGTCAACCTAGCGCTCCCAGATAAGTCTCCACTTAACAAACCAGCTTCAAGTCCAAGGAAGTAAAAATCTAAGGTAACACGTTTGGCAATCAGAATCTGTGTCCCAAACTGGATTCCAACGTTCATCGTATTTAATTTAACACTTAAATCACCAGTATAAGGTTGATTGGATTGGCTTTCCGTACCTGAAACTCCTGCAGAACCAACCATATCTTGGTATTTTAAATAAGGCTCAACATAAAAACCTCGTGGAAGCTGGCTCTTACCGGTATAATGGCGATAAGCAGCACGAATATGCATCGTACTGAAGTCGGCATTATTAAAATCCGAAGTCTCTTGCAAGTCAATGTCGCCAGTTCTTGGTAACCCTACACCTAACGTAAATGAGTTTTTGGGACTTAGCATCCGTTCGTACTCAAATGAAAGGGATTGAAAAGGCATATTAACCGGTAAGAATTTAAATACGTTTTTACGCTGAAGGACAGGTTGACCTTGATGTTGGGCCAACTCTTGGGCATTACTAACTGATGCAAGGCCAAGGATGAAAATAGCAAAAAATAATTTTTTCATGGTTTCTAAGTAATAAATTACATATTGTGGGCCAAATATAGCAACTATTATAAAATATTTAGCTTATAAAGTTCATGAAACTTAAGCTACCTACTCGTTGAAATAACAATTTCCAGACCACTATTTTTGTTTCGCTCTGATTGGTATATTTTCAACTTTACCGTTGTATAAATATAAATGATTAGCAGAGTAGCCCGATGAAGAGATGCGCAATTCCAATTCTGACCTTGGGGTTCTGTTCGAAGGGTTTGAATCAGCCGCTTAAAATAATTCCTTTGCTGCTGGTTGTCAACCCGTCTTTACTTAGGCTTCTTTATAAGAGGTAATACACACAAAATTTCTCGTTACAATGAAATGGTAGTGATCTTATCTCCAATTTTCAATGTTGCTTTATTGTCGCAAGTCCCTTCGCCGAAATTAATTGTACGTGGCAGTTCTCCTTGTGGCGTGATTAAGACAGATCCACTAGAGAACCATTTACATGAGTTCTTCTTAACCAATGCACTAGGGAAACTAGCACTCCAAGTTCGACCATTTCTATCTTTCCCAGAAGATGAACCTTCAATGCGATAAACATCATCATCAAGTGCAGCTGTAGCAGAGCCTTCCGATTTAAGTCTAACATATTCAGCTCGATAAGTCATAAATTTTTTATCAGGAAATTCAATCTTAGCTTCTGTGAAGATCTTATAACGAGGCCAAGAATTTCCTGCATTAAGACCAACATAGGTAATTCGGTGCGTTCCTGTAATCGTATTACCATTACTTACAAAATTGTAAAAGGTAAAGGTTGCCACCGAATTAGGAACGTTCATTTTACCAGAAAGTGAAATATAAAGCTTACCACTTCGTATGGTGGTATCCAAGGCGCTTGAGCACCCAGTGCCCCAATCCAACGAAATATTGATTGGGAAAGTGGTAGTTAATGTAGCGCTAATACTAGGACAAAGAATAGGAATGGGACTAGATTTTAGACCACTTAATGACAGGTAACTTTCCACATACCCGTTTAGACCTTCGAAGGTAGCATCTGCCATCACAACAGTTGATTCCGAAGAATTTGTAGATCCAGCTTCCGGCACAACGTAATTAGTCGTTGAATCTTTCTGACAGCCACCTAGGATTAGAAGTATTGAACAAACAAAAACTAGTTTTTCAAGATGCTTTTTCATGGGAAGTATGCTGATTAGGGTTTGAAAATTAGGCAAACTGATCTAAAATGGTTTAACAAAGTTATAAATAATTGAATATCTGACTATAGAAAATCAAATAAGTTTAATACTCGGAAAGAAAACTTAACAATTGATCTACCATTATTCGATAAAAGTTAAATGACTGCAAAACATGACAGGTAAATTTGACCTAACTTGGATCATCAACCAAATTAACATAAAAAATAAAAGCCTCTTAATCTAATGATTAAAAGGCTTTTGTGACCCCACCGAGATTCGAACTCGGATCAAAGGAACCGGAATCCTCCATTCTATCCATTTAACTATGGGGCCCTAAATTTAAGGGGAGCAAAAGTAGCAATATTCTTTTAACTCAGAATTCTTCTTTCGTTTAATTCGTTGTAGGGATCAAAATTCGGTCTTATTGTTATGTTTGCATTACCATCATCGAATATATCCATAAAAATCATCAAGCTTTGACATATAAATGTTAAATTTATACCGAAAAGTAAAATGACAAATGGAATACAGTGAAATTTTTGAAGATTTAAGAAAAGCGTATAAAGTTGTAAAGCAAGCTTGCCAATTACCCCCGTTATCCCTGCAACCTACAGCTATAAAAACCATAGAGCACACCGATCGTGTAGTTTCAAACATCTTAATTCTTTGTGACAATCTAGAACTTGATGAAAATGAGAAAGCAATTGCAGAGGTTGTTGCTTTATTTCATGATATGGGTCGAATCAAAGTCTTAACTGATCAGGATACCTCCTCTGAACCAACTAATCATGCGGAGTTAAGTGTTGAATTTCTCAAAAAAAATGAATCGTTTAATTTATTGTCTGATAAAATTCAGACTATCATAACCGAGACGATTCTGAGCCACAATAAACCTGAGTTAAGTCAGAAAGAGGGCGATCTCGTCCTTTTTTACTTAAAGCTTCTCCGCGATGCAGATAAGTTAGATGTTTGGTATTCAACCTCTGAATATGTAAAACACAAGACTGGAAAGCCTAATCTGGCCTTAGATTTAGCATTATCTGAAAAGCCCTTTGTCACCGCTTCATTTTGTCAAACTATCATTGATGGGGAGATACCGAATAAAAAAGACTTGATCACATTTAATGATTTCATTATTTTTCAAATGGCTTTAGTCTTCGATTTAAACTTCAAGAAGAGTTTTCAGATCCTAAACCAGAAGCAGTACATCCGTCATTTATACGATTCGTTGCCCAAAAACGATAGTGTCATTGAGATTTACCGAATGATCCGGATTTATACTGAAAACAGAATCTAACCTTCTTTTTAATAAAAGTTAGTTTCACCAGTTCACCGAACCTATCAAAACACTATATTTAGACTCTCTAATTCTAAAAGTACAGGTCGCTAGTGTATGCCATAATCGATATCGAAACAACCGGTACCTCTGCCCAATATGGCAAAATCACCGAGATTGCCATAGTCCTGCACGATGGTCAGAAAGTTACAGAGACTTTCAATACCTTAATTAATCCAGAGTGCTCTATCCCCTATCAAATTACCTCTCTCACAGGAATTTCAAATGCGATGGTGGCCAATTCCCCCAAATTTTATGAAGTAGCCAAGCAGATCATTACTCTAACTGAAGGACGAATATTTGTGGCTCACAACGCGGTGTTTGATTATTCTTTTGTGAAAGAGGAGTTTAGGCGCTTAGGATATACCTATAGTCGCGAAACTATCTGCACCGTGAAAACAGGGCGTAAAATTATCCCTGGACATCGCTCTTACTCGTTGGGTAATTTATGTACTGATTTAGGAATTTTAATCACCGATCGACATCGAGCCCTAGGAGATGCATTGGCAACCGCTAAACTGTTTGATATTTTGATTGAGAAGAGTAAAACCAGTGATCTCTTGCTACCTAGTGCATCATCTCATAAGTTACAGAATGAAAAGATCGCATCAATACCCTCTGTTACTGGAGTCTATTATTTATACGACAATCAGAATAGCCTGATCTATATTGGAAAAAGCAAAGATATTCGTCAACGTATTCTCACCCATCTGAATAGTCCAAAAACAAAGAAGGCTATTGAGATGCGTGATAAGATGGGAGATATTTCTTGGGAAGAGACAGGCAGTGAGTTGTTAGCCTTATTATTAGAATCAGATGAAATTAAGAAGCATAGGCCATTATTCAATAGGGCTCAACGAAAGAGCTCATTTAACTTTGGATTATTTGCTTTCGAGGATCCCAATGGATACCTCAATCTAATCGTTCAGAAAGTCGAGAATGAAATGGATCCGCTTACAATGTTTAGTTCACAACAAGAAGGTATCGACTTTTTGCATCAGCTTGTTATGGAATTTACGCTTTGTAAAAAATTATGCCATCTCTATAAAACAGATGGAGAGTGTTTTAGTGCTCAATTAAATGATTGTCATGGTGCTTGTGGGGGTCGTGAAAGCACAGAGAGCTACAATACTCGTGTGAATAATGCCCTGCGTCCGCTAAATTACAAACACGAGAATTTTTTCATTGTCGACCAAGGTAGATCCCTTGATGAAAAGTCGATTGTAAAAATTGCAAATAACCGATATGTAGGTTTTGGCTATGTCGGCATAAATAATTCGGCCACAGATCTAACAATTTTTGATGATTGCATTAAGAAATATGCCGACAACAGAGATGCACAGCGCATAATCACCAGCTTTATCAGGCTAAATAAGAGGCTTCAAATTATCCCCTTCTGAACCTAGTCTTCTAGGTATCCCATTGCTTCACCATACCTCTTCAAGGTTCTTTGACGGGCAAATTGATGATCTATTATTGGAGGACAATAATCAAAACTGTTCAATTCAGGAATCCACTTGTTGAGATACTCATTTTGGGGATCAAATTTTTTAGCCTGCAACGTTGGATTAAAGATCCTAAAATAGGGAGCTGCATCACAGCCTGACCCAGCGGCCCACTGCCATCCACCATTATTAGAAGCCAACTCAAAATCATTCAGTTTACTAGCAAAATAAGCCTCACCCCATCGCCAGTCGATTAATAGATGTTTGCATAAGAAACTAGCGGTCACCATTCGAACTCTGTTGTGCATAAAACCGGTCGAATTTAGTTCACGCATTCCTGCATCTACCATTGGATAGCCTGTCTTTCCTTCGCACCAAGCTGTAAAATGATCCATGTTATTCTCCCACCGAATTGAATCATAAATAGGCTTGAACGCTTTTTGGACAACATGAGGAAAAAACCAGAGTATCTGACTATAGAAATTGCGCCAAATAAGTTCTGACAAGAACGTTTCAGAATGCTGTAAAGCAAAGGCTGTAATCTTCCGAATACTTATTGTTCCAAAGCGGAGATGAACACTGAGTTTCGAGGTCCCATTTAAAGCCGGGAAATCCCTTGTCTCTGCATAGGACTCGATCAGTCTCTGATTCAACGATTTCGGAGGAAAGATAAGATCTACATGCTCGAAACCAAGTTGTTCAATAGACCTCATTGGAAGCGGCTTGGTTCGAAAAAAATGGTGGAAATATTGAGTCGTGTTTAGGGCCTTCACCATCTCCATATTGAACTTCTCGATAAACTTGTTTTTATACGGGGTAAAAATGGTGTATGGCTTACCATCGTTTTTTACTAGTTCGTCCTTTTCAAAAATAACATGATCCTTGTATGTTTGAAATTCGATCTTGTTATGGGTTAGGAATTTTTCAACTTGATGATCTCTTTCCAAAGCGGCTGGCTCGTAATCACGATTTGCATATACGCTGCAAACATGATAATTTTCAGTTAGTTGCTTGAAAATATCAAGCGATTTTCCATGAGCAATATAAATTGAGGAGCCAATATTTTCTAAATAAGCCTTGAGTTCCAATAGTGTTTTATGGATGAAATTCACTCTGTAATCAGGACGGAATTCAAGTTGTTCAAGAATATCAACATCAAAAATAAAAAGCGGCAAGACATTCTCCCTAGTCTTTAGGGCATGGTAAAGGGCGGTATTATCTTCAAGCCGTAAATCACGCCTCATCCAAAATATATTGATAACTGGCTTCGCTTTTTGTGTCATTTTTATAGGAACTAGAAAAAAGGTCTAAATAGCACTAAATAAGGTTACTGAAATATACTAAAAACCCCAAAACAAAACTTATTTTTACAAAGAAATATTATGTCTTTAAAAACATCCTAAAACTATAACAATTATGGGACAAAGAGGTTTTGCAAGCGACAACAATTCTGGTATTCATCCACAGATTTTAAGGGCAATTGAATCGTCGAATATGGATCATGCCATTGGATATGGTGATGATCAATGGACTAATCACGCGATAGACTTATTTAAAAATGAGTTTGGTAGTGAGATTGACGTATTTTTTATGCTCACCGGAACTGGAGCCAATATTTTAAGTATTCAATCTGCAGTCCACTCTTTTCATTCGATTCTGTGTGCTTCTACAGCCCATATTTATATCGATGAGTGTGGTGCACCCGAGAAGTTCACCGGAAGTAAACTTATTCCGATAGCGACCAAGAATGGCAAGCTAACGCCTGAATTAATTCAAACTCAACTGCATGGATTCGGCTTTGAACATCATTCACAGCCTGGACTAATAAGTATCACTCAAGTGACTGAATTGGGGACGGTATATACTCCAGGAGAGATTAAAGAGCTTGCCGATTTGGCCCACAAGCATGGGATGTATCTCCATATGGATGGTGCACGGATTGCCAATGCAGCGGTCTCTTTAGGACTCTCATTTAAGGCTTTCACCAAAGATGTAGGGGTTGACATTCTCTCCTTTGGCGGCACAAAAAATGGGATGATGGTCGGTGAAGCAGTTATCTTTCTAAATCCGAAATTAGCCAAAAACAGTAAATATTTCAGAAAACAGGCCGCTCAACTTTACTCTAAGATGCGGTTTGTTGGGGCTCAATTTGTGGCTTATCTGCAAGACGAACTTTGGAAGACCAATGCCATGCATGCCAATAACATGGCAAAGCTTCTCGAAAAGAGATTGAAAGAAATCGAGCAGATTCAAATTACACAACCAGTTCAAGCCAACGGAATATTTGCCATTATACCCCCTTCTATCTTGGAGAAACTACAGGAGCAATATTTCTTCTATACCTGGGATGAATCGAACAATGAAGTGAGATGGATGACCTCTTTTGATACCACAGAAGAGGATATCAATGGCTTTATTACCTTGACAAAAAAGCTGCTAGCTAAACAATAAAATAAATGACCTACCGAACCATCGATTACCTTAGCTAAAGTTAAGATGTCCATATTCTCAAGATATCATCCAGGAGCTTATTCAGAGGATCAATTTCTTCTCGAAAAAAGGGTTGTCCATCATGCCCTTTTTGTCTCTATATTTCTTTTAGTCGTCTTGTGGTTCGTGAAAATTTTCGAAGTTGAGTTTGATTATGACTTTGCTTCTTGGGGAATATATCCGTTGTCGATCAAAGGGCTTCGCGGTATTCTCTTTGGACCGTTAATCCATGCAAATTTTGAGCATCTAATTGCCAATTCATTCTCTATTTTCATTTTAACCTTTTCGTTGTTCTTCTTTTATCGTCACTCTGCCTACCTAATCTTTGGATTAATCTATTTCTCTGCTGGATTGTCAGTTTGGTTTGTGGGGCGTGACTCCTTGCATATTGGGGCAAGTGGCGTTATTTATGGACTTGCAGCCTTTTTATTTCTCAGCGGTGTGATCAGCTATAATGCTCGACTATTAACGATTGCCTTAATTGTGGCTTTGATCTACGGAGGATTATTTTGGGGTATTTTCCCCGTCAAACCTGAAATATCATGGGAATCACATCTTTGGGGAGGAGTGATGGGTTTTGGAATAGCCTTGATCTTTCGAAAATCAGCCCCTATCAATCCTTATTTCGAGGATGAAACCGATGATCTGGAGCCAGATGTTGTGGATGAAACTGAACTTGATTCAATAGATCCGCCAGAAAACAAGTAATCCTTTCGGTTTTTTGTTGTACTTTTGCACGCAATTTAATAATTGAAACTAGTTCTGTTAAAATCATGATAAGTCGAAGGATAATCCGCACAAAAGTACTTCAGATAATCTATGCTCACGTATCATCGTCCGAAAAGACTATATCCCAATCGGAAACGGAACTCCATTTTAGCATCAAAAAAACATACGATCTCTATCATCTGCTTTTTGCTATTCTTGGTGAATTATGTGATTTTGCAAATGAACGTATTGAATCGCGCAAGCTAAAAAACCTCCCTACTGCAGACGATCTAAATCCAAATTTAAAATTTGTTAACAACAGATTAATTGCGAAACTCAAGGAGAACAAAGGGTTAAACGATTATTTAAAGACAAATAAGCTAAATTGGGCCATGTATCCCGACCTTATTCGCACTCTTTTTAGCTCACTTCAGGAGTCTGAATTATACGCAGAGTATATCAATTCGCCTTTAGATGATTTTCAAACTGATCGCCAATTTTGTGAAGATATCTTCAGCATCATCTTAGTGAATAGTGAGAGTATGCTGTCGGAACTCGAAGAGCAGAGTATATATTGGAATGATGATTTGGATTTCACCATCTCCATGGTTATTAAAACGATCAAGAAGTTCAAAAGTGAAGATGACAACAACGAATATCTAATGTCGTTGTACAAGGATGACGAGGACAAGGAATTTACCACCACTTTATTTCGAAAAGCGTTAACCAATAACGTGGAGAATAGAAAAATCATCGAGACCTACACCAAAAACTGGGACGTTGATAGAGTTGCGATCATGGATATCTTGATCATGCAGTTAGCGCTCACTGAACTAACCGAATTTCCTTCCATACCCATAAAAGTTACGCTTAATGAATACATCGAGCTGGCAAAATATTACAGCACCACAAAGAGCAGTAACTTTATCAATGGAGTACTAGATCGAATTACGAAAGACTTTAAAGAAGCAGGAAAAATCGTTAAGACTGGACGAGGCTTATTGGAATCATGAAAAACAGGTCTGACAACTATCATCTCTTTTTAGCCCTACTTGTTACTGTTTTAATTAATTCTTGTCATTCTAGCCCCAACTCTAATCAATCAGACAAACCAAAACTTCAAGAAAATAAAGGTATTGGTAAAATTGTATTTGATCAAGAAATTCATAATTTTGGTACACTTAAAGATGGAGAAGTTGCTGCGTTTGCCTTTGTATTTAAAAATTCAGGGGGATTGCCTTTCAAGGTAGTAAAAGCAGATAAATCTTGCGGTTGCATTGATGTACGTTACAGTTCTATTGATGTCGCACCAGGTGAACACTCCTCTATTGAGATTAGACTAAATACAGCTGGTGAATGGGGAAACCTAATCAGAGAGGCAATTATAGAGACCTCGACAGGTGAAAAGAAAACATTACAAGTTATTGCCTACATTGAAAATAAACAGTTTAATAACCTTTTAAAACCATTAAAATGAATTCGATTTTATTTATTACTGCCCAAGCAAATCCTCAAGCAGGAAACTCACCAATGAGCATGTTGTTGATGATGGGCTTGATGATCTTAGTCTTTTATTTCTTTATGATCCGTCCGCAAATCAAACGCCAAAAAGAGATGGCCAAATTTCGTGCTGCTCTTCAAAAAGGGGATAAAGTTGTAACAACAGGAGGTTTATATGGTAAGATTGAGGAGATCAAGGACAATATTATTGTTTTGGAAATAGCTCCAAACGTAAAAGTCAAAGTCGATAAAAGTGTTGTTTTAAATGACATGTCTGATGCTCCAGCTCAGAAATAATAATTTACAAGACTAAACAACTTAAGTGCGATTTAGTCGTAAAAAAGATTTCTAAAAGGCTGGGCAACCGGCCTTTTAGTTTAATTTTAATAACCTCTAGTGATGTATAGACGAGTTATTGCCTTTCTTAAATCGGAAATAATAGCCATTCGCAATGGCAAGGCCTTTGTGTTTTTAGTCTGCCTTTTTTTAGCTTCATTTTTATGGATTTTAAATGCTCTTCAAAAGCGTTACACCGATCGTATTAGCATACCGGTGCAATACATCAATAAACCTAGCGCTAAAGAACTCACAAGTAAGTTGCCAGACCGACTGGAGTTAACCGTTGACGCTGTGGGATATACTCTATTACAATACAAGCTAAACATTGCAGTCTCTCCCCTATTAGTTGACGTGAATGAATTAACGAATAACTACTTGGAAAATAATTTCAGCACTAAGTATTCTATTTCTACCACTAAACACCGAGATGAATTTGCGAAACAGATAAGTAGTGAGATGACCATCACAAGCATCAGACCCGATACCATCACATTCAAAATAAGTCATGTTGTGGAAAAACTCATCAAGGTCTATCCCCAACTATCTCTAAATTTTGCCAAGGAATACATTCAGCTTAATCAAGCTCAGGTGGAACCCGAATCTGTCCTGATTAAAGGACCAGAGGAGATTCTTGACACACTGAAGTTTATTTACACCAAACCTATCGAGGCAAAAAATGTGTCTCAATCATTCTCTAAAAAAACATGGTTAATCATCCCTTCTGAGTTGAAATCTGAGCTTACTCAAGTATCCGTAAAGATCGCGGTAGAACAGTATACGGAGGCCAAATTTGAGGTACCGATCCAAGTAAATAGTCAACCTGAAGGGATGACGATTAAGACTTTTCCTTCCCAGGTTAAAGTTCTTTGTCGCGTAGGGATTAGTGAATACAACAAACTTAGCAGTTCAAGCTTTAAGGCGGTAATCGATTATGCTGGACATTCACAACAATCTAAATTGCCTGTCAAACTTTTAAACTTATCCGAGAATATCATTTCAATAGATTATAGTCCCAAAGAGGTTGAATTTATTATTGAACGGAAATAAAGCAAAATGATTAAGATCGGTTTAACTGGGGGTATTGGAAGTGGAAAAAGCACGGCTTGTGAGATTTTTGCATCATTAGGTATTCCTGTATTTCACGCTGACTTAGAAGCTCGCAGAGTTCAAAATAGTGACTCGTTAATAAAGTCACAAATCATTGAATTATTAGGTGCAAACGCCTATAATCAAGAAGGGTTAATGGATCGTAAATTAGTCGCTTCACGAATATTTAGCGATAAGCTACTCCTAACTCAGATGAATCAGATCGTCCATCCTGCCGTGCGAAAGTCATTTAAAGGCTGGGTTCTCCAAAACCAAAATGCACCCTATGTTGTTTATGAAGCAGCAATTTTATTTGAATCTAACTCGGTTGCAGATTTCGATCAGGTTATTCTAGTGGTAGCTGATCAGGATATTCGAATAAAACGCGTTGTGGCTCGTGATCATGTTGAAGAGGAACAGGTTAAAATGCGAATAGAAAATCAAATGTTGGATCGAGAGAAAATTAAACTTGCTGACTATATCATTGATAATAATGAAGTTGAACTACTCTATCCACAAATTTTAAAAATAGATAAATCAATAAGAGAAAATGGCAAAATTCGGTAAATGGATTGGTGGCGGTTTGGGATTTACACTTGGTGGACCAATTGGAGCATTAGCAGGCTTCTT